>JAYQVP010000004.1:13855-112415 GCA_038148515.1 Candidatus Poseidonia sp. | reverse complement strand
TGGTTGCGCTGGGGTAGGACAAGGCCGGCACGAAAGCCCCTTCTTGCACGGAGAGGTAAGCGTCAGTGGCGTTGACTTCCCCGCCCCTGTCGCTGGGGAGGTAGAACACCGTTGATGTGCTACGAGGGCCGAGCATGCCGTTGTTGATGGGCTGCACCATCCACCGAATGGCTTGAGCAAACGTGAGGTCGGCTGAAGGGGTAAACGAAAGGTTGGCAACATCAAAGGATGACGTGTTGACGCGGGAATCGTACACATACAGACCGGCCATGTCGTTGTTGGCGTCCACCTGCATGAACACACGCCAAGCAGTCGGCAATGTCGTTCCGCTGTAGGTCCATGTGAACGTCGGTGTCAAATCGGCTTGGAGGGCATGAGAGGCGGTGTCCCAAACGAGAGCACCGTTGCTTGGTCCAACATTGACGCCACTGACCAAGGGGGTCGCAACCACGCCGTCTTCCCAGGTCAGCGTGAGGTAGGGGCGTTCAGAAGCCGAGCCTTCCGTTGATACAAAGGAGATGAGATCGGTCGTGGAACGTGCCGTGTAGAGCATCAACGAGAGATGTGTCTGACCATTGGCAAGAGCGCCCTGAACCGCTTCAGTGACGTCGAAGTCCATCCAATCGTCGGATACGCTGGCAACGAGGTCAACATATCCGCCGATATCCGTGCCAATGCCGCGCCCGCCAAGCGACGACCAGTTGTTGATGCCGTCGTAAGTCGAAGCGTTGGCCGATGTCGACCAATTTCGTAAAACTGGTCGTACAGCAACGGGTTCGCCTTCAACCGAGTTGTACTCGGCGAACATGGTCAATTCGGCGGCTGTTACGCGAGCGCCCGATGGTTGAGGAATCTCTGCCAGAGGGATACGAATCAACGCTGCGGCTTGGTATCCAGAGGAGGTTTCACCCACCAGCAGGCTCGTGGCATTTTCGTGTGTATCGTCGGCGCCGCTTCCGTTCTCCATGACGTAGGTGTCCGTGAGGTGCGGGGTGTTTAGATGAGGGAGGGCAACGTGGTGTTCAATTTGGACGGACGCCTTTGTGCTGTTGTACACGACGGTGGTCAAATCGGGCAGGTGGAAATGATAGGGAGATGACCAGTTGCCAATCTGGTTGGTGCTTGAGATGGCACGGACCCGCCAGTACCAAGTTTCACCGGTGTCAAGGTCGGTGGAAGGTGTGAAGGTCAAGTTGGTGGTGTCAAAACCTGCATCGTTCCACGATGTGTAGGTCTCGGACATCAGGGAAGTGAAATCGCTTTGGGTGTCCATTTGTACCAAATAACCCCCGATGCTCATGGTGCCAGAGAAGTTCCAAGCCAAGGTCGGGCGCACCACGGGCGTGAGGTCAACGCCACTGCCCAAAGCCCACGAGCCGTTTAATGGCGTAGAGGGGGCAGGGTCGGTAGGGACAGCGTCCGAACCGGGAACGTAGACAAAGCTCAACTCAGGTCGGTCGGCCATGGCGCCTTCGGCCGTGCTGAAATACGCCGTTCGCCATCCGCCAGAACCGACACCTAAGATGGCGGCGATGAAATCCACGCGCCGGTCTTCACGCATGGCGTTTTGAACGGCGAGTGTGACGTTCCATTCAACGGTGTCCCCTTCAATGAACGAACTGCCAACCGATACACTGTCAAGGAGAGAACCTCGCTCTGAGCCCTTGGCGCCTGCGCTTGCCCATGAGTTCGAACCGTCATAGCTCGACCACGTTGCATCCTCGGCGGTCCAGTTGTTTTGACGGTTTTCCCATACACCAACCGTCGGGCTTCCAGAAGTGGTCGAGGTCAGGGTCATGGTGAGATGGGCGGATTCGACGGCGTAACCGTCCGGCAGGAGGTTGGACACCAGGTTGCAACCCAGCAATCCGGTGATTTCGCCTCCCATCCCGTTGTAATCGATGGTCATCTCGGAGTCGCCGTCAAAGTTGTCGTTGCTCGAACCGCTATCGATGTACGTGTCCATGCAACTCGGGTATTGATTGTCGTTGGAGCCGTTTCCGTGCTTTAATCGGAATTCGTATCGGTCGTCTCCGAGATGCGTGCTTTCGAGATTCGAAACCAAGAAACTCGAACTGATCCACGAGCCGTAATGGCCGTCGCTGTCAACGCTGGCCATGCGCCAGAAGTACATGTTTCCAATGCTCAACGTCCTGCTCCCGTTCATGGCCAAGGTCCCGTCACTGGGCGAGAAGTCGTTGTCGACGCGGGTGTCAATGCGCATTTGTTGTAGGCGGAAATCTTCGTCAATCGCCAATTCGAACAAAAGGTCGTCACCGGATGACGGCTGGGTCCAATTCAACGAAGGTTGCGTGTTGCCTGAGAGGTTGTGGCCGGTGATGTTCCAGACGGCGAGACCTTCGGCTGGAGCGGTCAATGAAACTGCGGTGGGCGGTGTGCCACTGCCCCATTCATAGGTCAGCGTGAAGGAGGGAACGGCGTTGGCGGTAAGGGACTCCGAGGAATGGAAAATGATGTTTTCGCCGTTGGTGTAGGCCTCGTACTTCCCTCGCACGGCGAGCAACATGTCCAGCGGGGCAGCGTCGCTGTCATCGAGATAGTTTTGCACAGCGTGGTCCAAATCGAAGACGAAGGAGGAACTGCTCTGGTTGGCATCGGCAAGGGCCAAGGTCGCGGTGCCGTTCGAGCGACCGCCGTCGTACCATTGGATGCCGTTGGTGGACATCTCGTTCCACGTGATTTCGTTTTCGACCCATATGCCAGATTCCTCCATCCCGTGAAGGGAAACGACGGCGTCCCCCGAGTATGAGGACCGGGTCAATTTCAACTCGGCGTTCACGATGGTCAAGTTGTCATGAAGGCCAAGTTGATTGAGCGATGTACGGATGTGAACGAGTTGTTCTTTGCTGGATGTCATGCTGGATTGGAGTGTGGTCCCATCGCCAAATTTCGTTGTCTTGCTGGTTTCACTGACCGTGGCGTCTTGGATGAAATTGAGTTCGAGGCCCGTATCGGTTGGGCCCATTGTCATCGTAGCCGTCCCGTCACCGTTGTCGGTGACATCTAGGTTGGGCAACATAAAACTCGTCTCGTCCCAAGGCCCCCACTGGTCGTTGCTGTCAACGGAACGGACTCGCATGTGCATGGTGGTTCCGTTGGTCAACGCAAGCCCTGATGGCAGGTCGTATCCGCCCGAGGTCCCGGTTGAACCGAAGGTGTTCCAAAGGGTCGAAAAATGCCAATCGTCGTCGGTGGAGGACAACCATGAAGCATCGTTGCTCAGTTGAAGTTCGACATCTTGGCCCGTGTTTCCGGAATAGTTGAGCGAGGGCGTCGTCACCGGCGTGAGCAGGAAATCGTTGGTCATCCACGGTGCGCCATCGGCCACAGGCAGATCGGTGGACACGGATGAACCGCTGCTGGCGGGAGTGTTCGAGGTGTCGACGACAAGGCTTGGATGATTGGCAGCGGTGCTGTCTTCTGACATGGCACAGTCGTAGGTCGCTCCGTGAGATGCGACGATGACGGAGAGGTAGGCACTGTTGCTCCGAGCCGCTTGCTGAGCGATGGAGGTGACGTTCAAGGACAACGTGCCGTTGGCAGTGATGGTTGTTGGAGGCTCCCAAACCCCCCTGTCGTCGTTCCCTTCGGCACCCGACGTGGTCCAGCCGGCGTTGCTAGCGTACACCATCCAGGAAGCGAAAGAACCGTTCCACATTCGAGGCATATTGGCAACAAAAGCGGTCATGGTCGTGGAACTGGTTTCATCCGTCGTACATTCCAACTCAATTGAGGCGCTGTGCACGGTATCGCTGGAACTGAAGTTCATGGGGAAGCGGAGCAACAAACGCGAGGCGTCCAGCGCATCATCGGAAAGTGTTCCCGTGGAAGAGGAGTTGAATGCAGTGTTCGGGAAGCCCTCGGCGATATGTGTGTCGGCGTGGACAGCGTGGCTGGAAACGGTCCGAGAAACGGCGTTCACATCGTCCAATTCACTCCAACCTTGGAGCGTATGAGGAAGAGCAAGATCAGCGAAGAGAAACATCACAACCAAGAGCATGGCCTTAAACGACGGACCGGAGAAAGATACGCTACGCATGGGACTCGTTCCCTACATAACTCCCCATTATAGGGACTTTTCCCTTCGCCGCCATGAGGAGACGAAGGCAAAATCCATCCGGTCACGGCTTTTTTGGTCCAATAGAATGCGAATGTTGAAGGAGGCTCGTCAACGAGGGCAAAGAGCATGAGCGAACTTTGGGTGGAGAAACACCGACCTCAATCGGTCGCTCACATCAAAGGGCAAGCCGCTGTTGTGCAGCGGCTTGGCACATACGCTGGAAGCAAGAATTTCCCACACCTTCTCTTTGCCGGACCCCCTGGAACGGGCAAGACCACGGCTGCCATGGCGTTGACGAAGGATATTTTCGGTGAGCAATTCCGACAAAACTTGCTCGAGATGAACGCTTCCGACGAGCGAAAATTGGAAAGCATCCGAACCAAAGTGAAGCAATTTGCTCGTACGCAGCCGTACGGCGGAGCTCCATTCAAGATCATCTTCCTCGATGAGGCCGACGCTCTGACCAACGATGCCCAAGGGGCACTTCGTCGCATCATGGAACAGTATGCCGAAACATGCCGCTTCATTCTCTCTTGCAACTATTCAAGCAAAATCATCGAACCCATTCAGTCCCGGTGTGCTGTCTTCCGATTTCGGCCGCTCTCCGATGCCGATGTCGCTTCTCAAGTTGAGCACGTGGCAGGACTTGAATCCTTGACCATGGGCGAGGGGGCGGTTGAAGCGGTGACCCGAATATCACAAGGTGACTTACGCAAAGCCCTCACTGCGCTTCAAGTTGCAGCTGCCTTGAACACGAACGTCACCCGCGACCTCGTGTACGAAACCTCTGCTACTGCACCCCCCGAAGCCTTGCACCGCTACTTGATGGCCTGCAAGGACGACGGATTCCACGTCGCCCGACGCCGGTTGAGGGAACTCTTGGACCAGTTTGGATTGGCCGGAACGGACTTCGTCAATCAACTACATCGTGAGTTGTACAACGCCGATTTCCTCGAAGAATCGTCCAAACTAGCGCTCACCGAATGGATGGCAGAAATCGATTATCGTTTGGTTGAAGGAGGCGGCGAACAGATTCAACTGGACGCTCTCACCGCTCAAATCGTCACCCATTTGAGGGGCTGAGGGGCCAGTTTCACTTTCACTTTCACTTATCGGTGTAGGTTAACCACCTGAAGGCGAAGTCCAACGGGTTGAACATGAACCGGATTATCGCTCGACTGGAATGTGCTCTTTGTTGGACCGCTCTCGCCCCGATTATGAGGGCGCGAAGGCAACGCCATATCGTGCGCATCTCACGGGAACTTCATGACCGTCAACGCATCGACCAATTGCTCAACGACATGGTGCGGCAACACGCTGATTTACTCGGTTGAGACCATCGGCGGCTCAATGTTGAGCGTCCAGGTGTACGACCGCTTGTTGTCCCACGGATCGCCCTTTTCAAAAATGTCAATCACGAAGGTATGGGTGCCTTCTTCGAGTGCGTCACCCAATTGGATGGCGAAGCGTTGGTCAAGGGAGGGATGGGGGAGCAGGATTGGTGCTGTGTCGTTGGAGAGAGTTCTCCAGGTACCCACTTCGCCCTCATGGTCGTCCCAGAATGTAGCGGAAGGTTCCAGCGGTGTGTCTTCCAGAAGGAATCGGTGCGTGACCGTCACCTCGGCGTTTCCATCGTCAACGTTATCCGCCAACGCAAAGAGCAGCCATGCTCCTCCCGGTAATGCGTCGCCTTCTTCAAGGGTCCAAACTGCTGAGGTTTTGTCGCTCCCATCTGCATAGGTAAAGGAACCGTTGTGTTCAACCACAACGCCCCATTCGCCGGCGAGTTGTGGAGCGACAATATCGCCAAATGGTGGATTCACCAACAGAAACGACAACGACAGGAAGGTGAAGGTGTACAGGAAGAACGCCCGAAACCACGTCCCTTTCGTATAGTGCTCCTTGAGCCGTTCGGGCATCACCGTCCGATGCAATTGTGGAATCAGAATCATCATGGTCAACGGAAGAATGTAGAGAATGTCGACCTTGTCGAGCGTCGTGTTGGGCATCAGCACGAATCGCATGAGCGAGGTGACCATCAAGGCATACGCAATCACCAACCACATCGAAGCCGTGTCTGCCCGCTCCTTGCCAACGTACTTGACCGGGTCGAAGGGTTCAATGCCTAAATCAGCGCCTGATCGGCGTTTTTTCTTCTCGGCGTTCTTGGCCCCGTCACGTTTCATGCGCTCGGCTTGCGCCGCTGCCATGGCCGTTTTGAGGTCCACCATGACGATGTGGAGAAAGAGCAGGTGTTAGAACACATCGGTTGAAGTTCGTGGAGGAGGACACGCCTGCAGCCAACCTTCTTCATCCGATTTGTTCAAAGAGGGAAGGGCTCACCCACAGGACAGGCCGGGGTGGCGTAGTTGGTAGCGCGTCGGACTCATAGGGCAGCCTTCAAGGCGATCGTATGACGTGCAAAGCCCCTTGTGGTGTCTGAGACATCCGAAGGTCGCGGGTTCGAGCCCCGCTCCCGGCACCATGTTCTGACCTCAATCCCGTTACCGAGAGGCGTTCAATCGACCGATGAAATCATAAAACGGGGTCTTGCCCGTGAAGATGAGTGCCATGACTGACCCTTTGCTGCGCATGGAAGCTGTCCAACGCCATTATGAAACACCCGCTGGAGTGGTCAAAGCACTTGACGGCGTGACCTTTGAGATCGAAGAAGGGGAACGGGTGATTCTCCTCGGCCCGTCGGGGTCTGGAAAAACGACCCTCCTCAACTGTCTGTCCGCCCTTGACAGCCCTACAGGAGGGCGCTACACCTTCCTCGGTCACGAGGTTCCCCGGAATCATTCCGAGAAGATGACCTCTTTTCGTCGCGACAACATCGGTTATGTCTTCCAATTCTTCAACCTCTTGCAGGATTTGACGGTGCTTGAAAACATCCTCCTCATTCAGGAGTTAGCCGGGAAGAAAGACCCGGCCCGAGCGAAGGAACTGCTCAGGATGGTCGGTCTTGAGGCTGAAATCAACCGTTTTCCCGGTGAGATCAGTGGCGGCCAACAACAGCGCGTCGCCATCGCCCGCAGCATCGCAAAACGCCCCACGCTCTTGCTGGGTGACGAATTGACGGGGAACCTTGACACGGAGACATCCAACAAAGTGATGGAGGCCTTGGTGAGCGCCTGCGAACACGAAAACATCACTTCTGTATTTGTGACCCACGACGAGGGTTTGGTGAAATACGCCACGCGTGTGATTCGAATTGACAGCGGTCAAATTGTGTCCGACGAATATACTGCCAACGACGAAGAAGCCTGAGGGGAGCGTATGTCCAATCTCTTGAACAAGCGACTGGCTCGCAGCCTTTGGCGAACCAAACTCCGTCTGTTGGCTGTCGTGATGATGGTGGCGGTGGGCGTGTTTGCCGGCATCACCTTTGGCGGTTACTCCCACAACGTGGAGGGCATGTACGATGCCCTTCAAGCGGACAACGACGAAGGAGCCAATCTTGCAGACCTGTGGTTCGACAACAAGAGCGCTGCCTGGTCGGCCGAGCAGGTCGACACCTTCTGCGGTGCTCTCGACGCTTCATGGCCCACGGACATTGCAGCCTTGGATTCCTGCGAAGGACGGAACATCGTTCAAGGCACCATGTTCCACACCAACGATTCGGGGACCCACATCATCAACGCATTGTGGCACGGCATCCCCGATGATGCCAATGCGGACCGAGTGTGGATGCCCGAAGGTCATTCGGAGGGAAGGGTGGCGTCGAGCGCCGATGAAATCGTCATCGACGCTCACGTCGTTGAGGCGCTTCAGTTATCACTCGGGGATGAGGTTGTCATCAGCGCAGGCGCGGCCTCCGCCCAATTCACCATCGTGGGCATTGGCTACCATCCGCTTCATGTCTTCATGGCACCGGAAGGGTCTCTTTTCCCACCTGAAGCAGGGCAGTATGTTGTCGGTTATGTCTCGGACAGCGGGATGGCTCGCTTGACCAATGCATCACTGGGCGCCAGCAACACGATTCTCCTTGATGTGGAAGGTTCGCCTTCGTTTGACCTGCCCGACACGCAAACCTATGAAGGCGATGAAATCGATGCGGTGAAATCGCTGGTCGATGACGCCCTTGAGGTCGCTGGAATCGACGGGCGTGTTAGGGATCGTGGGCAAAATGAGCCGGTAGAATTGATGCGTCAGGACCTCGAAGGGGCTAAGCGGTCCAGCCTTCCTTTTGCTGTGATGATTGCCGCCATTGCTTCAATCACCATTGTCCTCAGTCTCCAGCGGTTGGTTCAAAGCCAAGCCAAGGAAATCGCCGTGCTGCGCACATTGGGCGTGAATCGAAGCTCGTTGATGATAGGTTACCTCATCGCACCGCTTGTCATCGGAGTGTTTGGGTGCGCAATGGGAGCGCTTGCAGGCCCTTGGGGGGCCAACGGCATGCTCAATTTCTACGAAGGCATCGTTGGATTGCCCATCGTCGCTCGTGAACTCCCGTTCTCACTTTACGCCAACATCATGCTGCCAACGATGCTCGTTGTGTTCCTCTCAGGTGCGTTGCCGGCATGGAAATCAAGCCGTCTCGACCCACTTGAGGTCTTGAGCGGTCAAAACCAAACGCGTATCGGTTCAAACCTCCTTCGTCGCCTGACTTCATGGATGCCGACGACCTTGGGATTGTCCATTCGCTCCAGCGTACGAAAACCAGTGCGCTTGATGATGACCTTCCTCGCTGTTGGCATCTCGTTGATGTTGTTCGGCTCGGTTCAAATGATGTCTGCAGGGCTTCAAGACAACATCTTGGGAGGGCTTGAGGACCAGCAATCATGGGATGCGCAGGTCTACATCAGCGATGACGGCGAAGCGGATGTTGTCGCCTGGGCTGAAGCCCGAGGGGCCACGTACGAATCGTTGATTGAAATGCCACTTGGGTCGGTTCTTGATAACGATGGACTCGAACGAGTGTTCACGCTGGTTGGGTTTGATTCCTACGAAACCGGGATGCGTAATGTCAACATCATCGAGGGGGAACGCCCAGAAGATAGCGATGGGGCCAGCCAGGTCCTCATGGATGAGGGCGCGATGGCGTTCTTGGGCTGGGAGGTCGGCGAGGACCGAACCGTGCTGGTCAACGGCGCCGAGCACGAAGTCCGTCTTGTTGGCGTGACACGAGGAGAACTCGCACGGACGATGTACTTCCTCCGGAGCGACCTCGGCGAGGCACTGGGCCTGAACACCACTTCGATGTATCTGGACTTGCCCGATGGCGTGGAGGTCGACGCCTCGCTTGCGGAAATGACGATGGGGGTCGTCGAGCGTCAAACGCTTATCGACGGTATGAACAGCCTGCTTGAGCAACAAACTCAAATCTTTCAGGCCATGATGTACCTTGGCCTCATGTTCACCATCGCTGTGATGTTTAACACGATGATCATGAACGTGGCCGAACGGGATTTTGAACTCGCCACTCTTCGGGTGTTGGGTGCATCAACCCGCAGTTTGGGCACCATGTTGTTGTTTGAGAGCCTCGTCATCGGTATCATCGGTGGATTGGTAGGTGTGCTCTTTGCATACGGGGGAGCCGTGGGCCTAGCCGCTTCCTTCTCATCATGGCAGTTCTATGTCACCATCGTGATGGTTCCAAGTGTCGCCTATCAGCTTATGACAGGTGTCGTCGTCATCGCTGTGGCCATGACCCCGATTGGCATCTGGCGACTGCGGCGAATGGATTTGGTTGAGAAGGTGAAGGACCTCTCTCAGTGAAGCGATTCATTGAAGGGGCGACTCGGCCACCCTTCCTTCATGGTGAACGCACCAGAGCTTGGTTCTCGCGCCAAGGTCACCTTCAACTCGCACAATGGCGAGGTTGAACATATCGGGCTCATCCTTCCTCCGACTGCCCCCAAACACATCACCATCAAACTCGACAACGGGTACAATGTCAGTTTCCCAACCGAAGCGATGGTGACCTGTGAGGTGCTCACACCACCTGTCGACCAGCCACCGGTTGAACTCAACCCACCCAACGCCATGAGCGACCTTCCCCGTGTTCGCCTCATCCATACCGGCGGTACCATCGCCTCCAAAGTGGATTATGCAACAGGAGCAGTGGACGCCCGTTTTGAGCCCGATGAATTGCTCGATGCGCTGCCCGAATTGGCGGACATAGCGCAACTCGATGCCGTGAAAATTGGCAACATGTTTAGTGACGACATTCGCCCACAGCACTGGAACCTGATGGCACAAGCTTGTGCAGATGCTTTCGCCGATGGTTGCAGAGGCGTGGTCATTGCTCACGGAACCGACACCTTGCACATTTCGTCAGCCGCCCTCAGCTTCGCTTTCTCGGGCATGGGTGGCCGTCCGGCTGGACCGATTGCGATGGTTGGCTCCCAACGCTCGAGCGACCGCGGTTCCTCCGATGCCACCGAAAACCTGCTGGCAGCCGTCCATTGGGCAGCCCACGCCCCTCTCCCGACCGGACACTGCGGCGATAGCGTGGTGGTCGTGATGCACGCCACCTCCAGCGATGGCTTGATGGCCGTCCATTCCGGTCTTGCCGTTCGAAAAATGCACTCGTCCCGCAGAGATGCGTTCCACGCCGTCAACGCCCAGCCCATCGCCCATGTATCCCACCAAGGAGAAGGATGGAACATTGAGACGATGCAGTGGTACCAGCAATCACGTAACGAGGCAGAAAAACGAGAAGTCAATTCCACGCCATCCATGTACGAAACCCGTCAACGCGTTGCACAATTCATCGCCGGCCCGTGGCTTCACGCAGAGCAGATCGAGGCCGTCGTGGGCACCGGCGTCCAAGGCGTCGTGATTCACGGCACCGGCTTGGGCCACCTCCCTATCGACGACCCGCAAGGCGATGCACCGGAAAACCAGCAACTCTGGCGATGCCTTGTTCGCTGCGTCAATCGTGAACTCCCTGTGGTCATCGTCAACCAATGCATCCACGGACCTGTGGACATGAACGTATATTCCAAAGGACGAAAGCAACAGTCGATGGGCTTAATGGGCCACGGTCTGAACGCCTCGCCCGACACCATCACGACCAAACTGCACTGGGCGCTTTCTCAAAACCTCAACATCGCCGAGGCGATGACCCAAAACCGATGCGGAGAGCACCGCGAAAACCTGTACGAATGAATCCTACCACGGACGGCGATCATCATGACCAACACCCCCCAACAACGTCTTGAGGACCTCCGAACAAAACGCGAGACCGCACGATTGGGCGGCGGCATCAAGCGTCAGGAAGCCATTCGAGCGACGGGCCGGGGAACGGCCCGGGAACGAGTGGCCATGTTGCTTGATGAAGATTCATTCCTTGAAATCGACACCTTCGTCACCCACCGCACCGATGACCACAACATGTTCCTCCACCAGACCCTCGGCGATGGCGTCGTCACGGGTCAAGGCACCATCGAAGGACGGCGAGTGTACTGTTTTGCCCAGGATTTTAGCGTGCACGGCGGGAGCATGGGGGAGATGCACGCCCTGAAAATCGCCAAAATTGTTGAGATGGCTGAGCGAGCAAAAGCACCGCTGATCGCTATGTGGGACGGCGGCGGTCAACGCGCCCAGGACGGCGTCAATGCGTTGGCGGGAACCGGCGAATTGCTTGACCGCTTGGTCCAGTGCAGCGGTCGTATCCCAATGATTAGTTTGGTTCTCGGCCCCGTTGTTGGTGTCTCGGCGCTGGCCGCATCGCTCTCTGACTTTACCATCCTGGGCGAAGAGCACGGCCAACTGTTCCTCTCATCGCCATTGGAGACTCCGGAATTCATCAACGGAGAGGTTGATGCCGCAGGATTGGGGGGGGCAAACCTCCATGCGTCACGGTCAGGCATCGCCTCCCTCATCGCCGAGGACGAAGAGGAAGCGTGCGAACTGGCAGCGACACTCCTGTCGTTCCTGCCCGACCACAACATGGCTGACCCTCCTTTGCTGCCAACCGGCGACCCGGTCGACCGCCTCAACGACACCCTGCAAGACCTTGTTCCGGACAACCCAAACAAACCGTACAACATGGTCAACGTCATTGAGGAAGTGGTTGACGATGGTGCCTTCATGGAATTGTTCCCTGCGTACGCCGATAACATCGTCATTGGTTTCGCCCGTTTGGACGGAATGACCGTGGGGGTAGTCGGCAATCAGCCGAATGTTTTGGCAGGTTGTCTGGACATCGATGCTTCGGTCAAAGCCGCCCGCTTCATTCGCACCTGCGACGCCTTCAACATCCCTCTGGTGACCTTCGAGGACGTGCCAGGATTCCTTCCAGGTGTTGTCCAAGAATGGGGCGGAATCATTCGCCACGGAGCAAAACTGCTGTTTGCTTACGCCGAAGCCACCGTGCCAAAATTGACATTGGTCACCCGCAAGGCCTACGGCGGCGCCTATTTGGCGATGTCATGCAAGCATTTGCAAAGTGATTACAACGTTGCATGGCCAACGGCTGAACTGGCTGTCATGGGCGCTGAGGGGGCGGTGAACATCATTCATCGACGCGAAATTCAAGCGGCCGAGGACGACCAAAAAGAGACGGTTCGCCAAACCCTGGTTCAAGAATACAAAGCAAAGTTTGGCGATCCGTACGTGGCTGCTCGCAACGGTTGGCTCGACGATGTCATTGAACCCCAAGAGAGCCGCCTTCGATTGTGCCGCGCCCTCAACGTTTTGAAATCCAAACGGGAATGGTCACCGCCCAAAAAACACGGCAACATTCCCCTCTGAGGTCAGCGGTCCTTGCTGCGCTCCAACAGGCCTTTGCGCACCGTGACAGCGGGCATCGCCTTGACCTCGTCCGCAGGTGGCCTCGCTGATGGAGGTGCTCGGAAGGAACGGCGTGCTGCCAAGGCGCCGAGCACAAGCGCAACGGCGAGAACCACCCCCAAAACGGGATAGACCAAGGAAGCAGAATCCTTCGTGTCATCAACCACCGGCGAACTTTGGTTGTTTGATGACAATGGGTCAAACACGTAAGCTGCCACCACCACCCGTTCCAAGGCGTCGTCACGAACCTTCACCTCGATGTAAACCGACCCGTTCGTGACCGGCAACGGCAACAACGTTACGCATTGGTGAACACCTGCTGCCTCGCCTAAACAGGAGTGATTGACCGAAAGGACCACGCCGTCAACCTGCACCAGGGCCGAAGTGTTCGCCACGCCGTCAACGTCGCGAACAGCCCACTGCATGGAGGCTGTTTGACCTTGGTCAAGTCGCTGAACGCTGATGATGTTGACGAAGGGAGCGTCGGGGACGGGAAGGACAGTCAGTGACATCTCGTCGTCGTAGGCAGATGTCCCATCCGACACGTTGAGCCAAAAGGTCCCCACTTCGCCGTTGAAATCGACCGTTGGCGAGAGTAAATAACCCGCAGTGTTGCGAACAAAGGACACGGTCGTGGGAAGCCCTTCAAGGGTCCATACGAGTTCATCCCCGTCCACATCGAACGCAAACGTGCTCAAATCAAGTTGCAATTCTTCATCCTCGAGGACGCTGAGTGCCCCCCACATGGACGCATTCACGCTGACAGGGTCATTGACAGCATTGATGACCACGGGGATTTCCAAGGAAACCGAGGGATTCACACCATCGCTGACCAAGGCCTGAAGAACGGTTGCACCAAACTGGTTTGGCAAGGGAAGCAAGGTCAATCGATCACCATCAAGACTGTATCGTACGGGTCCTTGTTCGCCAACGGCCTCTCCTCCGATACGAATGAGCAATTCTTCGCCTTCAGGATCGCTGACAAAACGGCCAAGGTCAACCATGATGGCGGGGCTGTCTTCCGACATCTCCTGAATCGGGACGGTCCCGTTCTTTACAACCTGGTCGTCGACGGGCGTGAGCATGACCCGCAGACTGGTGTTCACACGGTCGATGACGCCTCCGTCGCTTTGGAGTTCAAGCAGGACCATGCATTCTCCCAACCACTCCTCGTCCAAAGCGTGCCCGACCGTGAACGACAAGCCATCGCTTGACACAGCGACCTCAAAGTGGGACGCGTCCGGACCGGTTAAACTGGCAGAGACGAGGCGCACAGCCTGACCGTCCGGGTCAATGGCGACGGAGGATACATTGGAAACAACACTCCCGTGTTGGGGCACATACACCGTCGGCTGCGGGTACAACAAATCGATGGGCGTGTTGTTGCGAAGGGCTGGTGCGAACCATGTCGAGGGAGCACCTTCCACTTCAACTCGCATCCAGGCTTGGTGCACACCCGGTGCTACCTCGGCCATGGTGAATGTGCAAGACGTGGTGCCGTTGACCGACACCGCTCCCTCGCCGACCCAAGGCCCGTCTTCCCATCCGCAGGTGACGTTGACTTCCCATCCAGCGGGAAGCGAAGCCCAGTTGCGACCGTCTCGCAACGACCAGTTCGTGACCATCACGAACGCATCATTCGCATCGAGAGTGTCGTTGGCCTGATGGCTCGCTGAGGTCCCGGACCATCGCAAAAAGGAGGACCTGCTGAGGTCTTCATCAACGTAGGCTTGGGCGTCGCTGACCGTTCGGGGAGCCGCGGGCCGGTTGAAGGCCGTTCGGTAGCGAGCGTGGTCGCCGTGCAAGACCGTGTCCAAGTAGGCGACAACATGCTGGGCTGAGGCGTTGATTTGTTCAGATTGACTCATCGTCGCCTCATCTTCGCCTTCAAAGATCGAGCGGGTGTCTTGGAATTGATAGTGGTCGGCGCCCAGCAGATGCATCCATTGCCATCCAATTCCACCTGCGGATTGAACGCGCTCCATGGTCGCTTGCGAAGGGGCGATTTCATCAACGGTCCCCGTGATGAACAGCGCTGTGTTGGGGGATGGAAAGGCAGATTCCGATGACAGGTCGTCCCAAGCAAAATCGGAAGGAAAATCCGCCAAATCAAGACCAAGTCCGAACAATGCTCGGGGAGGGTGCAAGTCGGCAGCACGCGAACTCATCCCCCAAAACGGGAACGCCCCATAGGCTGCGGCAGCGCCACGACCGTGACCGGAGACGCCCCAATGTGACAGGTCAATGTTGCCGGCGCTGCCCATCACGCGGAGATTGGTTTGGTTTTGCTGCTCCATCGATTGGGCGAGCGTCGTCAGCAAATCTACGGTGGTTTCCACATCGGTTTCATCGTTTACTGGTTGGGTCACCATCACGATGAATCCTCGGGCGGTGAGGGCGCTGGCCCACTCCATGTAGCCGTCGATGGTTTCACCGGTGTCGCCAATGAATACCGTCCAAGCGAACGGTCCGTTGCCCGCCATCTCCTCGTCCTCGCCATCGAGCATCGCTGGATAGACCATTCGAACCTGCGGGGAAAACGTCCCGGCGAGGTTGAAATCCGTCCACCCAACGGGGAAATCAACACCCTCGTGGCGGGGCTCGAAGGTCGTCTCTTCCTCGAGCAATGCTTGAACACTGGGCACGACAAGGAGCAGAACCGCAACCAGCGGACACCACCCCCGCCATAACGAACCCCGACGGGTCATGAAGACGGGTTGGCCTTCTCGTGGATGAGGCTTTCCTTCAAGCGTACGAGGCTAACATCGCCTCGGCTTCTACCAATTTGGTCAACAACAACGGAAGACTCGGCAAGGCTTCAGCTCGTTCAGGCGCCCACAACATGCGCCAACACGCCAAATGTTGGGCGACCAGCAGCCACCTTCCATCAAGCGGAGTGCTGGCGAGTTGGTGGAGGCGGGCGTTTGCATCGCCCTTCACCGGCGAGTAGGCTGCTTTCACGACCAAGGCGGAACCGTCAGACTCAGTGTAGGTGCCGTCAAAATCCACAACGGCATCGGGCAAAGCGTCGGTGATGGCTGTATCCAACGCCTCATGCTCCAAGTCGCGTCGACTGCTGAGCGGGTGCAATCGACCGTTGTGGCGTATCCACGCAGAAGCGGTCGAGCGTGCTGCGCCTCCTCCGCCCACCAGACCCAGCACGTGACGCGATGGCAGGACGTCGTGATGCGCCAACACGTCCACGATCCCTTGACCGTCCAAACCAGCGCACCACCAACCTTTGCCGTCCCACCTCAGAGCATTGACTGCTTTGATGTCCATCGCATCGTCGATGCATTGAACGGCGCTGGAATCGAGTTGGTGTTTGAGCGGGGAGGTGAGGTTGAGCCAAATTTCGCTGTCAAACATACGGGTGGGGAGTCCGGCTGCCGTTTGAGGAGGCAACGTTGTGTCCTTCGCCTCGCCGAGCAAAGGCGATGCTTCCGCGATGTCCCGGGCCTTTTCCACCGCTTTCCCGAGGAGGGTGCTGGTTCGAAACTTGCCAAATTCACCATTGGTGCATTCCCATACAAGCGGTGAAGGAACGGCACCAGCGTACCCCCACGCCAATGCATCGTGAATGGAGGTTGCGTCCACGATTTCAAGTTCAAGGGATTTTGAATCTGCGGGAAGACGCAGATGATCGGCGACCAGCGCCATCAGCAACGGGGACAAACTTTGTTGGACAGGGTGGCCGGCAATTCCATAGCGAATCACCACCATGCATCGTGGAGGTCCCCTCACATCAAAAAGCCGCCGAAATGCCGTGTGAACCTTCAAGAAGGAGTGTTCCTTGGTGAAATCATGGGAAAAGGAATCGGCATGATGACGGCTGTTCTTGGCACCTACATGACGCTCAAGATGTGGGCTGAGTTCAACGAAGCCCTTGGAACGGTGTTCGGAGCATCGTGGGCCATCATCATTTCAACCATGGTGTTCCTCATCTACCAGTCGAATAAAAACGACAAAATGTACGAGGCACAGTTCGGAAAGAGCACACCTGAACAAACGGCCATGATCAAGCAAATGGAAGTCGAAAACGAAGCACCCTTTGTGTTTGTGGCCGGCCTTTACCTCTTTGTGGTGGTCGTTTTTGAAATCCTCCTCGGTGCTCTTTGAGGCTGACATCGCATGGCAGACCTTCTGAACATCCTCTTGCTCAAGGACCGGGTGAACGGTGACCGGGACAACATCTTCCTGATCCTGTTTGAGAAAGCCTTCATCCTCATCGCCTTGCTGGTCGTGCTCCTGATCGGCATTGCTTTGGAACTCCCCCCGTGGGCCGTTGGGGTGTTGGTGGGAGGGTCCCTCGGACCCATTGTCTACGGTCACTATTACGTCATTTACATCCGTCCGCTGAAAAAAGAGCAGAACCTTGATGAAGAAACGCGACAAGCCAAACGCAAGAGGATGTGACACAATGTTGGGCTTTTCTTCGATTATGGACTTCTTTGGACTTGGTGATATCACCGGAATCGATGTCTTTTTCGCCGCCATGGCGGTCATTGGCACCGTCCTGTTCACCATCTACTTCTTGTTGGTTCTCATCGGTGGCGTTGCTGACGGATTTTTGGACGCCATCCCTGGATTGGACATCAATTTGGAAATGGATGCAGAAGGCGTGTTCCACATGCTCACCATCCAAGGGCTGTTGAGCTTCATGATGATGTTCGGCATCTTTGGATTGGCGGTGAGCCAAAGCGATTACGGGGCCATACCTGCAATTCTTGCGGGCACCGTGACGGGCGTCGCCTCGATGTGGATGGTCGGCAAGGTCTTCCAGGTGATCGCTAGCCTCGAGACCGACGGTACGGTCGCCCACAGCGAAGCCATCGGGGCCAAGGGCACCGTTTACCGCATCATTCGGCCCGGTCAATCCGGTGAGGTCCAAGTGGAGTTTCAAGACGCCCTCCGCACCTGCGAGGCGGTGGCCGAGGACGAGGGACTGCAAATCGAGACGGGGAAGTTCGTCGTGGTGGTCGGCAATATCGGCGAAATTTTGGTGGTACAACCGCTCAAAGTGGCCGATGCGGTTGCATCCCACGATGAAGAATAACCTCAATGCCGAGTTAAATCTCTTAAAGGAGAGGGTTTGTGCTTGAATCATGGCCACCGTTGGTGAAACCCTTGTTCTGCTTGGAATCTCGCTCTTTGTCATCGTCGTTCTTGCGACCGTCTACGTCGCTACGAGCCGATACAAACTCGCTCCTGCGAACAAAATCTTGGTCGTCTACGGAAACACAAAGGGTGCTGGAGCAGCCCAATGTTACCACGGTGGCGGAAAAATTGTCTGGCCGCTGGTGCAAAACTACGCCTTCCTCGACCTTCAACCGATGACCATCAACATCAACCTCGAGCACGCACTTTCCCAGCAAAACATCCGCATCAACGTCCCATCAACGTTCACCATCGGTATTGACACCAAGCCCTCCATCATGCAAAACGCGGCTGTGCGTTTGCTCGGCTTGCAACCCGCCGACATCGAGGCCATGGCCAAGGAGATCATCTTTGGTCAACTCCGTCTAACGGTCGCTTCACTCACCATTGAAGAGATCAACGGCGACCGTGAGGCTTTCCTGAGCCAAGTCGTTAACAACGTCGACACAGAACTGCACAAGATCGGTCTCTACCTCATCAACGTCAACATCACGGACATCACCGACGAGGCCGATTACATCAAGTCCATCGGTGCCAAAGCAGCTGCAGAAGCCATTGCCAAGGCCGATGTGGACCGTGCCAACGCCACCCGTGACGGTGCCGTCGGACAAGCCGAAGCCGACCGTGCTCGTGAGATTCAGGTCGCGAAGAACCGGGCGGAATCCGACAAGGGTCAGAAGGAAGCGGAGGCAGACAAGCGTGTTTACGTTCAACAGCAAGAATCCAAGGCCGTTGAGGGTGAAAACCTGTCCCGTGCCGACATCGCCAGTTTCAACGCTGACCTCGCCGAGCGTGAGGCAGAAGCCCTCAAGCGCTCAGAAGTCGCCAAGCGTAAGGCTCAGGTCGAAATCGAAAAGGCCCAATACGAATTCGAAGGGCAACGCCTCCGTGCGGAAGAAATCGCCCGTGAAGAAGTCTCAAAGCAACAAATCGAAATTGCTGCCGAGGCCGAAGCCGAGCGACAACGCCGCATCGCCAAAGGTCAAGCCGACGCAACCTTGGCCGCTTACAACGCCGAGGCAGCAGGTCAGCGTGCTGTTCTCGAAGCCAAAGCCGAGGGATACGCCAAACTGGTGGCCAGTGCCGGCGGCGATGCCAAAGCAGCAGCCACGTTATTGATGGTTGAGAAGATCGAAGAACTCGTTGCGCGTCAAACCGAAGCCATTGCCAACCTCAAGATCGACAAGATCACCGTTTGGGATTCCGGCAACAACGGCGGAGAAGGTGGAGCCACCTCCAACTTCGTCTCCTCCCTCATCCAAAGTCTCCCGCCCGTGCATGACGTGGCGAAAATGGCTGGTGTTGACCTGCCTGACTATTTGGGTAGCATGAAGGAAGAGTGAACCTCCCGCCTGCGGTCATCCACTCGAAAAGGCCACCACTCACCCCCGTGCGAAGCGAGGGTTTCAAAGGCTTAACCAGCCGCAAGGGACTCATGTCCTCCGACCTTGAAATTGCGCGAGCCGCCACCATGGAGCCCATTGAAGCCGTAGCGTGGAAATTAGGAATCTCTTCGCACGAACTCATGGCAATGGGGCAAGGTGTTGCCAAAATATCTTGGCCAGCCTTGAAATCTCGGTTTGACCGACCTCAGGGAAACCTCGTCCTCGTCACTTCGGTCAATCCCACTCCCTTTGGTGAAGGGAAAACCGTCACCACCATCGGTCTGACCCAAGCCTTATGCCGAGCGGGACATCTCGCCACGTGCGTCATCCGAGAGCCTTCAATGGGGCCCGTATTTGGTATTAAAGGCGGTGCAGCCGGCGGAGGGCATGCACAGGTCTTGCCCATGGAAGACATCAACCTGCACTTGACGGGTGACCTGCACGCTGTTACTTCGGCTCACAACCTGCTCTCGGCCCTCATCGATAATCACTTGAAACACGGGAATGAATCTCAACTCGATCCGACCCGAATATCTTGGCCTCGGGTCATGGACATGAACGACCGATCGTTGCGGGACATCGTCATCGGATTGGGTGGACCGGCCAACGGCTTGGTTCGCCAGGAGCGCTTTGACATCACGGCTGCCAGCGAAGTCATGGCCATTTTGGTCCTGGCTACCGATTATGCCGACCTCCGACGCCGTTTGGGGCAAATCGTGGTTGGCACCTCCACCGAAGGTCACCCCGTGAAAGCCGAAGACATAGGGGGGGCAGGAGCGATGGCCCTCCTGCTTCGTCAAGCATTCTTGCCGAACCTCACCCAGACTTTGGAAGGCGACCCTGCCTTCATTCACGGCGGGCCCTTCGCCAACATCGCACACGGCAACTCGAGCATCATCGCCGACCGCATTGCCTTGGCCAGTGCAGATTTTGTGGTGACCGAAGCCGGTTTTGGCTCGGACATGGGCGCAGAGAAATTCATGCACATCAAAGCCGCCACCTCGGGCAAATCTCCCGATTGTGTGGTCATGAATGTCACCGTTCGCTCGATGAAACTCCACGGTGGCGCCTTTGGCGACCGAGGCGGTATTCGTCCCGACCGGGCCACGTTGGAAGCAGAAAATGTCCAAGCCACGTCACGGGGCGCCGCAACGAACCTCGACCGCCACATACGAAACATGGCTGGATTTGGAGTGCCCGTGGTGGTGTCTATCAACCGCTTTGCCTCCGACACCGATGCTGAGCTGCAGGCAATCGCCGATGCTGCGCATGCGAGTGGAGCGGTTGCGGTCTGCATCACCGAAGTCCATGCCAACGGAGGTGCCGGCGGCCGCCAACTGGCCGATGCCGTGGTGAAGGCCGTCCACAATCACGTGGCAGCGGGGCGACCGTTTGTTCCGCTCTTTACCCCCGACACGGACGTGCTGGCAAAAGCCGAATCGATCGCTCACCGCCTCTACAAAGCCGAAGGGTTGGAGCTCACGGTAAAGGCACAACGAGAACTCGACCGAATCAGGGCCTGGGGCTACGGCCATCTACCTGTGTGCATGGCGAAAACGCAGTACTCGTTCTCCCACGATGCAGCGTTGCTCGGAGCCCCTTCGGGCTTCACAGTGCCTGTTCGTGAGTTCCGACTGAACGCCGGAGCGGGATTCGTGGTCGCGGTTCTTGGCGACATGATGACGATGCCCGGCCTGCCCAAGCGACCAGCAGCATTGGACATGGACATGGATGAAAACGGGAACCTCCTCGGCGTGTTCGGGTGAGGGCATGGATGTCCTGCATCGCGACGACCACCAATGGCGATTGCGAGTGCAAACGCTGGACGATTTGTGGGTTCTTCACCGGCTGGTTCGTGGTGGTATGTCTCTTGGAATGCTCGGCGAGCGGCGGGACCAAACCACAGGTGGTGATGAAGGCGGTCGCAGCAAGCAAGCAGAGCGCAAAAAAATGTGGTTGCAACTCAAGGTGGAACACAGCGAGTACGTCAGTTTCAGCGACCAACTCCGAGTGCATGGCATCATTGAAGAGGCTCCGATGGACATCGGATTGCATCACACGCACATTGTGAACCCAAGGGACGAGGTGGTGCTCATATCTTCCAGCGGCTTCCTTCCGGTGGACCAATCCCTGCTCAATGAAAGCGTGCAGGCATCAGGCCAAGGTCAAGTAGCGTTGTTGGTGGTTGAAAACGACGAGGTGATTCTCTATTTCATCACCGCTCGTGGTCTGCGAGAAAGCGCCACTTGGACCATGCGAGGCGGCGGAAAGCGAGGTGACCTCCGATTAACGGAAGGCATCGCTGCGGACTTCCGTGCCACCATCGTTTCGGGCTTGGTTCAACAACTCGATGCCGCCATGCCGGTGGTTGTCTGTGGACCTGGCAGGGCTCGCGACCGAATGCTGGAGGACTTGAAAGCAACTTCATTGAGCGGCACCATGCTCTCTGTCGCCACGAGCATGGGGGGACGCGGAGCCGCCAACGAGGTGCTCCGTGAAGGATTGGCCGGCGATGTGCTGGTCCAGCATCGAATGGTCCAAGAGATTCAACATTTGGAAGAAGCGTGGAGGCGCTTGTCGACCAACGGAGCAGTGGCATACGGAGAAGACATGGTGCTTCGAGCAACGCAAGAAGGAGCGGTGGACCGGTTGCTCATCGCTGCCGACCTGTTGAGGGACGAAACAGCCCAATGCGCAGGAACGCCTTGGAACGACGTGGTGGCGTTGGTGGAGTCCTTCTCAGGGGAGGTCGTTCAGTGTTCGACCGACCACGATGACGGCGAGCAATTGCTCGGATTCGGCGGCGCCGTTGCGCTCTTGCGCTATCGGATGTGAGCGAATGAACATCGTTTACTTCAACGAATTAGGGGCAGATATCCGAGCCGATATGCAGGGTGCGCGCTGGTTGCTGATGACGCACGCAGACCTCAACAATGCCACTGCCGCGTTGATGTTCAGCGAAATGGAGGATGTGTTGGTGGCGGTGGACCACCGAGGTGCGCCGGTTGAAGACGGTCTTTGGATGCGAGCTGTTCATTTGCTTCTGGTCCTCGACCCGAGTGAGGCTGCAGATGTGCAGGCACGTTCTGGCGTCACTCGTGTGATAGCGAGTGAAGGCGAGATGGAAGAGCACCTGTGGTAGTGGGTCTGGAGGGACTCGAACCCTCGATCAACTCCGTGTAAGGGAGGTGTCATAGCCGCTAGACCACAGACCCAATACGGCCTAACGGGGTTCCTTTTTCAAGAATCCGCCCGCGAGGGTTAACCTCAAATCTCCCCTCCATCAGCCCACCATGATGGATGCTGTCATCCAAGCCACAGCGGCTCGATTCGTTCGGCTGCTGAAGACACGACACGCAACGGTTACCGTCGCAGAATCATGCACCGGTGGCCTTCTGGCCAGCACCTTTACGGACATTGCGGGCGCAAGCGCGTGGTTCAAGAAATCCTGGGTCACCTATGCCAACGAGGCCAAGGTCGAGGAATTGGGTGTCAGCCCTGAAGACCTCAAAACACGAGGAGCCGTTTCCGCTCAAGTCGCGATTCAGATGGCGAAGGGGGCTTTGGCAAAAGCCAATGCAACATTTGCGATTTCGGTTACTGGCATCGCTGGTCCAACCAACGAGGGCTCGAGCAAACCCATCGGAACGGTGTACGTCGGGATTGCTACGGATACGTGGGCAAACGCCATCCACACCCAAATCGGCGGCACCCGCTCCGAGAATAAACGAGGGTTCGTTCATTTTGCCCTTCTCACAGCATTGAGGTGTTTTGATGAAGCCATGGAGCGCGAGGCCCAGAAGGTCGTTGAAGAACATGAAGCCATGATCGAAGCCGCTCGCCTTGAAGCATTGGCCCAGGCCGAGCGGGAGGAACGTGAACAAAAGGCTCGTGAAGAAGCCCCTTGGCAGGACGAAGCTTGGTCGGAGGAACAAGAGGAAGATGTCATTCTCGAAGTTGAGTGGTCGGACGGTGAGGAGTGAGCAGCGACGCTCAAACCATGTGAGGGAGATACCTTTTGAATCGTCATCCTCTGTTCCGGTCATGGGTGAGTCATGGGCCGAGATTGTCACCCTGTTGCGCCAGCAACGATTGCTGGCTCCATCCTCGTTGCGGGACCGATTGATGGGGCTGAACAACCCACGGGCGGTGTTCAATGCAGCAAGCGACTTGAATATCTCAGGCGGAATGCTCACCGAATCGATGCTTGATGATATGGTGGCTCATGTCCATGCTCAATCCACCTCATCACCAGCTGGTGCTGCCCTTCAAGCCGCCGGGGAGGTGCCTTTGGCAACCAACCACGCACCTCTCCAACAGCCCCCCAGCGACCTCGCGCGAACGGTGGCCCCGATACAGGCACCCGAACCATTGGACATTCACCTACGCAACAACCTCCCCGAATGGAGCACCGCTGATTTCTCAATGCACGCCAGTGATGCACCGACGGATATCACGGTCCATTTTGATATCACGGGCAATTCAACCACCGAGGGAAAAATGACCGATATCACCGCCTGCTTCAACGACCGCCTTCAACGAATTCGCAAACTCATCGTCAAGAACTCCAACTTGCCAAGAAAACATCAGGAAATTTCACGGCTTCAAGCCGAGGCATCACGCTACCAAGGACACGAAAACAAGGCTGTTGCCATCGGGCTTGTCAATGAACCCCGGTACACGAAGAACGGCCACCTCATGTGGGGACTTGAAGATGAAACGGGGGAGATGACCTGCCTGCTCACGAAGCGAACAGGTGATGACCGGGACAGAGCCCATGAGGCCATCCTTGAGGCCGGATTGATGCCCGACGATGTCCTCGGTGTATCGGGAACCTTCAGCCAAACAGGTGATGTCTTTTACGTGGACGACCTTCATTTCCCTCTTGAAACCCAGCACACAAAGGTCAGCGCCGAGGCAGGCGTCAGCGTGGCCTTCCTTTCAGACATCCATGTTGGCTCCAAAACATTCCTTGAGGCTCAATGGCACAAAATGGTGCGATGGTTTCACACCGACCCGTTGGCAAAGACGATCAAGTACCTCATCCTATCAGGAGACTGTGTTGATGGAGTTGGTATCTACCCTGGCCAAGACAAAGAATTGGCCATTCCCGATTTGTTTGCTCAATACACCGAATTTGCTCGGTTGTTGGAGTTGCTCCCCGAATGGGTGGAGTGCTTGATGTTGCCCGGAAACCATGATGCCGTTCGTCCGGCCGAACCGCAACCCACCTTTGAGAAAGACATCCAGCAGGATTACAACACCACCACCTTCGTTGGAAACCCTTGCGATTTCTCACTTCACGGCGTCCGTTTGTTGTCCTACCACGGCAAATCGATTGACGACTTTGTCGCCGGTCTTCGCACGGTAACCTACGCCGACCCTGTGGAAGCGATGAGGGAAATGCTTCGTCGGCGCCACCTTGCCCCCCAATGGGGAGGAAAAACGCCGCTATCACCCGAACCAGAAGACGGACTGGTGATTCGAGAGGTGCCTGATATTTTCGTGACCGGACACGTGCACGGGCATGAATGCGTTGATTTCCGGGGTACAACCTTGGTGTGCTCAAGCACATGGCAGGACCAAACATCATATCAGCGAATGTTAGGCTTCCAACCAAAACCCTGCATGCTCACCGTGATCAACCTGAAGAGTCATCGATCTGTCTCAATACCTTTCGCATGATGAACCCCAGGTTACACATGGTTGGGGCCAACGGCCAGTCGCAATATGCTCGTTGCTGAACTATGTATCCAATCCCAGCAGGGGAAGGATTTCGGTCAGGTCTTTGCTTTCCACGATGGGGACACCGGCGGCAGTGAAGGCTTCGAACGATGATGCACGACTCGGGTTGAAACCGATGAAGCGGGACCCTGGAATCTGCATGGACAAGTCCATTTCAGAATCGCCAACCGATACGCAACGCGTAGCATCAAATTCATGCATGTCCAGCAATCGCTGAATCACTTCACCCTTACCGCTAGCATGCAGGCGGCAGACGCCCTCGTCGGTCAAATAGCCGTCATCGTCAAACACGAAGCCGTTCGCAATCCAATCATCGACCTTGAGCATGGCTGCAATGGAGCCAACGAATACATCAACGCCGGCACTAACAATGGCCACGAACACACCTTTCGCTTTCAACCGCTCCACCACATCACGTGCCCCCTTCATGAGGTTGACACCGGCGTATGCTCGGAAGATCTCATCCTGATGGATGGGATGACGAACGGATTTCCACATTTGGATATCCGAGCGCATGAACTCGACATCGCTGATTTCACCTCGGATGAACCGGTTGAGATTGAGCGCATTGTCCGTACCGAAGGAATCGTGCAGCGTACGCCATGAACTCACAGCGTCCACGAGCACACCGTCGCAATCAAAGACCACGACATCCGGCACCTGGTTCATCGCATCACGTCCATGACACCGACATGAGTCAACCTGAGACACCAAGGAGGCTCAGGGCACGAGGCCCTGAGCCTACCAAGGCGGTCTGAGGGACCTGTAGGTCGACGACCGAAGCGCCTCAGGCCTTCCTGTCGTAGGACAGGTCGGTCCAAGTTCGGAGCTTTGCACCCTTCCCGTTGAGGGGGGAGTACGACAGCTCGATCGTGGCGTCTTCCAAAGGCGTTCCGTCAGGAGCGTGGGTTCGGATGAAGATCGTATCACCCGAGTTGAAGGTCGAGATGGACCTCGACTCGGTCTCGGAGATTTGCTCCTTCGTCACTGAATCCACGAACGTCACGAATGCATCGCTGTTGGCTGGGTTGAACCCGTACACACCACCGCTTTCGGCCAAGTTGGTCTCAAAGATGTTAAGAGCGCCGGTTGCGTTGGTGTAGAAGACCTTGATGACCACTGCTTGGGTGGCCAACGGAGTCTGTGCTTGTTCAACCGTGATTCGCCAGTGTCCTTCATCGGCATCGAATCCATTGATGTCTTCGATATCAAAGGTCACACGAGGCACACCCTTCACGTCGGTCTCGGCCAGGCTGGACGCCCAAACGTAGATGACACCGGAAAGCACGACAGTAATGGCCACCATCAGAATGGTAGCGATCACAGGGCTCACTGCAGCGTCATCATCGGCCATCGTTTCGAGTTCCTCTTCATCGTCAGCACGTCGGCTGGAGAAGGTGAGGGCACTCACGAAGAGACCAGCCATGGCAACCGCCACGATGCTTGGAGCAAAGGACGGAACAGCGCTGGCACCGATGGTGTCCACCACAACAGGTAGGCTCTGGTTGGTTGCCAAGAAGGTGCTCGCTGGTTGGTTGGCGTGGTTGCACACGTCAGCCGTGTTCAGCGAGGTCATGACGTTGTTACACCAGTTGCTGTCTTCCAAGAGTGGGCGACGCTCTGAGGTCTTCGTGGCGTTCTTGCCGTATTGACCGGGCTTGGACCACTCGTCGGTGCTCTGCACGTTGTTGATGATGGCGTAGTGAGATCCGGGCTCGTCGGCCTGGAATCGGTCAGCAGCCGTCACGGACATGTCACAGGGGTTCGCCAGACAGGTCACAACGTCCATCTCCACCCAAACGTGGGTGGTGTCACGGGTCACGTACACATCTTCGGTGAACTTGACCGTGGCACCGTAGTCAGGCACAGCGTAGTAGCGAGTCAACTCGACATCGTTGTGTCCGTCCGTGTGGTAGGTGATGGCCAGCATGTGGTCGTATCGGTATGGACCTTCGTCACCGCCGCCGCCAACAGTGACGGTGACGGGGATGTAGGTTCCAGTCATGACGTTGGTGATGGAGTTGAAGTTGAAGCCGAACACATCGTCGAAGTAGTAGTCCGGCACTTGCTCACGCACGTTCTCAACACGCACACCAATTTCCTTGGTAGCCACACCTTGCTGGTAGTCAGCGATGGCCATGACGCTGGGGTCGTAGTTGGGCACGTAGGTGTCGTACTCACCCTGTGTCGTTGGGGCCGTTGGCGTGTCACGCAAGACCAAGCGGATCTGACAGTACTCCGAACCAGACGGTCCAATTTGATGGATACCGTTGTTGTTCAGGTAGTCAACTTCCCAGTCGTTGGCGTTGGTGGTTGCATCCTCGATGAGGTCGAAGATGAGGTCATCGCCTACGATGGTCGTGGTGAAGTAGTTCGTGTAGACACACTGGTCCGTCGATTCAACCGTCCACGTCAAGTCGTCCAGTTCGTGGTCAACGTCAGCCTTGATCGCCGAGAGGTCGTAGGTCAAGTTGGCCAAGTTCTCATCGTCTTCCATCAGGGAAATGGACCAGGGCAGAGCGGGGATGGAGCCGTTGTCGGCCTTCATCACCGTCTCGTTGATTCGGTCCCAGTTCTTGATGACTGGTGCATCGTTGACGGGAGCGACGGAGAACACGACATCCATGGTTTCGGCGTCTTGGTTCTCGGTGCCGTTGTCAGCGAGCGACAGCGTGATGGTACACTTGCCACCCAACTCGTTGTTGGTGTTCTCGGTGATGGTCAACTCGTTGTTGTCAACAGCCACGTCAAAGGCACTACAAGCGTCCGTCGTACCGACGTCCACAGCGCTGGCACTCCAGGTGTAGAGCTGTCGGTATGGGCTCTGCTCGTTGGCCATGTCACGGATGTAGGAACGAGTGGCGTTCGAAACATCGCCGAGGAACTTGGCGTGAGTGCCAAAGCCTTCAGGCAGGATGTTGAGGTTGCCATCGTCTTCGGAGAAGACCGGCATACAATCGGAACGCTCAACGTTACAGATCTCAGGTGCGTCGTTGATGTTGTTGACCGTGTAGGTGATGTTGTGCGAGTCGCTCAAACCGTTGCTGTCAGTGACGGTGAAGGCGAAGACCATGTAGCCGAACTGGTCGTTCAGTGGGGTAATGGTCACGTCTTGTCCGTTCTGAGCCCAGTCAACGAGGACGTTGTCGAAGGCCACCAAGTTACCAGCGGTCACGACCCAGTCCAGGTCGGCTTCAGCATCTTGCACGTCGTCAGCGAGGTTGGTCAGGCTGAAGGTGAAGGAACCGGAGTCCTCATCCTTGCTGAAGTCAACCAAACCATCGTCGGTGTCCGTTCCGTCCGTGTCGATCACGGGGCAGGCACGGAGGATGTCGATCGTGCTTTGAACGCTGGTTGTGTCACCGGTGCCAGCCACGTAGTCGTCATCAAACACCACGTTGGTCGCCATGGAGATGTCCTCCACGGTAGCCCAGTCGTAATCACAATCTGCTTCCGTCTTGATCATCAGGTCGTAGTTCTTCTGACCGGAGGCCGTCGTGCTGCCCTTGTAGGACTGGTAGACGAGCACTTCAGAGGTGAGGGTCCCGTCGGTCAAGTCATCGTGGGTCAACTCGATGGTCATGTACTTGGTCAGGTTCTGCAGGGTAGCAGCTCCGTCCAAGGTCTGGTCGGGGTGAATCACGCTGATGTCAGCAGTGGACTCGGCCTGAACGATGGCGACGATGTCAATCTCGTCGGGCATACCACCCAAGCGGCTCCATGGAACGCCGAACTCGGCCAGAGAGGTCGAGAAGTCGCCCTCGATGTTGGCCGTGCTAAGTTGCGATGGGCTCCAGCCGAGGAAACCGTAGCTGTACAGGTCAAACGAACTGCTGCTGTCGGCCCACAGGAGGTAGTTGGCGCTGATCGGGAGGTTATGAGCACCGCCCAAACCGTTGTAACCAACATCTGAACCACCGCTACCGGTGCTGATGTAAATCAGCACGTCAGAAGCCGTCAAGTCGGTGTCGGTCATACCGAAGTACAGACCATCACCCTCGACATAGGTCACCAAGAAGTCATCCGTACCGTCACCGCTCATCTTACCAGGCATAGCGTAGCCTGATGGGTTGAGGGCGTTGCCACCGTTCCAGTCGGCATCCGAACCGTCCACAGACATGGTTTCAGGTTGGAAGGTCGTTGAGACATAGGAGGCGCGCTCCCCGTCGGTCGAGGTCAAGAGCAATGCCACTTCGTTGGTAGGTGCGGCGCCCAAGTGCGTCGAGTCAATGCTCATCAGGTTGGCTTCGTCGATCACAGCCGAAGAAGCGACGTTGATGGCGCTTGGGTCCAGCGTGTTACCAATCGAGGTCACGTGGGCGTTGTTGCCGGCATCGATTTGGGTCGAGGAAGCTGACCAGGTCATGTTCTCAATGGAACCAACGGCATCAACCACCGACAGGGTGGTGGTAGCGTCGGAGGTGCCTCCATCCCATCGGAACGGAGTGTTCTCCACATACATACCGATGTTACCGGAGGCGTCCATGGGGTAGACCCAAACGTCAGGGCTGTCCTCAACGTGGAGACCCGTACCAGTGCTACCACCGTCGACATGAGCGTCAATGGCGACCACGTACGTGTCTTGTGCGAATACACCGTAGTCGGAACCGGAGATGTAAGCACCGCCAATCATCGTCAAATCGCCGTTCTCCTTGTGGACACCCGTTGCGTAGCCTGTGATGTCCGTACCGTTGAGGGTCAGGACACTGTTGGTGTCATCGCCAAGGATACCGACCGAGGAAGCAACATCGCCACCGCTGATGGTGGAGCCAACGTCACTGAAGCCACAATCCTCGATGATGATAGCGTTGTCATCAAGGTTGATGGTGTTCAAGGACGATTGAATGGCGACACCGTCACAGTTCTCAGCCGTGATACCAACAGCGTTTGGCGAGGTGCGTCCAGAGGACAGACCGATCGTGTTGCCGCTCACGGTTGGACCAGCGTATCCGGTTGAGCCGCTCGTGGACTCGAGGACGTTGATGGTCGCACCACCGTCACCCCACGAGTCGCGGACGGTGAGGGTGTAGTTTCCGGCGTCGCTGTATGTTCGCAGAGGAGCATAGTTGGCGTTGCTGTTGAATGAGTACGTTGGCCAGGAGTCTTGCGTGCCATCGGGTTTGTCGATGGTGATGCTGATCTCGTAACCCCAGCTGTCGGTACCAAGATTGACTTCAGCACGCTTGCCAGAGGCAAGGTTCCACGTACAGGTGTGAGGACCACGCCCGTAGTCATTGGCGCCAATGGAACACAGCGACGAGGACGGTGCGGGTGGTGCTTCCATGCTGTCAAGGAAGATACCACCGTCAGCGTCGGTCACGGTGTTGTCGGTCACGTTCCCGCTGCCACGGTACACGTAGATACCGGTGGAGGTCGAGTCCCTGATACCGCCAATGGTGTTGCTGTCGATCTCAAAGTTGTCAACACGGTTGAGGTAGATGGCATCGTCGCCGCCTACGATGGTGTTGTCTTGGATCAAAACGTTCTCGGTGTTGCCGGAGTAGATAGCCACAGCGTGCCCGTTGGACGGGTTGAACTCGTTGTCCGTGATCGTCACGCCTTGAGCCTCGTTCAAGCTGTAGAGCCAAACGTCTGCAATCTCGCCACCATCGTTGAACACGTTGTTCGTCACGGTCAAGTTGTCCGTACCGTATTCGCTGGTCTTGTGCGAATAGTAGTAGGGTGAGCGCTCAGAGAACACGCCTACACCGCAGTTGGTGAACGTGTTGCTGTCAACGATGTTGCCGTCACCGCCGTTCATGATGACACAAATGTCGTTCATGTAGATGGCGTTGTTCAAGTCCGTGTATCCAGCGAAGTGGGTGAACGAGTTGTTGGTCAACTTGAAGAAGTCAAGTTCGTAGTTGTTGTAGTATCCGTAGCCCATCGCACCGATCACGGATGCAAGACCCGAAATCGTTGTGTTGTTCATGTCGATGTTCAACGAGTAGTATCGGTAACCCAAGACGAATCCTTGTGGGTTGCCAGAGGACGAGACACCAACGGCCGTCACCGAAGCATCGTGCATGTAGAGCGAGGACTCACCGCTGTAGTAGGGGTACATGCGGTTGGCGTTGTCGTAGTCGTAGGAGGCCGTCGAAATCCAGGTGCTGCCGTTCCAGTTGTGCTTGCCAACACTCAAGTACATGAACGGTGCATCCATCATGACGGATTCATCCTCAAGGTCGTTACCACCGTGACTTTGGTAGTAGCCGTATTCCACGAGCGATGGCGTCTGGCCCGAGAAGGTACGAGAACCTGAGGTACTCAAGCCGCTGGCACAAGGAGCTATCATCACGTACGAAGCCGAGGGGTAACAGATTCGAGCAGTGAAGGTATCCTCCAGGTACATCGTTTCGGCATTGCCGGGGTTGTTGTCGAGGTCCAAATCGTGGAACTCGTAACGGAAGTCGGCCTTGCTCGAGGACGAAGTGCCTGTCCACGAATAATCGATGTTCGCCACCGAGACCGCCTGATATCCAATGAGGCTGGGTTCACAAACGCTAGCACAAGTTGTTGCATCCACCGTTTGAGTGACGAAGGTCAGGTCATAGGCTACACCGTTGGCGTCCGAGGTCGCCATGCCAGTCACAACACCGTCGCCGTCCTTCAGAACAACCGTAGTGCCTGTAACATCTTCCGTCACACCCGACACGTTGGCTTGGACCGTGACGTCCAACTCGCGTAGGCGGCTGAACAACCCGGTACCTGTCACTTCAACCGTGCTGGTTGTGATGGACCCTTCGATGAACTCCATGCTGGCGGAACCCGACAGAACGACATCCTTGGTGTTCGACAACACGACGTCGGTCAGGGTAAGGTCACCCGAACCAGCGCTGTCAATACCAATGGCGTTGTTGGAGATGGTCATGCTGCTGAATTCAACATCTGTGGAGGTTCCTGAACCATACTTGAGAGCAGGGCCAGCAGATCCGGTGATGGTACCGGAGAAGTCTCCGCCAATGTCGTTCTGGTAGTACACACCGGCAAGTTGCTGATTCTCCAAATCCAGGTTGGTCATGTCAATGCCGCCGGATGCGGTGGTTCCAACGAGGACGCCGTAGTTCCCGCCAGAGACATTGAAGTTATCAACGGAGGCTGCGGTTTGACCAACGACACTCAATCCTGCTTGGACTGGGCTGTTCACATCGATGTTTTCGAAGTGACCAGCAGCAAAGGCGCCACCAATCTCAACACCGTAGTCAGCACCGGTGATGGTGCCTTGGGAGAACAGAGGTGTGCCTGACTCGCGGAGATAGTTGCCTAGATCGCTGGGGTCGTTGCCACTACGAGCCACGAAGTCGTATCGGTCTTGGTAGTTGTCAGCCCCGCGGTGGAGAACATCCATCCACAGGTAAATCTTGGAGATGTTACCGCCCTTCGACACTGCCGAGGAAATGTCAACAACAGGGAACGTCATTCGAGCTCCTTGTCCGCTGTTCATGTAGTAGGTGTAGGCATAGTCCACGCAGAGACCGTAGTTGTTGGGGTATCCGCCGGCTGCGTAACTTGGTGGGTTTCCGACGCTTCCAGGTTGTCCTGGTCCGGAGGAAGGTTGGCCGTTGCTGCCTTCTGGCGGGGCGTAGACGCCGCCGAAGTAGGCGGACGGGGAGTAGTAGCCCCAGTACCTGTAGGGGTAGTAGGCGTAAGAACCCGTAGGCGTGGTGCCGGGAATGTTCTCCCAAGCGAAACCAAACTCATCAGGAGCCTCGTAGTAGTCAGGGTAACTCACCGAGCGGCCGAGCCAGTAGTAGTACATGTAGTAGAAATAGCCGTCGTACGACTGGTAGTTCGGGCCGTAACTGTATCCGTAGTAGTTGCAATGCCACGATGGAGCACCACCGACACCGCCGTTGTAGGTGTGGGTGCCTGCGGTGACCGCTGGATCGTTGTTACCGAAGGGGTAGTACCCTTCTTGGCCTGCATCCGTGACGTTCCAAGCGTTGCCTGCATCGTCCTCGAACATGATGTTCATACGGTCCGTGATGAAGTAGTACTTGCTTGTTGCATAGTTGTAGGACGGGTGAGCGTTACCACCGCCAAAGATGGAGTTAGCGCCGACTTGGAGGTAGTTACCCGTGCCGAGGTAGGTCGACAAGTCGATCTTGTACGTGGTCCAACCTGCAGACTGTCCCGAAAGGGAGGTACTGCGGTAAATGGTGGGCAAGGACATACCGCCATAGGCAGACACACCAACCGTGTTACCGTTGGAGGTGAAACCGTCAACTTGAGGCGCACCGTTGTAGGATTGGATACCCACAGCAGCGTTCTTAACGATAATATCCGTCATGGTAGCACCGGAATTTTCCACCCAAATTGCCGTGCCGGTTTGGCCGGTGTTCTGGATGGTTGAAGCCGTGATGCTGGCCGAGCCGCCGTCAATCTTCACAGTAGCCATGTCATCGGAGGAAGCACTGGCGCCGTAGATGACGGCGGAGTTCTTCATGATGAGGGTGGCGCCCGAGCCCACGTACAATCCGGACATGGTCGTCGTGTCTTCTGCGAGGTCACGCAAGGTTGCGCTATCCAACTCCAGTACACCGCCGTCCTGCAAGTCAATGTTCAATCCGTAGGTGGTGGACACAGCGCGGATGGAGGCAGGGTTGGTAGATGTACCGTCATCATTGGCTCGGAGGAAACCATCGTCCTTGATGCTCAAAACGGGCGTCGATGTCGCCGTACTGAGGAAGCGAAGTTGTCCACCTTGAAGTTCAATACCACACGTGTCGAGCATCACGTTGGCTGCAATCGTGATGGTGGTGTCGTCAAAGGTGAAGGTCTTGGTCGCAGCGTTGTAGTTGGCGCTGATGTTGGCCCACGTTGGCGACAAGAGGACTGAACAGTCAGTGGCCGGGTCGTTAAACGTGATAGGCGTTGGCTCCAACTCGAGGTCAGCGTGTGTCCCCCAGGTGTATCCGGTATCGGTACAGGTTCCAGACAACAGATCGCCACAAGGGTAGTTGGAACTTGCCAGCGAAGCATCGGGCCAGTCATCGGGGTACATCTCGTTCTGACCAGCGGTACCGAAGGCGCGAACGATGTGGTCCGTGTAGGCCGTTCCATCGCTGTCTTCAACCACAACCCAAACATCCGTGCTACCCGTGCTGTCGGTGGTGTGGAGACCGACTTGGAACAACTCGTTGTTGTTGCTGTCAACCAGAGATGCGGAGACAGAGTGGTCGGCTTTGTAGATCCGATTTCCACTGCTGACACGGAAGAGCGAGACGTTAGCAAGACCACCGAAGTAGACCATCGAAGGATTCGAGGAGGTGGAACTGACATCGATTTCACAGTTTCCGGTGTCTCCGCTTGAGTCGGAACAGTCGTTGCCGTTGATGGAGACATCAATCAGAACGATGTTCGTACCTACACGTGCGTTGGCCACCTGAGGGCCGGTGCCGCTCACGGAGGAGCTGGAAATGGTGGTTTCACCGACGGTGATGTGCGAGTTGCGGCCGTCAATCACGTGGTCCGTGCTGGAACCGTGGGCGATGGTCGCATCAGCGATGGTCACGGTGTTTTCCGAACTGGAACTTGGACAGGTGCTCTTGAACGACTCCAAGGATGGAGCGTTCATGGTCAAGGTCCAACCGCATCCAGACAAACTGAAAGCGCCGATGTCAAAGTTGTCCATGGTCACCGGGTTCACAACAATGGATGAACCGGTAAACGTGATGTCGCCTGCTGTGATATCGGTAAACACAGAGGGGTGCATACGAGCCATGGTGATGTCACCGGATGTGATGGTGTCCAGCACGGCATTGGCGCCCGAGGGTCCGTTGCCGGTTTGGGAAGAACCGCCTGGCAGCATCGTCAAGTCAGCAGTTCCGAAGTCAACGTCCATGAGTTTCAAACTGCCCATGGCGTTGATTGACGCGCTGGAGTACGAGTCGGCGTCAAGGTTGTTCACATACACGTTGGAGTTGGACCCTGCACCAGAGGTGAGGGCCGTACCTGCTTGAGAAGCAGTGTTGGTCACCGAAACGTTGCTGATGTGAACATCAAGCAAATCCACATTGATGAGGTTCTTGTAGGCGTTCTCCACCGTGAGGTTCTCGGCGTACAGACTACCAGCCGTGGAACCTGCAACGCTAACGATAGCACCGTCGTTGGTGCCACCCAGCGTGTTACAGTTCTTCAGCGTGCCCTCGGTGAGGGTTGCAATCGTGTTTTCAGCAAAGTCGAAACACGCGCCGTCAACACCGTCGATCGAGAAATCCGTCATCGACATAACCGTGCCTTGACCGCTGCCGTGGGTGAAGACCGAGCCAACATTGGTGAACGTAACATCGCTAAAGGTGTAGTTTCCGGTGTTACAGTCAGCCGTAGCACTGCCACACGAAGGACCAGTGCCGTCGTGGCGGCTGCCAGAGCGGAACACGGCGTCGGTCGTGTTGGCGAAGTTCACGTAGCTGAATTGGTGTCGGTCGTTGGTGCCGCCAGCGGTGCCACAGTCATCGGTGAAGGACATTCCCAACCATTCGGCACCGTCCATGCCGCTGATGTTGATGTTGGCGGAGGAGTTGCCCAGAGCGGTGAACTTGGTACAAGCGCCGTCGAAGGAGATACCCTTGCCAGCAGCCACATACACCTGAACACCAGGCTTGATGGTCAGGTCCGAAGATACGACGAGGTACTTGTTGGCGGGGTTGATGCGGATCGGGCTGTCGACCAGGTCCCATACTGGGTCGCTGGTGATATCAGCCGAAACGTCGGTACCCTTGCCTTCGTAAGGCATCACGCGGTAGTAGACCGAACAGTCAACGCTGGAGGTCTTGTAACAGTAGTAAGCGTTGTACCCGGTCCAGAACGGAGCGATGGTCCCCGGTCGAGCAAGGCTACTACCGGTGTACGGGAGTTCGGGTTGGTGGTAGGTCCACAAGTTTCGCTCCACGTTGGTGTTTCCGTTGCTGATGAAGTACATCGAACCCTGTCGGCTCAATTGGATGCGGTCGTTGCTGTCATCACCGTCGTACGTCGTACCGAAGTAATCGAATTCAAAGCCTGCAGGAATGTCAATGTTCCCGTTGCATCGGTTCTTGTTCTGGTTCCAGTAGTAGGAGGAGATACAGTAGTACAGGTACGGGTAGCCGTTGGACGTTCCAGAGATGGCCGTTTGAGCGTTGGTCACTTCCGTCAATCCCATGTCAAAGGATTCCCAGGAGTGTGCCGTGGAATTCGTCTGGATTCGGAAGTTGGACGTCGTTGGCGTGTGGCCAGGGTTGGAGTTGAAACTCGTCGATGCGGAATAAGCGATGCTTGCACCCTTTTGACGGGTTTGGTCCATGTAACCGATCGACCACGAGTCGTAGGTAGCACGGCAGTTGGAGTCATACTTGTACTCAATTTCGTTGGTGACATCGTAGAACAAGGCCTGAACCGTACACTTTTGGTTGTAGTACGCAGTGTAGTAGCCCATGTCTCGCCATTCCACAACGAACACCTTGGTTGGGTCGCCGCGGGTAAAGGAATAGGTCGAAGAGGTGTTGGTGTTGATTCCTGAACTCACGTTCGAGACGTCACGTGAGGTGAAGTAGTACTCGACCGTGTCGTTGACTTCCAAATCTTCGATACTTGCGGTCCATGTACACTGGTTGAGTTTGCACTCAGCGCGGGTGCTACCGGACTGCGGGTTCATGGAAGTGGATACCCAGCTACCTGCCGAACCACCATCAGGAGTGATTCGGTGGTAGAGCGTGGGGCCAACGCCTGCAGCGCTGCTCGTGTTCAAACCGGACGCTGGGTCACCCTTGTCAAGGATGGTCACCGAAATGGTTCGGTCCTTGGCGTGCGAATCTTGCATAGGGGCGTGGTCCATCTGTGGCTTGAAGGTGTCAGGCGTTGGAGCGACGTTACCCACCTTGTAGGTCACATCACCCGAGCTTGCCATTCGACCGTAATAGCCGGAACCAAGGGCAAATCCACTCCACTTGTAGGAGGTGGTGGAGCCGTAGATGTAGTAGTATGCCGATGAACACGACGTGGCTGACCGGTAGAAGTAGTACCATCCGTTGGTAGTGACGCACATTTTGTTCGCCGTGGTCGTGCTCGCAGTTGCGTTCCACGAGAACACACCGAAATCTCCGGTGATGGCCCCTGGAATATCAAAGGTGAAGGCCGAGGTGTAGCCATATGAGGAGGAGGTGGAGGCGCTAGTGCCACCAGCCAACTTGGTGCCGATACCTGTGTCGGTACCCACACCGACGGTCGCCCAGGCGTTCTTGGTGGAGTCGTAGAGGAAGATCAAGTTCATTCCTGGCCCGTCTTGAGCGCCGATTTGCAAGTAAGCATTGGCGGCCGATGGGTTGTGGAGGTTTTGGTTGAACTTGGGGCTGCCTCCGCCGTAGATACCGTAAGAACTGTATGCTGGAGCGGTGCTGCCTCGGATCAACCAGTTGTGGTAGAAGGTGTATTCGCCGCCGCCGTAGAAACAGGAGTTGGACCCAGTACCACACGACGATGTGTCAAACTCAAAGAAGTATTCATCCGAGAGGGTGTAGTACGTCATCTGACGGTCAAAGAAGCCTTGTGGCGTGTAGTAAGAACCAGCGTGGACGTCTGTCGTCAAGACGGTCATCTTCTTCGACGTCGTTGGAGCGTTGTCGGGGTCAAGGATGTCAACCTGGTAAGGGGTCGGCGTGGTTTGCGAACCCGTCAACGCAGGCTCGTAGCCAATGTTGGCACCACTTGAGGTACCCGAGCCCGTCGTGCTCAAGTCTTGGAAGGACCAATAATATTGGAAGTCGTCACCGATTGACAGCGAGTCGGTTCGAGCCTTGAACTTACAGTACGACGAACTGGTCGTACACGATCCGATGCTCACGAGTTCACCAGCATCAAATTGGTTGTTGGAACCCAACCCGTAGGTGGTGCTGGTCCACGTGGAGCCACCGTCGGTGGAGTAGTGGAGTTTGGGAGCACCGCTGGAGGTGGTATCAATGCCCGACATGTCGCTGAGTCTGATGAAGAGCGTTCGCTCTCCTTCGACGTACGAGTCAATGCCCGTGTACGCCACGAAGTCGGAGGTTGGTGCGTCGGCGTCGGTACCACCCGAGTAGGTGATGGCGATGTAGGAATTCGTTGAACCACCCGAGGCGAGATAGTAGTAGAAGTAGACGCTTGAACCGTAGTACTCACCAATGCCGACGGCCGTGGAACCGGATTGAGCGCTCACGATGTGGTTGGCTGCCCCAGAAGTAGCAGCGCAGGTCGTCGCAGAGTTACAAACGGATACGGTTTGCCAACCGCTGGTTGTTGAACTGCTCGTTCCGAAACTTGGCGAGCTGCCAATCGAGGAAATGATTGAGCGTGCAGCGGTGTTGCCGTATTGAGAAGAGCCAGAAGTGATGTACGAAGTGGATATCGCGCTGCCGCTGCAGGTATTGATACTGATAGCATAGTTGTATCTGGCATCAAGGCCACAAGCTTCCAAAACCTTTGCGCTGACGCTCACGGAGCTGCCGTAGCCACTGGAACGGTATTTCTTCCACTCGATTTTGTCAATCGTTGCCCCTGTTGGGAGGGCATTGGCAGAGGTAAAGGTGTAAGCGTTCCATGCCACGTAGTAGTAGCTTGAGTAGGATTTAGCGTGATAGCGAGTGGTGCTCCAATAACAGTTGGTACTGTAAATATAACAGTATCCGCCGCCCGTGGAGGTGCGGGAGATGGTGGGGTCAAGGGCCAAGGGGTACTGGCGGTCCTCGTCGAGAAGCCAATCCGTGTCAACCACCGTGATCAGGAGCACTTGAGGGCCATACACTTGAACGAAGAATGTGCCGATGTAGGGCTCATCAGCATTGGCTTCAACAATCACTGGGGAGGGGATGGTGAAGAGAAGTTCACCGGTTTGGATGTTACGAATCGTGAGTTCTTCCTGCGTCTGGAAGAGGTCCTCGCCGAGTTGTGTCTCGCCCGAGAAGAGGCCGTAACCAACGGGCATGCGAAGTCCTTCGCTCAACCCAAAGTACTTGGCTGCAGGAGCCAGAACAGGAGCCTCACGCAAGATGAGATTCTGTTTGACTTCGCTCGCCTCGACCGTGTAGTCGAGATCATAGCCTTCTGCCAGAGGGTAGCGAATCACGTTGCCGCCGACTTCAACGCCGTTCACACTGGGAGGGGCGATGAAGGGCTCGGGTGCTGAACCGGACTCGTCAAGGGTGACGAGCATAGGGTTCAAACCAGAAACCAAGGGGTCAACGAATTCGTTGGCTTGGACGACGATGCCGCCGGCTGCCTCTGGTGCGAAGAACGTGGTGAAGGTGTTGGCGGTGACGCCGTATCCTTCAGGGAATGCCTGAATGTTCAGGTCGATGTCTTCCCAGGTACCTTCGCTGGACAGGTAGTGAATGGGCTCGCTACCAACCAGTTGCGTAAAGGTTCCATCCTCGTTGAGGTAGGTCTTGGTCGTTTGGTCTCTCATCCCCTGAAGTTCAGCGGATGGGTCGTTCTCAAATTGTTCTTCGCCGCTTTTTTCGGGGAGCTTGAAGTAATCTTCTGCTCCAGTGGAGCTTGCCTCAACAAGCTCAACGGTTGCCTTTTCGTCGTTGTTCACGAAGCCGCTCATTGGCATGAGCACCATCAATGCGCACAACAACAGTGCAATCCCGATACCGCCGAAGACGGTTTTCTTCTGGTTTTTCTTATTTCCCAACATGTGTCATTCACCCCATACGGACTGTATGCAAAGCATCCCACGCCTTACACCATTTATATTAGTTGGGGTGCATTTTCTTTGATAGAATCCTCAAGCCGTATCTAATTCCACTATTTGTCCTCGAACTTCGCTGGTTACAATCTCAATGTTTATCAGGATTTTTTGAATGAAAAATATCACAACAACCGCACACCAACTTCGCCGCGAATGGAGAATCGAGGCTGCGGTTGCTCTGACTAAATGGTTCGCAACATCAACTCCCCACCTGGAACAACCATGCCAACTTGCCTTGTCCTTTGCAAAACGAACCGGCCAGGGAGTGGTAAATTCACGCGTTGCATCGGTCGTTGGCCGGTGGATCGTCAGCAACGTGAACTGGATGTTGAAGGTGTGCCGAGAGAAGTCGCGTTTCAAATCGCCTTCGAACGAGCCCAATAAAACAAAGGAGATGGTGATTGGTAAACCTGCTCGCCCCACCTTGAATGGATGTTCATCGCGCAGTTCACCAACATGACCTCAACTACGTCTGGGCTCCCGACCATGTTATCCACCACTTGGCCACCTCACCGTTGCCGACAAAGGCACAGCGTGGCATATCAAAGGCAGGTAGAGCGAACAACCTGAAGAAAGGCGATGCTGGATGCATGGGATGGAAGGAAAAAGGCCGGCGAGACCGCCTTGGCGGCCACGCCAGCGTTGTACACCCAAAGGGGTGGAGGGATGTTCCTGGCGGGAGTCGAGATCAGTAGTCCCAATCCTTGCCTTCGCCGCCTTCACCATCTCCGCGGGAGAGGATGAATGCGCCTGCCACGAAAGCTACGATGACCACGCCACCGATGACGCCCCAGGTCCACATTGGAACACCGGCGTCTGCGCCATCGCCACCATCGGTGATGGTTCCGTTGCCGTCGTTGGCGTTGGAGGTGTCGGATTCGCGGAAGTAGTTGATGCTGTTCATGGAGGCAGCGGCGTTCATGTTGCCCAAAGCGTCCATGGGGACGGCGGTGAAGTAAAACTCGTACGTTCCAGCTGTGGTCGGCTTGGCGATGGTCAATTCCTTGACGTCAGCACCTTCGGCCCCGTCGGGACAGTCTGTGGGCATTTCACCCACTTCAAAGTCGCTGCCGCGTAGGTAACAGACGTGCCACATGGCAACGTCAGCGGTGTCGCCGCTGATGTCCCAACGGACGATCCAATTCTCACCGTCTTCGGTGACCGTCAAGTCAGTTGCCACCACGTCGCCGTCAACACGCTTGTCGGCGGTCACGCTGCCAACGCCGGCTGGGGTCGAGCAACCCTGTTCGTTACAAACAGCCACTTCCACGTGATACTCAACGCCGTGCGTTGTGGAGGCACCGCTGTAGGTAAAGGAGCGGTCTTCGTCAGCGACGTTTTGCGTGAATAGGTCAGCACAAGCCTCGCTCACCGCCTCGCCTGGACAGATGGAGACTCGAATGTTGTCCGAGCTGAGCAATGTGCCCGTGATGTCCCATGTCAAGCCGATGGCGCCCTTGGGCAACGCTTCGGCGTTAAACCCGCTCACGGAAGCATCGGGGACGGTGGCTTGTGCCAATTCACCGCCCATCAGAACCATCGTTCCCGAGGGGAGGACCGGAGAGTTGTCAGGGATATCGTAGACGAAGACCTCAGTGGTAGCGTCAAGATCAACGGCTTCGTCGGATAGGATGATCCAGCGGTTGTTGGAATCGATATACCACAGGGAGGTTGCATCCAAATCTTTGCCGACAATGACACGCAGTTCCTGGTCGAGGATTTCGTTGGCGGTACGGGTTGCGCTCGGTGCGTAGTCGATCACGGCCACTGCAGCGTAGGTGCCGGTGAAGCCCTCAAGTTGGACTGCGTCGTAGGCGGAAGCATCCATGTCAGCGAACGTATCAATGGTGAAATCGCTCGTTCCAAAGTAGGTGAGGGCGTACTCCACCGTGATTCCGGCATCGGTGGTGGCGGTGCCCACAGCATCGTTCCAAATGGCCAAGTCCATCTCCATGGAGGTGGTTCCACCGTGCTCGTCGGTGACAATCACGGTCACGATGAGGTTGCCGATGTACTCTGACATAACGGGAGTCGAACAGAGAGTACCCCCGTCGAGAGAGAGGCGTTCTGGGCATTCCAAGATGGCACCGTTCTGCGTGTTGTAGGCGTACTTCAAGTCAGCACCGGAGGGATCATCGACATCAAAAGCAGCGACGCTGAACACCAACGGGGATTGTTGACCAACGACCAAGTCGCCTTCGGTGACCAACTCAAAGGAGGTGATCACGGGAAGGTTGTTCACGACGGTGCTCGTCATGGATCGGTCATTGTTGCTCGGGCGAGCATCGGTTGCACCGCTGTACTGCATGCCGCCAGGGGTCATGCCGTTTTTGTCGTTCATCACGAGGTCAAATTCAAAGGTGTATTCACCTGGTTCGAGACTCACTTCAACACAGACGGACCCGAACAGGTTGTTACCCATGCCACCAAGAGGTGCGTGTGTGTAGGGGACATCCGTTCCCGAAGCACATTCGTCGACCACACCGGTGAGGACGGGGGTGCCGTCAAGGGAGATGGTGTAGGATACATTCCACCCGTAAGCCTTTGTCGAGTCGCTTCCTCGGTGCTCAATGTCTGCATAGACACGGGAGAAACCGACGTTCAGGTCAGCGTTTTCAATGTCCTGAGTGAAGGTAGAAGGGTTGCCGCTGCCGTCTGAACTGTAGCCTTGGTAGACCCCCATTCGGGAGATGCGGATGTCATCGTAGGTGATCTTGCTGCCCACAATTTCATCGAAGTCGTTGTTGGCGCGGTCATCATTGTTGATTTCTTCTTCACAGAAATGCCGGTAAGTGGTGACATTCTCAGGGTCGGTATCGTCAATGACTTCACAGGATTGGTGTTGGTCGTACATCGTGTACTTGACGAGTTCGGCTGAAATTTCAAAGCGGGCCTCGGAGTCGGAATTGGGTGTGAAGAACCCAGTCATCGTCCACGCATTTTGGTACTCGAGGATGTGGCGACTGTCGGAGGTGGTGTCGTTGACATCCGACTCGTTTTGGAAGGTGGTCACGGTCTGAGGCGTCCCCACGGTGATGAGGGTGACTCCTGGCGTACCGGCGTCGCCGGCAGCGAAGTCAACGGTTCCGTCAGCGCTCGTGGCTGTACCAACGTCGCCCGACACGCGCAGCTCGATGGTAACCTCACGGGGGTTGAAGGTTTCCGAGCCGTTGGCGAGGACACTCAGTTGGAATTCGGCATCGCCACCGAGGCTGGATGCATCAAGGATATCGGCGTTGTCACCGGTCTGCCAGGTGAGGTCGACCACGATGTCGTACCAGTCCTCGACGATCACGAAGACCAATTCAGCGTTGTTTGCACCGTCGGCGTCATCGGGGCTGTTCACTGCAATCTCAACGATGTATTGACCGGCAGATGGTGTCCAAACAACGTCACCTGCGCCGCCGTCAAGTTGGAGCGTGTGCTTTCCGCCTTCAAGGTAGGACGAAGGAAGCAGGGGGTCCGCAGAAGAGTCAAAGTTGCAAATAGTGATATCGTCGCACATCACGTTGGGGTTCTCCCAGCGGAGGTCTTGCCCGTTTGCATCCTTAGCGACGTTGCCAACATTGCCGTCAGCGTCGGTAAGGTACACGGTGACGGTGTAACCAAGCTCGGTGACATTGGCGTCACCGGAGTTTTGAATGTAGGCTTGGAAGGTCGTAGCGTCACCGACATACAGCGTGTTGCGGCAGCCGTTGATGTTGTCACAGGTCGTTTCTTTTGGGTTGGTGATGGCCAGCACTGACGGGTCAGCACCGGAGCGCCCTGCAGCGTTGTCGATCACCGTTGGTTCTTCAAACTCGGTGAAACTGACACCAGCGAGGAAACTGGTCAACATCAGCATACCCAAGATAACAGGTGTTACATTCTTCATTTCTTATACCCCCGAAGGCTCGGTGTAACTCACCACAGCATGCGTCGTATTTATACTATGCCGATGGTGAGTCAAGGACCAAAAAACCCCTATTTTCGCCCAAAAACGAGGTTTTTCGCGGCGCAACTCGCTTCAAAACAGCGAGAATGGAGCAATCTCTTTGTTCAAAAATCGGGCATTTCTTCCATCTGGATCTTCCATCTGAATCTTCCATCTGAATCTTCCATCTGAATCTTCCATCTGAACCTTCCATCTCGATCTTCCATCTGAATCTTCCACCTGAATCTTCCACCTGAATGGTGGTCATCACGCGGTTGAATGGTGGCGCAGGGCTGCAGAGGGCGGGATGGACGAAGCACGCCGAACCGGCCACCACGTTGTCACCAGAACAACTGCCCAGGCCGACAGGAAGACAGCGATTGTGGAGAACCACGGAAAGGCAAACACTGCGCCCTGCTCGGCCCACAAAGCATCAAACAATGCCACGTGAAATCCGTACCCGATGACCAAACCGTTGAACATTCCCAACAAAGCGACCCAGGATACTTCGAGAGCAAACAAACGGCCAATGTCGCTTTGACGGAAGCCCAAGGCACGCAACATGCCAACCGTCCGACGTCGCTCGCTGACATTGCGAACCGTGACCACTCCGATGCCAGCCACACCAACCATCAACCCCAATGCAAGGTAGCCTTGGAACAACGACAGAATGGCCAGCACAAGGGCTTGAACCACCATGATCTCCTCGGACACCGTTTGAACATTGACGTTCTGTGCAGACAATCCCCGGTCCAAGACTGCCTCCAATTCCAATGCTGCCCTTCGTGCGGATTCATCCTTGCCTTGAGTGGCCACCGGCAACGTGGAAAAACTCGAGTTTACAGGTGAGGCGTCGCTGGCAACACTGACGTACATGCGAGTGACTTCACCACCAAACTGCTCGGTGACCACGCTCCCGTTCATCCAAACTCCTGGGGAGAAGAGGTAAGAGGACTGTTCGAGGAAGCCCCCCACCTGAACCGATCGGGTGTTTTTTGGGTTGGATAAATCAATTAACAAAATTGAATCTCCAATTGAAAATTGTAACGGAACAAGACCCGAGCCATCCGTGGCGGCCTCAAGCCCGAATGAAGCATCAAGGAACACGATATCGTTGAATTTTCCAATTGAAAACCATGCTTCTTCCGAGGTTGCACCCAGGGACTCATCCCAGGTGTACAACGGCAACCCGCCGTGCTCGATGAACCCCGAATCCACGCCTCGCAAGATGTAGGGCATACGCTCGCCCTCATCGTTCTCAAGATGCACCGGCGCTCGTGCAACTGCACCCACTGCGTCAATGTTGTTCAACGCTGGATCTACAAGCCCCCAATCATCAGGATTGGTTGTCAATTCAATGGGACGTGAACGAGAGGAGGTGAGAAGCAACTCAAACTCGCCCTCAGCATCCTCAACGAAGCCTGAAGAATACGTGTCAAATTGGGCCGTGTAGCCGCCCAACACCACCACGGAAAACATCGTGATGGAAAACATCCCCATGACCACTGCAGTGCGAACGGGGTGTGCCAACGGGTGAGCCAGCGAAACGACGCTGACCGAGCCCAATCGACGAGGCAGGAAGGAGGTCTTGGCAATCCGTTGAACCAGCAGGGGGCCAACCGTGGCCAAGACCAGTACACCGGCCAAGACTTGAAGCAAACCGAGCACGATAAACAGCAATTCGTTGGGTTCAAGTTGCTGGCGAACGGGGTCGACCGGGGCGAGCAGGACGGTCCATAGCAAAAAGAGGAGTCCTACGGCCCCAAGGGTGTTTCTCGGAGCCTGTCTGACCCAGGGGTGCTCGCGGGGGTTTGAGGCCACGAGTGTGGGAAGTTGCCACAGCAAGAGAGGGCACAAGAACGCGAGCAAACCGGTTCCTCCAAGCACGTACATCGCCGATGCAAGCCCACTATCAATGCCCAGCAGCAGGAACCCAGCAGCGCAAACAACCACCGTGCCAAATGCAACGACTTGAACCAAATAGATCCCCCAAGGAATAGAGGCGCTGACGGGAGCACGTCCCCCTCTGAGGGCTCGTACCAAATTCAGTTGAGCGTTGTACGCTCCCGCCGTAGAGAGCAGCACGAACGACACCAACGAGCCCCAAACCCAGCCAGCAACCACGGCTTCTAAGCTCCAGGCGAAACTGAAGGTCTGCGCGCCCACTGAGGCGAAGATGGAGGAGAAACCCACCGAGATTACCCATGCCAGCACCACGCCCAACAGGGTACCAACCCCACCAGCACACAAGGCGAGGAGAAACCCTTCCATCACAAACAACGACCTTGCATCGCTACGCCTCATGCCAAGGGCACGCACGGTGGCCAGTTCCTTCCGCCGCACATCGGCCAGCAAAACGATGATGGTCAGCGAGAGCAACACGCCTGCAGCCATGGTGAAGGTCCCAAAGACGAGGAACATGGCAGATAACACGCCCGAGGATTCTGCTGCTTGTTCAGCGGCATCCAACTGAACGGCGAGGACACGGACATGGATGTCTTCGCTGCCGATGTGTTCGCCGAGCCATGTTCGCATGGTCCCGATGCTGTCGTCGGGAGAGGGGGAAAAAATGAGCATGGAGCGTTCGTCCTCGGACGCAAGAGCGAGGGTTTCGGCGTCGCTGAGATTCACCAAGCCGAGGACGACGGCATCAAGGTCACGAAGTGTAGCAAACCCATCGATGGCAGCGTAGGTGCCGTTGGGTGTGAGTCCAAGATGGGAGTCGTTGCCGTAAGCGTAGGGCAGGAGACCTGTGACGTTCAACGGGTGAATGGACGTGTTCAACGCCAGCACGTCGAGGCGAAGCGAGGTCAACACCTCGCCCTGTTGAACCAGTGCAGGGGAAGATGGCCCCCCGAAGGCGAGGAACATCTGAGGGAATCGACCGAAGCCTGGCGCATCGGAGAGCACCGGCAGTCGTAGTCCAAGGACGGTTTGGCTCAAGGGTTCGTACGCCACCACGCCTTCTGAAGAGGTGCACCACGTGAGGTCCTCGCCCAAGGCAAAGGCACCTCCGTCACACCACGCCGGCCATGCAGTAGGTCGTTGTACTGGCTGGTCTTGCCAAACCGATGGTTCAACCTCCACGAAGCGAACCTCCTCAAGGGGTGAGGCATACACCGTTGAGGACAGGAGACCCTCAATGTTGAGGAGGATCTCGGTACCGACCTGCAAACGATACGACAGCACGGTCCCCATCGGGTCGAGGTCAAGCGGTTGGACTCGGACATCTTCCAACCCGTAGTCCATGGTCAGCAACGTGAGCCCATCTTCGCCGGACTCGAGAGCGACCCAACCGGTTGACGACCGGGCAACGGCCTCCATGCTTCGGTCGCTTGAATACGCTGCAGCATATTCGTCATCAAGTGCCGTTTCATCGGCCAGAATCAGACCGTTGGACGTGGCTGCCAAGGCACGACCACCACCAGCATCCCACGCCACATCGTTGACCGTCTCGCCATCGTCCACTTGCCACAGCCAAGCTTCTCCAAGGTCAAGGCGTTCAAACCCAAAGCCCGTCGAAGCGACATGCCACAACGTTCGCTCGCCCAATACCAACTGCGAGAGGTCGCTGTCGGCCAATGTCAACATGGATGAGCCGTTCCATTCAACATCTGCAAGAGGCACCTGTAGAATTTCCAGGAGATTGGCGTTCGGATACAGGAGAGATTGGTTCGCTCGAAGGGCAGCGACGGTCTCGCCCGCAAGCCGTTGAAGACCACGCTCTGAAGTCAAGGTGAGCGCGTCGCTGTCCTCGTTGACCGTCAACACCAGACCAGCATCCTCAGCACCAAGGGTGGCGTTGAGGTGCTCGTTGATGCGGCCCTGATGGGCTCGCACCGTTTCGTCAGTGAGGTCGTCGTCGAAGGCGACCTCAATACGATGAAGTTGGCCGTTCATGTGCAAGAGGTCTTGCGCCGTAGCAAGGTCGGTGAACACCGCGGGAGAACGTGAGCCCGCCATGGCCCCCTGCCCTTCGTTGCTGACGATGGCGTGGACCACCACCGTAGCCTCGGTTCGGACCCGTTCATCTTCGTTCGTGACGAAGACGCCGAGAATCAACTCGTCACCAACCGAGGTTTCCAATTGCTCGGCCGCAACCTCGTTGAGCACCACGAAGCGGTCCTGCGAGGCGTTGTTGAGCAGCGCCAGTTCCTTGAACCTCAACCCAGATACAACATCCAGCGGGGCCCAAACAGATGCCGCATCAACGCCAGCGTCCCGCGCAAAGAACGGGATGGACGATTCGGCCAGTCCCGAAGTGGCTTGAAGACTCACCGTCGTCGCCACGGAGTACTGACGCCCCAACAGGTCCTGTCGAAGTTCGGCATCGCCGGTGAGCGCCGTCCACAATCGCTCACCAAGGCTTTGGTTCATCACCGCACCCGCCCCCGTGAAGGGGTCGATGCCAGCGATGAGGACATCGGTAGCACCCCAAGAAGCCTGCACTTCACGTTCAACCGTTTCATCGAGGGAGTCCCCGATGACCAACGACGAAGTGATGATCGCCGAGGTGATGACCAATCCTGCAAGCAACAATGCGGCTTGGCGGCGACGACGCAGGATGTTTTCTTTGGCCAGACGCCACACCAAAAGGCGTTGAGGGAGCAAAAGCGGTTGCAAATAGACGCAGGAGGCCACGCCCAACAGAATCCCGCCTACAACGGAGGTTAGCCACGACAATCCCAACGCCTGAAAGAAGAGCGTGACAAGCAGGCCATCCAACGGACCCCCGAAGAGCAGAACCAATCGTTTTGATGGAGATACCGATGATACGTGCCCCGACAACACCGTTGAAAGCACGCTGATAAGCACGACGACGCAGCCCACCACCGCCAAAGCGGACAGCACGCTCATTCCTCCTCGCGTCCTTCGGTGGACGTGTCACTGACCAAGATGCCATCGTTCATCGTGACGGTGCGCGTACACTGTGCTGCGACGTCAGGGTCGTGGGTGACGATGAGGAAGGTCGTCCCTTCTTCCCTATTCATGGTCAGCATCAGGTCAATGATCGCAGCCGAGGTGCTGGTGTCAAGGTTCCCTGTTGGCTCATCGCACAAAATGATGGAGGGAGCATGGACGATGGCTCGAGCGATGGCCACACGTTGTTGTTGCCCGCCCGATAGTTCCGATGGACGATGACCACCCCGCTGCTCAAGTCCAACACGCGCCAAGGCCGAGAGGGCACCAGAGCGGGCTTGCTGGGGGTCCACCCCATTGAGCAACAACGGAAGTTCCACATTTTCCAAGGCGGAGAGCACAGGCAGGAGGTTGAAGTCTTGGAAGATGAAGCCGTAATGTTTCCCACGCAAGTCGGTTCGTTCGTTGTCCGAGATACCAAACAACGACCGCCCGTTGACGATCACGTCGCCCGCTGTGGGCTCGTCGATACCGGAAAGCATGTTCAGAAGGGTGGTTTTCCCGCATCCGGAGGGGCCCATCACGGCGACCATTTCGCCGGGTTGAATGGTCAGCGTGACGTCCCGTACGGCTTCAACCGTTGAATCACCTGCCTGGTACAACTTCCACACACGGGTGGCCTGCAGCGCCGGGACCATGCCGTGACCACGAAGAATTGCATTGATAAATCCCTGCACGGCAAGGATGTTTATGGGCGACACCATCAATGAGATTGAGGTGACAGTGTTGGCCTTCGGCCCCCTTGCCGAACGTCTTGGCAGCCGTCGCCACCTTCACACCGTACCCACCGGTTCCACCGTCGCTGAACTGGTTCGCAGCCTTGGTTTGGACGAGTGGCTCAGTTTTGGCTTGTCCGTTGCCATTAACGGAGAGCGATGCGGCCATGATACGCCGATTCAGGCGACGTGTGAAGTTGCACTGTTGCCTCCGGTCAGCGGTGGTTAATCCCGTTCACAACGGGGCGCTGAATGAAAGGCTTCAACAACGGGGAGCACTTGCATCAGCACGAGGAAGCACCATGGTTGGAGGACTCGGCCCTTTGGAATTGACCATCCTGCTCGGCTTGTTCTTTGTTCTGTTTGGCGCCCAACGCTTGCCTGAATTGGCCAACGCCTTGGGTCGCTCGAAAGGGGAATTCCAAAAAGGGCTCGCTGAAACAACACAACTAGGTGACACGGCTCGAACCGTGGCCGACCTTGAAGCAGGCGGCCGGACACCGGACCAGGTGCTCATGGACCGAGCGAAAGCCCTCGGATTGAATCCCGCTGGCATGCCGGTGGACGAACTTGAAAACAAAGTCAAGGCGCTTGAAGCCATCAACGCCGAGAGCGACGACGCTACGAGCGACGACGCTTGACAACCGTGGGCGAACCACATCGGTCGCATTCCCCTACGGGACCTCGTTTGCTGGTCGATACCGTTGGTGGCACGCCAGAGCGTTGTCGACAACCGGTGCACTGCAACTCCCACGTCCATTGTTGCTTTGACGGGGCATTGACAACCGGTAGGAGTTCGCCGTGAGACCGGTAGGCGTTCTGGAGGCGATAATCGTCCGTTACCAAGATGGCTTCAAGCCCCAGCGCCAAGGCCAAAACATCGATGTCCACCGAGGAAAGGCGAGGCAAATCGCCCGAATCGCTTGCGACGTGCCGTGCCCGCTCCAACCACGCCGGCAACGGTTGCTGCCATTCCACCGCAGCGCCCTCAAGCAACATCGCTCGTGCTTCGCTTAAGCGACTCAACTCATCGTGTTGAGATGGAGCACAAATCCCGCCGCTCAACTTCTCAACCGGCCAGTGCAAGAGCGCCGCCGTATCGAGAACCCGGTCCATAGCACAGGGTGGTGAACCGTGAACATGAAGGCACCGCTTGCCCTTACCTTCATGAGCAACACACGCTACGACGAAGCATGGCTTGGAAGGAGGCGGTGTTGGACGCCTTCGATATGTTTGGACCAGCCTCCCTCTTTGTCCTGTCCATGACCGAGGCAATCATCCAACCCGTTCCACCCGACCTGCTCTACATCCCTCTCCTGGTCAACGCAGCCGGTGATATGCCCACGGTCATGTGGTTGTGGGCCGTGGTGACCGTCGCCTCGGTCCTTGGGGCATGGATTGGCTACCTGATCGGCCAGCGTTGGGGCACGGCCCTCATGCTTCGTTTTGGCGGCGAGCGCCACCTGATGAAACTGGAAGCACTGACGGAGCAATACGGTTCGATTGGCATTTTCATCGCTGCCTTTTCCCCCATACCCTACAAGGTGTTTGGGTGGATGGCTGGCATGGGGCAGATGGAACGAAAGCCGTTTTTGCTGGCCGGCCTCATGGGGCGAGGGCTAAGGTTTGGCTTGGAGGCAATCTTGATCGGTATGTACGGTGACAGGGCGCTTGACGTGTTGATGTGGTTCCTCGACAACGAATTGCTGATGGCCGTCGCCCTTGTCATCGCAGCCGCAGTTCTGCTGTTGGCTTGGAAATGGTGGTCGGCGTTGGGGGTTGAGGACAAGGCCCACTCCTCCTGAGACCTCAGGCACTCGTTGATGAAGAAAGGGAACGGTTATCAACAAGTCGCAAGTGGGCGATTTACCGCTGGTGTGGTGTAGTCAGGTCCATCATTACGGGTTTTCATCCCGTCGACCCGGGTTCGAATCCCGGCACTAGCATTCTAGACACAAAAAGGACCCTGCAAGCCTGTTTCATCGAACGAAGGCCTTCAAACGCTCTCGATTGAGCAGGCAACAGACACAGCTTCGACCGCAAGAATGGGCAGCACCGCACGAAGTTCACAGGAAGCGGCTTCGCAAAGTATAGATTGAGGAGGCCCGAGGCAAGCCCATGGTCAGCCTTGGAGACTCCGCCCCCTCGTTTACACTCACAGCCACCGACAAAAGCAAGGTCAGCCTCTCCGACTTCAGTGGCCAGCGCGTCGTTTTGGCGTTTTACCCTGCTGCCTTCACCGGGGTGTGCACCACCGAATTGTGCACCTTCAGCAACCGGTTGTCGTCGCTCAACGATGTGGGAGCGGTGGTGTTGGGTGTCTCCGTCGATTCGCCGTTCGCGAACGGTGCCTTCGCCAAGGAGAACGGTATTGAATTCACCCTGCTCTCAGACGTCCACCGGACCATGATTGCCGATTACGGCGTCACCTTCGAGAATTTCGTCATCGACGGCTACACGGTCGCAAACCGAGCGGTGGTCATCGTGGAAGATGATGGTACCGTCGGCTACATCTGGACCTGTGAATCGCTTGGCGAGGAGCCTGACTACGATGCCATCATCGCTCACTGCGCTCAGTGATCACGCCAGCGTTCCGTTGTTGTAGTCTTCGACGGCCTGGATGATTTCTTCGCGTGTATTCATCACGAACGGCCCGTATCGTGCGATCGGTTCGTTGAGTTCAGGGCCGCCAAGGAGCAGAACCTGTGCACCATCGTCACCAGCCACCAGTTCGGTTTGGTCCCCCTCGGACAGTAAACCCAGTGTCCCATCGGCGAGGGTTCGACCTTCAAGAGACAGGGAGCCTTGGAACGTATAGACCATCAAATTGTGAGCCGGCTCGCTCTCGTGGTGGTAGGTGGCGTTGGGACCTAAACGAAGGTGAATGCAGGTGATGGGAATCACTGTGTCAATCACCGCTTCCACCCCCATGGCCTGTCCAGCGATGACCTTCGCCCAAACCGAGCCGTCCTCGTTGCTAACTTCAGGGATGGCTGCGGATGGGATGTCTTGGTAACGCGGCGCCATCATCTTGTGAGTGGATGGAAGATTCACCCACAATTGGAAACCGTGCATTCGCCCTCCGTTCGCCATGAGGTCGTCAACGGGCATTTCCGAGTGAATCACACCACGACCGGCTGTCATCCACTGCACGTCGCCGGGGTTCAATGTGCCGCGATTGCCGGCAGAATCAGCGTGTTGAACCCCGCCGTCCAACAGGTACGTCACGGTTTCAAAGCCCCGATGCGGATGGTCGGGAGCGCCGATGGCTTCACCTGGCCCGTACACGACCGGCCCCATCTCGTCGAGGAGGAGGAAGGGGCTCATCAGCCGACCCATCGCCACCGGCCTTCGGACGCGAAAACCACCGCCTTCCAGCACTTCATGCGTTGGCACGACCGACCGAACTGTACGACGCAATTCAAAGCCCCCGGCAAAGGCTGTTGAGCATAGCGTTGACACTGTCGGGATTGGCTGTTTTGTTCTTGTTCGTTACCAACGAACGACCGATCACGTTGCAGCCGAGGTACGAGAATTGTTGACGCATGGACATGATCACGTGCGCCCCTCCACCCCCCGAATGGGTTCCCAAGGCCACTGGTCGGTCCCTGAACAGGCGTCGAAAATCATCACCTTGTCGGCTCAACCAAGCGATAGCATTGTTCAACACCGGCGGGTGAGAACCGTTGTATTCTGGTGCGAATACAAACCAAGCCTCCGCCGTTGCCATTCGCTCCATGAGTTCGGCGAGTCCAGAAATAGCATCGGTGACCCGCTCCCGTTCAGCCGTGTAAAGCGGGAAATCATAACCGTTCAACTGAATGTGGTCAACGGTGTGACCCAGGTCTTGTGCAAGGACGGCAACATCCCGGGCAAGGGATGCGTTGTTGCCGTCGGAAGCGATGATGAAGGCGAGATGGGCCATGACCATCCCACGGCAGGACCACTATATGATGAGCAGTTTGCATCCTGTTAGGATGTTAGTCGTCCTCTAAACAGGCGTTGAACGCCGAGGTGAAGCGACCCATCCATGCCTCTCGGTCCTCGTCAGCCTGACCCGACATGATGTCTTGATGAGCATCGAAATAATGCGGCATCATCAAGGTAAGCATTTCGCGAAGGGTATCGGCCTCAAAGTGGGCTTGACCGCAATCGATACAAGCCATCCGAACCATGTCCCGAAGACATGGCTCGTGGTAATTGATGTTCCCCCTGGTCTGGCCAAACGCCTTTGATGGACGACCATCCAACAAGGGAATTAAGAACCACGGGCGTGGAAGCAATTTCGTGTCAGAAGAGTTGATTCTCGAACACGCAGCGGCCAGCGAGAGCGATTTTCTCGTGTACACGGGCAATTTCTGTGGGTACTGCCGAGCCCTCAAGAACCTCTTGGATGGGAAGGGATTCAGCTACACCGAGTTCAACATGGATACCCATCCCGAAATGAGGAGGCCTGTGGTTCAGGCCACCGGCCACCGCACCGTTCCAGTGGTGTTTGACATTCGAGATGAAAGCGTGACCTTCATCGGCGGATTCGACGAAACGAAACGTTACCTCAAGCAAACGTCGTGAGCCAATCACGAAGCGCTTCGTGGTGTTCGAGAGGAATCATGTGTCCTTTTCCATGTTCAATCAACTCCACAGACCAGCCCGCCGACTCAAACACGTGAGCCACCGCCCATCCGTCCTCAAGAGGGACCCGAACATCCTTTTCACCGTGCATCCAAAACATCCGCTTCGGCTCCAACTCCGTCAAACGCAGTCGCAATTCCATGGGCCGAACCAGTCGTGTGGCCATGCAGACAACGCCTTGAATCCGGTCGGCGATGGGCAGATGAAGGAGTTCTTGCGCCATTGCTCCACCTTGTGAAAATCCGCCAACGACCAAGGGACCCAAGGGGGCTTGTTCGGAGATGAGTTTCTCCAATTGTGACAGGCTCGCATCCACGTCCATCAATTCCACCCGAGACAGGTTGAGGCGTCGAGTGGTGTCGGCATCGTAGGACTCGTAACGCCACCATGTATACCCACGATGAGGATGGGCAAACCGGGCTTCGGGAACGAGCAAGGTCCACCCTTCGGGCAGGACTTTCTCGGCAAAGGGGCGCATCATCGACGCATCACCAGTCATGCCGTGCATCATGATGAGGGTCGGCATGGCGTCCACCCTCACAGTGTCCAGGTCGTGATGATGCCGCCAGCGACTTTCAGGTGAATGGACGATGTGTCGCCTCGCAGGTTCACGGTCAGGCCGTATTCTCCCGAAATGGACGGAATTGTGCCAATAGCCCCACGTTCGGTTGCACCCGACCCCCAGGCTCGAGTCAACGGAGAGGCGCCCTGATGGTCCTTCATGACAAGACTCCCTGAACCGCCTGAAGCGATGCCGACGTCAAGGTACCACACCAAGACATCCCAATCCTCACCGCTGGGGTGCCCACTGTCAAGGAACGAATCGTAAATGTCGGTGTCGCTGGCTTCGTATCGGTTATCGAGCAGGTCCCGGGCTTGGTAAAAGTAGACATTGCCCTCGTAACCCGTTTTGCTTTGGGTCAATTCCATCCGAAGTTGTTCAACCCCTTCATCGTCCACCCACAGTAACGCATCGAGGAACCCTTCACGCCCGCTAAAGGCGTAGGTCAGGCGATGACCATCAGCAGAGTTGGCGACTACGTCCGCAACACCGTTGTAGATGTTGACGGTACTCGCCGTCCACGACTGACCAAACAGCACAAAGGTCCAGGTGGCGTCTTCATTCCAAGGGAACTTGAACACTGGTTGTGGTTCTCCCTCTTCGTACACCGAAAGTCCGCCAACAGTGATTCGGCCGAGGAAGGGGTTGTGGTTGATCACGGCGTGGCGCTGGGCTTCACGTTCGCTTGAAATGCCCAATCTGTACAGACCCTCCTCTTCGTTGACCTCCGCCACAACCAAACGGGCACTGTCCTCTCCAAATTGTGGGGTGGAGAAGGTGTACAGCCACTGGTCGCCCACCGACCATTGAGGGAGGGTCAACTCGGCCTCGGAAGTATCACCGCGCGTACCCGAAGGGACGCTCGGCCCCTCCAAACAGCCAGCGAACGTCATCGAGGCAACGAGGAACGTTAGCACCAACGCCTGTCGCATGGCTGTGCGTCTTCGGTGTGACTTGAAAGGCTAACGCCTCTCAGCCCGCCAGCTCAAAGCAGACCCGTTTGGTTCAATACATCAGCACCGGCGAGGACGACGGCCACGATGGACATGAGTTTGATCAAGATGTTGAGCGAGGGGCCCGAGGTGTCCTTGAACGGGTCACCAATCGTGTCACCAATCACAGCAGCATCGTGGGCTTCGTCGCCTTTCTTGGCACCGGGAATGTGATCTTGCTCAATGGCCTTCTTGGCGTTGTCCCAAGCACCACCAGCGTTGGCCATGAACAGAGCGAGGAGAACGCCCGTGACGAGAGACCCTGCCAGCAAGCCACCCAGTGCATCGTAGCCCAGAACATAACCGACCACAACAGGGGCAACCACGGCGACAACACCAGGTCCCACCATCTCGCGGAGGGCGGCTTTGGTGGAGATGTCCACGCATGTCTGCGAGTCGGGCTTGACGCCTTCCTTGCCTTCGAGGAGACCAGGAATTTCCTTGAATTGTCGGCGGATTTCAACGACCATGTCTCCTGCAGCCTTGCCCACCGAGGTCATGGTCATGGCAGCGACCACGAACGGCAAACCACCACCGATGAGAAGCCCGATGACCACCATGGGGTTGGTCAGTGTCAAGTCAAGCCCAGCGGCGTTGTTTGCGGTGATCGCAGATGTATAGGCTGCGAAGAGGGCGAGCGCCGTCAAAGCAGCCGAACCGATGGCGAATCCTTTGCCAACAGCGGCCGTGGTGTTGCCAATGGAATCGAGTTCATCCGTGATGGCACGAACATCCTCGCCCAATCCGCTCATCTCGGCGATGCCACCGGCGTTATCTGCCACGGGGCCGTAGGCGTCAACCGTCATGGTCACGCCGACGGTGGCAAGCATACCCATGGCGGCCATAGCGATGCAGTAGAGACCGTAGGTGTCACCGCCCAGTTCGTTGGCGCCAAGAATACCAAGCGCAATGAGCACGACGGGGATGAAGGTGGACTTCATGCCCACGGAGAGACCGGCGATGGCGTTGGTTGCGGGGCCGGTCTTGGACATTTCACCGATGTGAGGAATGGCCTTGGTTTTGATACCGAAGACGGGCTCGATACCGGTGTAGTACTCGGTCACCAGTCCGATGGCGATTCCGACGATGCTCCCGAGTACAACGGAGTGCATCACACCCATCTCAACATCGATGAGGCCTTGGCTGATGGCGGCGTAGCCACCAAGCCAAAACAAGCCCGCACCGATGAAGGTGGTGTTGCGAAGTGCCACGGCGGGGTCCTTGCCGTTCTTGAGCAAGGCCATCGAGAACACACCGACGATGGAAGCGATGTAGCCGATGAACCCGAGAAGGATGGGCATCATGATGTAATCGGTTGCGAAGCCGTCAGAACTGGCGATGATCATTGCTGCGATGATGGAACCGACAAAGGATTCGAAGATGTCAGCGCCCATTCCGGCAACGTCGCCGACGTTGTCGCCGACGTTGTCAGCGATTACACCGGGGTTGCGGGGGTCGTCTTCAGGAATACCGGCCTCGACTTTACCGACAAGGTCGGCGCCGACGTCAGCGGCCTTGGTGTAGATGCCACCGCCCACACGGGCGAAGAGAGCGATGGAGGAAGCCCCCATTCCAAATCCTGCGGCGGCATTGAGGTCGGGGTTGGTGCCGTCTGCACCCAACCAGAGAGCGACCAGGGAAATGCCGAGCAGACCCAATCCGCCCACGGACAAGCCCATCACGGCACCACCGTTGTACGAAACAGCCAATGCACCGGCTTTGCCGTTCTCCTTGTCCGAGGCAGCCATAGCGGTTCGGCCGTTGGCCGAGGTAGCGGCCCGCATGCCGGAGAAGCCAGCGAGCACCGAAGCGATGGCACCGGCGAAGAAAGCGATGGCCGTGTCGATGTCGTTGACCCTAGCCAACACGGCACCGACAACCAAACAGAACAAGGCGAGGACGCGGTATTCTGCAAACAAGAAGGCCATGGCGCCCTTTTGGATTTCTTCGGTGATATCGGCCACCGTTTGGTTGTCAATCTTCACTTTGTTCACTTGCTGGTAAAGCACGAACGCAATCAGCAACCCAACGGCTGCGGCGCCTGCCGAAATCAGTGCAATGTTTTCCATCATCTGTAACACCTGTTGCCTGCGTCCACTTGAGAACCCTTCATAAGCCGTTCCCCCTCAAATTGAGGCGCAGTAGCGATTTATCGCCTCCGCCCATCATCTCCGTTGAACCGTTTGAGATGGGCTATGAGGCAATCGTTCAAAGAGGGGCGAGCGCTGGGGGAAACAATGAGCATTAGCGCCGAGGAAGTCTTGGCGAAAATTGGACCTATCCAAGAGGTGTTGGATGCGCACGACGGTGTGGTGACCGTGCTGGACACTGCGGACGGCAACATCATGCTCTCGTTGGACGGTGGATGCACCGGTTGTTCGTCCACGCCCATGACGGCGATGCAGATTTACTACTCGCTGAAGAAACTGGAAGTGGTCAACGATGTCATCTTCGTGAACGGTGAACTGCCCGATTACATGCGCACGTTCATCGACCAAAAAATGGCAAAAGAACTTGAGGAAGCCGAAGCGAAGGCCGCACTGGGCGATGACTCCTCTGATGCTGAACCAGATGAATCCGCTGACACCAACCCAGTCGACGGCGACGATGAAAACGACGCTCGCGGCGAAATCGTGTGATCACTCTTCGTCCTTGGCCCGTCCGATGGAATGCGGGTTTGCCCCAAACGAAACGTTCGTTCCCTTGATGTTCATTCGAGCCGACACGGCCAGAATGATGCAAAACAACGCCAGTGGCCGTGGCAGGTAGGAGGAGCCCCACAACTCGCCTCCCACACTTGGTAGCAGCCAAAGGACGGCTGCGGCGGCGAGCAAGGTGACGAAGATAATGTTCTGCACCAACAACTCGGCTTTGGGCGAGCGGGAAAAGGTCGCGATGAACGTGAACAGCACCGCTGAGAGGCCGCAGAGGGCTTCGGCGAGGTGTTCCACCACCACAGCTTCGTCCATGATGAACCGTTGTGCTGGATGTTCTTGAAGATGGGGGCATGAGCGAACCTTTGAGTAGTGTGGTCCGTCTTTTTTCTCTATGGCAGGCGGTTCGTTCTCCCTCCCTTCGCCACGCCCGAACGGGCCTCCCTATTTCTCCCGGAACCAAGTGGCGAACGTCCTCCACCAAGTCGCCGTGCTGTTGGAATTGCAGGGCGCCAATGTGTTCCGTGTCCGCTCCTATCAAAACGCCAGTCGGATGCTCGGCAGTTTAACCGAAGACCTCGCTGAACTGGTGGCCAGCGAGGAGATTTACAACATGAAGGGCATCGGCAAAGGCTTGGGCAGCGCACTGAGCCAAGCCATCGGGGAAGGGCGTTGGCCCGACGATTGGGTGGACTTGCACACCTCGACACCCCCCGGTCTGATCGAGATGCTGGGCATCCCCGGCTTGGGTCCAAAGCGCATCAAACTCATGGCTGACGAGTTGGGCGTGGATTCGGTCGCGACCCTTCAACAAGCCGCTTTGGACAACCGAATCGCGCCCATGAAAGGCTTCGGAGCAAAATCCCAACAGCGCATGCTCGATGGCATCGAACTGCTCTCTCGCTTCCGCGCCCGTCGTCGTCTCGACATTGGCTTGCGCTACGGAGAGGCGTTTCAGCGAAAAATCGCAGCGCTTGACGGCGTGCAACGAGCGACACTCGCCGGAAGCGCCCGTCGCCGAAAGGACACCATCGGCGACCTGGATATCGTCGTGGCCGTGAATGAAGCCGACCATGCATCGGTGGCCAACGCTATCCTTGACCTACCAGGAATCGCTGACGTCAAAGGTGCAGGCGATTCTAAAATCAGCCTCATCCTCGACACCTCGATCTTTGACGAATCCTTCGCCGTGGGCCACATCGACCCCAACGTCCTCGATGCGATTGGTGGAGACGATTACGAGCAATTGGAAGCAGGGGGTACCATCGATGCGCAAGTTCGACTGGTTCCGCCCGAAGTTGAACCCTTCACGTTGGCTTACTTCACCGGCAGCAAGGAGCACAACATTGTGATGCGGCAACGAGCCATTGACCGAGGGCTTCGTTTGAACGAATTCGGGCTCATTCCCGAGAGCAAGGCTGGCGACCTCAAAGGCATGGAGGCGGCAGCACACTCCCTCGTTGCGGTGGATGAAGCAGCGATTTACGCCCATCTGGATCTGGCATTCGTTCCGCCTGAACTTCGCGAAGACATGGGCGAAATCGACGCCGCCGCGGCCAATGCGCTGCCCGACCTCATCACGACCTCTCACGTTCGTGGCTCGCTTCACAACCACACGACGTTATCCGATGGGGAGGCCAGTCTCGAATTGATGGCCGACACCGCTCGAAAAATGGGGTGGAACTGGCTGGGCATCGCCGACCACTCGCCGACGCTGAAAATCGCCAACGGTGCCAGCGCAGACGACCTGTTGGAGCAAGGGCGTACCATCCGCACCTACAACGCCTCTTGGGAAGAGGAAGGAGTACCGTTCCGTTTGTTCCACGGAGTTGAATCGGATATTCTTGAAGGTGGTCAACTCGACCATCCAGACGATGTCCTCGCTCAACTCGATTATGTCGTCGCCAGCGTACACGCGATGACCAAATGGCGAGGGCGAAGCGAAGACGAGAACACCGAGGAACTCCTTCGAGTGATCGACCACCCGGCAACCACCGTTCTTGGCCACCCCACCGGACGTATCCTGCAAGGGCGAGAAGGGTACGAAGTTGACCTGTTCACCGTCCTTGAGCACATGGCAGACCACAACGATGCGGGGCGTCTGAAAGCGGTGGAGTTGAATGCAAGCCCGTACCGTTTGGATTTGGACTGGCGCTTGTGCAAACACGCCAAAGGCTTGGGCGTTCCCGTCGCTATCAATCCCGATGCCCACTCTATTCGCGGCCTCAGCGACATCGCTTACGGGGTGATGGCGGCCCGAAAGGGATGGTTGGAACCCGCCGACACCCTCAATCATTTGAGCGCCGAAGCCTTGAACGAGCGATTGAATCCGTGAGAACGAAGCACACCTTCTTGACCGTGCGACGCTTCCGTGAATCATGCGCACCCTTCGAACGCTCATCATGGGCAGCATGATGGTGATTCCCGGGCTGGTTCTCGGGTTGCTGGTGTGGTACATCGCTGGCGGTCAGAGCGTGAACGAACCGTTTGAAACGATCATTTGCAACGGTATTCCACTGACCTCCATCTTCCTCGGGCTGTACTTCGGATGGCAAACGGGTGAGGAATACAGCGCCACATACGAAGGGTGAGGATGGTCGTGAAACGCCAAGACAAAGCCGACCGAATCGCCAAACAACTGCACGACCTCTATCCCGTGGTCCCCATTCCGTTGGACCACTCGAACCCCTTCGAGTTGCTTGTAGCGGTTCTGATGAGCGCACAAACGACCGACCTCAAGGTCAACGAGGTGACGCCGGCGCTCTTTGCCAAAGCAAGCCATGCTGCGGACATGGCCAAGTTGGAGGTTGATACCATTCTTGCCGATATCCGACAGGTGGGCTTGGCCCCCACCAAGGCGAGGAACATCCAACGGCTATCGCAGATGTTGGTGGACCTGCACGACGGCGAAGTCCCTGCAAGTTTTGAGGCGTTGGAGGCGCTGCCTGGCGTGGGTCACAAAACAGCCAGCGTTGTTATGTCCCAAGCCTTCGGCGTTCCTGCCTTTCCCGTTGATACCCACATCCATCGTTTGGCTGCTCGCTGGGGGCTATCCAACGGGACGACGGTGGAAAAAACGGAAGCCGACATGAAGGCGGTGTTTCCCCGGGAACGATGGAACGACCTGCATTTGCAAATCATCTTCTTTGGCAGGGAATATTGCCCTGCCCGCTACCATGATCTCACACAGTGCCCCATCTGTTCGTGGGCAGCAACGAAGAAACGCATCCGTGAGGAAATGACTCGTTAAACGCTCAAAACAAGGAAAAACTTCGGCCCACGATGCTCGTCACCAGAATCACTGCAGAGAGCATGAACGTGATTCGCATCGCTACGTGTTGACCGTCTTCTTCATGGGCTTCTCTCACGAACGCATAGGCGAGAAGTGCGAGCGATGTGGTTTGGAGTATGGTGCTCAGCGCCCCGAACAACGCCACTTGGCCCTCGTAGCCGTCGACATCCTCTTTGTACTGGTCGGCTTCCTTTTCAGCGGAAAAATCGTAATCCGTTGGGTCGGGTTCCGAGGAAGCGAGAGGAAATTGCGAACAGAACGCGGCGATGATCAAGACGGCTACGCCGATCATCAACCATTTCTGAAAGGAGTACATCGAACCTTTGACCATGCCTCCCGCTGGCGGTTGGTAGGGCGATGATGCGGCAGGCGGGGGAGGCAACGGAGGTTGCATGAACAGTGGTTTGCGAAGGGCGAAGTATGAATCTTCCCGCCCGTCACACACTGAAAATGCTGCTTGCGCCTTCCAACAACACAGCCGTCACCAACGATGCTAGACCGGCAATCCACGTCAGTTGAATCATCTGTCCAATCGCGCTGGTTCTCGTTCCGCCCCTCAAGCGGGTGGCGATGGAGGATACGGCCACGACTTGCATCAAAATCAGTATTGAAATGATGATCTTGAACATCCGAATGTTATCGTCCACCGATGAAGCATCTTCCATCACTGGAAGGGCTACACCTCCGCCAAAATCCGAAAGCGCACCCACATCCGTCCCCACCAATCCAGTCGCCACCCCAGCAATGGCTTCACCGAGTTGGAGAACGATGGCAGTGGTGACGTTGAGCGAAGCCACGCTGGAGATCAACAAGCCCAGCGCCACCCCCCACATCGTGTTGGCGGACAGGGCTCGCCGATTGCGCAACGACAGCAGATTGCCCACCGACCGAGACACCATCTCTGCGGTCGCTGCGGGCTGACCCGAGGATTGTGAACCCTCGATGTAGATGCGGGTGTAGCGAGAAATCACGGCGGAGTTCGTGTCTGCGGTGAAATAATCCCACGCACGGTCGGAATCAATGCGAGTCGCCAGTCGCTTTTCCAGACGGTCAATGGACGCGTCAAGCATACCAAAATCGATACCTCGAAGGGCTTTGATGGTGGCCGAAGGCTCGGCAGAACGTGCTTGAGCCGTTCCGCCCAAGGCCCGAATAAAGTCGGGATAGGTTTCATCGCGTCGCTGGATTTGATTCTCTTCCCTGCGCACCATAAAGGCCGGAATCAACAGAGGTGAGAAGGGGATGACCACGAAGAGCAAGCCGTACTTGTCCCATTGCGCCGTCAAGACATCCCAGACCCAAATCAACGTCAAGACGGCGAGCACCACCAAGGCCAACGATATGACTCCCGACAACAGCAGCGAACGACGGAAATTGATACGAAACGGTGTGTCCATCTCGTCTCGTGCAAAGGTCAAATCTTTGGGAATCGTGGCACGGAAGGCAAACACGGCTCCGACTTGAATGAAGGTGAACAGCAAGGAGGCCAACAAAAGGAATCGGAGTCGACTGGCGACTTCGATGGGCGTATCGCCATCACTTCCGACCATGAACAAGACCAGGTGAATGCCGGCAATAACCAAACCAAACAGGCCGGCCGTGACCAAGGAGACGTAAATTTCCTTGAGCGTATCCACCGATTCCAAACGGGTGTCGTAGAGGGTGTTGTATTGCTCAGCGATGGTTTCTTGCTCGGAGCGCATGAATTCGTCAATCGGCTGACCAGCCTCGATGGAAAACGCCATGCGGTCGAGGAAATCCGACCACAGCGGGCTGGGAGATTGATGAGCGACGATGCGAGCTGCTTCAGGGAGCGAGGTGTGCCATTTGTCGACCAGTGTCTCGATCCGCTGGACTTCAGAAGCCAATTCGCCGTAATCCCTCATTTGCTTGAGAATGTCAAAAATGGACTGAGCGCCCACTTCACCGATGGAAAGAATACCCATGCGAGTGATGAACATGTGCATCTCTGCTTCAATGAGGTTGGCTGAGCGCTGAACCTCGAGGACGGGATAAGCCACAGCGGCCAAAAACGACATGCCAGCGAGCATGAGGACAAAAAGAACGGACGTGAAGCCTGCAAACAAAGCGCCTTCGGCCAAACCACCGGTGAGAGCCACCACCGCGATGGCGATTAACACGGTGACGCCAACAACCGGCCCGACATAATAGGCCAAAAATCGTGGAATTGGCATATCGAGGCGACGGAGGGCAATCTCCCAGAGGGGCATACGCTCCATGCTTCACCATCCCCTCACTTGTGATTCACGCCAACCCATGTGTCGATGGCACGATCAAAGTGCTCCCAGCCGTTGGAATAGTACAACCCAAGCAAGTCAAACACGTCGTCGTAGTGGGTCAAATCACGGTCGGCCATGCGCTGAATGGCGTCGGCTCGGCGCAACATTTCATCGTAGATGTCACGCTTGTTGGCGAAGCCCGCCATGGCGGCGATTTTGTTTTCCAACAAGTGCGATTGGAACATACCTCGGAAGTAATGCTTGTCCTTGACCGGGTCCCACTCAAACATTCCGCGAGTCAACACACCATCGCTGTGCTTGTTGTAGCCGATGACCTCGTCGATACCAGTCACACGACGGGCAATTCCACCACCTGGAGCCTCGACCACTTCTTGGAAAATAGCGAAATTCAAGTTGTCAAAGAAGCGAATGGGGACGTTGATGGGGTCACCGGTGAAACGCTGAATCATTTTCACGATGGAGGAAGCGTGGAAGGTCGCAATGACGGGGTGGCCAGTTTGCATGGCCTGGAAGGCCGTTGCTCCTTCAACACCACGAATCTCACCGATGATGATGTAACGAGGACGACTTCGCAACGCCGCTTTGAGAAGGTCAAACATCTCCACGCGGGAATCTTCGTTCTTGGCGTCGCGGGTCACGAGGCGTTGCCAGATCTTGTGGCGAACCTTCACCTCGGGCGTGTCTTCTGCCGAGTAAATCTTCACGTTGTGGTCGATGAACGGGAGGATGGCGTTGAGGGTCGTGGTCTTACCCGACGCTGTTTCTCCCGACACCAGCACGGACATGCCGTATTCCAGACAAATCCAGATGTAGGCTGCCTGTTGGGCAGACATTGTGCCCCATTTGATGAGTTGAACCACCGAAATGGTCTCCTCGGCGAATTTACGAATGGTGAACGAAGGACCCAACATAGAAACGTCGTCGGAGAAAATGATGTTGATACGTGAACCGTCCAGCAAGACGCCGTCAATGATGGGTTTGTTGTCGGAAACGGGGCGTCCGATACGCTCGGACATGGCGCGAAGGTACCGAGAGAGCAATTCTCGCTCACGGAACCGGATATTGGAGGTGACCATACCGAAGACCTTGTGGTCCATGTGAATATGCTTCAAGCCGACCGAGTGAATGTCTTCCAGCATCTCATCGGACAGAAGGGGTTCAAGGGGTCCGTTGCGAATCAAATCACGGACGACAACGTATGTCAGCCGTTCCCGTTGAGCCGTCGTGACCGTCAGCCGTTTGTCATCCATGCCCACGAGTTCCCACAGCCGACCTTGACGGCGAACTGTGTTGCGTACTTCGGTATCAAGAACAGTGTAGCGTTCAATCATTTGCTGAAGGATGTTCTCAAATTCGTTGTCGGTGGTGAAGGACGGGGCGGTCGGTGCTTCTTGGAGCAGTGTTTCCACCAGTTCACGCCGGATGTTTTCTTCTTCTTCCGTGAGTTGAGGCTCGAGGCCGAACCACAAGATGGTCCCGCCGCCGTCGTCGTCGGCAGGCGGCTCGTAGATATGGACGAAAATGGGTTCTCGGGTGACATAAATGAGGTTCAACGGTCGTTGTTTCTTGGCGTCCCGGTCCAGTGGCCCGTAGTAAATCGGGCGGGAACCGTAACGAACTTCGAAATCACGCACCCATTCCGCGACGTGAGGGTATGCTGCCATGACGCCGTTGAGGTCGCCTTTGGCAAAACGAGGTTCGTCGGCCATACCATGTCCCTCCTCAGCTCACCGCCGTGATGTCCACAATGAAGCCCATGCCGGGTTCAACACGCCAACCAATGGACGATTGAATCGGTCCGGCAGCCCGCAGATAACGCGTGACGACCATCGAACGCTTGAGGTCCCCGCCAATCAAAGCGGTTGAGAGGTCCAAGACCACTTCTGCTCCGGAGCGCAGTGAATGCAGCAACTTTCCGTCCATTTCGTCTTTGTCAACCGTCAACATGAGGGTTCGCCCCGTGGAGGCGATTTTACGCATGCGCTGAATCAACGCAAAGCGATCGCCGTCGGTCATGTTCTCAGGCATCAGGGAACTGGCGGAGTCGATGACGATGATGTCAGCATGTTCGATGGCCTCGCTATCGAGCACCTCATGGATGCCAACGTTGGCAATCGGTTCTGCAATGGTTCCAAATCGTGAGAACACCATCAGCGCCCCGCTGCTCAGAGCTTTCGTGACGCCGTATCCAATGGATTCCATCTGCTCAATCCAGCCGCGGGTCGTTAACTCGGTCGTGACGACCAAGACCTTGACGCCGTTTTCCAGCAGGCCGTGGACGAATCGTTGACTGACCAAGGATTTCCCCGCACCCACCGTACCTTGCAGCACGGCGAGGCTCCGGTTGGGGATGCGCAAGCCGAGTGAATCGGCGAGGCTGTCGGTTTCAACTTCGTACGGGAAACCGTCCTCAACAGGCGTTGGGTTTTCACCCAGCGAGTCAATCATGCAAGCGCACCTCCAAACTGATGGATGTTGAGCCGCGGTAACCGTTGGTCACCTCGGAAGAAACGGCAATGGTCAGGGCCACATCATCGCCCGATGCATAGGACCAGGAGGTGGAATCAACCGTGACTTCAAGCAGCCGAGTGCTGTCCCAATCGTTGCCGGCGGGAACCAGCGTATCGACGACCGAACTCGTCACCGATTCCCCGTCAACAATCACAACGAGGGTGGATGGATCGAGCAGGTTTTCACCGATGTTCTGCAAATAGAACGTGATCTCCTGATTGGTGGTGTCCAAATCAACCATCATCGGGTCGCCTGCGAAAGCCACGCCAGTCGCTCGTTCCGCTTCCAAGGCGGCGACATTGACCGTGCTGCTTTGCGCCATTTGGCCCCACTGGTTGATGAGGAGGACACTGACGCTTCCTGAAACCAGCAGTGCCGTCACCAGCAAAATGAAGGAAGATGCACCGCCGTCTGCCATGGATTCACCTCATGCAAGGGGGAGACCTACCGTTTGTCCAAGCACCGTCAGTGCGATTCGTTCGTACGACGTCGCCCCGTCCTCAGGCCATTGCAGAGCAATGGTTTCACCGGGGTACCAGTTGGTGCTGTTGATGGAAGGCGTGTATGCGTTCGCAAGATTGGTGGGTGCGGGACCGCTTGAACCGTCAAGGAAAATCCATCCGTCAGCCAAACCAACGGTGGTGGACCCCACGTTGGTCATGTTGGCGTAGATGAAGTTTCCAATGTCGACGGTGAGGTTCGCACCTGATGCCGAGCCGGGTTGGCCGGTGGGGTCGACGATCACGGTTGGAACCGAGGAATAATTACCGCGAATGGTGATGTACACGGTTTCAATTCCTCCAGAGGCATCCACGGTAAATCCACCGAGGAATCCTCCAGTTCCGCCCGAGGTCGTTAACGCACCGTCCACGTATCCGCTGCCGTTGTTGGCAACGGTAACGGACAGCACGGCACCCTCCCAAAGGGTCGCATCGTCGATTCGGATGTCCGGTGTATCGTCGGCCGCGTCCTCGATGATCTCCAAGCTGGCGCTCAAGCGGTCGTCGAGTGTTTGCATCGCAAGAGCAAACACCAACAACAGCGAGGTACCAACCACAAGAGCACCGATTCCGACCGACGCACCCATCCATCATTCCTCCGAACTCTCTCGACCCGACCGCCAGGAGGCGACCATGGCCGAAAACAGCAACAGTTGACGGTGAGGCAAGTGGTCCGACAGGGCCGAATCAGGGTCACCGGGTTCAGCGAGTTGAACGATGGCCAACACGGCGTGCCCTTCAGAATCCGAGAGCATGCCAGAGTCCATGGCCTTCTGGGTAAAACTCACCGCCGCCATGCCCGACATGTGGTCGAGCAACAAAGCGGCAACGGTGGGTGCACCGGTGATGCCGTTGGACGCACCTGACGCCCCCATCGTGTGGGGGTTGGACAGGAAGGGGTTGGCGGCCAAGGCTTGCGCCTCGTACAATTCGACAAGACGACCGTGGTCATCTTCCATCATGCGGGCCGTTCCGCTCACGCTTAGGACTTCACCGCTGGCCGAAATGATGCGGTCGCCGGCAAAACCGACGCCCTCACCGTCTTCGTCCTCCTCGTCGTCGTCCTCGTCATCGCTGTCAACTGCTGGCGCCCGAGTGGCGCTTTCTTCCAGACGGATTTCGACCATCCGAAGAACATCCTCGACCATGTCAAGACGGCTACTGATGAGCCGCTCGAGACCCGAGGTGTCAACGGTAGCCGGTCCAACGGGCTGCGGTGCGCTCGCCGGGGCGAGGCTCGCTGCGACATTGGGGACGCTTTGCTGGCTGTTGATCCGAGCCTTGGTGGGTCCGGGAGATATGGTCCACGCATCCTCTTCCGTCAGCATCCCTTGTTCAGGGAACGGGACCTGTTCAATCGCCACGTTGGACAATATCTTCAGGCGCTCTTCGCTCAAGGACTGGTCTGCGCTTTTGCCTTCTCCCGAGTTTCCAGTAAATGGCCAAACCATTTCAGAACCTCCTTCTGAGAATCCAGGGGTGGACTCTCAAAAGTGATCAGACCACAACAGCGCCGCGGGAATCGTCGTTGACCTTCAGGACGTCGTAGGTGGAACCGCCGCCGACAACGTGCACGTAGAGCGTGCCCTTCACGTTCTCGGAGAACATGTGGTCGGGCGCACAGTCGTTGTTTGCGTTGTCGTCAAGGTCGAGTGACACACGGTAGGAGACACCTGCCTCAACCGTGCTTTGTGCGGTTGGGGTAGCTGCCGAATCATCCAGAGCAAAAACGATGCTCGCAGGGGTGGCTGCTCCATCAGTGAAGTCACCGGCCAAGCGGTCGGTCGTGGCAACACCTGCGCCGCCACCATCGGGGTCTTCACAGAAGACCTGCCAAAGGATGTCAGTCACTGCGGTGTCGTCAGAACCGGCTGCCAGTCGGAAGTACATCACGACGGATTCAGACGGGTCATCAACGAAGACGTTGAGAATCTGGATCTTTCCAGACATCTCGTCCGTCGTGTCGTCACCGGTCGATTGGGCGTTCTGTTGCAGCTTTTCAGCGGTTTGAATGATCACCGCTGCGGCCACGGCCGCCACCAAAATCAATGCAATGAAGACAATCATTGCACCGATACCGATGGCTGCCAACTTGTCGTTTTCCATGTTCTTGTTGTTTGTTTTCATCTTATTCACCTCAAACCACTGCGTCGCCCACCGTGGGAGAGCTACCGTATTGGAGTTCTTCGTACGTGCTGCCACCGCTGTCGACGGTAAACAGGAGGATATGGTCGGAGTTAGCCGTAGGGATGCACTCGTCGATTTCCATCACGACGACGTAGGTTGTGCCGGGTTGGACTGTGATCGTTGTTCCACCTGCACCGTTGCCGGTGTGGATGGTTGTACCAGAGAGATCGCCTTGTGCAAATTCCGTCGTGTCGGCGTTTGCTCCGACACCACCAACAGCTCCGTCGTCACCCAAGTTCTCGCAAATCACCGTGTAACCGATGTCATCGCTTTCGGTTGGTTGAGATCCGGGCGCCAACTCAAAGGTCACAAACAGCGATGCCGAATCTGCATCACCGCCAGTGCCACCCAGAGCGTTGTCAGCACCAAGGTCCAGTTCCTCGATGATGACGTTGATGAGCGTCAACTTGGTTGACATCTGCTCTTGGGTGTCATCACCACTGGCTTGTGCGTTCTGTTGCAACTTTTCGGCCGTCTGGATGATGACCGCTGCTGCAACCGCTGCAACCAGAATCAAGGCAATGAACACAATCATTGCACCGATACCAATGGCAGCGAGGCTATCGCTTTCTTCGTTCTTCTTTTCTTGCTTCATTTTATCACCATTTTGTGTTTGTTGTCCCCCGCTCCGTGCGGGAGGAGTGCGCAGGGTCAAAGAGCACCTCCTTGACCAAGGTTGATCCGAAGAGGCAGTCGAATAACGGCGACCTCATCGGGTGCGAGTGTGCGTATGAAGGGGACTTCTTCAGCGGCAAAGCCGGCGGGAATCCAAGGGGTGAGAAGGACTTCGGACAGCGGCTCCATGGACCGGTTCTGTACGCGCATGGTGACGGTGATTTCACCGGACCGCATTTCGTAAGCGGTGGCCACCGACAACTTGCGTGTGAGTGGTGTATCCTCGGAACTCAAACGGAAATTGGGTTGAATCTCAAACCGAAGTGGAATGTTTCCGCCAGGAGCGATGATGGGAAGGTCGACGTTGGCGGGCGTAGCCGTCCATCCCTCTGGCACGGGAGGTTTCAAGCGAAGCATGGGCATTGGTATGGGTCCATCGTTGATGATTCGAACCAACAGCACACCGGTTTCTCCACCCGCAGGCCATCGGGTGTCCACGCCCATCCAGAAATGACGGAAGAGGAAGGGATTGAGCGTGGAGGTGTTGCCTCCGATCATGTCTTCCAGCAAATCTTCAACTTCACCGGTAGAGGCTCGGATATCGCCCATTTCGGCAGCAGCCGTTGCTTCACGCAACTTGTAGAGGATGCGCTCAGCCTCTTCGAGGGTGATGTGCTTGTGAACCAGCAAACGATGAAGCATGGCGATGCTTCGGCGGAGATGGAGGACATCTTCTTCGAGTTCGTCAAGCGTTTTTTCAGCCCGTTTGATGGTTTTCTTGGCTTTTCCAAGATTGTGCATGTTGAGGTAAACTTTCGCCTCACTCAGGTCCATCTCGCTTTCCGTTAAGGAAGGATTTTCACGGCGAGCGGCTTGTCGAGCCAGACGTTCAAGCGTGGCGGAAGCCTCCACGATGCCTGCTTCACGAGCGGCACGTTCCGATGCCATGACATCGGCAGGGAGTTCCATTGGACCGTCTTCAGACATCGGCGTCCACCTCCGTTGACAAGTTGAAATCCAATTCACCGAGAGGCTCCTTTTCGGCGTCAGAACTGGGCGAGGGCGAGGCGGGCATGCCGGATGACGAGTTTCCGGAGGAGGCTTCACCGAGCATGGCACCAAAATCAAGGCCGTCATCCGCCAAATCGTTCAGCAAGCGTGCGGGGTCGCCGAGGTCGCGCTCGATGCGGATGGATTTGATTTCCGCATCGGTCATGCGACCGTAGAGGTTGGCATACAATTTGTCCGAACGCTTCAACAGGTACCAGACGCCGACCATGATGACCACGAAGTACGTGATGAGCACCACCAAATTGTCTGAATCCGTAACCAATTGGGGCGGCAGACCAAGGACAATCGCAAGCATGCCCAACACGGGCATGGAGAGAATGATGGTGAGTTGTCGGCGACTGTCAGTCAGGGCTTCGTAGTGGTCTGAATAAACGGTGGAGACGCCTTTTCGAGCCCGCTGGTAATCTTCGTGGATCACTCGGAATTCTTCGCTGCTCTTCCACGTCATCCGCCAAATCCACAAGGCGCACAGCACCAAAACGGCTGGGCCCCAGTATTGCACGGTGAACAAATGGAAGGCAAATCCAAAGGCCAACACGCCTGTATAGACGCCGCCGAGCATCCATTTTTCAGATTGTGAAGCCAAGCGGACAAAGACCAGCGACAGAAGGGCAGCAACCACACAAGCCACGAAGGCGATGGAGAGGTCGGGCGACCATGATTCAACGTATTCTTTGCCCAACTCCACGCCGTTGACCGTTCGAGATACATCGTTGGCCTCGTTGTTGCCCGTACCCACATAGACAAAGGTGAGCGATGCGTCACATCGAATATCCTTGCCAACGTCCCACCAGTTGATGGTGTTGGGGCGGACATCCCACGTGAAGGTGTGGGATTCGGTAGAACCCAGCATGGGGGCGATTTCCGGTTCGGACAGAATGGTCACATCGCCGTGACAATCAAGGGTTGCACCGACGCCCAACGCAATGGCGGTTCCGAGGTTTTGAACCTCCACGCTGTAGGTGGTGTCTTGACCTTCGAAGAATGTGGATTCGTCGGGGCCTTGGGCGATGATGGCAGGGTCGGAGAACACCGCAAGTCGGTAGGTGAAGACCTCTTCATCAAACACGGTGTAGCCCGCATGTTCATCGGGATGGTACAAACGGAAGGTCAAGTCCCACCCGTCACCAGCGAGGATGTTGGGGGGGTTGGGCGCATCGATCACCAATTCAATCGGGTTGTTGGTGTCCCACGGCTGTCGGGTGGGGAGGGTAATTCGGGAATCAGCCCCCAGGGAGCCCGAGCCGCAGATTTGTTCGAGGTCCAGTGGATAGTCGGTGTTGTCCACTCGAACCGTGAACGTCCATTCATAGAGCGAAGCGTTTTGCCCCAGCGCATCCATGTCGAGCAGCCGTGTCGACCTGCACAGTTCAAGTTCGTAAGCAACCGCGCTCTCCGGACCGGTTGGGATATGGGAATAGGTGATGGTTTTCGAAACGGGCCCGTTGTTAGCGGGTGGCGTCACGGATTCGTCTCGGAATTCAAAGAAACGGTCCATCCCAAGATTCGTGACGTATTGCGCACTTCCTTGAACGGCTTCGTCGGTAGGTTCGACGGTCACCACCAGGTTGGCTGCAAGGGTGAGGGGGGGCTCCAAAGCAACGCCCCGAACCTTGAACGTCAGTTGCGTAGCGACCCCCCGCTTCAGGAACAAGGTATCCGGTGCTGAATTGTCAATTTCCCAGTCAAGGCTGGGCGTCGTGAGGCCACCTTGGAACAGGGCGTAATCCACACTGACTTCCACATCCTTGTTGCCGGTGTTGATGATGTTGACATCCCATGTTCGCTCGATGCCACGATGGTAACTCATGGTGGCTGGCCAATGTTCGACCTCAACCACAAACAGAGGCGCAACGATGAGATTGAACCGGTGAACTTTGAGTTCGTCTTGTGTGCTGGCGTTCAAGATGCGGACCGTGACCGGATAGATTGACCCGTTGAGCATCTCGTCGCCGTCCCCCAAGGAGGGAACGGCAATGGATACGGCCCCCAGATAGGCTTCATCCACGTCGATAACAACAGGGATGGAGGCAGGCGTGACCGTCCAATCACCGGCCACCGAGGTCTCGATGAGGATATTTTCAACGAGGTTTCCGTTGTTCGTGACGGTCATGTTCACCGTCTGGACCTCACCTGGAACAACGCCGATCTCATCCAACGTATCCACCATGATACCGTGTTCTTCACTGATGTTCGCCAGGATGTCGGCGGACAAGTTGAGGTCCGAGTCGAGGTTAGACACCCAAACCGTGGCTTTGTAATCCGCTGCCGCTAGGGCGTCGGCGGTTGGGGACAGTCGGACGCGAACTGTCGCTTCGTACCCGGCGCCAATCTGAATGACGGATGGCGTTTCGAGGACGAAATCAACCTCCCCTGCCGCCGAGGTGTCGAGGTACACGCCAAACGAGGCTGGCGTGTTGCCATCGTTGCTCACCACGATGCTGGTTGTGATCGTATCGCCGATGGAGAGATTGATCTCTTGACTGGTCGGCGTCAGGGATGCCTGTACCCGCTCGCCGACGCGAATGGGTACCGAGAATTCTGTGATGAATTGACCGCTGTCCATTTCTTCAACACGGATGTCGATGGACTCGATGCTGTTGGCTGGCGCCATCGGGTCGGTGGTTACCACCAGCGGGAAGGTACTGATGTGGGCATCGTCGTTGGAGGGATAGTCTGCTACATCAGCAGGAACGGAGGTGACCGTGGTGGTGGGTGAGATAGAACCGGTCGAGAAGGACGCCACCCACCCATCGGGCAAGGTATCGAGGAAGGACAAGCGATAGGAGGTCATGTTGTTGCCCGTGTTGGCCAAGTCAATGTCAAAGGAGGTCTCCTCGCCCACCATGGCATCGAGTGTGGTTCCATTGTGGCCGTAAGCGCCCAAAACAGGAGGTATGTTGACCGTCAAGGTTTGCGTTATGGCAGAGGGAATGACGCCCGAGCTGGAGTGGACGCTACCGAGGGTTGGTGTTGAGGTGACGGGGATGGTCAGCGACCCCGACACGGGGTAGTCGTCAGCCGGCCCCTGCAGCGTCATGACGGCGGGCGCTTGCTGTCCAAGCGTCAAGTCGGCGAAAGCCGAAGGTGTCAAACCGACGGCCCACCTGTCGGCTTCTTGGAATCCTCCCGAAGAATCAGAGGTAAACGTCGGTGTACCCAAGGTCAGCAGGGCGTCGACCGTTTCGGACAAATCGCTGACGAGGTTGTGGCGGACTTCGACCTCCAAATCGAGAACTTCCTCGAGACCCATACCCGCTCGTGCTTGCATGACCTGCTCCACCGTCATGTCGATGGTGTCCGTCGGTAGGCCCGGGTCAACCACAATGACGGGCAGAATCGTGACGGGCGTAGCGTTGAGGTGCGGTACGCCACCACTGGGCGAGGAGGCTTGGGCCCAAATCGACATGGTGTCGCCGGCCCGGTTGTATTCGGCGGGAACAAGGGGTTTCTTGATCACGGGCGGTTTGACCGTGACCGTGACGTTCACGGAATCACCGGGGGCCAAGGTGCCTGTCGAAGCGCTTGACAGCGTCAGAACCCAGTTCAGGGGGTTGGTCGAGATACCAGCGGAGAGCAAGAACGAGGTAGGAGCGTTGCCACTGTTGAGGATTTGGACTTGAACCGTGCTCGCTTCGCCGGGAATAAGGTTCTTGGTGTCAGCGTCCATCACCACGGTGGCTTCATACAACTCACTGGCCATGACCGTGGTCGAAACGGTCTTGCTGAAACTCGCACCGTTGGATTGGATGGTCAGTGTCACGACCTCGGATTGCGTCCGGAGAGCATCGGCCGGGACGCGGACTTGAACGAACACAGAGGTGGTCACGTCCGGAGAGATGGTGGCGGTCTGCGAAGCCGGGTTTACGCTCGTGACCCACCCGCTCACGTTGGACTGCACCACGGTATAGTCATCCGAGGACTGTCCGATGTTTTTGATGATGAAATTCAACGTCGTGAGTTGTCCGGGCTCCGTGCTTCGGTCGTGGGCGGCTGTGAGGGTGAAATCGTAGTTAGAAAAGACCACAGTTTGGTTGAGGAATTCAACCTCTTCCTGCCAGTTGGCACCGTCGGCCGTCATGGTACCAACGACGTTCCATTCGCCCGTGAGCGAGGTGGCATCGAACTGCATGGACAGCGTTTCAGGCGTAGCACCTCCGTTGTAAAGCGAACCAGGGCGAACGGTCGCCAGTTGGGTGCTCGATTGGGAAAAGGTGTTGGCAGGGTTGGAGGCGTCGGTGAAATCAAGTGAGAATTCAGCGGAGAAATTTTTCACGCCTTCGTTGAGGACACCGATGGAGAATGAATGAATGACTTTCGCCCACACCACGCTACTCCCCGGCGTCGAAGGTTGAGGAATGTTCACGACGGGGACCGAAGCGTCTTGATAGCGGCTGACGTTGACGATTTTTTGTTCCTCGTTGTTGGCGGTGTTGACATCGGAAGTCGAGGTCACTCGAGCCTTCAAAATCTGATTGTTCCCCAAGGTGGCCGCCCAGTTGAAGACGGTGACTGAACTTGTACCTCCCGCAGAAATGACGCCAAGGTCGGCCGTGTCGATAACGATATCACCTGACGAGGAGGTTCCTTGCAACAGCAACGAAAGTTGAGCCTGTCCGGCAGCCAAACCGATATTTTGAACTTGGACACGGACGATGTGTGTTGCATCTTCAACCTCAATGCCGCCGCCCAGGGTAATCGATCCTGCATCATCGAGTGTGAACGACGAAATGACGAAATCCGGCGAGGAGCGGCCTTGCGACCCCATCGTTGCAGGGGCAAGGCTGGTGAGCAACAGCAGACCCACCAAGATAAGGGCAGAGCTTCGCTTAAACAGATCCTGCACCTCCTTCGGATGGTTTGTCAAACCGATCGATGGTGACCGTTCGACCTTGACGCTTCCATTGTGAAAGCAGTTGATTGAGGAGGGCTTCATGTTCGGCATCACTAATGCCGAGGCGACGACGTTCCTCCCACAAGAGCAACTGCTCGGTTCGGGTCAACAAAGCGTCACGGAGGTACAATTCAAGGGTGCGGCGGTAAGCATCACGGTCAGAGATGGCGTAGACGATGGCGTCCCCTGGAACTTGGTCGGCTCGGTTCTGAATCACGTTCCCCAACATGAGCGCCTCGTCGTAGGACAGGTGACGTTTGTCGAGTTCAGTTTGGATGCTGCTGGCGATTTCTTGAAGGGCGTATTTGCTATCAGCCCGTTGAATTTTCTTAAAATGGCGGCGAGCACGACGGGACATGCGAGCGCCAACCATGCCTTTCCCTGTGTCCTGCCAGTTAATCAAAGAATTGGTCGCCATGCATGAATTCAAGCATCTTGAATGATTCTCCATTCATGTTGCATAAAACGATGACTGCGCCATCAACCCTCCGCGAATATCCACGCTCCACCCGTGATGGACGATACAATTCCTTTAGACGCCAAGGACCCAGCGAGCACCATGAGCGAACCCGTTAACCTCGAAGCCGACCAACCTGCGCCCCCCTTTTCCTGTGCCGATCAAAACGGCAACACCCACTCGCTGCAAGACTATCTCGACCAAGGAAAAACGGTCATCCTTTACTTCTACCCCAAAGATTCCACCCCAGGTTGCACCACCCAAGCCTGTGATTTTCGCGACAACATGGCTCGCTTGAACGGCGAGGACTTCGTCGTCCTCGGCGTCTCCAAAGACAGCGAAACGTCCCACAAAAAGTTCGTAGAGAAGCAAGAACTCAACTTCCCGCTGCTGATGGACGAAGACCTTGAACTCCACAACGCCTACGGCGCATGGCGCATGAAAATGAATTACGGCAAGCAATACATGGGCTGCTCCCGTTCCACCTTTGTCATCGGCTCTGACGGGTTGCTTCGTTGGGCCCGGTACAACGTCAAAGCCAAAGGGCATGTCAGCATGCTGATGCGAGAACTCGGCCTCGTAGCGTGAGGTGGCGAACCTGAAGCAACCACCCTTGACCGGTCAGCGCCTCGACGTGGGCGACGGGTCCGTGGCGTGGTGGCCGTGTTTGATCGGAGCCGAAACCACCATTGGCCAGGGCACCTCCATCGGTGCGCTGGCTCATATCGGGCAACGGGTGGTCATCGGAAACCGGGTGAAAATACAAGGCAGCGCCTACATCGCTGATGAATGCCACCTTGAGGACGATGCGTTCATCGGGCCGGCTGCGGTGTTGCTCAACGACAAACATCCACCCTCAAACAACCGAGCCGCTTGGCAACCCGTTCGAATCGGCAAGGGGGCTGTGGTGGGCGGCAATGCCACCGTTGTCCCCGGCTGCTCGGTAGGTGAAGGCAGCGTGCTCGCCGCTGGCGCCGTGCTGACCAAACCCTTGCCCGCAGGCGAGGTGTGGGCGGGCAACCCAGCAACCTACCTCATGTCCCGTGCGGAGTACGAACGCCGAGGAGGGCGAATCCAATGACCGACGAGCGAACCATCATCGCGGCCTTTCTGCGCCAGTGCAACACCTACGCCCAGGCGTCCATCGCACGGAAGCAAGAGCGAGGTGAACTCGACGACATCCCAAAATGGCAGTCGTACATCGACTTCAACGAACACGCGTTGGAGGAACTCGCCAACGGCACGCTTGACCGATGGTTCACTGGTGTTGAAGGCCCACAGCCACCCCTCCACCGGTTGGCACTGAACGAGATGGGTCACGTCGAGCGCAGCGTTTGGCTCAACAACGTCCTCTCCCCTCGCCCGGTCGTGGTCGCAGGCACCTTTAACGAACGAGGCGAGCGAAATTTCGCACCGCTTTCTTCCGTGATGCAGGTGTCCACTGCACCTCCTTACCTCACGGCTTCACTCTCCATTCACCGAGACCAGCGTCCCCGTGACACCTTGGCCAACCTCCGCTCCACGGGTTCGGTCATGCTCAACCTCATGCCCCCCACCCCTCGAGGTGCCGCCATCGTTGACGAAACAGCTACGCCCTTGGCCTCGGGCGAGGATGAAGGAATGCTCGTTGAAGCATCAATGGTCAAGGACCAACCGCTTATCTTCGAAGAATCGATCGCTGCCATCGAAGCCACGCTGGTCGAAGAACATCCCTTGCCCGATGCGGTTGCGACGTTGGTCGTCCTGCGTGTGGAAGCGGTGTGGTTTTCCAGCACGACGGCCCCAAGCAGCGGTTTGGACGTCTTGTGCCAGCACGGAAGGGACGACATGACCCCCTCACCTCACGGGTGGCGCCAGCGAGTTGAGAAGCACTACGGCTGAATGGACGACCACATCGCATGCAATCCGTCCTGAAGCGAGCGTCTACATCGCCAACCCAACCGTCGCTCCGCTTCGCTGCAGTCCGCTACGCGGCGACGGGAATCGCCTGGATATCCGCCCTGCATCACAATGTCAACGGCCAATGAGCCCGCCACCTCGTTGATGGTGTGAGCCAAGGTGAGCATGGAGACCTCTTCGGTGCTCCCCAGATTGAACGAGCAGCCCGCCAGCGAGGAGCCATCAACGCCTTTGTCCAGCGCACCTGCGAGGTAAAATCCGTCCACGATGTCGTCGATCCACGTGAAGCTGCGCGTTTGTTGCCCGTCGCCGTGAACCGTGATGGGCCGGTGGTCAAGCACCGCTTGAAACATCATGCCCACCACTTGTCCGTAGGCGTCACTGACCATCTGCGGGCCATAGGCATTGAACGGACGTACGATACGACCGTCAAGGCCTTGCCCCACGGCATGCATGAGCGCTACCTCGTCGAGGTATTTGCTTGCCCCGTACGAAAATCGTTGATGCTCGTGAGCGGAGGGGAACACACTGACGTGCGATTCACGCAACGGCATGGAGTCGGCGTCGCCAAAGGCTTCCGGCGAGGATGCCACCACCAAACGAGCGCCCCAGTCTTGGGCATGACGGAGGACGGACAGTGTCCCGTTGATGTTGACGTCGATGACGTGGACGGCGGCCTCATCAAACCACTTCGTCCCGTTCACGGCCGCTAAATGGTGAACGAGGTCGATGCCACCCAAGGCCTCGTAGCAGGCCTGAACGTCCTTGGGTTGCACCACATCGCCCTCGACCACATGCAGGTGCTCATGGTCGATCACCGACTCAAGGTTTGACCGCCTGCCACGGCTCATGTTGTCAAGCACCACCACTCGATGGCCTTCATCCAGCAAGCGAATGACCAGCGCAGCCCCGATGAAACCCGCTCCGCCGGTCACCAATACACGTTGCGTCATGATGATGCACGCTCCACCACACGAAGCGTGAGACCGGAGGCGTCGCCCACCAGTTCAACCGTATCACCGGTGTTGATTGCCAGGCAAGGGTCGGCGTCAAAGCCGTGCCCGTACGGCACGCCCAGCAACGAACAAGCGGGCAACGTGAGAGGGCATACATCTCGGTTGACGATGGCTCTCGGGCCGCGCCCTTCGTAGAGAAGACCCATGAGAACGTACGGGGCGACCGTGGAACCGGAGCCTTTCGGATAGATGAACACCGTGTCCTCAATGGCCACGCCGTCGAGGGGATGGCCCGCTTCTTCGATTACTCCCGTCTCCCGGTTCACGTAGCCGAGGTAGGTCACGGGCACGTCCGTTACCAAGGCCCGTCCGGTCACATGAACCGTGGATTGGGATCGCAAGCCTTTACCCAGCAGGACAGCGTCACCGCTGCGTTGTGTTTTGGCGCTGGCGTGTTGCGGTTGGGCCTTCGGGGAGAGTGGAGGTTGGACGCCCGATAGCAAGGACGGGTTCATAGCGTGAGCAACACAGTCGTGAATCGGCATGACGCTGGTCGGCAATCGATTCAGTCCGCTCGTGAGGTAGTGCTCAGCCTTCAGTGAATTGGTCAGCAGGTGATTGTAGTTGCTGCGGTTATAGGGCGTGACTTCCGGACAGGTATCCTTCAGCACCAAGGCTCCCGCCTCTTCGAGCAATTCCAAGGTACCATCCGCCTCGGCCAACGCGTGGTTTTGCCCGCTGGTGAAGACCCACAGGCGATGGTCGGGAATCTTGTGCCCCATCTCCATGTGGGCGCGCACGGCCGAGGCGGTGATTCGCATCTCTTCGAGACTGGCTTGGGGGCAACCGATGACGACGAGGTCAACCCGTCCTTTCGGAGCCAAGGCTGCGTAGCGTTGTTGGAGGTCACCTTCTGTAAAGACGAGTTCGCCCTGCCACCCACCAGCCGGTCGACCCGGCCCGCCGTCCGAGTCTGGGTGCAGATGGGGCGAAGCGGTGTGCCCCTCCGCCCACAGCATGGGGCACCCGTAGTTGGCGGCCGCAGCGGTGAGGGCTTTTTTGGCGGCGAAGGACATGAAGGAAGGAAGGCCAACGATGTAAGGCATGGGTCCGAAGGGCAGGGACCATTCCGGCCGGACCTGCTTTCCAATCCAGTCCCCTAAGACAGAGTAGTCAGCCAAATCGTTGAGTTCACACGCCACTTCCACCCGGAGGTTGGGCACGCGATTCTCTTCGAGGTGCAACCCCCAACGGGGTGCATAACCGGTGAGTGCCGTCGCCAACGCCGACAGACCCGACTCCCGATTCGTGATGAGCGACGTCCATGTGTTGGAAAAACACACGGCGTTGGACTCCGCCCATGATGCCATGCCCGTTTCGCTCTCCTCACCTTCAATTCCACGGTCGTACGGGGTGCAGGACAATGTTGCCTCGATCCCAAGGCGTTCGTAGGCGTGGACAATCTCGAATTGTTGCTCGAGAAAATCGGGCCATTCAATGTCCATTTCTGTCATCTTTTCCTTGTCGCACCCCGCCGAATTCAATGTCGTTTTCACCGCTACCTGCCCGTCGCCATCGGCCGACAAATCGGCCAAAAAACGACGCAAACCGTGCCCACCGGTGATCACCGAAACACCCGATACGTGGGCGTGGGCAACCTCCACGAAGCCCGAGGCTTGAGTGGTAACGGCCAAATCCACGACCAAACGGGCTGCCTTCTGACGCGTCGCCCCCTCCTTTCCCGCCAACTGTTGTGCCAGACGTTCGGGGAGGTCCATGCTGCTTCCAAGCCACGAAACTTCATCAATTCACCCCTGCCAGAAGAAGAGAATACGATTCGGTAGTTTTAGATGCATAGAAGGGAAAACGATCCGCTATGCCCGACACACAGGCTCACGAAGCAGAACAACCCGCTGGTTCAACCGACCAGAGGAGAGAACGCGACGACCCCCCACAGGCGCCTCGACGCCGATTGGCGACCCTGTTCAACACGGTCGCCTTGGTGGCCGCACTGGTGCTGGCGCTCTACAACAACGCCCTCATCGAACAGCTGCCCTTGCAGCAAACCTCACCCACGCCTTGGGTCGTGGAAACCGAAACCTTCGAACCGCTCGCACCGTGCAATGAAGGCGGCATACGGTTGGTCACCGGTCTGGACAAGAACTTCAACGGCGTTCTCGATGCGGGTGAATCAACCTCGTCCACCGTGCTTTGCCACGGGTTGCAAGGTCTGTCTGGACCGCAAGGGCAGCCCGGCCAAAACGGCGCTTCCCCCGCCGTGAGTTTGCTCAACAGCACGGCGGTCCCCATGGGCAACGCCTCGTGCCCAAGCGGTGGAACGGCGATCAGCAGCGGTTTGGACATCAACGCCGACGGTCACCTCAACGCAGACGAAATCTCGTCCAATCACGTGGTGTGCAACGGGGTGGGCGGCCTGGCTGGCACGGACGGCATGAACGGAGAAAACGGCTACGACGGCACCTCGGCACTGGTCGACAAGGTTCTGGCCCCCGCTCACCTGTGTGCGGATGGCTTGGTCGTGCGCTTCGGTGTTGACGATGGCCGCAACGGCGGCACGGATGGCAACGGTGAATTGGAGGACGGTGAGGTGCGCGAGAGCCTCAAGTTCTGTTTCGAACCGCTTCGTTCAGAGCGTCTGACCGATATTTTTCCCGGCATTGGGAATTCGTTCACCACCAATTGCGACGCTGCAGCATGGGTGAACGGGGTCGACCGATTGTTCTTCGCCGCCAACGACGGTGCGAACGGGTGTGAACTACACGTCACGAGTGCTGAAATCAACACTTCTTCGCTGGTCCTCGACATGAATCCTACCGGCGACGCTTTGCCGGGACGCGACCTCGGCATGACCTCACTTGCCGACGGTTCAGGCGTACTCTTTGATGCCACCGACGGCCTCAACGGGCGACAGCTTTGGGTCAGCGACGGAACGGCATCAGGAACACGGGCCTTGGGGACTGTCGAAGCCGAAGCACCCGTCGAGTGGAACGGTGGATGGCTCTTCAGCGCCGCCAGCGGAGAGCGGCTGTGGACCAACGGAACCGACCTGCGCCCGTGGCACCAGCAACCCTCGTGGACCTCAGCGCAGCAAGCCGGAGCGCAAGCGAACCTTTCCAACCTGTCCAACATCGGCGCCAAGTGGTTTCACGGCGATGGCAACGGGGTGTGGTTCAGCGCCAACGATCCCAGCGGGGATGTTGAACCCTATCGACTTTCAAACGACGGAACGCTTTCTGTCTGGAACGTCAACCCGAATGACAGCACTGAACTGCTCAACCTCCTGAGCGATGGCGAAGACCTCCTTGCGGTCGCCGTCCGTGGCACAGCCAAACAGGTGCTCCGTCTGCACAGCAACGGCAACGTGTCGTGGCTGACAGCCATTTCACCCTCATCGGGCGACACGCACCTTGGTGAGGGCATGGGGTTGCACAGAATCGGTGACAACCTCGTTTACGATGCCGTCACATATTCCAACGAGGCGCGGCTGTGGACCACCAACCTGGCCAACGGAATCACGGTCCAACTGAGTGCAGAGATGCTGGCTCCTGGCGCTCAAGTGGGCGTGGCGAACACCGGAACTACGCTTGTGTTTGACTGCATCACGCCCACCCGAGGCACAGAATGGTGCATCACGGACGCCACAGCGTTGGGCAGCCATGTGCTGCACGACCTCAACCCGGGCGTGTTCTCGTCCAACCTGCGAGGTCTGTCGGCCGTCGGTGAAGGGGCGGTGCTCGTGTCGGACGGCACGGTCGATGGCGATGCGTGGGGCCAAACCCTGTGGATGGTGGAAGGGAGCAGCCTTCGACCGGTGCTCAACCCGTGGTCGGGCATGGGCAACGATTCCCAAGCGCTGACCTACGGACGTCTGCTGGTCGGTCCTTTCTCTGTCTTCTTCATCGCCCATGACGGCGTCCACGGCCACGAGTGGTGGCGTTGGAGCCACGGCGAATTGTCCGAGGATTGGGTCGTGCTCAACCGATGAGTCAACCTTGACCCACGCAGTACGGGCACGACACGCCCACCACGTAGTCGGGCGAGGCTTGCTCTTCTTCGGAGAGAGGTTCGCGGCAGGCGAAGCAGATCTTCACCGACGTTTCCTCAAGTTGAGGGTTCACTGCGACCCGCTGGTCGAACACGAAACAGTCCCCTTCCCAATGGTCTCCGCCCACCTCCTCAAAGTAGCCGAGAATGCCGCCTTCCAGTTGCCGAACATTGCGAAAACCCGCCTCCATCATGATGGCACTGGCTTTTTCGCAACGAATGCCACCGGTACAGAACATGACGATGGGTTCGTCCTTCATGCTTGCTGGCAAGGCCGAAATCGCCTGAGGGAAATCACGGAACGACGGGATGTTGAGGTTGATGGCGTTGGCAAAGGTGCCGACCCTCAACTCGTAATCGTTGCGCGTATCGAGCACGTGCACCGACTTCCCCTCGTCCAGCATGGCCTTGAAGTCGGTTGGATGAATGGTTTCGCCCGTTTTGACGGCCGGGCGGATGTGGTCCATGCCCACCGAGATGATCTCGTTCTTTCGCCGAACGTTCATCCGATTGAACGGTTGGTAATCCGTGTACGATATCTTGATGGGGATGCCCGCAAATCGTGGTTCCTTCTCCAAAAAGGCCAGGTAAGCATCGATGGACTGCGCCGTGCCGGCGAGGAAGAAATTCAGCCCTTCGGGGGCGAGCAACACCGTCCCTTTCAGACCGCCATCCAAACAGACACTCTCGAAAACGGGCAACCATGCGTCGCGGTCGGGCAGGTCGACGAATCGGTAACCGGCGATGTTGGTGATGGAACCGGACACAACGCCGCCTCCTGTTGGGTGTTTTTGACACCACCGCCCTCACGAAGCGTTGCGCCAATCGTGGCGAGAAGCGAGGGGGCGACGCCATCCTTGGCCGAAGGCCCGAGGCGATACACGCGGGGCGGGAGCCATTTGCCACCGCTTGTGCTCGTTGCTTTCCAAACGCACGAGGACATCGTGGACGAGGGATGGCTCGAACCCAGACTCGACCAGTTGTTGAGCGTTGAGACCACCTTCGATGTGGGCGTGTAACACGGCATCGAGAATCTCGTAGGGGGGCAACGTGTCGTCGTCGCGCTGGTCGGGAGCCAATTCAGCCGACGGGGGTTTGGTCAGGGTGGAGGCTGAAACAGGAGCCTTTCGTCCGTCTCGCTGTGCACGTTGGTTGAATCGTTCCGCCATGGCGTAGACCTCCATTTTGTACACGTCGCCCAACGGGGTGTACCCGCCAGCCATGTCGCCGTACAGGGTGCAATAGCCTTGGGCGATTTCGGACTTGTTTCCTGTTGAAATCGCCATGCTGCCTTGAGCATTGGCGTATCCCATCACCACCAGAGCGCGAAGGCGGGCCTGCACGTTTTCGCTCGCAACGGCGTGCCCGTTGTCCAACACCTCGCTCAAGGTGGCATCGATGGAACGATGAAGATCGTCGATGGGGTGGACGCGGTGGTGCAACCCAAGCGCACGGGCGGTATGAGCGGCATCGTCGATGGAATGTTGGGACGAGAAACGGCTTGGCATCGCCAATCCAGTCACGTTTTCCCCGCCGACGGCGGCAGCCGCGACGCAAGCGGCAACGGCGGAGTCAATGCCTCCCGATAGGCCGAGAACGATGGACGTGATGTTGGATTTGCGGCAATAATCAGCCAAACCGCACACAACCGCATCGGTCAATTCGTCGATGGGGTCCACCATCCCATCACCTCGTTCATCCGAGCCGAGCACGACCAGTTCAGATTGACCCATGCGCAAGGCATCGTCCGCTTCGCTGGACAACCACATGCATCCATCGGGCGAGGTCAGATCGACAAGCAGCACACCTTCCTGCCAGGAGGGAGCCATCACGGCTCGCCCGTCGGGCCAAGCGACGACGCTTCGCCCGTCGAACAAGAGGTCGTCGTTGCCGCCTACTTGATTGGCCAAGAGGAAAGGGTGACCCAGCAGCGACGCTGCGTGACGGGCGACATCCAAGCGAGTGGTGTACTTGTCAGCGTGGAACGGAGAGGCAGACAGGTTCACCGTGGCCTGAATGTCAACGCCTTGACGGCACCATTCAGCGATGTGTTCCAGCGGGTCTTGGCCGTAGGCCGACGGTGTTTTGCCTGCGGATTGCCAAGCATCTTCACACACCGTCACCCCCAACGTCATCCCACCGATGGAACGGACCAAACCCGAGCGGTTTTTTGCCGCGAAGTACCTCGCCTCATCGAAGACATCGTAGGTGGGCAGCAATTGCTTCTCAGCCACGAGACGTGCGGACAAACCACCGGTGACGCCGTCAATATCCGGTCCGCAGCGAATAACCCCGTTGCTGGGCAAACTACGTTCGTCGTCCGGCGGAATCGGCGTGCCCACCAGCATCGGCAACGGACTGCGTATCGAGAGGGCAGCGGCTGAAGAACGCACAACGAAATCGCGCTCGAGCAACAAATCACGAGGGGGATATCCACAGACCGCCAGTTCCGTTGACACTGCGACATCGGCACCGGCATCGTTGGCTTGACCGGCCAAACCCAAGAGGCGTGCAGCATTTCCATCCACGTCCCCCACCGTGGGGTCGAGTTGCAGCAGAGCAATCGTCTTCACGTCACTCGCCCCATCACGGATGCTTGACGATTTCACCATCGGCGTCCTTGTACCACCATTCGTTGGTAGCCTTATCATGGTACCACCAGTACCCGTCCGAGCCCATCACCCAATCGGTTTCCTCGCTCTCGCCTTCTGAAGCGAGGGTTTCGCTCGCAACCACGGCGGCTGCTGAGAAGGTCGCTTCCTCCTCAATATCGGCAGAATATTCGTCCCAGTCATAAGCGATTTTGGCACCTTGGTTCACCGTCATTCGGCGCATCCAAATCAACAAGGTCATCACCACTGCGAGCAAGAGCAAGGCGGTGAAAGTGCCCAAGAGGGGGTGCACGTCGCCAAAGACCTTCTCGCTGAATGCCGGTTCTTCAGCCACACGAACATCCACCGTTGGCCCGCTCACCTTTTGACCGTTGGCCAAACTCGCTTCCACCCATTGCATACCGGGTGTGGTGGGAGACCAGTCCACGCCGACCAATCCAACAGCACCCGCATCTGCTTCAACGGTGGTGCGATGGACCAGTGTTCGAACCCCGTCCACGTTCACCGACTCAAAGACGACTTCGATGGACCCAGCCAACGTTCCTGTGTTTTCAACCTCCAACTGAATGGAGGTGAGGTCACCGACTTCCATGAGCAGACGCGTGTAGGTCATCGAGGCGGGATTCAGTTCGAACTTCGGTTGTAGCCAAGCCATGTTCCACGAAGCGATCACAGGGTCTGCAAGTTGACCGTTCAAACCCGTCACAGGATTTCCTGCAAGGTCTCGACCCTCAACGCTGATTTTTGCCACCATCCGGTTGATGAGCATCTCTTGGGTGATGGAACTGAGGTTCATTTCACCCACGAGTTCAAGATTCAACCCATCCAAATCCTCCCCGGTCAGCGTCAGTGGTTCACGTCCTGAGCGAATGATATCCCCCGTCGTGAAATCCTCGACCACCCAAACGAGTTCAAGCGAGGCAGCGTCCAATCCACCGAGTTCCTTCAGGATAAGGCGAACTTCGTGGTTTTCCCCGTCCAAGATAGCCAGCGGTCGGGGCGATTGAACTTCCATGGGTTCTGGACCGGTTCCGTCCACGACGATCCATTTCACCGAGGTGGATTGGTCGGTTGTGTCAACACCTTGGCCCTGAATGCAGGCAATTTCCCACGTCATGGGCAGTGAGCCTGAGGAAGCCGGTGCTTGCAAGGCCATCGACCAAATGCCGTTCTTCGCGGTGGCCGTGTAGGTTTGGCCGGCGAACAACACGTTGACATCGCAATCGAAAGCAGGGACGGTGGAGGTTTCGGTAAACACGACACCGCCCGAAATTTCCATGGGTGTCAAGGGAGTGACCCGAGCACCATCACCCAAGAAGGAACCGCGAGTCAAATGGAGGTCAACCGTCTCTTCGGGAATACCCAAGCCTGCTGAGAATTGCCAACGGTGCTCGGGGAAGGAACGGGTCTCCTCCTGTCCGCTGCGGTCCACCACCAAGATACTCGGTTCCCTTCGGTTCTCGCCGAGGTCGGGCGTGTTCCATCCGAGGTGGAATCGCACGGTCAAGACCATGTCCCGCTCGTAGGGTCCGGCGATGCCGTTTGCCCCCATCATGGTGCAGTCTTGGATGATGATATGCGTGGATGATGTGGTGCAGTTTCCAGTTTCAAAGGTCCACTCAATACTCATGGTGTCGCTGCCTTGGTTGCCGGCGAGCATCACCTCAACGGTGGAGAGGTCCGAGCCGCCGTTGGGTTCAGTGATCTTGATGTCCAATTCGTACGGCTGGCCGGGATGTAGCCACGGTTGCCGTCCACCCGCCCACGAAAAAGCATCGGGGTCCAGCGTTGGTGCGCCGTCCACCGCGAGTTGGTACATGAACAAATGATCGCCTTCTTCACCGCTACCTGCGTTCTGAATGGTGTATCCCGATGGGTCCGTGCCGTTGATGTAGACCGCCACCTTTTGTCCCAAACTTCCGCCGGTGTCGTCCAACATGAGGGTGTAGACACCGGTCAGCGTCGTCAAATCAGAGGGTTTGATGAGTGGCATCGAGGTGTACTCGTCAGCGTCGGGCCAGGCATCAAGGTCCGTATCGTCCAGCCATTCTCGCCACACCATGGCATCGACGTTCGAGGGGAGGACAGGTTGGTCCATGATGGTGACCTGCATGACTTGTGTGGGGCTGGGTGTGCGGTGGTCGTACTGTTCCATTGAAGTCGACAAAACGCGGGGCTTGACCGAGTCAACCGTGAAGGTACGGGAACGCTCCGCTGGCTCGAGGATGGTCGAACCGTTCAGGGATTGCAACTGGACCGTCCACGTGACATCGCCATAGGTGAACGGAATGGGAATCGTCGTGTTCCAAAAGCGACCATCGACATGAGTTGTATTTTGGACTTGAACACCGTTTTGGTACAGGGTCAACACGGCATCGCCGTCAACGAAGCCGTCGCTGTCCACCACGCCTTCAAAGCCGACTTTCACCGAGAGGTCCATCGTTTCACCTCCACGGAGGTATTGCCGTGTGGGCAACATGTCGACGCCGTTTTCGGCGAACACAACCGAGGTCAATTCCAAGTCGTTCTCATACCCTTGCTCGGTCGAGGTGCCCCACGTGTGAGCGTAGGGCACGGCGATGACTCCGTTTTGCATGACCAGGCGTGACGTGGCGGTGAGTTGCATGTCATCGTCCCAAAGCGGGCGAAGTCGGAACATGATGTCCGTGGTCACCGTCGAGCCGTTCTGAGCGGTGACGAAGGGCGAGGTGGGGTGGAGCTCGACCAGCGCTGAATCCCCCAAACCAACGGGTGAATCTCCGCCGACGGGGAACAGCCACGTCGCTTGACGTGCTTGACTGAAGACATCCAGACGGTGGTGGGTCAACGTCCCGCTGAGGACCTCATACTCGGTGGAGATGGTTTGCCATCGCTGCCCAGAGGTGAGGACGGCGGACGAGTTCAACATCGTTCCCTGAACGAGACGAACTGCGTTTGAGGTCTCAAGGCTGAGGACCTCCACGGTGAGTCCACCGCGTTGCGCTGCCACGAACGGCAAAGGAACGGCTTGGATGCCTCCGACTGGAACAACCGAGGTGCGTGCCTGATTCACGCCCATCACGAAGGGTGAAGAAGCGTCAGCGACCAGCGTTTGAGAGGCGTTGTACGTGGCTCGAAGACCAGCCAAGACGGTCGTACCCTGACCCGTCACTTCGAACCGCACTTCGGTGAAGGAGGTCCCCATGACATCCACCGTCGTGCCCACCGCTGCTAAAGCCGCCGTGAAATCCGCCATCTCCGAAGCGTTGAGTTGCATGATGGTGGCAGAACTTCCGTTCATCGAGCGGTTGGCGATGAAGGTGCTCTGAACGAACAGAGACAGGTCCACGACCTCGCCGCTTTGTGCCACGGCGGATACGGCGAAGGAACTGAGGTCGTCGCTGGGAACCCAAGCCTTCGTGACGGTCGGAGCGCCGCTGGTCAGCGTGAGGGCCACGCGTTCCTGTCCGTTGACGAAGCGATCTTGCCAGCCCCAGGTCCCAACGCGTTCGTCGCCTCCGCCCCATTCATAGAAGGCGTCGAGGTTGAAGTCCAGACCCGGTGTTGCTGGGTGCTGACCACCGAACATCTCGTGATGGAGGCTGCTCATCGACCACGATGTGAAGTTGCTCATGTTCCCGTCCAGGGGCGGTTTGGCGACCACGCGCACTTGCAAACCCACCACATCTTGGGAAACGACGGGGGTGTAGGGCAGCGTGACGTTGGTCCAGATTTCGCCCGGCTGGTGGCGGATTTGGACTTGGGCGTTGGCCGACACCACGCCCGTCACCTGCGCGTCGTACAGCGGAGCGTTGGCCAAGAACCACGGCGAAGTCATGCTGTCGTTCGCGCCTCCAGTCACCCAACGCTGGGCAGGTACCCAAGCAGCGCCGCTGAGGTTCCAACCGCGCCCTTCCGGCGAGGTGAAGAAGGATTCCCTGCTTGAGCCATCGCCAGCGATCGAGTGAACCAGCGGCATGCCATTGGAGCTGCCGGTGAATTCCAAATGCACCCGGAATTGGTCCACTGCAGAGTGGTTGAGGGCGTTGACGGGAATCACCAAGTCGTTGGAACCCTGCATGCCGGGCACCGTTTCATTGAAGCGGTTGAGGATGGACCAGTTGAGAAACGAGCCCTCTGGTATGCTCGCTTCAAGGAACAACGGTGCGTACGTATCTGAAGGCAGCAATTGGGAACTTCCCGCTCGGTAGCCAAGGGTTGGGCTGGTCCAATTGGATGCCGGAGGGGTAGCGATGTGCACGTCATCCACAAACCAATAATCGCAACAGGTGCTGCTCCCGCTGTTTTGGTGAATGCGGAATTGTGAACTGGCGTGCAACGCATCGGAGGGCAGGCTGTAAACCACGTTGGTGACCGTCCCGCCCGAGGTGGAACCGAGGAACGTGCGGAACGAAACCCAACTCCCCGTGTTGCTCTTGTACTGAAGGTAGAGGTTTTCGTTGGAATCAGGCTCTTCACCACAACCCGAGGAGCCTTGACGAACCCAAGCGTGGAAGGGAACATTCGCTGCTCCGGCAAGGTTCACGACCGGCGAGGTCGCGTAGGTGGAACCGGCGTAGGTGCGTATGGAACCTCCCGTGGAGCCGTTGATGCCGCACGTGGGCGTTGTCACTCGACCCGAAAAGGAATTGCTGAAGGTCCACCCTTGAGGGCCGTTGTTGAAATCCCACAACGTGCCCGGTGAACTGCCCGTCAACGCCCCGTTGGAAACGCTGGAGCCGTTGCTGATGGCATCGGCATGATTCCAATCACCGGCATCGTCCCAAACAAAGCCCGATTGTGTGGCCAAGACCTTGGGGGTGAACCTCAACTCAGCGCTCACCAAGGGCTCACCGTCGGGGACGTCGAGTTTGAAGTTGGAATTCGGCGTGGTGGTCAGAGTCAAATCCACCGTGGCTCCTTCGCCGACATTCGAAGGTGTGACCCCTGAATCCAATCGCTCGAGTGGAGCCTGAATCGGCGCAAGAAGGCTGAGCCAACTCGCTGTAACCATGAGAAGAGCGAGAAACAACGCCTGACCATGGCTACGCCTACCCGCCATGCTTCTCGGTGCTCTTCCAAGGACTTCAAAGATGCGCCCCGTTTTTTTACCGATGCGTACGCATCAACGTTGACCGACGGTTCAAAGGTGAGCAGGTCGGCTTGCGCCCAATTTGATGAACAAATGGAGTGAGGTTGAAAACCGTCTCCTCGGTGGCTCCATCATGCCTCAACCTTCGCCAGCCGGTGAATTTGATGCTGTGAGGCTGGAAAACGACCTCTTGTCGCGGTGGAAGGACCAAGGGGCCTTCCAGGCCTCCATCGAACACCGACGTCGTGGTGCTCCCTTCATTTTCCTTGAAGGGCCGCCCACCGCCAACGGCAAACCTGGAATTCATCACGTCGTGGCTCGCACCTACAAGGATCTCGTGTGCCGTTGGAAAACGATGGAAGGCTTTCTGGTCGAGCGAAAAGGTGGATGGGACACCCACGGTCTGCCGGTGGAAATCGAAGTCCAAAAGCGGTTGGACCTGATGAGCAACGAAGCCATCGAATCCTTTGGAATGGCGGAATTCAACCAAGCCTGTCGCGAATCGGTGTGGACCTATGAGGCGGCGTGGCGAGAAATGACGGAGCGCATGGCGTATTGGGTGGATTTGGACAACCCCTACGTCACCCTCGACAACAACTACGTGGAATCGGCTTGGTGGGCGCTCAAGCAAATGTTCGACAAAGGCCTGCTCTACCGCGGCCACAAGGTGCTCCCGTATTGCCCGCAGACGGGGACATCCTATTCCAGTCACGAAGTGGCATTGGGCTACAAGGAAGTCGAGGAGCCCTCGGTCTACGTGAAATTCAAACTGGTCGATGACGATGCGTCCATCCTCGCTTGGACGACCACACCATGGACCTTGCCGGGGAACGTTGGCTTAGCCGTTGGACCGGAGGTGATCTACGCTCGTTGCCGCATCAAGGAAGCCGCTGGCGACGGATGGGTTGGCGCTGGTGGAGCCGATGTTGGCGAGGAAGTGATTTTGGCCAAGGACTTGATGAAAGACGTGCTTCGACATCACGTGGACATCGTTGAAGAAATCAAAGGAGCGGACTTGGTTGGCCGGGCCTACGAACCCCTGTTCCCCGATGCAGTTCCACGCGGCGATTCCACGACAGCCTGGACGGTGCTTTCCGCTGATTGGGTGACGACCACCGACGGGACCGGTGTGGTTCACACGGCCGTCATGTACGGTGAAGACGACTACAACCTTGGCATGGAAGCGGGATTGCCTGCACACCACACGGTGGGCATGGACGGCGCCTTTGTCGAGGGCACGCATCCTGACCTCGACGGCCAGTACGTTAAGGCGTGTGATGAACAGATCATCGCTCTCCTGAGCGCACCCCACGGCACCAACGGCAAGGGTCCACAGAGCGGTTTGCTCTACCGCGAGAAGAACTACGCCCACGACTACCCTCACTGCTGGCGTACCGACCACCCCTTGCTCTACTACGCGATGGATTCCTGGTTTGTTCGCATGACGGCGGTGAAGGAAAATTTGTTGAAATTCAACGCCGAAGTGGAATGGGCACCTGATTGGGTGGGCGAAGGTCGCTTCGGTGAGTGGCTGCGCAACGTGAAAGACTGGGCCATCTCCCGAGAGCGCTACTGGGGGACGCCGCTGCCTGTTTGGCGTAGCGAAACCGGTGAAATGAAGTGCGTGGGCTCCATCAAAGAACTCCAAGATGAAGTGGCGAAGGCCAACGCAGCAGGGCTGACCAATCCCGAATGCCCCGACGATGTCGACCTCCACCGACCGGTCGTGGACGGCTTCACCCTCCTCTCGGATTCTGGATTGCCGATGCAGCGAGAACCCTTTGTGATGGATTGCTGGTTTGATTCAGGCTGTGCCTCCTTTGCGCAGTGGCACCACCCCTTTGGCGGGGAAGAGGCCTTCAATGCGTCCTTCCCTGTGGACTACATCTGCGAAGGTGTGGACCAAACGCGAGGGTGGTTCTACACTCTGTTAGCAGTGTCAACCACGGTCTTTGACAGCCTGTGCTACAAGCGGTGTTTGTCGTTGGGACTCATCCTCGATGCGGAAGGCAAGAAGATGTCCAAATCCCGTGGCAACATCGTCGACCCCTGGGACCACTTCAACCGCGAAGGGGCCGACGCCACCCGTTGGTACATGGTGACGGCAGGGGCGCCGTGGAACCCGCTGAAGTTTGACCCCAACGGCGTGCGGGAAACGTATGCCAAGATGTTCTTGACCACGTGGAACGTCTACAAGTTCCATGCCGATTACGCCGCCCTCGACGGCTTCGACCCTGACGCCAACGACCTCCCCGTTGCACAGCGCTCCGAATTGGACCGATGGATCCTCTCGCGACTTCACACCGTTGCCCGCTCCTACCACGAGAACTTCGTGAACTGGCAATTCCACAAAGCCTGCCGAGATTTGGAGGATTTCATGGTCAATGACGTATCCAACTGGTATGTCCGCCGAAGCCGTCGCCGTCTATGGGACGAAAGCAACTCGCTGGACAAGGTCGCCTGCCAACTCACCCTCCACGAGGTGTTGACCACGGTGTGCCGCTTGGTCGCTCCCGTCTCGCCGTTCATGGTCGATGAGATTCATCACAACCTCACGGGTTCCTCCGTCCACACGGCCGATTGGCCCACCGGCGTTCCCGGCTCCCTTGAGGGTGCCACTGCGGATGCGTGGGATGAAGCAGCGGCAGAAGCCACCGCCACCTTGCCTCCCCGCGACCCCGTTCTGGAATCCACCATGACGCTCGTTCGAGAACTCGCCGAAGCCGGACGTCGTATCCGTATCGATGCCGGCCGTCGCCAGCGCTTGCCATGCGGCGAGGGATGGATTGTCGCCGGGCCCGACCTGAGCGCCTTTCATGAGGTCTTGGCGGAAGAACTCAACGTAGAATCCATGCTCACAGAAAGCGACCTCGACCGCTTCCAACGCATCGAGTTGGCCCCGAATTTCCGCTCCCTCGCCCCCAAGGCCCGAGCCAACGTCAACGAGGTGGCGCAAGCCATCCGAACGGCAGAGGACCCTCTAGCCCTGCTCGAAGCCATCAACAACGGAGGCGCTGATGTACTGGGCGTTCTCGTGGAGTCCGGTGATGTGGAGGTCAAGCGGGTTGAACGGGAGGGCTTCGCAGCGCAAACGGTTGAGGTGGACCACATGGACGCCACCATTCAGGTCAGCCTGGTGCTTGACCTCAACGATTCACCCGCATTGCTGTCCAAAGGCATGGCCCGCGACATCACCCGACGAGTGCAAGCCCAACGCAAGGCGATGGACCTCGCTCTTGAGGCGACCATCGACCTCGAAGTGTGGTTGGTCAATGCCCCTGAAATGATGGCCGAAGACGAAGCATGGGTGGCTCACGAAACACGAGCAGCAGGTTGCGTCTTCCACCCGGAGGGCAGCACCCCTCCCGCCAACGCCGAGCAGTTTGAGGTGGATGGAACCACGGTTCATTTCACAGTCGCATGAGGCGATGACGTGCGCATTGTGTCCCTCGTTCCCAGTTTAACGCTCACCTTGGCTGAACTGGGTGTCCCCGTTCAATCCATGGTTGGTCGAACCCCATGGTGCATTCATCCAGCCTCATACGTGACGAACATCCCCGTGGTGGGCGGGACGAAAACACCGACCTTGTCCAAGATAGTAGCGGCTCAACCCGACCTCGTGGTGATGGACCGTGACGAGAACCCCAAGGAGGTGCACGATTGGTGCCTGCAGCAAGGGATGGACGTGTTTGTGACGGACATTCGCCGCCCCCATGATGTGCCCTCGATGTTGCGAGCCCTCGGTGAACGGGTGGGGTGCACAGAAACAGGCTGGCGATTGGCTTCGCAGTTGGAGGAAGCCCTCACACGTCTGCCCGAAAACAACGACCGAGTAGGCTTGCCCTTGATTTGGCACGACCCACTGATGGCGGCCAACGGCACGACCTATGCCGGCCAGATGATCGCTGCAATGGGTTTCACCGTTCCAACTATCGAACCCGATGGAAACGGATACCCGAAGGTGGACGTCAGGGCGATGGCCGATGCAGGCGTCACCGACCTCTTCCTCTCCAGCGAACCCCACGACTTCTCCAACACCGATGCCCAACGACTGGTGGCCGATTTTGAGGCCAACGGGGTGATGCCGCCGCGAATGTGGTTTGTGGACGGGGAGGCGCTCACATGGATGGGTTCCGCGACCGAGCGGTCCTTGGCCTCGCTGGCCACGAGCATGGTGCCCTATGCGCCGTGATGCGCGGCCCACCCCCTTGCCCGCAAAGCGACGGCTTCAAATCAAGCCCAGTGCGTCGCTCATCCATGGCAAGAATGGCGTTTGCGGTCCTGCTCGCCATGTCCACCGTGCTGGCGGGATGCTTCGGCGACGGTGAATCCGTGGTCGAAACGGCCGAAGTGGAGCCGGCGTGGTCCGGCTACGAGCGAGTGGACGGGCAAAGCCACGAGGATGAACGCCTGTTTGTGACCGTTGACCTGGCGACCAACCAAACAACCAACACGACCTGGGCGGTCTTTGATGCAAGTTACGGCGGGAACTGCTGTGAGCACTACCTCGCCACATCAATCCAAGGTCAAATTCTCAACATCGGAGGGGAGTACCCGGTCTTTAGCGACGACCGAGGTCACGTTTGGGACACCTACATTCCTCCAGCCCTCCCCGACACGCAGTGCCGAACCTTTGTGCCCACCAATCCCGGGCAGGAGGGGTTGGGCGAAGGCAGCATCGTCCAAGCGACCAACGGGGACATCATCTCGATGTCCTGGTTCCCCTATCTGGGGGGCGACCTGAAATTGGACAAATTCTATGCCATTCTGTACGACGAATCGGAAGGGGCGTGGAAATGGTGCTACAACCGCATCACTGAACCGTTCTACGACCGGTCGTGGCAAGTTGAAGTCGTTGGGCCCATCAGCTCGTCGTTGGGAAGCGGCGACTGGGCCAGCATCGTGGTGTCGAATTTTTGGCACCAGACACAAAACGCCGGTGGCCAAATCAGCGTAGACGGGTTGAACTACTACCCGTTCCAATTCCCCGACCGAAACGGCGGCGACCCTGACATTGAACTCGATTTGGATTTCACCAGCGCCGACCTTCCCGAATATTGGGACGTCAATAAGCCCCACAAGGAGATGAGAGCCTTCCCCGTCCCAAGCGGTGGCCTCATCTTCCCTGCGTATTACAACAACGGCAACGCTGCGTACATGGACACCACGCTGTCGTGGAACGAATTGGCGGTGCAATTCCCGTCCGAATACTGTCAAATCGACCGAGCAGGGAGTCTGCACTGCGTCACCAACAGCGGGACATCGTTCACGCATTACCTCTCGACCGACGGAGCACTCACCTGGACAAACTACACCTACACGCTCGGTGCAGAAGCCACGCAGATCGAGGAGTGGGAATTCCAAGCCAACGGTGAACTGGACCTGTTCGTGCTCAACGTTCGGTACCAATCCACGGAGGGTCCAGACGTCGACACTGTGTACCACGTTCGTGGATACAGCGACAGCCTTGAACCGGACACCGTGACCTACATTGGCTTGGGCGATTTGGATTCGACGTCCGGGGCAGGGAACGATATCCGATTCGATTTCGCCTCCTTGGGCATCCTCAACGACGGGGGGGTCGTGGTCGCCTACCACGATTCAACCGACCCCGACCCCTTGTTCGCCGTCGAGTTGGAACTGCCCGACTACGCCTGACCACGCCTGTGAGATTGTACTGCCGAACGCGGTTTGAACTCGCCGTCGATGTGGAACCTCCCGACTATGCGTGGTGAAACATCGTCAGGATATCGCTGAACAGAGACTTGGCAGGGCCTTGGCTTTTCTCGACCAAGCGCTTCACGATCAGTTCAGGCGTTGAACGTGCCAGGTGGTTTCGTTTTGGCGTGCGGTCGACGAGAAGTTCCAAGTCCGGACCCAAGCCGCTTGCTTCGATGCCGTCCACGCGCAGGTCGGTTCGCCCCGTGGCTTCGATGATGGCGGGGGCGAGGTGTGTGACCAGCATCATGGTGGTATCGGGTTGAGCCTCGGCGGCAAGCAGCATCCCCGCGATGATACGGGCTCCAGCGCCCGGCTCGGTGATGGCTTCCAACTCATCGGCCAAGATGAGTTTGGGCGTGGGGTCGCTGACGACCGTGGCCAATTCAACGAGCGTTTGTTCCAATGCTCCAGCGCTTTGTGTGCCTCCGGCCTTGGCCAAAATGTGCAACGCCTCGACCGAGCCAACGCGTGCCGATGTAGCGGGTACGGGCAACCCCATGTGGGCCAAAATGCAAGCGTGAGCCAAGCACTCAAGCAGGGTGGTTTTCCCGCCTGAATTCGCCCCGGTCAGCAGCGCCAAGGATTGTTGGTCGCCTTCAACCGCAGCATTGCCCAAACCGTAGGTGACGGGGTCCGGGTCAACCCCGAGGAGAAGATGACGTCCGTTCTCAAGCCAGATGCCATGACCGACCATCTCGGGCATGACACATCGGTCATGTTGCGCCCAGCGTGCCAAGCTGACCCACTGGTCGGTTTCGATGAGGCAATTCACTGCTCGCTCACAGGGTGCCTTCAACGGTCCGAGACGTTGGGCAAGATGCACCAATTGCCCCGTTTGAGCGGCTTTCAATTTGGCTTCGAGGGAGGCGTCGATACCGTCCACCACCTGACGGTCAATTTTGGCCGGCCATTGACTGGTGAACAAATCGTACGGGCAACGAATCTTGGCGGGCTCAAGGAAGGCGACCATGGCGTCGCGTGCTTTTTGCATCGCTTCCTCGATCACGTGACCGGTGGCTTCCTTCAGTTTCCGCTCAAACGCTGAGCTGTCGGCCAGGGCCGCAAGCAACTCTGCGCCAGAAAGCGCCATTTTCGCATCGTTCATGGCCTGCTCCACTTCGAGGTTCACATCCGTTTCCAGATGTTTCAGCACCCCCCACAATTCGTCCTTCACTCGGGCGATGTCGTCCACCGCTGAGGCATCGCTCAACAACAGCATCGTTTCGGGCAGCGAGGCAAGTGGCAACAGCGCCTGCCGTAGGTCAGAAAGTGCCTCGTTGTCAGGAAGACGCCCCTGTTCCTCGGACTCCACCAAATCGCAGAGGACGGAAAGTGTCCGCTGATTGTGCACAAACCAGTCGATGGTACGCTCGGGAAGAATCATCGATTCGTCGGGCGACGTACCGAGAATCAACCATCCGTCGGGTGCTTCCATAGGAGCGCCAGACCCAACCCAGGTCACGGTCTTGAACACCGTGTAATCCTTCCAAGATTCGTTCTCCCCAGGTTGCAACACCCGGCACCATCGGTTCAGACCCTCGATGGGTTGGGCTGCGACAACGACGCGCTCGTAACGCTCGTGTTTTTCCTTCAATCGCCCCACGCCCTGCATGCGTTTCTGTTGCTCCTCCAGCCATGCAGACGGCAAGGACATGGCGGCTTGGACGCGTTGACGACGCTCATGGGCGTCGGCCAGCGGCATCAAGAGGCTCATCCGCTCCTTGGTTGCGGCGCAGGAGGCAAAGGATTGCAAATGGTTGAGGAGGTGACCGTGCAGTTTCTTGGCTTCCTTGGTGGCGAGAAAACGACCGCCGTCTCCAGCATATTGACGCGCAATCGTCAACGCTCGCTTCATGGAGACCCCGTCCACCTCAGCCAGACGCCCCACGTCGCCCGATGCGAGGCTGTGGAGAACGGCGTCTTCGGAGCCGAAATGCTGGGTCATCTTCGCAACGATGCCTTGACTCATGCCCGGAATGGATGTCAAAACCATGCCCGCCATCGTTTGTCAAGGGCTTAAGAGAATAACGCTGGCTCCACGGGTGAATAGGGGGTTCAAACGGCTTGGGACGGCAGGCGTGAACGAAGAACAGGGTTGCAACATCAGCACCGTGCATGTCCTGCTTAACGCGGGTCACTTCCATCCCTTTGCTGACCAAATGTGCATGGTTTGGCTGTGAAGCCGCCTCTCTGGACAGGACGGATTCTGCGAGGCCGCCTCTCTTGACAGGGCGGATTCAGC
>JAYQVP010000004.1:0-13755 GCA_038148515.1 Candidatus Poseidonia sp. | reverse complement strand
TCTCTGGACAGGACGGATTCTGCGAGGCCGCCTCTCTTGACAGGGCGGATTCAGCGAGGCCGCCTCTGTGGACAGGGCGGATTCAGCAAAGCCCCCTCTCTGGACAGGACGGATTCTGCGAGGCCGCCTCTCTTGACAGGGCGGATTCAGCAAAGCCGCTCGCCGTCTCCGCCGTACGCCTGCATGGGTACTTGAAACAGGTCATCGCAACTTCGGTCGAGCAACGGAAGCGTGAGCGTCGCACCGGACCAGTCAATGGAATAGGAACCGATGCTCGCTGGAGAGGGAACGTAATCGTATCCCGTTTGCGTCATCGTGATGGTGATGGATTCCCCTGCCTCAAGGAACACGTCCATGGGCAGGAATTCCATCTTCCCAAGCACACTCGAGAACGGGACGAGGACCTCTTGCCCGTCGCGTCCACCGGCGTGGAATCGGTAATCCATAACGGCGTGACCGAGGTGCATCCCGTTGCTGTCCTCCATGGTGAGGAAGCCGTGAGCGCCGTTGGATGTGTGCGGGATGATCGGCATGTGGAACGTGGGCATCCCGACGATGTGAGTGTCGTTTTCGAACGGTCCATAGGTCATCGAAATGCTGCTGCTTGAGGTGGTGATGGAGGCGCCGGATGGGTTGAGTTCCTCGGCGGGAACCTCCACGTACTGTGTATCGAGGGGAGGGTAGGTGGATTCGAAGCGCCAGCCGCCTCGGTTGTCCTGCATCTCCACGCCCAAGGTAGGCGCCCTGCCTTCGTCCTTCAAGTACCAGTTGAACCAGTGCAACATCTCATCAGCCCAATCCCAGCGCAACGTGTACGGGTAGGCTTCAGCGCCTTCCCCTGAGGGCAGGCTGCTGTGGCCTGAGGCCCGGTCGGGGTAGTCATGGGCCCATTGACCGGCGAGGGTTTTGATTTCAATGCCCGCCGCCTCAACGTATTGGTGGGCTGGGAAGGCCATGTGCGGGTCAACGTTCCAGTCTTGCATGCCCTGAATGATGTACACTGAGCCGTTGTAATTGGTCAGGACTCGGTCAAGGAAGGAGCGTGACGTCCAGTAATCGTTGCCTGCATAGTCAACCATACCTCCCGACAAATATGCAGCAGGACCGTTGACGTACCCCTCAATGTAGCCTTCGCAAAGGTTCTCAGCATCCCCAGCGTCACCGTCAATGCCGAACGAGCCGTACACGCCGTTGTGCATGATCATGCCTCTTGCTTCCATGCTGCCGTTGCGCCACATGAGGTCGTGGACGCCGATGAGACCCGACATCGGGACGATGGTGGCGAGGTAAGGATTGCCAAACGTGGCAGCCTGCCAAGGGGTCGAGCCGTCGTAGGACTTACCGATGATGCCCACCTTGCCGTTTGACCATGCTTGGGTGCCCAGCCAGGTCACAGCAGCGTCGATGCCACGTTGTTCATCCGTCCCCATGAGGTCCATGCAATGATTGGACTCCCCGGTGCCGAAGACGGAAACCTGAGCGACTCCAAAACCGTGTGGAACGTAATTCTCGATGAGCATTCGACCAAGTCGGTCGGCGGGCGTGAGGGCGTCGACGTCACCGTCGTTGTAATACGGTCCAATTTCAGCGATAACCGGCACGGAGCATCCTTCGGGAAGGTCACTGTCCTCCCAGTTGCAACCCTCCATCACCGGCAACCACAGGCCGAGATGAACCTCCGCACCGCCGGTCAATCCTGCTCCGCCATCAGCAGCGGTGATGGACGGAACAGGAACGTACACCGAACGGACCGAGTCAATGGCAAAGGAACCGTTGACCGTCACCCGAGCAAAAACATCGCTGTTGTCGTAGGTCAAGTCCGCACGGTCCCATGGTTCGGGGTACACATCGTCGGACGTCGCCGGCCGCACTGCCTCTTCGTCGCCAAAACAACCGGCGAGCATGCTCGTGGCAAAGAGCAGCACGACCATGAATGGCTTGATGTCCATGGTTGACCCGGTGCGGGAGTGGACTTTCAAACAATCGCACGAGCGTGCTTACTCGCTCGAACCTTCCTCGCCTTCCCGTTCTTCCATTTCCGCTCGAACTTCGTCCATGTCGAGTTCTTGCAACTTCGCCACGAGGTCTCGAAGAGCATCCTCAGGTAGGGCACCGGGTTGCATGAAGACACCGATGCCTTCCTTGAAAGCGATGGTGGTGGGAATCGAGCGGATACCGAACATGCCGGCAAGCCCTTGCTGGTCTTCCGTGTCAATTTTCCCAAAAACGACATCGGGGAATTCCTCAGAAACGCGTTCGTACACCGGCCCATACGCCTTGCATGGCCCGCACCATTCAGCCCAAAAGTCGAGGATGACCAACTCGTTGTTTTCAATCGTTTCAGCGAAGACCTCTTCCGTCAAATCTTGGGTTGCCATACATTGAACCTTCAACTCATCCCTTTTCAAGCGTTGTGAAGGCCGAAGGGAGCGTGGAGCATGACTTAAGGGCTGGATTCTACAAGCAAATCCATGGGACGGGTTTGGGTGGCTGTCCTTCTGGTGGGCCTCTTTTCGGCGATGGCGCTGCAGCCGGTCATCCTTCCTAAAGCGGGCGTGGTCAAGGCAACAACGGGTCGTTCTCACGGCGACCTTCGCATCAGCGAAGTGTTGGTCTCAGCTTCCTCCATCGACTACAACGGCACGGATTGGAACGGGGACGGCGACATCGGCTTGGTCTCCGACCAATTCATCGAGTTGTGGAATGCGGGCACTCAACCCATCGATGTCTCGGATTATATCCTCGATGACGACCCGTTGGGTGGTTCAGGCCCGTGCCGATTGGCGTGGAACACCACCATCGAACCCGGCGACTACATCGTCATCTTCCGAGCCAGTTCACGCATTGAACTCGATTACTGGGACGGCGACACCGTCACCCTATCGGATGCCAGCGGCCATGTGATGGACACGTTGACCTACCCCGGCGAGGATTCGTGGTGGGACACGTCCTATGTCAAACACCTCAACGGCACCGTCGAGAAGGTCGCACCCCCTACCCCCGGTTGGGGCGACAGCACCTCCTTTTCGGTCGCCCAAAACATGGTCCGTTGCTACGGGATGACCGATAACGTTCACACCGGGTCCTATGTCCTGAAAGGGCGTTTAGTGCCGATGACCGGCGAGGCTGACGTGATCAACGAAGGATACCTCCTGGTCGAAGACGGCATGATTGAGGCCGTGTGGGAAGACGACATTCCAGCGAATGTGCAATTGACCAACGTGCCCGTGATTGACACCAACGCAACGATTTACCCCGGTCTGATCGACTTGCACAACCACCTCCACTACAATCAGGCCCCGCTATGGGACATGGAGCCCCATCTCACGGCCCAACAGCGCAACGCCTGGGGGGGATACAACAACCGGTACGAATGGAAGAATCATCCCGATTACAGCGAACAGGTCACGAAACCCAAGATGTTGGTCCACTCAGGCCCGTATTGGAACATGGAATCTCAGGCGATGAAATACATCGAGATGAAGTCCATCGTCGGTGGCACCACCGCCGCCCAAGGAAGCCCCAGCAACCCCGACGACAGTTACGCCACCGTGCTATCACGGAACATCGAAGATTACAACTTCGGGAGAGATGAAATCCACACGAAGGTCACGGAACTGACCTCCGATTACATTGGCAATCACATCAAGAACGGCAACGCCAGCGGTACACTCGACGCTTGGTTCGTTCACGTCGCCGAAGGTGTGGACGAACGAAGCCGCGCCGAGTTTGACATCCTGGTTCAAAACGACCTCCTCGTGGGAGAATTGGTGTTGATTCACGGCGTGGCGTTGGGACCAGCAGAATTTGAGAAGATGGCAGCCGTCGGCGCCACCTTGGTGTGGTCGCCTCTGTCCAACCTGTTGCTGTACGGGCAAACCACCGACATCGCTGCGGCCAAAGCGGCCGGAGTCCACCTCGCGCTTGCACCTGACTGGGCCCCGTCAGGCTCCAAGTCGCCTCTCCACGAACTGAAAGTCGCCGACCTGTGGGACGACGAGATGCTGGGCGACATCTTCACCGATTACGAACTGGTCAAAATGGTCACATCGGGAGCAGCTCAAGCCACCAACTGGCAGAACGATGTCGGTACGCTCACACCGGGAACGGCCGCAGATTTGGTCATCGTGGACAACATCCACGCCAACCCGTACCGGAACCTCATCAACGCCGTGGACCCCGATGTTCGCCTTTCGGTCGTGGGAGGCTTGGCCCTCTACGGCGACGAGGATATCATGACGGCGCTGAAGGGTGAGGACCACGAACCGGCAGGACGCTTTGGCAAAACTCTGGACGTGACCTTCCTCGCCGTGAAGGACGGCGCTCAATCGTGGGCGAGCATCACTGAAAACTTGACCATGGCCATGCGTTTTGACATCGAGGACATGACAGCCGCCTTCGGTGACGCCACAGATTTTGACAGCGTCACCTCCGGCATGACCGAAGTGGGGCTTGACCCCTGGTACACGTACAGCGATGAGCGCTATTTCGCCGTGCTCAACGGGTCAACGACCGCCAACGCTCAAGTCAACATGTCCTTGTTGTACGAGCGGTATTACAACCGTAGCGAGACGCTACCCGAGGTAACGGCGTTTGAGAACGTGGTGGAAACGGTCGTTCCGTGCGCCGACGGCACCTCCCCACCGTGTTCAGCGCCCGAGGACAGCACCGGCAACACCACCTCGACCACCGACGATGGAACGGCCGATGGCAACGACGGCACCACGGAGGGCGGGACCAACAACGGAGGCGGTGTGTCCCAAGGCGGCGACGACCTGTCGCCCGCCAGTGAAGAGGACATTGAGTCGCAAGCCCTGATGCTGTTTGTAGGCTTGATCGTCGTGATGTTGGTCGCCCTGTTCTTCGTTTCCCGAACCGAGGAGGACGGGTTGGCAGCCGAAGTCCGCATCGAGAAAATTTGGGACGAAGCACAAACCGCTCCACCAGACGCCCAGACCGCCCTTGACGAACAGCTGACAACGCCAGTGAGCGGCGGATTTGTCCCTGTTCCTCCCCCCTTGGATTCACCATTCCTTCAGGACCACACATCACCACCATCCACCGAAGAAGAGTGAAGGTGTTGGCGAAGAGGCCGGTGAACCATCAACGCATCAACACCGCGTGAAAAGCGGTTATGCAAGGTCCCATTCAGGCCCCGTCGCTGTGTCCGTTACGACCACACCCAAGGCGTTGAGTTCGTCGCGAATCGCATCCGCCTCGGCCCAGTTCTTACTGGCACGTGCCTCGCCACGGCGGAGGAGCAACGCTTCCACCTCCTCGGCGATCTCGGCCTTGCGTGGGTCATCCTCGGGTTCAGCGAGGGCTACGTCTTGAGCAGGCAACACGCCGAGAACGCGCCCCGCCGTCTCCTCAAGCAGGTCAACGGCGTAGTGGGCGAAGGCGTTTCGGTCGGCTGCTTCAAGCTCCGAAGCCAACATTTTCCCAATCTCTCGAACCATGCCGAGGACCTTCGCCACCGCTTCCCTCGAGTTGAAGTCATCATCCATCGCTTGAGCGAAGCCTTCGCCCATCTTTTCCAGCAGCCCCAGTGAGCGAGCGAGGGGCAATGCAGAGGTCACATCGGGGACCGGAAGGGCGACCGTGGAGCTTTGGGTGGCGGCTTTGAGGGCGTCAACATAACACCCCAAGACGCGGTTGTAATTTCGCTCGGCGTCGTTGAGCAAGGCCTCGTTCATGTCGATGGGGGAGCGATAGTGAGCGTTGATGAGTGCAAAGCGGAGGACCATCGCATCCACTTTCGTTAAGATCTCTTGAACGGTCCAGAAATTTCCGAGGGATTTGCTCATTTTTTCGCCGTCGATGTTGACGAATCCGTTGTGCAGCCAATGATGGACGACGGGGGCATGACCGGTGTGGCATTCGCCTTGGAAAATTTCGGCCTCGTGATGGGGGAAGCGCAGGTCGTGCCCTCCGCCGTGAATATCGAATTCTCGCTCAAAATGGTCCAACGACATCGCCGTGCACTCGATGTGCCAACCGGGGCGTCCGGGCCCCCACGGCGACTCCCACGTGGGTTCGTCGGGCTTGGCCGCCTTCCACAATGCGAAGTCCTTGTGGTCCCGCTTGCCCGAACCCGTGTCGTCCACGCGTCCTCCTGCTCCCGAGCGAACGGCATCGATGGACTGGCCCGTCAACTGACCGTATTTGTCGGGCGCTGATTCCACATGAAAGTACACGCCATCGTCGGCCTCGTAAGCGTGGCCTTTGGCGATGAGGTCTTGGGTGATGCGAATCATGTCGTCCACGTACTCTGTGCAACGCGGGTAGGCATCGGCTCGCAAGATGTTCAGGGCATCCATGTCTTCGTAGTAGGCTTGGATGTTGGCCTCGACCAAAGCCTTCCAATCGCCGCCCTCTTCGTTGGCTCGGTGGATGATTTTGTCATCGATGTCGGTGAAATTTTGGACGTACATGACGTCGTACCCGCTGGCTTCCAACCACCGGTGAACGAGGTCAAAGGCGAGGTAGCACCGAGCATGGCCAAGATGGCAGCGGTCGTAGACCGTGACGCCGCACACGTACATCGACACCTTTCCGGGCTCGAGGGTGGTGAACGCCACCTTTTCTCGTCGCCGAGTGTCATGGACGCGAATGGACATGGGCCTCGCTGAACGGTGACGACTTCACCACTTGAAGGTTGATACGGGACCGCTGGACCCCAGCACCATGGCCCCAACCGCTGCTCCCCTCATCTTCGTGACCGGTGTCAACGGTCATGTGGGCAACCACATCGTGCACGACCTGTTGGCCCATGGCTACCGTGTTCGAGGGTCGGTGCGCGACCTCAGCGACCCGACAAAGACCCAACATGTTCATGCCCACGCCGTGGCCTTGAACGCCGTTGATCGGTTGGAACTGGTCGAAGGCGACGTGCTGGACGCTGACGGATGGGTCGACCTCTTGGACGGCTGCGATGGCCTGTTTCACACCGCTACGGTGTATGCAACTCAAGGCGACGCCAGCACCATTATCGATACCGCCACAAAAGGAACCCAGCACCTCCTGCGAGCAGCGGCTCAGGCCAACATCCCGCGGGTCATCTACACCTCAAGCACGGCGGCGATTGGCACCCAGCCGAGAGGGACGACCAAGGACGAAAGCGTGTGGAACAGCGATGCGTCCCTGCCTTACACGACAGCAAAAACGGAGGCTGAACGACTGGCATGGTCGTTGGCGGAAGAACTGAACGTGGACATGCGAGTCATCAACCCGACCGCCATCTTCGGGGGAGGCTTTGCCCGGCCAACACCCAGCGTGGATTTCTTTCCAGATGCATTGGGGGGCGCGTTCCCTGTGGCCCCGCAATTCCCGATGGCCGTGGTCCACGTGCGAGACGTTGCCCGAGCCCATCGGTTGGCCTTTGAAGTGGACGAGGCGGAAGGTCGGTTTATTCTCGCCCCCCACAGCAAATTGACCCTCGCAGCCATCTGTCGGCGTATTCGTGCGCTGAACCCCGAATCCAAAGCGCCCAAGCGTGCCCTGCCCAATGCCTTGGTGCCCCTCGCTGTGTTCCAAGATTGGGTGCGAGGCCTGTTTGGCGCCCAGCGATACCTGACGCGGGCGGTGGCTCGCAACATGATGAGCGGCGATACCGATTACAACAGCACCAAAGCGGAGAAGGTGTTGGGCATGACGTGGGAGCCGCTGGACGTTTGCATACAGGATACGGTCGAGGCCTTCCGTTGACGCCTGTTAGCGAACAGCGGCTGGCGCTGGCGAGTTGGTGTGTTCCACTGGCCACCATGGTCCTCGCCATGGCGGTTCACGCCCTCTCCGGTCCTCGAGCGGTACCCTTTTTCATCTCTGAAGCCGACGACGGGGGCTTGGCTGGGACCATTTTCACGGTCGGTTTATTCGTTGCAGGCGCCCTGAATGCGGGTTATGCCTACCATCTATTTCGACGCATCCATCCCCAACAACCTCGTGTTTGGATGGCCGCGTTTGGAGCCGGGCTGCTCTCCTCGGTCAATTTGATGCTCCTGAGTTTTCTCGACATGTACAACCACCTCGACCCGCACATCGTGACCTCGATGCTGGCCTTTGGCGGCGGGATTGCCTGGGTGGGCTTGGCCTGGAAGGCAGTAGGGACTGCTGGGCATGAACGAGGCCAGCGATGGCGACGCAACGGCACCCTGATGTCCGCTGCCGGATTTGCATCCATGGTTGGCTCGTTCCAGTGGGCGGCGAGCAACGTGAACGCTGAAGGCATGACGACCACGGCCTTCCTCAACGAAGTTCAACACGCCATCGTCGTGGCGGCGCCCGGGGAGTACTTGCTCGTGGCTGGTTTGTTCGTCGGATTGGCCTCGTTTCGTTTTGACTTGGCCAAAAACTCGAATGCACCCACGACCGAAGAGGGGCCTTGAAGGCGAAGTATCAAAACGGGGGGCGCCCGGTCAATCCACCATGCGCACCACTGTTGTGTTGATAGCGCTCTTGATGACGCTGGCTGGTTGCGTGTCCGAGAATGCCCCGGTCGAGCGCAACGAAGACCATTCCACCGACCCGCTGCCCTACGCGGCGACCTTCCCGGCTTGGAACGGCACGAGTCAAGCCAACGCCTCCTTCACCAACGCCTCGGTTGCGAGCATGGCCTACATGGCGTACTTCTCAGCCCCTTGGTGCGCTCATTGCGAAGCAACGATTGACGCCTACGACCAGGTTCTGCCCAACGGGACGATGTTTGTGTTTTCCATGGAAGCCCGCGAAGAATACGCCAACATGAGCGAATGGCACGACAGCACGGAAAGCAAACTCAACCGAACCGTTGACCGTCCCTTCATCCTCAACCCCGAACTGGCGAAAACGGTGGGTGTACAGTCCATTCCTTACGCCGTGTTCGTCAACGAGCAGGGCTATGTCTTCTACGAGCGAATTGGGCGCATCACGAACCTCACGGACATTCAATACCTTTGGGAGACGACCCTTGAGGCGCGTTTCGACCCCGTGACGGGGTGGAACCAAACGGTGACCGATCCTGCGGCCGTCTGAATCCAATCCGGCAGACTCAACTGTAGGTGACTTCGGTGACCACACCTTGGTTTGTCCACAATTCGTTTCCGTTGGTTCAAGGTGTTCGAAGTGCACCCTGTTGAACGCTACCGACATGCTCGCATCCGAGCACGAGGGAGACCCATGTATTCAGATGTAAGGAGGGACACCTGCAATCATTGCGATTGTACGAGGATCTATCGCTTCCATTGAATTGATATTTTCGAATCGAGAAATGAATTGCTTCATGTTTGAAGGGGGATTTTCTTTAATCAGATCTAGTAATTGCTTCTTTTTCCTCCGAGTAGTTGTTTGAGAGACATTCAACACTGTTTTGTACTCCCGATACCAATCATTCCAAACCACTGCTAACTGACGCAAATCCAACCGATAACTTCCCTTTGATATGGCGGCCATCTTCAAGAGGGTCAATTCCTCACCTATCTCTGTGTGATATCCGACTTTTTTCTGCCATTCATTCAATACCTCATTCATTTGACCCAAAATAGCTTTTCTTCTCATAGGAAGCAACTGATATTCATTTTCCTCAACATGCTCCAGGTATCTTGCAACCCATTCATCGGCGTGCGTGCTTGGCTGAACGTCTTCGGCAGAGTGTAGATTATTGGTTAACTTGGAACAGATATCATCGATATTTGTCGTGATACCTCTGGAATCCTTTCCTTGTTTTTTGTCAAAGTCAAGAAAAACCCATTGAGGTGCCCATTTCTTGTTTGTTTGAATTACAAAAAAACACCATGGTTTTGATGATTTAACTAATCCTACATAGGACAACACACGGGCTTTACTTGTCCGCATTTCTTCATAGTCTTCGTTTGATATCAAGCCGGTTTCCCCAATCAATTCACGAACCTGGTGGAATGCGTCAAAGAGACCTTCTTTGTTGGTTCCCATCAAAGTGGTTATTTCGTCTGCTTCGAGATTGAGTTCATCAATAGAAACATCCTCTATGCTTTCGTTTGGCAGTTTCAAGTTTGATCCGATTACATCTGAAACAAGCTTACATCGTTCTTCAAGATGATTTTTCATTTTTTCAGAAATTGAATCTCGCTTAGGATAAAGAATCGTGATTTCCTCAAAAAGCGAATTCATTCGATCAACCCTTCCCGCTCGCTGTTCTGCATTTCGGACCGTGGTAGGAGAACTGAAGTGGATTAGTGTAGAACTGCCTTGTAGGTTAATCCCTTCGGACATTGAATCTGAAAGAAGGGCAACTCGAGGACTTTGGTCGGAATGAAGCCCGTAGTTTGCTTCTGCAAGTTGAACACGTTTCTTTTTTTGTCCACCTGTTCCAATAAACAAGTCGCAGGGTACATTTTTTGATTGCATCAATTTTTCAAGATACAACAACGATACGATACAATGATCGAAGACTAAGACTTTCTTTCCATCATTGAATTTGTCTTCTATTGCCTTTATTTTCGAATCGATTCGATATGAAGTTAGTTCTCTGGTTAATTTAGAAATTAGTTCATACGCTTCAATTTCTGATTGTTTAACCGCATCAAATTCAGTTTGATCATAAAGCCATTTTGGAACTTCATCTGCCGATTTCAATTTCTCGGAGAGCTCCCATTTTGGAAGAACTGCTTCGCCAGTGTTTGCTAAAGCTCCTTCAGTTCCTGCTTGCGCCCGTTCTATGCCAAACTCTTCTTCCACTTTTCTTGTTCCATCAATTACCTCAAGCAAGGCGATTGGGGACGAGTTAAGCCTATCCCAGATGTGCCATTGAGCAAGTGAAGCCGCACCTCTGACTCTCGCATTGAGATAAGATATTTCTGGGCGATTCATCTCAATGTCATGTTTTGAAAGTTTTAGTTCTTTAAGCCTTGAAATCCCCTTTATTCCCGACACTAATTCACCGATTTTGGAGATTATATTCTCATCATTTTTTGAGTTTGAAATCTGGTATTCCTCAGAGATGTACTCGGGATAATTCGAAGAAATCCCATTGACAGTATATTCTTCCTTTCTGCTATTTGCTATTGCTTTTAATTCAGAGCGCGTTCTCCTCACCATAAATTGTTGAACAAGTTTTCTCGCTGAATTTCGTGCATCTTCTCTGATGGTTCGGTCCAAATGGTTGATTTTGTCTTCTAACCCCTTCAATTTCCTGAATGTATCTCGATCTAAATCTTGAGTTCCAAGCAAGTTCATGAGCTGGATAAGGTCCCTGTAGTCCTTGTTGATTGGCGTTGCGGTCATAAAAATCCTAGATTCGGCTAGGTTTGTTGTTAGCGCTTTGCTTCTATTTCTGGTCAGGTTGTAGTAGTTGTGGATTTCATCTACCGAGAGAAGATTGGTCTTTTCGATTAGTTCGATACGCCTTTTTGAGGACTCTTTCTTTGGGTTGGACAGAATTCCCTGCGATAGGACTTCTCTTGGAACCCCTACATCATCAAGAGTTTGATACCAGTTATTTTCCACTGATGAAGGAGACACAATCACTGGAATCAGGGAGGCGGTCTGTACGCCACCTTTCGACAACATTCGTTGGTATGCTAATCTGACTAACCATCCACCTGTCTTAGTTTTCCCAGAACCTGTAGGATCGGCAACGACGACAGCTCCTTGCGTTTCTAATACCGTAAGCGCCTGTGCAATACCCTGTTTCTGGTGCGGCCACAAAGTCTCAAACTCAGATTTCAATGAATCAGGTATCAGGTCTTGGGCCCAATCTCCTTCCAATAAAGCAGCACAACTTCGTGCTAGTGCTTCTCTCCAGGTAGCGTGTAGTTGTAATTGCTTAAGGAGGTCAAGAAGTGTTTGATTGTAATCCTCAGCACGATTCCAACAACCATCAATGAACTTGTTGATGGCTTGATATCTTGGCTCGTTAGATGTAAATCTTCCATTGAGTTCTCGACTCAGTTCTAGGCCAGGTGCAGAAAAATTGCTGGAACCGAATGTTGCAGCAGAATCTGTGCTGTAGGCCTTAGCGTGGAGAAACCGTTCTGTGTGTAACCTAACCGATACACGCTTACTTTCAATCGCCTTGATGGTTTCTAGAATTGATGAGTTTGTTTTGGGCGATAGCCCTCTTTCAAGCCAATAGTCTCTGACTTCCTCGCTCAATTTGAGCGTACGCCTCGGAAGTCGAGATTCATTGGAGAGTTTCGGCTCACTTCCAAAAACAATCTCAATCCTTGATTTCTTAGCATATCTGGATACAAACCAGACAACCTGATCGAGTCCAGAATAGCCAGTTATGATTCTTAGTAGTTGAGAGTTTGAACAATCCTCAATCAATTGCTGTCTGACATTTTTTGCACCTTCATTTGTTGGAAAGGCAGAGGATTCTAATTCGGGAAATGGGAGTTTCATCGTAATCCATTCATCAAGATCATTTGTCATTTTTTCACAACCTAGCCCGTTAGTCAAGTTCTCCCGCTTGGCCACTGCGGGATTTTACTATGTTTGACGACCGTGTAAAAACTATGCGGAGGCCTAGAAAAACGATAGAATACTACAGTGTTCTAATGGATTAGGCGTAATTGCAGATCTACAAGGGGTAATACTAGACACCCTAGTGTATAATTCACCCGTATACAAGGGCTTTCAGTGGGCTCTTCACAACGCTAGCGTCTGTACCGACCCACTGAATCCCCTTTGTATCGGTAAAAGAAATACGAAGGGTATTCGGATAGACCCTTGCAACTCATCCGAATAGATTAGTTCATTCATTGCGTTATTCAGTTTTTTAACCCTTAAATGTGATTAATAGATGTGAAGTAAATCCATATCCCCAACCATAACCCGCTGAAGAACTGCCACCTGTATTAGATATTCCGGATGTTATTGGCGTAATTGAAACAAGCAACCAACCTTCATTGATATTTTCATTAATAGTCGCCTCAAGTTCTTGATCCATAGTTTGGGTGTTAATTTCAATTTTCACTACCTTGTGCTTGTTGCCCATGAAATGCCTTAACCGTGAGGGTTATTTTCTCTTTCCTAATCATACACCATTGAAAGGCCCCCCCTCTGTATTGACGGGTATAACGAGGGTAGCGAACAAACAGACTCACGCAAAGCCCTTCCAACGACTTCTTCTTGTTGGATGGGGTTTCGGATAGCCCCTTCCAACGCATCCGAATTGATTTGTTTGAACAGTAGAATTATCCAATGTATGCCTCAATTAATTCTTCAATCGCAAGCACATCATCGGATGTCAACTCTCTAATTGATTGCAGATGTTGACCTGTATAATCGGGCGGCAACTTATTGCCTGAAGCAAAATCCAAAGTTAATGCGAGTTCTTTGAATGGAATATCAAACAATTTGCTCCATGGTTCCTTTCCCATCCAATATGCATCAAATGGGACATTCGTTAATGAGAATGGGATTAAAGGTTCTGTTTGGTCTCGCGTTCCTGTGAATCTGTCCAATACTAATTTTGAAAACAAAGAATGCCTACCTCCCTCATCAATCGTTGAGAAGTAAATTACATCGCCTGGTTCAAACATCGTTGAAAAATTTTCACGATTAGAACCCCAACAAGCATGGCTCCAGTTTGGAGTGTTTTCGGCCATCCTAACGTTATCAATTGTCCAATAAGCATGATAACTCGCCATAATTACAGTCAAAAGGCAGTCCTACTTATGCTATCCCATTCAACACCCTTGGGTTTGTTTTCGGATGAAGGGTACCCTTTGTATACCCGTTAATACAGAGGGGGCCCCTTTGTACGAATCTATGATATACTTAGATTTCTAGGGATTG
>JAYQVP010000003.1:0-176030 GCA_038148515.1 Candidatus Poseidonia sp. | reverse complement strand
ACGGCGACGGTATCCCCAACGATGTGGACACCGACGACGACAACGACGGTATCCCCGATGTCATTGATGACAACCCCATGGATCACGACAACGACGGCATCGACGATGCTGAAGATGACGACGATGATGGCGACGGCATCGATGACCGTGAGGAAGTGAACGATGGCGACCCCAACACCAACATCTACGACCACGACAACGACGGAATCTCCGACGCTGTTGACCTCGACATTGACAACGATGGCATCGACAACCGTGTTGACTTCGAAGACGTCAACAACAACGGCGTCATGGACGCAGGCGAAGACCGCCGACGCGACCACGACAACGATGGTATGGACGACGCTGAAGACACCGACGACGACAACGACGACATCCTGGATGTTGACGAAATCGACGGCGTTGCCGGAAGCTACCGCTATGACCACGACAACGATGGCATCTGGGATCTTACCGACACCGATGACGACAACGACGGTCTCCTGGACTGGTTTGAAGTCAACGACGGTAACGACCTCACTGGTCAGTTTGACCACGACAACGACGGAACCGAAGACCACGAAGATGACGACGACGACAACGACGGCATCTTGGACATCTACGAATTCTGAAGTTAACGTGAACTGTCTGTCAAAGAACCGACTCGATCGGGTACAACAAGCGCTTCGGGGCCAAGGCCCCGGAGCGCCTCCCTTTTCTTCACGAGTGCTGCACTTCAACGCCTTGGCCAATGCACGAGTTCTCGATGCTCGACGTTGCTCCAAAGGAGATGATACGCGAAGGGCTTGGTGATACGCAAGTTCACATTCGGGCCAAGCCCTTCAAATAGGGTATTTCGGTGGCGGAGCGTCCGAGAGGTGTCCGCATGCTGTCCCACCACGTCAACCAACAATTCGAAGATCGCCAAAAACTGTCCATGGCCATTGTCATCGTGTTTCTGATGCTTGCCAGCAGCCTGTTGGCGATGGTGCAATCCGTGCAAGACCAAGCCGAACTCCCAACGTCCACCCGTTTGGTTGAGGGCGGTAGCATCGGCATGACTCCGGTGCAATCCACGGACCAAGGCGGCCAGGGGGGCTGGGAAGGGAGCAATGACGGCGGATTGACCGCTGCTCACGAAGCACTGGCCAACCTCATGTGGTCCGACCCCGGGGTGTCTTCGGGTATCATCGTTGATCTTTCGGTGCTCGAAGCAGCCCTTCCGGCCTACGCCACCCTCCTCGAGGAAAGCCGAGCTGGTGATCACGACAACGACGGTATCGACGATTTGAACGATCTTGATGACGACAACGACGGTATTTACGACCTTCTGGAGCGATTCGACGGTTGCTACGGTACCGACCCGTACGACCACGACAACGACGGTATCCTCGATGCCGATGATTGGGACGATGACAATGACGGTATTCTTGAGGGCCCAATCGACTATGATGCGCTTGAGGGCCAAGGACTCGATCCCCGAAACGTTTCGACGGACCGGTTCCTCGACCCCACCATCGTTCACCCTTGGACTGGCGATGCCGTCGGCAACTTTTACCTCGCCGACCAGAACCCTATGGACCACGACAACGACGGCGTGACCGATGAAGACAGTGACGGCTCTGGACCAGGACGTTACGACGAAGATGACGACAACGACGGTCGCATTGACCAATTCACCTGGCCGTGCGATTTGGATGCCGACGGTATCCCTGACTACTTTGACACCGACGACGACAACGATGGTACTCCGGACGTTTCCGACGCACATCCCTACGACGCAACCATCACGGGGACGATGTCCGCTGCTGCCGCAGCAAGCGCCACCGACGACCTCAACTACGATTCAGCCGCTCTTTGGACCTTCAACCAATACCGGGCCTATTCTGGCGGTGTTGATTACGTTGAGTGGGAAAAGAACCGTGTGAACGCGGTGGGTGCTTCCGCTTCCGGATTCGGAGCTTTCGGTGCTCGTGGTACGCCCAGCTTTACCCAAATTTGGGACGGGGACCTTGACGGCGACGGTAGTCCGAACTTCCTCGACCCCGACAACGACAACGATGGCACACCCGACAGCGCCGATACAGACGATGACAACGACGGCATTCTCGACATGGTGGACCCCGATGATGACAACGACGGCATCCCCGATACTTGCATCGAAATTGACACCAACGGCGACCAAACCAGCGACTACACGGGTTTGCAAAACGGAGCCATCCTCACGCTTACTTTGAACGGCGGCGGACAATCCTACACCGATGCCAACGATGTTTCGACCTCAACCACGAGTTCAGGCAGCGGCCTGACCGTCGACATCACCACCGCTGGCGGGGTGGTGACCGGCGTCAGCGTCAACCGTGCTGGGTCTGGTTACAGCAACGGCGATGTCGTTTTCATCACCGGTGGCAATTCGAACGCTAACGCTACGGTGACCTCGGTGTCCAACGCCAACTTTGAGATTCCAGGTGGCGACGGTAACGGGGACATGATCATCGATTGTGAAGTAGATTACGACAACGATCTCGATGACGATATCCGCCGTCCATTTGACCAAAACTACAACGGAATTTACGACTGGCTCGACAGCGATCTTGGTGGCACGACCTCGCCCGACAACCTCGGGAACTTCGCTGTTGGTGGCTCCGACCTGCCTTACGACCTTGACAATGACAACATCGAGAACGAAAACGACTCCTTCCCGCTCGACACGGCTGCGGATGTGGCAACCTGGAACTGCCCCACGCAAGCCAACCCCAATCCCACGAACCCCGACCCCCGCTGTCAAACCCGGCGGGCTTCCTTCTCACAGTTCAACGATTGGGACGGCGACGGTGTCAGCAACTGGGACGACGTTGATGACGACAACGACGGCATCATTGACATTCTGGACATCGATTGGGATTGTGATTTGGACAACGACAACGATTTGCATCTCATCAATGGTGGTCTGTATCGCGACGACGGCCCCAACGATGTCGACTCCGACGTTGACGGTGATGGTTTGGAAAACAGCATCGACTGGGACGACGACAACGACGGTGTATCCGACCTTTACGACCCCGATGACGGGAACTGCGGTGTGGTTGATTACGATGCAACCGATGCTTTCGGCACCCCTTACTACCCAGTGAACGACGGTGGCGACCTGGACGGCAGCGCTGACAGCCAACTCTACGGGACCAACGCCACCGACCACTGGAACATGGTGTTCCAGCACTACCCCTTCGCTGATGTCGTGTTGAACTACAACGGCTACGACGGCACCACGAATCCCGTAACGCCCGGTATTGTACCAGAATTCTACTGGTTCTTCTTTGCTCGTTGGTCGCCTTACAACGGAGGGAACGATTGGGACATCGATTCAGACGGTGATTCGCTGATCAATGGACTTGACGTGGATCAGGACGCTGATGGTATGCCGGATTGGTGGGACCAAGACGAAGGAAACGACGGTGTTTTGGACGTTCACGACCTCAAGATGGGCGGTTCGTTCAATCTCTCCGTATGTGGTTGGACCGCAGGCAATCTCGGACAGGGCTTCGTGTGCGGCTACTCGTACGCTCTCGCATACAAGATGCCCCTCAACGGCGTCAACGCTCAATTCGGGTCGCCCTATTCCACCCGTCCCGATGCAGCCTTCGACCAAGGCGCAACTGCTGGTGGACCTTCAGGCAACTGGAGTTGCACACCTCTTGCTGGCGTTGGCTGCTGGCACTACGACTTTGGTGGCGACGGCAACACCGATTCGGCCATCACCTACACCCAAATGACGGACAACCGTGATGCCTACATCACGTGGATTGGATTGGCCACCGGTATTTGGCAGTGGAACAGCGACAACGGACCCGAAGCCGATTTCCCCGACGAATTGGGTGCTGACCTGCTCAAGAACGACGTGGACGGCGATGTGGATGGCGACTTTACCAACGCAACCATTGACCTTGACGATGACTACGACTCCATCTTTGACTGGTACGATGTTGATGATGACAACGACGGTGTTTGGGACTTTTTCGAAGTTGACAGCAACTTCGACCTCGATGACGACACCGGTCAAAACAACGGGAATTTCTTCCAAGGCACCAACTGCGTTGACAACGACGACGACGGCAATGATGCTGACGCCGATGACGATGGATTTTACCAGGCTGTTTGGGATCGTGGTATCATGTCGCAAGGTTTGCGAAATCCAAGCCTGTACGACGTTGACAACGACAACGACGGCGTGCCTGATGGCGAAGATCCTGACGATGACAACGACGGTCGATTGGATGTTGACCAAGAATTGATCGCTGGCTGTTTCTGGGGCGAGGAACAATCCACTTGGGACTACGACAACGACGGCATCGTCAATTGGGCCGACAACGACTGGGACGGCGATGGTCGAACCAACGCTGACGAGTTGCTGGAATCCATCACGGCGCCTTTCGACCACGACAACGACGGTCTTCGTGACGACTTGGACGAAGACGACGACCAAGATGGCATGCACGATGAGGACGAGGTCTTGCTATGGCCCACCCGATTCAACCGGAACTCCACCAACCCCTGGGACCACGATGATTTCGGCGACGGGGAAGGCATGGCCAACCCCAATGACGATTCCACCGGGCCGGATGCCATCGACAAGGACGATGACAACGACACTCGAAACGACATTGACTTTGACCAAGTCGAGGACTCCGAATTGTCCTCTGACTGGGACCATGACAACGATGGCATTCCTGATGAAGACGACAAAGCGCCGACCTTCATCACGCTCAACATGCCCGACACCCTGTGGCTCGACGCCCAGAGCCCGGCCATCTTTGCCGGCCACGTTGACTGGCTCAATCCAATCACGGGCGTGGTTGAAGCTGCTCCACAATTGCCGGTTCAGGTGCACATTGAATGGACGGCCAACAACACGACAGCCATCGAAACAATCGACGTTCTCACCAATGCTGCTGGAAATTTCAGTGTTGGACAATTCCTCTACCCGGAGGACTTGACCGTTGGTGACAACACGACCTACCGTGTGTATGCCGAGGTGACGGAGATGTTCACCTTCAACGGAAATCAATCGCAATCTTACTTCGTTGGGGCTGAAGCCAACTTGACGGTGGACTATTCGGCATGGACGTACTTCCGAAGCGATGAACAACCTTTCTGGTTGGATTTCAAGGCTCACTACACCGCTGATTGGGCTCGCGGTCTGTTTGACAACCGCATCCGCAATGCCCCAATCACGTTCTCCATCTTTGGCGGTCTCTTTGGCAACCTCACCGCACCCACCAACTTTACCGGCTTGGGCAACAACGGTTATCGCACGGACGCTTCGGGTTGGGCTTCTCTAACCTTCGTCCAGGATTTGGGCGTGGCCGGTACATGGAAACAAGTGCAGTGGAACTCCACCGCCGACAACGGCGTAGGGCAGGTTCCGGGCGCCTACGAACAGATCGTTTGGAACGACCTGACCAAGCAACACGATGTGGTGCTCGATACCAACGGCGACCCCTTGCGTTACGATTACACCAATACCAGTTTGCCTGCGGGCGATATCGAAATTATCGCTCGGGTCTCGCCCGAACTGGCCACGGAGTGGCCGTTCCCTTACCTCCACGGTGACGAGGCTGAACCGTTCTCCGTCCGTATCATGCACCGCATGAACATCGAAGGTCAGTTGCTGGTTGACGGGCTGAGCCCCATCTACTACTACGATGCCACCGTGAACAATGGCGATGGAACCTTTGGCGATTGGGCCACCTTGTTCCACCAACCTGCGTTGACGGCAGCCGGTATCAATTACAACGATGTTGCCGCCTACAAGCCATACCCCAAGAGCTGGGACGGCACCCCTTCCGGTTTGACGGGCGAAGCGGCACGCTTGCGACCGTTCCTTTTGGCCAACGGCACGCATTGGTACATCAACCTCGTGAACGGAGGCGACGGCAATCTGCCACCGTGCGGTCCTGTGGACCGCACCGACCCCAACAGCCCTGTTCGCTGCGAAATCGTTCCTGAAATGAACACCGGCGAGTCGCTTCAGGTCATCGGCAAGGTCACCAACCGAACCAACGACCCGTGGGACCAAGATCCCATTGCACTGCAGGTTGACGTTGACAAGAACGGCCAGTTCCTTGGTGCGGGTGAAACCGCTTACACCCAGCGCCCAGTCATGAAGAACGGCGATGCGACCTATGACTACAACTGGTCTTGGTACAGTCAGTACGGTGCCGGAACGTACGGTATGCGCGTGGATTTCACCAATTCCGCTTACTACTTCACCGGGAATTCGTCCACGCTCGCAACCACGGGTGCCTACATCAACGTCACCGTGGTTGGTACCACGGACTTCCTATCCACCTCGCTGCCTCGGCTCTATCGCAACACCAACACGACGATACAAGCCAAGTTGGTTGACAACTCGCTTCAACCGGTACGAAACGCGCCAGTGAACTACACGTGGTCTTTCGACGGTCGAACCGGCGTGAACTACACGGACAACAACGGTTTCTTTGAAATCCCGTTCAATGTGTCTGCCTCTGATGCTCTGGGCAACTTCACGTTGCAGTTCGAGTATGCCGGCACCTCGCTGTTGAAGGGCACATCTGTGTCCCAATCGGTGTGGGTCGTGTCGCGAACGTACATGCAGGTGATTCAAACCGAAGACAATCTGCGGCGGTCTGGCGATAAGTGGGACTTTACTGCGCAGGTTTCGGACGACAACAAAACCCTCGTTCGTGATGCGGGTGGAACCGCTCTCTCAGGTTCAGAAACGCCTTACGGTGGTTTGGTCGATGTTATCTTTGAAGGCACGGATTTCCAAGGAACGCTTCATAGACAAGTGGTGGCAACCCTCGCTCCAAACGCGGGTGTCATCTCCTTGCCCGAAGTTGAACCTGATGGCTCACACCTCTGTTTCTATGACGGAAACGGCGACAACATCCCAGACCGGGACGTTGACGGCGATGGATTGGAGGCCGAGGAAAGCATTGGGTGCCTGAAGTCCAACATTTCACCACTGAACCCCGCCCTCTTGCGAGCAGACCCCGAGTCCTTCCTCCCTGACGGCTTTGGACCTGTGAACGTGATTTTGCGATTCCAAGAGACGCTGCCCAACGAAGGTTGCAAGCCGCTTGATGTCAGTTATCTCGGCATTCAAGGCGCATGGGACCCATGTACGCAGATTCCAGGAAACGACCATTTCCGCTTGATCATGACCAACAACGCCAACGGATTCAACTTGATTGGACGAACCGTGATGACCGTGGATGATCAAATCGTGTACACGAGCGAAATCAATCCGCTGACGGGCGAAGTCGTTCCAAAGCCAATGATCGTCACGGGCCAGCTCAGCGACGAGTTGGGCGTGAACTTGACCGACCGCAGCATCCGAGTGAACTACGAGATGGTCAACGGTCAAACGGGCCCAGTGGCCTGTCAGTCCGGCTTGACCGACGGTGACGGTTACTTCGCCATCACCTGCCCTCTTTCGGACGTGATGGCTGGAAAGGCCAAGGTGACGGTTTCATACTCGGCTTACGACAACAACGACGCCTACCGTTACGAAAACAAAACGGTGCAAACTGAATTTGAAGTCTTCTCCAACTCAACATTGCAGATCACAGAAGTCGGACCGTTCAAGTCCAGCGTTGACCAGTGGATTGCCCCTAACGGTTCCCGTTACCCCGTGTTGTACCTCAAGGAATCCTTCCACATCGACGCCTTCCTGGCACAGTCCAACGGACAAGTCGTCGGCGGTAAGTGTCTCAACATCTATCTTGACCCCGACGAAAATGTTCGACCTTTGGCGACCGTTCGCACCAGCGATATTGATGGTTCAGTCGAGTGGTTCAGCGGCGACCCGTCACAAAACCCGACGCTTCGCGGCGTGGAAACCACTGGAGGAAAACTCGAAGGGTTCCGCACCTTACGCGTGGCCTTTGAACCGGGCCGAAACGTACCGGGCGGCTGCGACAAGGACAACTCCAACGCACTCAACGGTTCGGCCATGGATGTGGAAGTCCTCGTCCGCTCCCGCGTTGACCTGCAAGTCAAAGAAACATGGAGCAACACGGGCGTGAATGGCGTACCCGAAGGGACGCCGATCTTCGGTGAAATCGCTTTGCTCCGGGACCGATTGGACTTGGCCGTTGAAAACGAAGAGGTCATCTTCTCTTACGAGTACTTTGACGACACGACCGGTCAATGGGTGGTTTCCAACCTTAACAACAAGACGCGCACCAACGAGCAAGGCCTTGCCTCCTTCGGCTGGGAGTTCCTCGGTCGAAGCTGCGATGGAACGCCGTGCTCCGGTATGTGGCGAATCACCGCCTTCTACCCAGGTTCGACGTATTTCGCCCCTTCCCAAGACAACATCACCCACGAAATCACCTACAAAAAGGCGGATGGCTTGGCGGCTGACAGCGGTCTGTTGTCGCCAGGGAACCTCGTCGGATTGGCCATCATTTTGATGGCGTGTCTCATCGCTGGTGCCATCTATTACCAGCGTGTGCAGGAACGTCGTCAAGTGCAAGCCCTACGCGGTATTCTGACGGATGCCATGATGCAGTTGGAGGCCAGCAACGAGTACATCGCAGCCATCTTTGATTGCTACAAGAGTCTGGTGAAGCACTTCAAGAAGTACGGTTTCATGAAGAAGGTCTACGAAACGGCTCGCGAATTCGAAGCAGCCGTTCGCACTGCCTTCAGCATGGTTCCCGTGGACCAACTCGATGACTTCCTGTCAATCTTTGAAGAGGCACGGTACTCCGAGCACACGATCGACGCTACCCACCGAGATCGGGCCATGCAGACGCTTGGTGCTATCACGAACTCGTTGACCATGGCTCTGGGCGAAGAAAGCCTCGTGAAGCGCATCGACACCTCCAGCATCTACGATAATCTCACCAAGGCCGGTGAATTTGTCGCTGCTGACGGAAGCGTGCGTCAGGCCGGAATCGTGGAAGGCGAAGGCAACGACTTCAAGATTTGAAGTCGCTTGATGACGTCGATGGCGTCATGGTCCCAGCGAGAGCAAGACTGGCCTTAACCTTCAAAGAGTGGAGGGCCTGTGTCGGTCCATGGACGACTGGAAAGCCATCATCGACCAAGCCATGCGAATCGAGACCACCGACACCATCGGTGCACACGGGCTCTACGAACACGCCGTTCGCGCTGCTTTAGCGCAGTCCCAGATGCTGCTTGGCGACCTGGAAGCCGCTCAAATCATCGAGTCCATCTACGGTGCCTTAGTCGCTTACTCTCAAACGGTGATGCTCCGAATGAAAGCCGAAGACCCCGAAGTGGGCGGCCCCGACCATGCGTTCCGTGCCGGTCAAGCCTACGGTGTGAGTTGTGTACTCAACCACCTCATCGACCAATTGACCGACATCGCCGGGATCACCGCTCTGGGCGCTTTGGACGATTTTTCCGATACGTTGCACGACGAAATCATCGTTCAAGCACGAGCGGCTGGTTTGACCGTGGAGCTCTTGGACGCGAAGGGCGAGATTCTGCTCGATTGACCTCAGGTCAGGCCTTCGCCAAACAGGCCACCGCGGCGCGATGAAGCGAAGTCGCGTCGGTGGCTTCATAACGGGATGGGCGGTCGGCGAGTTGCTTCTAAGCATCGAGGGAGTCAAATGAGCAACCCAGAACGCAAGACAAATGCTCAGTTGGTTGAGATGATCGACCAACTGAAAGCCCAGTCTCGCGACACCGGCGCTGCTGTTTGGCGAGATGTGGCTTTGCGCCTCTCAAAGAGTCGCAAGAACTGGGCCCAACCCAACCTGAGCCGTGTGAGCCGTTATGCCCCCGAGGGTGCTACCATCCTCGTTCCAGGGAAACTGCTCGGTTCTGGCGAGTTGACCAACGGCCATACCATCGCCGCCTACAGCCTGAGCAACGGTGCCCGTGAGAAGATTGAGGCCGCTGGAGGTCGTGTTATGACCTACGGCGAACTGATGAACGAAAACCCAACCGGCAAGGGGGTCGTGATCCTTGGCTGAAGGCACCACCTATGTGTTTGACGCTGACGGGCTCATCATGGGCCGCTTGGCTTCCGCCTCAGCCGACATTCTTCTCAAGGCCGCTCGGGAGGACCGAGACGACAAGGTGATCATCATCAATGCAGAGAAAGCCATTGTTTCGGGCCGTCCACGTGCCGTGATGGATAACTACCATCAAAAGTACGAGTTGAACCACGCCCGCAAAGGTCCGTTCTTCCCCCGTATGCCCGATATGATCCTGAAGCGAGCTGTTCGCGGCATGCTTCCCTACCAAAAGAAGAGCAGTGGCCGTCGTGCTTTGCGCAATCTGCGCGTGGAAATCGGATGCCCCAGCCATCTTTCGGGAGACCTGCCCGAGGGTCATGAGCACGGCGATGACAGCAAGTTCCGACGGGACTTGCCCGACCGCTTTGTTCGCTTGGGCGACATCAGCGCCGATTTGGGCGCACCCGCTCACCGCTGGAACGGAGGTGACCAATGATGGCACGCAAGAAGAAGTCTGTTGAATCATCCGGAAAGCGAAAGACAGCGGTTGCACGCGCAAGCGTGAAGGCTGGCAAGGGGCGAGTTCGAGTGAACTCCGAACCCATCGAAATCATGCAACCTTCGCTCGCACGACGCAAATCGATGGAACCCCTCATCATTGCCGATGCCATGAACCGCTTGAGCAAGGTCGACATTTCCGTCACCACCAACGGCGGCGGTATCATGGGCCAAACCGACGCCATTCGAACCGCCATCGCCCGTGGTCTTGTTCACTACAACGGTGGAGCCGAAGGTGTCGATGAAGAACTGCGAGATGAGTACCTGCGCTTTGATCGCAGCCTCTTGGTCAACGATCCACGCCGCAAGGAGCCCAAGCATCAACTCGGTCGTGGCGCTCGCCGCAAGAAGCAGAAGTCCTATCGATGAGGTGATATGAGTGATTATTCCAGTTCGTTGTTTCAGTTGTGGCGGCGTGGTCGCACACAAGTGGGAAGAATTCAAGCAGTTGCTGGTGGATGGCAAAACCGACGCAGAAGCCCTCGACGCTGTGGGTCTGAAGCGTTATTGTTGCCGCCGAATGTACGTTGGACACCTCGACCTCATCGAGGAAGTCGCACCGTTCAGTGCAGCACGAAACTGAGGTTATTCCTCGGGCCCGTGGGTTAGCTTGGCCTATACTTGGCGGCTGGGGGCCGTCAGACCCCGGTTCAAATCCGGGCGGGCCCACCATTCTCCCCACCTGCGTTAGCCCTGAAGCCTTATGCTTGATATGGCGCAACCTTAACGCCATTCCATGCGAACATGGTCCAGCGCAGCCATGAGCCTTCTGTTGCTCACCCTCCTTTGCTTTCCGATGGTGAATGCAGCGGACAGCACGGTTGCGACCAACACCACATGGTCGGGTTCCGTGACGCTCAACGGGAACGTCACGGTTGCGAGCAGCGCCACCTTGACCTTAGCTCCAGGAACAACAGTGGATGCGGGCGAGTACGCCCTTATCGTTGAAGGCACTCTCATTGCTGAAGACAGTACCTTCTACTCCTCTGTTCCCCCTCTGACCCAAGGTTCTCACGGTCAAGGGTTGTGGGTCGGCCTGGTTATCGAATCACTGGGCACCGCCACGCTGACCAACGTAACGGTGGCCAATGCTTCGGCGGCTGTGGCGGTGAAAGGCGAGTTGAGTGGCACCGACTTGACATTCAACGACGCTTATCGCGGTTTGGCAGTTCTCGGTGGGACCGCAGTGGTCGATGGCTTGAACGCCAACCGGATCGATTACGAAGCCGTGTACGCGCAGAGCGGGGACCTTAACCTTAGCAACGCCATCGTCGAGGAAGTAGCCGTCGGGTTGTCCAATCAAGGCGATTCGGTGGTGGACCAGTTCACCGTCCGCGAAGCGGGGATTGGCGTGCGAGCGGTGGGCGGCGATTTGACACTCACTGGCTTGGGTTTGGTGAACGTCAGCGTCGGCATCGCTGCCGTTTCGGGCGCAACTGCCAACATCAGCAGCGTCGTTGGCACCGGCTTGGCCCTCGCTGTGGATGCAGGGGATGCCGATGGTTTGGAACTCCGCAATGCCGTCATGACCGGTGAGCGTTTCCTCGTTGGTCAGGGCGTGACCTCCATGCTCATCAACGACCTTTCGTTCACAGGAACTGGCAGTGAAGACCGCTACGTGATGGACGTGGGGTGCGACGGCACCTGCTCCTTGAGCGATGCCTCCTTCGACAACGTTGCCAAGGGCCTCTCTTGGTCGGGTGCAGGCACCTACGACATCGACGGCTTGGACTTGGAGGCCACCGTGGTGGGATTGGAAGCCGCAGGTTCAGGCCATTTGGTCCTGACCAACGCTTCCGTAGCCACCGAGGGAACGGGGCTTTCGGTTCAATCGCCAACCAGTGCCCTTCACGGTGTCAACGTCCGATTGATGTCTCAAGATGCTCAAGGCGTCGACATACTGGGCGGTTCACACATTTGGGGCTCCCTGGCGGTCGACAAATCCTTCCAATCCAGCGACCGAACATCGGTGGGTGTAGCGGCCTGGTACGCTACCCTCTCGGCTGATGCTCTGAGCGTTTACAACGTCTCCACGGCTCTTCGTCTTGAAGACAGTCAAGCCGAGGTGAACTCCTTTGAAGCCAATATCGGTAGCGTTTCGGGTCTGCATCTCATCGACGCCTCCTACGTCGGTTCGTCGATGGTCACCGTTGCACAGGACGAGGGCGTCCTGATGGAGGGAACGACCTCGCTCCACGTTGGCGATTGGACGGCTCGACTTCACGACACACCGCTGATGATGTCGACGGGCAGCACAGCCGTGGTTCGAACGTTTTCCCCACAAAACACAGCACCCACTTCCTCCGACGCTTTGGGCGATGGTGTTCTGTACTACGGTTCAGCCGGCAATCCATCGGTAGCGACCGGTCAATCTTACCGCCTGATCGAGACCTCGGTCACCTTCACCGACCTCCAAGGGCAACCTGTTGAAGCCGACGTGACGGTGCATGGATTTGAGCTGATGAGCAACGTCAATGGAGCCTTGACATTGCCGCTGGTCGCCTCCGGTTCCCTGGTCGATGTCACGCTTCAGGGGGCGGGCGTTCGCGTTACGTTGTACGGTGGGCAAACCGGCCAATCCGTTCAGGTACCGGTGATTCCCCAAGGAGACTGGACGGTCGCTTCAGGCCAAAACATCGTATTAGGCCCACGCCCTGACGGTGCGCCTCACCAATTATCAGGCCATTTGGTCATCAACAACAACGCTCAGTTGACCCTTCAATCCACCACACTGGTCGTTCCTATCGGAAAGACGACGACCGTGCAGGGAACCGGTGTGTTACAAGGCTCCTCCGCCCGTCTCGTCAGCCCTTCGGTTCAAGCGAGCGGCCAGAGCATGGTGTCAGGAAACTCGGGGAGTCTCACCCTAGCCTCCGAGATGGTATGGGGCTGTCTGAGTGCTCGTTCCGTCAACGGCTTGATGCTTGAGGGTAACCTCACGGTTCAACCCAATTGCGAGATTGACCTGTACGACGGGTATGTCCAAGGCAACGTCGTTGCTCAAACGGGTGCAAGTTTTACCAGCCATTCTTCGATTGAAATCAACGTCCTCGACAAAGGCCAGCCCGTTGAGGGTGCCCTGATTTCCATCGACGGGTCGGTTGGCCTGACCAACAATGACGGCAGCCTGTCCTCCACGGGCGTTGCAAGGACTGTGACCGATACCGGGGAGACGTGGTCTGGGTCCAAGATGGTGACGCTTCAGCGCAACAATTTCACCGATTTCGTGATGTGGGACACCAACCAATCCCTCCAACACACCTTCATGGCGTCCACCGTTCCTTCGCAGGACGTCACTGGTTGGTTGGTACTGGAACGTCAATGGAGCCCGTACACGCTCGATACTTCCATCACCGTCCTTGCTTCCTCCACCCTCACCGTGCAAGACGGTGTTTCCTTGCGGCTTTCAGAAGGCGTGTCCATTACGGTCAACGGTGTCCTCGATGTCGGTCAAGCCACGTTGTCTTCCACCGGTTTTGGGGCTCGATGGGCGGGTCTTCGCTTAGGACCAAGCAGCGCCGCCACCATTGACCTGCAAGGCAGCTCCCTGGTTGAATCATCGCCCGCTCTGTTCATTGACGGCGCCGGTGAAGTCACCGCTACAGGCGCCTTTTTCGCTCGCTCCATTGGCGAACCACTGGTCGTAGTTGACACCGGAAACACCGCGCAACTCACCATCCGAAACAGTCGTATGCAGGACAGCGGTGATTCGTGCATCACGCTCTATCCATCCTCCCGTACCGTGACGCTCGACAATGTCACCTTGGCTTCATGTGATGGCTCTGCCGTGTGGGCTCAACAAGTACCCGTCAACATCCACGGTTTGGTCGTGGACAGTGGCTCTGAACAGGGCGTTGAGTTCACAGGGGTCACGGGTCAGGTCCGGCAACTCAACGCCATGGCTTACGATGGTGCGGGCTCCATTCTGTCGCTCAACAGCATGACATCCGCCTTCACACTTGAGGGACTCAACGGCCAGGTCACGGGCGATGGGGGTATCGTGGGCGCCTACAACACCGACTTGACCTTGAGCGACATCACGCTGCACGGCGCTCCGGCCATCGATGTGGACCACACTTCGGGCTGGTTGTCCGATGTGGAACTGATAGGGACAGGTTCTGGAACAGCCATCACCGCCCACCACGGTCGTTCCTCGGCGGGATTGACCTTCAGCCATCTCAACATCACGGATTACAGCGTGGGCGTCTCGTTGCATGCCGACCCCGGTGAGATCAGCGCGCCGTTGGTGTTGACGCACGCCAACATTGCAGCGTCTACCGCCCTCGCCGCTGAACAACACCCTGCTCGACTTGAATCATCCACTATGGACGGCGACGTCGCCATCAGCAACACCCACGTCGTGGCGCTGGACACCCTACTCTCATCCACCACGCTGGACAATGGCGGTGAACTGCGAACCCTGCGGACCGCAGTGCTCGATGCACGGCGGGGGGGCGTCCCTGTTGAAGCCGACTTCACGGTGGCGTACTCCGACCAAAGCGAAGCCCCGTTGCAGGTGGCGGGAACAACGGTGGACGTGACCTTGCTGCTGGAGCACGCAACCGAACAGTCCACCATCACGATGGCCAATTGGACCGTAACGGCACAGGTAAGCGGTTCGCCTTCTGCAACGGTGGTCGTGGAATCTCCCGGACAAGCCAGCCCACTGATTGTGGTCAACGTCCCCGTCAACCAACCCCCAACGGTGGTGTTGACCGAACCCTCGCCCGGTCAACGGGTGATGGAAGGTGATTTTCTTCGGGCTTCGGCCACCGTGAGCGACGACCTCGATGAGTCGGGCTCGTTGGTGCTGGCTTGGAAGGTTTACGACATGCAAAACCGAATCGTGCTGGAGGGCGGCAACGAACCCGTGTACAACATCACCGATCTATCCGCTGGTTTCTACGTGGTCGAGGTCACAGCGACCGATACGTTAGGTCTGCAATCCACTGCTTCGATGGATTTTGAATACACCCAGTTGGACACGGACGGAGATTGGTCCAGCAGTTGTTCTTCCACGACATGGTTCGACCCCCAAACGGGCAAGTCCTGCGGGCCCAATCTCTACGATGAGGACGACGACAACGACGGCGTGAGCGACAGCAACGACGCCTTCCCGCTTGACCCCTGTGCGTACGAGGACACGGACGGCGATACGCAACCCGACGAACTCGATTGTCCGCCCGGGTTCACCAGCTGGCTGACCGAAGACATGGACGACGACGGAGATGGAACACCGGATGTTCTCGAAGGGGTGTCCGTAGGCGACAACGAAACCAACACCAATGCCCTGATGGTGGTTTTGGCGCTGTTGGTGGTCGTGGTGGTGATGTTCTTTGCTCGCTTGCGTAAGGGCGGACCCGGCGACCTCACCGGACTCGACCAGCGGCACTTGTGAGGGTCGCGGATGGTCGTTGAACTCCCTTCGTCTCACCACGTAGCCATGGCTGCTGTGTTCGTTCTTGCCGTCATCGTCGTGTGGGATGGTTTCTGGCTAACGCGACAACGGCAGGATGTACCTGAATTGGGCGAACTGGCAGGTGGCGGATTTGCTTGGGAAAGCGAAGGGGTTCACGAAGTCATCCGTCAGTGGGGCAACCTCGGTTCCATGGCGGCGATGATGGTCCTACCTTGGGCGATGCTCAGTGCCTCCGATACCCCGGTTGTGTACGCCGTTGTGTGGGATGTCTTGTTGGGTCTGCACCTCATCTCTTTACTGGTGCCCAAGCGGTACGCCATCACCTCCACGCACCTCTTTGCCGACGGCCAGCGGTACCCGTGGGAGCGCTTGCGATTGGCCAACCGCCAACCCAAGAAGCGCATCATGCTCCTGCGCAACGGGTGGGGGCCGTTTGGTCCACTGCCCTTGGGCGGCGATGCTTCCTCGCTGGCCGTCGCTCGAGAATACCTCCAGGCCATGGAGCAGGCCAAGCGTCCACCATCCTCCACCGAAGAAGAGGGATGAGCGTCAGCCTCATGTGCTGAGAGCCCGAGCGCAGAACATGGAATGGACTAGAAGCGGTGAGGATGTCTTCGTTCGATTGGACCCCGGTGAAGAGATTCACGCTTCGCTGCAGGCGCTGGCCGACGAGGTGGGCTTTGATGCCGCCGCCATCACCAGCGGCATCGGGCGGACCCGACAGAGCACCTACGGTTACATGGACGACGACCACCGCTACCATCGGGTGACCATTGAGGGCAGCAGCGAACTGGTCACCCTGCAGGGCAATCTGGCTCGTCGCGAAACGGGCGAGGCGTTTACTCACCTCCACGCGACCTTTTCCGACGACGATCTTCGCCCGCACGCCGGCCATATGTTCGCTGCAACCGTTCATGTCGTGGCGGAAATACACTTGCGCATGTTGCCAGAAGCCATCATGACGCGATGCCCGCTTGAAAACAGTGAATTCGTGGCGTTATCGTTCGGTTGAGATGACGACAACCGATGCTTCATAGCCTGTGGACGGCATCAAGAATCATGAGCGGGGAAGCCACCGAAGGCTACGATTCGTCACAACGGGTCGCATCGCTTGCTCAGCAAATTGCCCACCATTCTCACCTCTACTACAACCTGGCCGCTCCCGAGATCACTGATGCAGAATTTGACCGGCTGTGGGACGAGTTGAAGGCATTGGACCCTGGACATCCACAACTGGACCGAGTGGGTGCTGATGTTGACCCGGGTAGCGTGAAAGTGGACCACCTGTTCCCGATGCGGAGCCTTGACAAAGCGACCAAGCCCGAAGAATTGAGCCACTTCGTGAACGCTACGACCGGTGGAGCAGTCCGCTTTTTGTCCCAGCCCAAACTCGACGGTTCTGCTCTTTCCCTTGAGTACCGAAAGGGGCGCTTGGTGCGAGCGGCAACCCGAGGAAGCGGTGAGCGCGGCGAGGACGTCACGCGCAACGCTCGTAAAATCGCCAACGTTCCTGCCCGCCTTCCACTGCCGGTGGACCTGCATGTTCGCGGCGAGGTGGTGATGCCATTGTCGGTGTTTGAATCCAACTATCGAGATGTGTCGCCAAATCCTCGGAATTTGGCGGCGGGTGCCTTGCGGCAAAAGCACGCTGACGGCAAAGCTGACGCCTCGGATTTGGTCTTTCAGGCCTACGATGCCAAAGTGCCGTTGGGCGAAGACCGCCATCCTGACAGCGACCCCGTGCCCGACATGGACCACGATACGGAGATGCTCACCTGGCTCGCCAACGAGGTGGGGATTGAACCAGCACCGTGGACACTTCACGAGGGGTCAACACCAGCCGAAGCCGCTGATTCGCTCGAGGAGGCCACGAAGGCCTGGGCGAAGGCACGCACCGACTACCGCTTCGAAATCGATGGCGTGGTGTTCAAACTCGACAATCTAGCACAGCGAGAACAATTGGGCATGACGGCCCACCACCCACGTTGGGCACTTGCATGGAAATTCCCGCCCGAGGAGGCCACATCGGTGCTCATGGAGGTGGAGTGGCAGACAGGACGCACGGGCAACATCACGCCGGTGGCCCGTATCGCTCCTCAATACGTCGGCGGCGTCACGGTGGAGAACACCACGTTGCACAACCCAGGAGAACTGGAACGGCTCGGTGTGAAGATCGGTGACAAAGTGCTCATTGTCCGCCGTGGCGATGTGATTCCGAAAATTGAAGCCTCGTTGGGTCCGGCGACACCTTCAGACATCGAAGGTCGTTTCCACGCTTCAGGCGAGCCGTTTCTTGCAACCCTTCCCCCCTCCAGCGACATTCCTGTGCCGAATGCCTGTCCGGCCTGCGGAGGCACGGTTGCTGTTGAAGGAGCTTTCCTGAAATGCCTGAGTTTGATGTGCGATGCTCGCACCAACCGGTCCATTCTGTATTGGTGTCGAGCACTCGAACTCGACGGCATTGGTGAGAAACTCGTCGATCAACTTCTGGAGTCCAACCTCGTAACCGGGTGTGCTGACCTCTACCGACTGAACGCTGAGGATTTGCTTTCCTTGGAGCGAATGGGCGAGAAATCAGCGACCAATGTCTTGCGGGAAATTGAGAAAGGACGCAGCATGACCCTCGGGCGGTTCTTGCATGCGTTGGGGCTCTCAGGTATTGGTCCCGAACTCGCCGTTTCAATCGCGAGGGAATTGGGTGATGCCGACGGCCTTCGGGCTTGGATGAAGGATGCCGAAAGCGGGTCTGCTACTTCGGAAACACCAGGTCCAACAGTGCCCAACAGCGAAACGAGTGAAGGTGTCACAGCATCAGCAGGGCCAAGCCCTGCCTTGTCTCGCCTCATGGCGTTGGAAGGGGTGGGTGAAATCGTGGCCTTGCAATTTCAAACCGGGTTGCAGCAACGCCATGAATTGGTTGAGGATCTGCTCGGTTTGTTGACCATCGAGCCTGAACCGACGAAGGTGGCTGGAGGACTGTTGGAAGGAATGACCTTCTGCGTGACGGGTTCGCTTTCCCTTCCACGAAAGGAGATTCAGCAACGCATCGTCCAAGCCGGTGGAAGCGTGGTGGGCAGCGTCTCGGCGAAACTCAGTGTCTTGGTGGCGGGGGAAAAGGCGGGTTCCAAATTGGAGAAAGCCACTTCGTTGGGTGTTGAGGTGTGGGACGAAGCAACCCTGTTCGCCCGAATCGATGCGCTTTCCATCGTTGAAACGCCGATGCCTGAACCCACATCAACACCCGCTCCAACCAGCGGTCAGTCCTCCCTGTCAGACTTTTGACTCAGCCGTAGAGCATGGCGTTGGTGGATGGCGAATCCGCCGCTGCCTGAGCACCGTCCATGAGCGCCTTGAGTTGCGCTTCCAACATTTCCGCTTCTTGAAGGAGTGGTTCGTTGGGCAGTTCCATCGGCAACAAGGTGTTGAGCGTCTCAATCAACGCCGCAGCGGCTCGGGCGTCAGGGAACCGTGGGTCAGCCTCGACCATAATGGACATCAAGCCCAAACCTCGGCGAGTGGCTTCGCTGAGGATACCGGCGTTCATGCCTCGAATCACGCCGGTCTGTAGCAGCGGAACCCCCATTTCACTGAGCATCTCACGTACGGTGTCGTTGCACCCGATGCCAACGATATCAATCTCGTCGGTGTCTTCGTATTCCACCACGGGATCCACCCCGTCCATACCGCTCTTCATGCCCGCTCGAGCAAAGGCATCGACCACGACACCGGCGACGATTTGATGTTCCTTCGACCATTCAAAGAGAGCCCACACGATTTTGTGGACCAGCGTCTCAGGAACCACCATCTCACTCATCAGAAGAATCACTTGGTCGCATCCTTCGATGGTGCAGGCCGGTTTACCAGCGTAGGCTCGGATGGGTGGTAGGGGAACGCCGTTGTCGATCATGGCCAATGCAGGCAATCGGTCATCAACCAAACCGCCCACAAATTCAAGATCCAAATGATCGATGAGGTAGTGTGCTACGATGCTGGAGACCATGCCAACACTGGGAAAACAAGCGATGACCATGGCGTTCTCGTGTTGAATAGCAGTGCTGATGCGTAGGCTGGGGGCATCCATGCCTAGCCCTGCCGCTGATGTCCCTTCAAGACTTTCCTTGTTGGCTCACCAAACGTTGATGATGATGGGTGGAAAGGGAAGGCCATGACCGATGAGGCAAAATCCCCCCGACCTCACCAACTTTCACCATCGGCATGGAATCGATTCGAAACATGCCCGAGGATGTATTGGCTCAGCCGACAGCGTCTTCCACGGAAAGCTGGCATGGCAGCATCATTAGGGACTGCCGTTCATGCATCGATCGAAGATCTGCTCAACTTAGACCTCGAAGGACGCTCTCCCGAGGAAAAAGGATGGCTGCCGCTCACAGCCGAGGGGTTTCTGAAGACTCGATGGGAGGAGGAGAAAACCCTGTTCATGGCCACGCCTCGCCGACCGGATTGGAAAGAAAGCAAGTACAGCGAAGCCACCAAACAACAACACGGCGGAATCGTGCTGCTCTTGGACCATCTGGGAGTCCGCCACCTCGCTCACGAACAGGTTACGGTGGCGTTGTGGCGCCGCCTTCAATCACAAGTCATTGCCGTGGAGGGCGAGTTGAAAACAAGCGATGGTCGGTTGATGGGGCGGCTGGATTTGTTGCTGGCGGAGGTCGACGATGATGGAGCCGTGAGCGGCTGGCTGGTCGCCGATTTGAAAACTGGACGGGCTCCGACCAGCGAGCTGAAACCTGAAGTGAACCGCCAATTGCGGATGTACCGCGACATTTTGCTGGCGAACAACCCGTCAGCCCCCCCAGTTCGCACCGAAGGTTGGTACACAAGCACCTCCTCCAAATGGGATGCGCAAGGCCCTAATGTTCTCGAGGACGCCTTTGCCGCCTGGCAAGCAACCCTTCCCACTGAGGAACCCTTGGCGCCTAGCCCCGGACCTGAGAGTTGCGGCGGGTTTTGCGATTGGAAAGCCTGGTGTCCGCACTGGTGGGTGTGGCGCCACAACAATGAGAGCCTTCACCAAGGGGATTTCTGTGATGCAGTGGTGTTGGTGCATCGCTACGATGTCAAAACAGGAGCCGCCGCCCTTGAGTTGTGCGAACCCGCCGACGACACCGGCCGCGTCATGCCAACAGGCCAACATGTTCCCTGCCATTTCGACGGGCGCGGCAAGGAAGTGATGGATGCTTTGAGCGAAGAGGGCCATCAGGGTCCCTTGTTTTTGGGTTCGGTCAAGGCGAACCGAAGCACCTGGAGAATTGGGCCGTGGTGCGATGTGCTGCCTTGGGCGCCCATCGGCGATTTATGAGCGGAGGAAAGACTTGATCGCTTCTTTGGTGGCTTCGCAATCCAACCCGCCCGGTGAAAGCAACCAACCGATGTACGATGGGTCGCTTTCTTGAATTTCCGTAAGGTACCTTCCGCGGTGACGTCCAAAAGCGATGACGTAGCCTCCCCCATCGCGTCGTATTTTCCCCATGCTGTCCACCGGTTCAAGGTCGTTGAGTCCACGGCCAAGTTGGGTGGCGTCGCTGTTGGCATCGCCGTGAACCATCCAGCGTTCCAACTCCGCCAGCGACCGACGGAAGGCCGGAGCATGCTCAACGGAAAGGCGCCAAAACAGCAACATCGTGGCCGCTGCATCGGCACCGGCGGTGTGGGCTGCCTCCAAACGAATGCCGTGGCGTTGACAAAGAGAGCCAAGATTGTGCGGTCGAGGCAAACGAAGACGGCGGACCAATTCCAGCGTGTCCATGATCGCTTTGGGTTGAGGGGCAAGGCGTCCCAGTCGGAGGTATTCGTTTTTCAGCATGGCATAGTCAAACTGGCGCACATTGTGTCCCACCAGCACCGCTCCGTCGATCATCTCAGCCACTTGGTCAGCGATTTCGCCAAAGGAGGGTTTTCCGCGCACATCCGAATCGTATAGCCCATGAATTCGGCTAGCATCGTAAGGGATGCGAACCCCCGGGTTCACCACGATGTCCACGTTGACGGGTTGACCGTCTGCATCACTGCCGACAAGGGCCAGTTGGACGATGCGGTCGCGGGATGTGGAGGTGCCGGTCGTTTCAAGGTCAAAGGCCAAGACCTTTTCACCGTGGAAGAGGTCCTGTCCCATGAAAAATGATGCGCTGGCACCTCATTTGAACATCACTCTCAAACCTCATGGCCACGCCCAAACACCCATGGCTTTGCGCGGATGGTGGCGTCGGCGGGGTAGAAACCCGTCCACTCACGCCGCCGAGGAGATGAACGACGAGGCAAACGACGAGGTGAGCTTCGCCTCCGTGCGTCTTGAATTCGAGAACGAAGCGCAACGTCTCTTTGAAGAAGATGAACCCGATTCAACCACGCCCAAGATCGCCCCAACTCCATACGACGCCAGCGAGGCCGATGTCGATGTCTTGTTCAGCGATGATAAGGACGAGAGCTTCACCCATCGCGACGAGATTGAAATCGTTGATGTCTCCGCTCTTGACGACCCTTACATGACAGCGGCGGTCGAAGGAGACCTGCCTCAGCCCGTGGAGTTTGAAGGCTCATGAAAGCCGCTGAGCACCGCACGATTCATCACGAACCATTAGAAAGGGAGGGTGTTCGTTGGGTGATGATGAGGGTCGGGCAGAAGCGTCAGACGGCGTTCATCCTCATTTCCATCCTGATGCTGACCAGCCTCGCCGGTTGTTTGGGCGCTCTCGACACCACCGTGGACCCACGAGCCACCCTTGATGCGTACCCTTCCCTCATTCAAGAGGGGGAGATGGTCACGTTTGATGCCCGGGATTCATCGCCCGTCGAGGGCATCATCACCGCTTTTGAATGGGATTTTGGTGACGGAACGACATCAGAAACCGTGGTGGGCTTCACCTCCCACACCTACCAACGATACGGGCAATACACGGTTCGTTTGACGGTGACCAACGACCAAGGGGGTACCGACGACGCCGTCGCCACCGTGGTGGTCAATGGGGCTCCGACAATCTCCCTGACCATCCCCGAGCGCGTACGGGCTGGCGAGGCCGCTTTGCTCGACGCCTCCGCCTCGGTGGACCCCGAGGGGGGCGACCTGATCTTTTCCTGGGACTTGAACAGCGCAGAGGATACGGACGGCGACGGCGACTCTCGTAACGACATGGACGCCGATACGCCCACCGTCTTGCTCGATACCACCGTCTCCGGGGTGCTGAACGGCGTTCTTCGTGTGGAAGACAGCGCTGGTGCCGTTGCAGTCGAAGCTTTCGAAGTCAACGTCACGACCCGCACCTTCAAGGTCGTGTGGGTCACGGAAACCATCGACATGTCGTGGGACGAGTACCTCGACCAGGGCGAAACATGGTCAGGCAACATGACGCCAGGGGAGAGTGGGCGGGTGATGGCGCTGAACGCTTTGCTTGAATTGGAACGAGACATCGCCCCCCCGCATGACAATTTCACGCTGGCCCTCCACATCATCGACGATAACGAGCGTCGAAGTGTGGACACCGAACCCGGCAATTACTCCACCAACGAACCAGCTCGAGCCGAGATGAAGGTTGAGAGCCTCAACACGCCCGGCGAGGACGGCTTGTACACCGCTGATTCCGAAGAAGAATTGTTGACGATGCTCCTCCGTCCGCGTGATGCTGACCGGGGGCAGGGAACATGGGTATGGTCCGTGGTCGCCAAGCAATCGGACCCCGACGCCATCGTCGGGGAGTTGGACCCCGACCCCGGCAATGACTGGTCGCTCACCGTTGAAGTGGTCATCATGCGCCCTTCTCTTACCGAGGTCGCCATCGGTAGCGCCGAAGAGTGACAGAGAATGGTCTAAGAAGCGGCGAGGGTTGGGAGGTTCGGTTACGATGGTTGACACGGTAGAAATCGGTCGCGTCACGGTCCGGGATACCGTTTCCCTCGATCTTTCCGTATGGATGAACCACCCCGATGATTGGGATTTTCGACCGACCTTGAGTTACGCCGGCACCACTCTCACTATTCGGTGCGCCAACGAGGGAACGGTCCTCGCCACCGTTGACCTTGACGATGAACAAGACGAGGCACTCCAGCGCGACCGCATGGCGGAACTTCGCGTGAAATTCCAAGTGCACGGCATGCACGGTCGCTTGAACAAGATACACCCGATTATCGCTGACGGCAAGGCCAAGAAGCTGGCGACGGCCAACTGGAAAACAACGCAGCCTGTTGAATTTGAGTGAAGTCCCAACGATTCTTTGATAACCGTTCACTCGGTTTTCATCGTTTATGTCTGACCAACAAGGAAAGGGGAGTCAAAAACGAGCACGCTTTGAACGCCTTTGTCACGAGGTGAGCAGGTTTGTGCTGGCGAATCCGGGCTGTTCAGCCCAAGCGATTGTTGCGAATTTGAATCACGACAAGAAACTTCGAAACCACGGGCTCACCCCTCGGAAAGTTGGCTTTTTCATCACCCGTCACCTTCGTCATCAATTGGTGTGGTGGCAGGATCACCGGGCGGGTCGACGGGTCTATGGTCCCTTGGGCCCAGATGCCAACGATTCGTGATGCGAACGGGTTTGGATGCGGTTCGCTCATGTAGGGCCAAACCGTGGCTCGTTCATGGCAGGCGAGGTGGCGGCCTATTTCGACCTCGACGGCACCTTGCTGAACGCTTCAAGCGAAAAGACCCTCACTGCGCACCTTGCCAAGCGTCGTCCGTGGCGTATCCCTTGGGGCGCGCTGGCATGGACGTCCGGTTTTCTGACGAACATGGTTCGAGGGCGCTCTGTCTACGATGCTGCTCGCAACCGCGGGCATCTTTCTTTGGCCTCTTGGTCACTGCTGGAACGGTACGCCCACGAATTGGCCACCGAGGTGTTGAAGCAACATGTCCCGCCTCAAGCATGGGAGCGTTTGGCTTGGCACCGTGAGCAAGGCCACCGCGTTGTCCTCGTCACCGCCACCGTGGCGCCCATGGCAGAAGCCATGGCCGAAGTGTTGCAGATGGATGCCGTGTACGGTTGCGGCCCCGCCCAGCGAACCGGGTGGCTATCGGGCTCGGAGCGAGGATGGTCCGTGCCACGCCGTAAGGGAAAGGTTCCCATCGTTGAGCGTGACGCTCGTGAAAACGGTCACGATTTAGGCTCGTGTTACGCCTACGGGAACACCATGGCGGACAGTTTCTTCATGGCAGTTTGCGGCCATCCTTTCGCCGTCAGCCCCGAGCCGGCCCTGCAACGACACGCCTCGGAGAAATCGTGGCCCGTTCTCGATTGGCGTTGAGAGTTTATACCTCCTCGAATGATGTTGATTGCATGGTGTTTGACGGGCTTGCAGCTTTGTTTGGTGGCGATGATGATGATGTGGACGATATTGAAGGGTACGACCACGATGCGTCGCTCTTCGATTCTACACAGGGACTCCGTCGTCAATCGATGTTCGATGACATCTATGAACAAGCCAAAGCCTCCGTGCGAGCTGGCCGTTTTGTCAGGGACATCATCCGACAAAACGAATCAAGAATGCAACTCGATGCAGATGGCCATTTGCTTGTCGTAGGCAGGTTGGCCTTGTACAAAGTCAATCTCCCCGCCTTTCTGCAGCGATTGAGCAATCCCTTCGAGTACACGTCCTTTGAAGCGGTTGAGGTGCACCCCAAAACGGGTTTGGTGAGCGACCCCCGCACCGCTTGTGTACAAGTTCAGCCCCAAAAGAACATGCCAGCTGCCGATCTGCTGGCTGGCTACTTACTGGGCTTGATGAACGACGAGCAGATGTACCTTGAGCCCCACTTGGGTCCGCTGCGCCGAACCCTTCTCCACCTCTACGGCATCACCCGCTCACCGCTGACCCCTTCGCTGGAACGCCATTTCGCCAAGGAGTACAACGGTGAGTTCGACTTCAACAACGACACCTTCACCGTGCCAGGGACCAACGGGTGGAAGTGGAGAATCCACTTCCGTCAGCCGCTGACCAATGGATTCAAAATTGAGTATCAAAAGCCACGCCAAACATGGTGGAACGTGATGTTCGAGGACCATCAAGACGAAACATCGTCGCACCATCTCTCCTCGTTCTTCGATGCGGCCGAGCATCTTTCACAATGCCCTGCGATGCTCAAAACCTGCAACGAATGGGAAACTGACCCCATCTTCCTCCGCAAGGTGGCGACGGACTATCCGCCGCTGGCTCGTGTCCTGGTGCCCCTCATCTGTGAGGAGGAATACAACCCCAAAGATATCCACTCCGACCCATGGGACGGCGATTACCTCTCCGAATCTTCGTTGCAGCACATCATTCAACTGGACGAAGTTCTCCGCGAGCGGGCTCGTGTTTGAGATGAAGGGTGGCGGCCCCACCGCGATTCGAACACGGGTTCGAGGCTCCGCAAGCCTCTGTGATATCCAAGCTACACTATAGGGCCGATTCGGGCGAATCGCCGCCCCAATATAAGCGCGAGGGTGGCGGACACCGCTCGCTTCACAAGGGTTGATGTTGGGAAGCGGGAGTCGCCTTGCATGGCGATGGAGTTGACGCGGACGGTGGAGTTCGCCATGGTCGACCTCGCCAACATCGCTTACTACCCGCGTATCTTTGACCTCGCCCACCGTTTCTTCGAATCGACCTGGCCGGAAATTTGCGGTCTCCCTTACCACGACGTTCTCGCCAAGCGACGGCTGGGTTTTCCTGTGGTGAAGGTTGAATCCGAATTTTTGTCCCCTCTTCGGTACGGGGACACTATCCGTTGTGTGATCAGCATCGCTTCCATCGGCCGAAGCTCAGTCGTTTGGCGTTACCGCCTGCACAACCAAAACGGGGAATTGGTCTGGACGTCCGTTCAAACCACTGTATGTGTCAACATGGACAGCATGGACCCCACCGAACTTCCATCCGATATCCGAACGGGGTTGGAACACCACATCGAGGCGGAGGGATGAGTATGGATCCCGCCCTGCTGGAGATTCAACCGGACACGAAAGGGCCGAAAACGTTGGCCATTCTGTTGTTCGTGAGCGCACTGTTTGTTGGATTAATGGGTTGGCAAGACTGGCAACTCCATCACGAAGGTTTGTCCGACGATCAAATCCAAACCTTCCTTTCTACCCCCAACAGTCAAGATGGCGAACCCACCTCGTTGGATGATTATCGGGCGTTTGAGAACGAGGTCCAAACCAACAAGGGGTACCTTGTTCGCAGCCTCTCCCTGCTCCTTGCGTCGGGTTCCCTGTTTCTGGGTGCCCCGTTGCTTTACAGGTTACGAAAAGAAGGCGCGGTGCTCTGCATCATTGGCGCAGGTGTGGGATTGGTCGGCGGTGTTTGGGCGAGCCAATCCATCAACATGGCAGCCGAAACGCACCTCGGTGAAGCGCTGAAGCTCACCTATCAGTTGTGGGTCTATCTGTGTGGGGTCTTGATGGGCATTTGCGTAGCGATGAGTGCCTTGCCGTTGCTCAATGTGAGGGCACGTCTCGCTCTCAACCAGCGGGTGCAGGTGGTAGTGAAAGCCGATGCCAGAAACGCCGTCCTTGCAGAAGAAGAGTGACCGTCATTCAGGCTGCGGCCATTTTTTTGCTAGGGCTGCTCGCAACTCGTCGTCCATGATGGCATTCCACCAATCGCTCCCTTGCCAAATGGCGTATTTGCCCCGAATACCTCGGAGGTCAGCACCTTCGAATTGGCAGTTTTTGAAATTGGAAAGATTTAACCGGGCTTTTCTGAGGTCGGCCCCGCGAAAATCTGCGAAATCAAAGGCTGATTTCATTAAATCCGCTTCAACCATTGACGCCCGGCGAAAATCACAACGCGTGAAGTCGCCTTCGGTGAGATCGGCTTGATCGAGGATGGCTCGACGGAAGGTCGACCCACTGTGACGACCCTTCCTCAACACCGCCTTTGCGTGGTTTTGAAAGGAATAGTCGATGACGACGGCCTCTTCGGACGTTGAATCATCGTCTCTGGGGTCTCCTTGACCACCGCCCGACATGACCATTGTTTCACCTCAAGCGCTGGAGCGCTTATCGAGGTGGTCTTGGCCTTCGGGTGTAAGGATTGCGAAACGGTTCTTGTCGTCTTTGCCTTCAGGGACCATGAGGAAATTCCGCTCTTTCAAGCGGTTAAGGTACAACGACAGGTTGCCGGGCGGGTCAATGCCTGCGTCCTCGAACAACTCGTTCACGATGCGAGGGGGGCTGTCTTCGATACCTTCCACATTGCGCAGATAGTGAATGGCTCCCAACACCTGATCGGGTTTTTTTGTCAAGGCGCAGTTGGTCAGCAGGGTGCGGAATGCGGATCCGCGCTCGGGAAGTCCAGCCTCTCGAGCAGCGGAAACAGCCGCTTCAACCGCATGTTCCCGGGCTTCGCGGATGCGTTCAAGCAAGGCGGTCCATGTGTGGTCATCTTTGGCGGCAGCGACATGTTCATCAATTTGGATGGCGGCACCCTCCAAGTCAATTTCCATGTCTCCCGCTCGAACAGTCAGTCTCAATCGCCACGCCCTCGCTTCGAACTCCCTCCTATCATTCATAACATTATGTTGAGAAAAATGATACATTTTTACGCGGAATTGAAGGTTCATGAAGGCGAAACGGCCTTAACGGGGTGTGAACCCATTCGGTATGGGGCTGATGATGAACGGTCGATGGATGAGTTGGCTTTTGGTATTCTTGCTGCTCGCACCAGGATGGAGCGTGTTGACGGCACAAGCTCAAGGCGGGAACATCACCGTCTTTTCAGACGGAACGGCAGAACACACCGTGACGGTCAACGGCGGCCAACACAGTGCCATCGGATTTACGCTTGAACGGAACACAACAATCAACAGTGCATCCTTTTTCATGAAGCCCGACTCCAGCGGTTCATCTCCTGGATGGGTTGAATTGGATGTGAATCTCGATGGCGCTCCGGAGTGGTCCTTCAATCAAGTCGGTTACGGCAATTTTGGACAACAGGTCGTCTTTCACAACGACCAGTCCGTGAGCAATCTGTCAATTTCACCCACAACAACCAACATCACCAACCCGTTTTCACCTGCCTTCTTGCTTCCCACCGGGGCGACATTGTCAAGCGCAAACATGGATATCGGATTTTCTCCAACGCTCACGGGAGGTTTTTTCCCAACGGGTTTCGTTCACTCCACCGATATCGGTGATGTCAACAACGATAACAAGGACGACGTGGTAATGTTCTCTCAAACAGCGCACATGACCGCCTACAACGCCACCTCCAACACCACCACTACAACGGTCGGCGAAGCTTTCCGCATCGTGTCGTATGATGCATTGAACGGCGTGAATTTCTCCTCTTGGGTGCCCACCTGCGCCAACGTGACGCGAACGATGGCGGCTGATTTGAACGGGGATGGCTTTGACGACGTGGTGAACTACGCCAAGAATGACGCAAAACTGTGTATTCACTTCGTCAACAGCACGACGGGTTTGTTCCAACCACAAATCAACGTCAGCGTGCCTTCTGGGGTGATCGACTTTGGTTTTGAAGAATTTAACGGGAACGGCTTTGACCAAATGGTCTCGATTCGCTCGGGCGGCAAGGTTTCAGTCGACCAATTCAGCAACCGGAGCAATTCCTTCTCCAACGTCGACGAAATGGTGATTTATGTCACTGGAACGACGACGCCGAGAACGTTTACGCACATGGTTATGGCGCGCTTTGACGGTGAATTGGACCCTCCCAGCGTCATCGCCGCCACATCCAGTGGAGACGGTACCGAGGTGTGGTGGTCCAACACCTCCAGCAGTTTAGCCGGAGGAACGAACACCATCGATGGTGTCAGTCAGACCAACGTGGTCGGCGATTTTGATGGTGATGGCGACCTTGATATCATCGCCTCGACATCGGGCGGCAGCGGGTATCGGACGATTCGTCATGGTTTCACCAATTGGGCTGGCAACAATCACATGGGTTCGTTGGACCTCACCAACGCATCGGTGTACGATTTTGACATGGACCAAACGCCGCATTTCTTGATGCCCAACGGGGGCAGTCCCGACGGCAACCCTGCGACCTTGGACGGCAACATCACTGCGCATGAGTTCTACACATCGGGTTGGGGAAGTAATCAAAATCGCCATACTGTCCGTACTAGCCAATCTTTTGCCGTCTTGGAGCCCGGTACAGCGCCGCGAGCCATCTTTTTCGCTGACCTCGACGGGGACGGCATCAAGGAACACATCGTCCTTGGTGGGGAGGGCAGTCAACTTGGTGTGTTTATTTCCGCTTGGCACACCATTGGTTATGACATCGAACACGACGGAATGCCCGATGTGAATGCGACGGGCTACGCAGGCGACGGCAGCCGAGGGCTTGCTCCTTTGGCCCTTCAGGACCTCAATGGAATCCTTTCCTCGAGATTGAACTTGATTTCCTCCGGATTGAATTACACGACCGACAGTTATGGAATCCAAATGTCGCCCGTCACCCTTTCCATGCACGCCATGGCCGAAGGGGTGTTCACCTTCTCAAACCTCGACCTGCCATACGTGGCGGATTTCCTCGTCAACACCAACCCTCAACTGTCCGGGAACTTGTCGAATGCGCTGAATCAACGTATGACCCTGGGAACCGGTAACTTCCTCGTCCCCTTCGTCTTCAATACGTCGCAGAACGGCAGTTTCATTCTCACCTCGCCCAGCGTCAACTACCAAGACGGAGCCCCCAACTTGGCTCTCCCACCGCGACCGCAAGTCAGCGTTGTTGATTTGGCCCCCGACCACGTCCGGCTCGAATGGCAAAATCGAAGTGATTTTGGTAGCGACGTGCTACGTTTCGCGGTGTACCGTTCAGTTGCCGGCCAAGCGATCAACACCAGCAACCCTTACGTCCAAGTTTCAGAAAACACAACCTTCGACAGCGCTGTTCAACCCGGGCAGTCATGGACGTATTGGGTGCGCAGCGTGCACGAGTTCGGCGTCGTAAGCAATCTATCCGCCCCTGTTACCGTCACCGTCCCCTTCCCCGTACCGAAGTCACACGTGCCCAACGTTTCGGCCATGGACGCACCCAACGACACAGGCGGAGCGCTTGACATTTCGTGGGGCGCTGGCGACCCCTCCATCGTTGAACATCGCATTTACGTCCTCAACTCCAATTTTACCTCGATCGCCGAACAGTCAACGGTCCACACCACGAACGCCACAACCTTTGGTTTGCAGGTGCGTGAGGATAGCCTGCAAGCCCCGTTGGTGGATGGGACGGCTTACTTCGTGGCCGTGGTCGGTTTCGATTCCTACGGCAACGCCTCCGATAATATCTCGGCCTTTGGCCCTGTGTACTCCCGAAACGATACCGCACTGTCCACCACCTTGGACGTAACGTTCGAGGGTTTCGATGAGGTTGAGGGCCTTGACCGCCTGTTGCTCTCGAGGCAACGCGGTCTGAATGCATCGGCTCATTTGCATCAAAACGGTACACCCATCGCCAATGCGCCTCTTGAGCTTCTCATCGTTGGAGCGACTGAACAGTACACGGTACAAGGGACCACCGATGCCTCGGGATATGCCTTGTTTTCCCTCAATTCACTCTCCTCCCTCGGCCCCATCAAAGCGGTTGGAAACATGACGCTGAAGGTGGCCTACCCGGGAAGCGCAGGGGATGCCGTCAGCCAACCCTTGGAGGGTGCTTCAAACACGACCGAGGCCTTCGGTACCATCGAACTCGAGGTGCAGGGACCATCCGAAATTGCCCTTACCGACAGCATGACCTTCGATGAAACGTTCACCGTTTCGACCCTCGACCCCCTCCATCAAGACCTGTTGCTGAACCTGATGGTGGATTGGGCCGTTTTGAACGGCACCACTGAGTTGGGCACTGGGACGGCCGAACTTCGTGCCAACGAGTTGTCAATCGCAGGTCAAGGTGCTTACGATGCCCTACTGCTCCTTTCATTGCCCGTCGACCCGCCCGTTTACTACCTCCCGGGCATGACCGCTTCCTATGCGTTTGAAGCCTCGCCTGTGGTGGAAGAACCGACCAACACCACGAACTCAACTAATTCCACTGGCGAACCCACCGTCCCCACCACTACCGACGATCCCGTTATCGATTGCGATGAAGAAGCCAGCTACCCGTGGATGGATGAAGGCACTGACGAGGCTATTGTCTGCACGCTCACCAACCCCAATTCGTTTTCCGTTGAGGTGGCGTTTACGTGGACTGTTCTGCCCACAACGCCACCCCCCATCACCTTTGATGTCCCCAGTTTGACCGGGTCAACAACGGTCACTCTTGCCGCAAACGCCTCAATGGAAGTCATCTTTACTCCGACTCGAAACGGACCTTCGGACGGCCTCTTCCCCGGTGTTCAGGGTGTGGGCTATTTGGTGACGTTCGAATGCGTTGCGGCCACCGACAGCCCGTGCCCGACCAATGAATCATCGTCCTTTTTGGAGGATGAGTTGATCTGGACGTTGGGTGAAATGCCCACTGACGATACCGATCCCACCGGCGAACCCCAAGCCGACGACACCTCGAGTGCCATGACACCGGTGGTCGTTGGCATTGGTCTGGTCCTGGCCCTCATCGCCGCCCTTGGCGGTGTTCTCTTCATGCGAGGCCGTATGGATGATGGCGAGAATCTTGACGAAGAGGTTGACTTCTATTCAGAAGCCATGGAGCAGCCGGCCTCTCGGGCCCATGCGGAAGATGTCTACGACCTCTCATCCTCTCAATCGCTTGACGACTTGAAGGAACAAGGGAAAGAATTGCATGAAGCAGCCCCCGAAGGTTTGGCATCAAGCCCGACGCTGGGAAGCAGCGCTGATGCCTTTGAATTCGGTGCCACCGCCGAGGATACCACCAGCGAGGCCGAGGAAGAAAACGACGACGGCATCAGCGTTGACGAATTTGGCACCGAATGGTGGGAAGACGAAGACGGCGTTTGGTGGTACCGCGAAGAAGGCTGGGACGACTGGGCTGTCTGGGAAGAATGAAGCCGGCGTGAGCCTTTTCATGGGTCAGCCGTTGGCACGCACACGGAGGACAAGAGATGGATGCCGATTTGCAACCCTACGCTTTGGTCCTCCATCACGACGCTGACCCTCGTACCGGCGGCGTAGCGATTTGCGGTTTTACCACGGCCGGGATGGTGGGTGTAATCGCCACGTCTCACATCATCAAAACCCTCAAACTCAAGCAACTGGGAACGGTGATGAACAAGCACTTTCCCGCCGTGGCGTTGATTCACAATGAAGTGCCAAAACACCCCGTGCGAGTCTACCAAGGTGAGGGCATCGGTGTGTTCACTTCAGAGATACAATTCGGCAACGACACCGACATCACGTTTGCCTCGACGGTGCTCGAATGGTTTACCAAAGGGGACTTTGAGCGATTGATCATCATTGACGGCTTGACCCGACCTGAAAAGGAATTGACCAACGGGGAACTGTTTGGCGTGGGCTCCACCCCAGAAGCAAGAGAGCGATTGAAGCATCTCGACATCGAACCAATCCAACAGGGCATCGTCGCCGGCATCACTGGATTTTTGCTGGGAGAGGGCGACCGATTGGGCATTGACATCACGGCCTTGCTTTCTGAGGCCAGCCCGATGTACCCCGATGCCCGGGCTGCGGCCTTGGCCGTGGAGGCCGTCAGCGATCTGACCGGTTTGGAGATACCTCTGGGTGAACTCTTGGAGAACGCCCGTTCCATCGAGGACAGCGTTCGAGATATCATCGAAAACGCTTCTCAAATGCTGCCTGCACCCGATGCCGAGGACAACATCACGGACATAGACCCGTCCTTTGGCTGACGTTTAGGTCACCAATGCTCGTACGGTCTCAACAAGCCTGTCGAGGGGCGTATCCGTGATGAAAAAGGGGTCGATATCGGGTACGCGTGCAGCACGAAACCCAGCTGTAGCCAGCGATTCAAACAGGCGTTCCATCCTCGGAGCGCTCCCAACACCCGACAACCTGGGCAGGTCGTCCATGTGGTACAAGGTGTGCTCACCGCTCATCAAGTCGGCTGCTTCGGCGATGAAACGAACGCTGCGACGCAGTTCGCGTTGAGCGTGTTCAATGTCGTGCTCGCTCCACTCCAAGCCGGTTTCTCGCAAGGCATCCAACTCCTCTTCGCTGGGCGAGCAAACTTCGAGCGCCTTTTCTTCGGTCATTCGCTTTGCAATGGCTTTGTCCCACAAAGGACCCATCCACATCGGCCCGCTGCCGAGTTCCACTTCCTCGGGTGTGGGGTGCCGAACGAAACGATACCCTCCGTTGGGTGAACGAACCCTCCAACCCATGTGTTCTAACACCGAGGATGCATCTTCTCGACTCCGTCTCACCTTGACGCTGACACGTACATGATGACCATCAAACAGCGCCAGAACCGGTTCTACCGTTCGGTCGTGACGGGCAGCTGTCGTTGCGACCAAGCCCAGCAAGACGCGAACAGCATCGTCGTGGGCATAACGGTCAACGATGCCTTTTGCTCCGTACCTTCGCTGTTGAGATGATGCACTTGAACCCGTGAGTGCGGCGGTATCGGTGGCTGTCACTTCGAGAAATCCAACTCGAGAAAGACCTTGGATGGCAGCGTCAAGAAAAGCGACCGGTGAGCCGAAGGGGTCGAGGTCAATCCACTGATAGGCTGATTCCATCAACACAATACGTGCGTCGTTGTTCATCACAAACAGACCGTCCACCATCTCCCCGTTGGGCGGTCGGTCGTACCGGTCGTCTTCGATGGCGTGGGAGACCGTCACGGCAGGGGGGAAGTGGCGGTGAGTGGCGTGCAAGTGGTCCAGAGCCCCACGGTCCAAATCGTTCGCAGCGATGCGTAACCGTGGCTGGTGGTGTGCTGCGATTTCGTTTCGCCAACGACGAACCCGAACTCCCGTTGCGCACAGGGCATCCAAGGCTCGCAGCGAATCGCCTTCGTCCACCAGCCAATGGTGCTCCAAAGCGTCGTTGAGCAACAAGACCGACCTCGTTCGCGCCGGGGCCATCGCTGGATTGAGAAACCCGGGGCCCGTACGTTTTGCTGGCCCTCGAGGCATGTGGGTCGGGCGTTCTTGATTGGGGGCCATCACGACGACCGTTTTACCTTCCAGCCACAGTCGACCAGGGTCAACCTGCGGCGAATTGTGCCCGGTCATGCGTCGTCCACCACGCTCTCCCTCAAGACCGCACCGCTGGAACCGGTCAATAGTGGCTGAATTCCACACCATCGATGGCGTGTTGGACACGGTGGCCGTTGTTCACCACGTGACCAACCACGGCGCATCCGGCGAGGCGGTCTTGCAGCCATCTCACGACTTCATCGGCGTGGCGTGGATCCACGGCGATGACCATGCCCATGCCCATGTTGAACGTGCGGTACATTTCACGCGTGTCCACTCCGCCAGCCGATTGCAACCACTCGAATTCTGGCAGGACCGGAAGGGGTGCGTGAATGTCCCAGCCCAAGGTCGGATGCAGGCGAAGCAGATTGGACAAACCACCGCCGGTGATGTGGCAAATGCCGCGTATCGCCTCAATTCCCATACCCCCCTTTTCACGGGCGTGCATCAACAGGTCCACCACGGGGTCGCAGTAAATTCGGGTGGGGTTCAGGACCACTTCCCCCAACGTGGGCGGTCCTTCCGTCCATCGACGGATGGCTCGGTGAGGATGTTCGGCCTCGAAGGGGGCTGAATCTCGGTAATCGGCGCCCGTGATTTCAACGATTTTCCGAACCAGTGAATACCCGTTGGAGTGGATACCGGCTGACGGCAATCCGATGAGAACATCGCCCTCACACAAGGCCTCTCCGGTGATGGCTTCGTCTTTGGGCAGCCACCCCAATGCCGTGCCTGACAGGTCCAACTCGTTGACGATGCCTGGCAGAGATGCTGTCTCGCCCCCAGAGAGCGTGACACGTGCCAATCGGCAGGCTTCGGCGAGTGAACGGCCCAATGCCGCATGGACGGTTGGGTCTGGCCGTGGGACGGCGACGTAGTCCACGAAGGCGAGCGGTTCCGCACCCACGCACAAGAGGTCGTTGACGTTCATCGCCATGCAATCGATTCCGACGCCTTCCCATTGTCCGAGCATGGAAGCGATTTGCAACTTGCTGCCCACGCCATCCGTGGCCATGGCCAGCCACTGCTCACCAAATTCAATCAAGCCCCCAAAGCCGCCTGGCACGGGCACGGGTGCACCGTAGGTGCCGCGGGCCCGAACGCTTCCGGAGAGCGCTCCTATGAGGGAGGCTACGGCCGAACCTTCGAGGTCGATGTCAACGCCAGCACTTGCGTAGTCCATCCGGTCGCTCATGCCACGACCAAACAAAAGCGCCTCTTCAACAAACCGCTTAACCCTCGAGGACGCTTTGGGCCAACGAATGAAGGTGTTCAAGGCTGTCGTGAAGCCGGTGCCCATCGTTCACGGGGTGCAAGGTCACATGAGGGTGATTGGCCACGGCACGCTCGCTGTGAGCAATGGGGACGACATCGTCTTGGGTGCCGTGTAGAATTGCTGTTGGGTGGGGAAGTTCGGGCCATCCCATCTTGCTGCTGATGTCAGCGAAGGACCACGGTAAGACGACCGGTTCATCCCACCCTGGCGGAGTGAAGGAGTGCGTGTCGGTGGTTTTCCATGCCGCCATCGCTTCTGAGCCAAGCGTGGCACTGATGAGGTCGCCGTAGCCAAAGGCAGGAGCGAGCAGAACCAATCGAAGGTCGAGTTCGGGCCGTTGAGCAGCAGCGTTGGCCGTTGCCAAACCACCAAAAGATGAACCGATGAGAAGGTCGAACGGCCCCTCTTCGTCAATGACGTCCAGAAGCGCTTGTGTTTGATGGGCTTGGTCCCATCCGTATTTGCGCATGTCGACCGCCACGACATCCCAGCCTTGCTCGCGCATCCACGCGGCTTTGCCGCTGTTTACACCACTCCACAATCCATGGGCAAAGGTCACCCTCATGGTCAAAGCAATGGTCCACGCTACATGGACTCTTTGATGCTGGCGAATCTCCAGTCGTTGTTGGTTCTCATGATGAATCGGGGGCTGCAAGCCTCTCCTTTTCCAGTGGAAACAAAGGGGTGCACTTCACCCGACTTAAACATCTTAAGGCGTCGCCAATGTTGCTTGAAGTCCCTGCGGTGTACACCATGTCCACGATTCAAGAATTTGACTTGCCCGCCCGCTGGACGTCGTTGCTCCAAGATAAATACGCTGAGGCCGTTCACAACCTCTCAAAAATGTGGCCTGACGAAGAGTCGCTCGAAGTTTCGTATCGCGAAGTTGAGGGATATGACCACGAATTCGCTCAGGATATTCTCGCCAACCCTGAGTTGCATTTTCGTTCAGCGAACAACGCGCTTCACCAGTTCCTGCTCGATGCGGGCGAGGGCAACATTGCTCCTTTTGTTCGAATCGTTCACCTCCCAAGTGACCAAGTGCGTACCGTCTCCCAACTTCGGGCCGACGACATTGGAAGGCTGATCGCCATCGACGCGGTCACCACCAAGATCACGGGCGTTCGTCCTCGATTGTACAAAGCGGTGTTCGAATGCGTTGCTTGTGGCCACGTCATGGACATCGACCAGCCTAACGAGCAAGAGCTCATCGAACCGCTGGAGTGTTCCCAAATCGACGGCGGGTGCGGTCGGCCCAAGCGCCAAACTCGTTTCCTCCTCCAGCAACAGTCATCGCAACTCATCAACTCGCAATTCATCGAACTCCAAGAACTCCCTGAGCAAATGAAAGGCGGAATTCAACCCGAGCGCATCCTCTGTATCGGTGAACAGGATTTGGCCGGCCGGCTGAACCCCGGCGACCGTGTCAAAGCCAACGGCGTGCTGTTCATTCGCTCCCAACGAAAAGGCGGCAAGGATACGCCGGTGTTCGATATTTTTCTGCGCATTCATTCTCTTGAACGGCAAAACATTCCGTTGGAAGAAATCATCATCACCGAGGAAGAGGAAAACGAAATCAAATCCATCGCTCGGGACCCGGAAGTCTACGGATTGTTGACCTCGAGCATCGCTCCCTCCATCTTTGGGATGAATTTCATCAAGGAGTCGTTGATGTTGCAATTGTTCGGTGGCGTGGCCCAAATCAACGAGGACGGCACCCGCAATCGCGGCGATATTCACATCTTGTTGATGGGCGACCCCGGGGTTGCGAAATCCCAGTTGCTGCACTATATGTCCACCATTTCACCCCGCGGTCGTTTTGCTTCCGGGCAATCGGCCTCCGCTGCTGGATTGACCGCTGCGGCTGTGCAAGACGCTACGGCTGACGGTCGATGGACGCTTGAGGCCGGCGCCTTGGTCTTGGCCGACCTTGGTTTGGCAGCCATTGACGAATTCGACAAGATGAACACGGCCGATCGATCGAGCATGCACGAAGCGATGGAGCAACAAAGCATCTCCATCTCAAAGGCCGGCATCAACGCCAGTCTGCGTACACGATGCGCCGTTCTCGCCGCAGCCAACCCCACCAGCGGGCGCTTCCAACCGGTAAGCGACGTGCCGTTCACTTCGCAGATCAACCTCGCGCCTCCTCTCGTGTCCCGTTTTGACGTTATTTGGCTCATCACCGATACCCCCGACACAGCGGCGGACGAACAAATCGCCAAGCACATCATCAGCAACCGAGTGGCGGGCAGCAGTGAACTTCTCGTCAAAGAGGGACAGTTGCCTGACCCGTCTCGAGCGACGGCGGTGAAAACAACAGAGGCCAAGGTCAACGGTCGATACACCGTCCTTCCACGTGATGTGTTGCGAAAGTACGTCGCTTACGCGAAGCGAAACCACCATCCAAAACTCAACGACGAAGCCCGTGCTGCCATCGTTGATTACTACGTCTCCACGCGAAAGCAAGGCGGTGAAGCCGCCGACAGCGTCGCCATCACCGCGCGTTCGCTTGAAGCCCTTTCCAGACTTGCTGAAGCAAGTGCCCGCATTCGTTTGGTCAACATCGCCACCATTGACGACGCCCAGCGAGCCATTCGCTTGACCAAACTCTGGCGTCAAGACCTGATGGGAGAACACTTCGACGAGACCGACGTGTATTCGGGCAAGAAAGGGAAGGTGCGAAACCGAGAGAAGATCCTCCTCGACATCGTATCCACCCTCCAAAACGACTCGGGCGTTTCCGCGAATTTCCTTGAGGTTCTGACCGAGGCCGAACGAAACGATATCGCTCGTTCGGATGCAGAAGACATCATCGAGAAACTCGTTCGCGACGGCCGCATGATTCGACCCTCAGGCTACGATACCTTGCAGGTGGTCTAGTCCGAGAAGTGCGTGGTGCTCATGAAGGTTGAGCGCGTGGGGTAGGCATGGCCGAGGAACCCGAGGGCGATGTTGGACGCCCCTCTTCGTTGGTACCCGAAACCCTCGGCTTCATGTGCGGCATTGAGGTTCACCAGCAATTGGCGACCGGCAAGCTGCATTCCCGTCAAAGCGGCGAGTTGTACGACATCACCATCGAGACGCTTCCCGACGAGTGGCCCCGTCACGAGCGCCGCTTGAGAGCGACCCAAGGTGAAGGCGGTGCCGTGGATGTAGCGGCACGTTTCGAATCTAAACGAAATCGAACGTTTGTCTACGCACAATCACCCAATGCCGGCCTGATTGAACTGGACGACCAACCTCCGATGGGTTTGGACGAGGATGCCGTTGAAATCGCCTTGACAGTGTCGGCCCTGCTCGGTGGTCATCCGGTCTCAACCGTGCAAACCATGCGTAAGACCGTGGTTGACGGTTCGAACACCAGCGGTTTCCAGCGTACATCGCTGATGGCAACGGACGGTGTTCTCGTGACTGAAGAAGGCGAGGTGGGGATTGACGTCCTCTGTCTTGAAGAGGACAGCGCACGCAAACTCGACACGGTCGACACACCACGGGGCCAGAAGGTGTTGTACAATTTGGACCGACTTGGGTTGCCATTGATTGAAATCGCCACGTCTCCCGATATCCGTTCTCCCGACCACGCCCAATCCACCGCTATGGCTTTGGGTCGCGTTCTTCGTCAAACCCGCCGCGTCCGTCGGGGCCTGGGCAGCATTCGTCAAGACCTGAACGTGTCCATTGCTGCGGGCGACCGTGTGGAGATCAAAGGGTGCCAAGATTTGGCTTGGATTCCCACCATCGTTCGGTTGGAAATGGCTCGCCAACTGCATTTCTACCGATTGGCCAACACCCTTCGAGCAGCGTTGTCCTTGCCTGCCTTGCCCCCCTCCCGTCTGCACGACGATGAAGCAACTGAGACCGAGGTTCGAGAGCGTGTGTCTCAGCATATCCTGTTCTCCCCCGTCGATGTTAGCGAGGTGTTCACAGCAACGGCTTCGTCTATGATCAGCGGCTCGATTGGAGAGGGCTCCGTGATGCTGGCACAACCGCTTCCCGGGCTTCTAGGACATCTTGGCTCGAAAACCATCAATGAGGAAGGTGCACAACAGCCCCGGCTTGGGCGAGAACTGGCGGGTGCAGCGAAATTAGCGGGCGTCAAGGGGATTTTTCATGCCGATGAATTGCCGGCATACGGCATCACCGAGGTGGAAGTCAACGCCGTTCGCTCCGCGTTGGACCTCCAAAGCGACGACGCCTTCGTGCTCTGTTGTGCGCCAATGTGGCAAGCCATGCTGGCCTTGGAATCGGTCGTGGAACGGGCGCGACTGGCGTGGCACCGCATCCCCCAGGAAGTTCGAAACGTCGTTGTGAAAAAAGGGGCACCAGAGGATGGAACTACCTCGCCCATGCGCCCTTTGCCAGGGCGCTCAAGGATGTACCCGGAGACCGACGTCCCCCCGCTGCCCATCACCGCTGACCGTTGGGCGAACGTGCTGAAGCATCTGCCGATGACGGATGCCCAGCGGGCTGAGCGCCTTGCCAATTACGACAGTTCCGAAGATCAGCGCGATCAGATGTTGGCACGAGAATTGGACGATGTGTTTTGTCGACACGCCGATAGCCTGCCGCACAAGGCATGGGCTGCCTTGTTGTTGAATCATGAAGCGGAATCACCCCAAATGTTGGCCGATGTATTGCGTCTGCGCGAAGAGGGTGTTCTTGCTCGCGACCATGTTGAAGGTGTGGTTGAAGCGCACGCCGGACAAACACCCGGCCTTGCCGTCTTGAAGGCCTACTGCGAAGCGAACGGATTGGCTCCCGCCGATGCCGGCCAACTGGCCGACATCATACAGAACATCGTCGCTTCTCGCTTGGACTTCGTTCAGGAACGTGGCATGGGTGCTATGGGGCCGTTGATGGGCGTCGTGATGCAAGAAGCAAGCGGAGCCGACGGCAAAGAAGTCAGCGCGCTGCTGAAAGCGGCGATACAAGCTGCGTTGGAGTGAACGTCAATGCGAACGAGGGCCTGTCTTCTGGTCCTCTTGTCGTTGCTTTTTCTTTTCCCCGTCGTCACCGCTTCCCCGTGGTCCCTTGCATGGGAGCATTCGGTTCAACCGGGCTACATCACCACCTCACCGGTGGTGGACGATGGAGCCATCTATGTTCGAAGTTCAGGGTTCTGGACTGGCGAAGACCGTCCCTCGGTAACGGCTCTCGACCTTGACGGCGAGGTCATGTGGTCGACGGTCAATCAAGCGACGGTTCAACACGACATGTCTCCTCTGCTTCGGGTCCCGGCGGGTCAGGGAGCGTGCGGCGTGTGGCCGGAGTTGTTGATGGTGGGTTGGGCAAACGGAGAGGTGCACGCACTTCATTCCAGCAACGGCTCCATCGCATGGCGTTTTGATTCCGCCCTGCAGGGATGGGGGGTCACGGGAGCAATGGCCCTGGATGGCGACCACATTGCGGTGCCGACCAGAGATGGACTCACCTTACGCTGTTTGGCGGACGGAACACCAAGCCTGAACCTCACGTTGGGGGAAGGGTGGCGCAACGGCGTAGCAGTCACCGATGACGGTTATTACATCGGTGACGAAGCCGGACAGTTGTGGAAGGTGGCACGCAACGGAACGGCAACGGTCATTGCGAACGTGGAAGGAGCCATTCGCCACGCCCCCGTGATCGTTCCTGGTGGCCTGTTGGTCCATGTTCAACACGACGCCTCCAGCGACATTGTGTTTTGGAATTCGTCCAATCTTGTATCAAGGATTCTTGCCGTATCCGGACCTTCTCCCGCCATTCCACTGGTTCGAGGAAACATCGTGGTGTTTGGTGACAGCCATCACCTTACCTCCGTACGATGCGATAACGCATGTGGCGTGGTCGATCAACTTGAAGCAACGGTGAATGGAGAGATGGCCTGGCAAAACGCCGACACGTTCTACGCTCCGATCAATACCGTCGGAGGAGGGTGGGCCGTGGTTCAATGCGACGATGCCGGGTTGCTGGTTCAAACAGGTCGTTGGTCCACACCCCATGACGGTTACGGCACATCAGCCCCTGCCTTCCTCGAGACGACGATGGTCCTTGGCAATGACGCGGGTGTATTGATGGCGTACAGGTTGGATGCGAGCACAACCGATGAATCCATTGGCGACCTACGTCCATTGTTCACCTCCCTCGGCCTGCTGTGTGGCTTGGTGGTCCTTTCTGTCTTGGCGAAGAACAACCATTTTGCCAATGTCTGGAAGGTGTTTTCGGTATTGGTGCTGGTTCTTGGTTTTTTGATGTTGCCCGATGTGAGTCACCAATGGGCGACGGGACTGTCGTCAACCCATGAAGACGCTTTGGAGGCGTCGTGGGAGTCGGAGTGGCCCAAAGCATGGACGGACACGCAGGTGGTGGTGTTCGAAACAGGTTCAAATCGGACCGTGGTCGGGGGACTGACGGGTCACAACAACGTCCAATCTCTCACCCAGGCGGCGGCGGATGAACAAGGGTGGACAATCGATATCAAACTCACATCACTGGGACCCTACCTCGTTGGTTTCAACGGCACCCAGGGGGCTGGCTGGGAATACTTTGTGAATGGGGAGCGAGGTGTTTTAGCAATCGACGCTGCTCAGGTTGAATCCTCGGTCGTTTTGACATGGCGACTGGTGGAGGAGTGGTAATGCTCAAGGGCACCGGCGGTTTGGGCGTGTTATGTTTCAGGCCATCGGCGTCCATGGTCCCGAGTTGACCCCGGTCGCCTCTGCCTTGATGCACGGAGCCCTAGTTCTCCTCGCTGCCATCATGCTCGCTCCTTTCTCACGACAACAACGCTCTGGATGGGTTCCTTTGGCTGGATTGGTCGTCGTCGTGACTGCTCTTCGAGTGGTGATGGAGCCGTTGCCCAATATCCAACCGGTCACTGTGACGGTGTTGTTGGTCGGGGCCTGCCTTGGTGCACGGCGCGGCGTGGCGTTTGCCGTGCTGGTGACCTTGCTGTCCAACGCCTTCATTGGAGACGGCTGGTGGACATTGTTCCAAGCCTTGGGATGGTCCAGCGTTGCCCTTCTCGGTGCTGGATTGTTGGAGGCGAATCGGTTGCGTCTGCCCCAACTCAGCGTAGTGTCGGTGCTGGCAGCCTTTGTGTTTGGCTTCGTGGCCTCCCTATCCTTGCTTGACTCAACCATGTCCCTGACCGACTTCTTCTCGTTGTTGTTTGCTGGCCTGCCTTACGATGCCCTTCACGCATTAGGAAACCTTGCTGTAGCGGTGTGGTTCGGACCGACCATCCACGGCCTGCTTCAAGACACAACCACCTCGTGGATGGAGATGAAGCCGCGTGGTGAGCCTAATGGCGTCGAAGGATGAATCGCCCACGATGGTGCTGGTGGTTCGGGAGGACCTTGCGATGTCACCGGGAAAAGTGGCGGTTCAATGCGGTCATGGTGCTGTTGAAGTGGCGCTTTCTGCTCGGAAACGCTCTGCTCGAATGTTTGAAGCGTGGCGAGAAGGCGGGAGTCGGAAAATCGCCCTTCGCGTAGCCGATGAGGCTGCTTTGAACGAACTCAGGGATCGATTATCCTACGGCATTCTTCATCACACCGTGACCGACGCCGGTCGAACCGAGGTCCCGGCGGGTACCGTCACTGTGATGGCTTTGTTGGGGCCTCGGCACGCCGTGGACGACGTGGTCCGCGATTTGGAGACATATTGAGGATGATTGGATGGGTATTCGCTCCTTTCTCCATCGCCTCACGGCACCCCGTCCCAACCAGCGGGCGGTAGGTGGGCCAGTGAAATTGGTGTGCGTCGTCAATCATGGATTGGGCATGGGCAAAGGCAAGACGGCGGCACAAGTCGGGCATGCGTCCGTCGAGGCCTTCTTGAGAGCGGGCGTCACTCATCCAGCACACGTTGAGGCCTGGCTGGCCAGCGGCCAGAAGAAGGTCTGCGTGAAGGTCCCCTCCGAGGGAGATTTTGATGCTCTCCTTGCACAAGCTCGCACACGAGAGGTCCCATCCCATGTCGTTCGGGACGCAGGGCACACGCAAATCCCAGCCGGTTCAATGACCGTGTTGGCTTTGGGACCATTCGATGCATCCGTACTTGACACCATCACGGGTGAGTTGAAGTTGCTGTGAGTAGCAGGGTATTGATGAGGGAGAAACCACACCCATGTCCATGAGCGCCGCCCGTCTGGACCTTCGCTCCGACACCGTGACACAACCCACGCCTGAGATGCGTCGCCACATGATGGAAGCCCCGGTTGGCGACGATGTCTTGGGGGATGACCCAACGGTGATTGCCCTTCAGGACCGCGTAGCGGCTCTGTTTGGGAAGGAAGCCGGTCTCTTCGTGGCATCTGGGACCATGTCAAATGCGATTGCACTGAAAACTCACACCGTCCCGGGCGATGAAATCGTTTGTGACCGCACCGCCCACATCTATCGGTACGAAGGTGGCGGCTATGCTGCTCTTTGCGGTGCTTCGGTGGCATTGGTGGAAGGGCGACATGGGTTGATGTCGCCAACACAAGTGGCCGAGGCCATCCGTAAAACCGCCGGTTCTCAAGGTCACTATCCCAACGGCACGTTGGTGTGCGTTGAAAACACCTCCAATCTCGGCGGAGGGACGTGTTACGATGTCGAAACGCTCGATGCCATCGCTGCTGTCGCCCATGAACACGGTTGCATGGTGCACCTTGACGGGGCTCGTATTTTCAATGCCGCGATTGCAACCGGCGTGTCCGTTCGCCGTTTGTGCGCCTCGTTTGACTCCGTGTCCATCTGCTTTTCCAAGGGATTGGGCGCTCCGGTCGGTTCGGTTTTGGTCGGTTCAAGCGAGTTTATTCATCGAGCGCACCGGTGGCGAAAGGTGTTCGGTGGCGGCTGGCGGCAGGCTGGTTTGTTGGCTGCAGGTTGCATGTTTGCTCTCGACCATCACGTTGAGCGATTGGCCGTGGACCACCGTCACGCTCGGCAGGTCGCCGAGGCGCTCAACAGCATGTCAGCCTTCTCCGTTGACATGGAGAGTGTTCAAACCAATATGGTGTATGTTGACACCCGGTTGCCTGCTGCTGAGGTCGTTCAATCACTTCGAACCAACGGCGTGGACGTGTTGGATACGGGAACCCATCGCTTTCGAATCGTCTTTCACTTGCATATCAGTGAACAAGATGTTGAACACTTGCTGGGCGTTTTCCGTGCGCAATGGCCCGATTGAGGTTCAAATAGGCTGGACCGATATTCAAAGCATGGATGACAACCACAACCACAACCACAACCACAACGCCCTGCCGTGCCGACACAACGCAGCCTCCAGCGAAACAAAGACTCGTTGCACGTGGTGCGAGTCATTGATTGCTTATCGACCAACAAGGGGATGGTTTGTCGAACTCACCCCCGAAGAACACGAGCATGCCATGGTGATGTTCGGAGGCCCGTCCTTGGCCTCAAAGGCCCGGTGGAAGCACCTGCAGCGAAGCATGGAGCACTCCGACCTCGTCAATTGGGCTCGACTTTCCTCCATACGCGACCCGGTGACGGTTCTCCCTTGCAGCGAAGCAGAATTTTTTGCGTTGACGAAGCGGCTTCAAGAAACAGGGATGATGACACCGAAGGATGAATTGATCTTGCAAGAGGGCGTCAAATTTCACGACGGTTCCACGCTTCGACGGTTCAACGGTTCTTGGTGGCTCAACGATCGCGAGTTGACATCGCTCTCGTTGAGCCTCCCTCTCACACTTCTTGCTAACCGGGAGCGTCGCGAGGGTTGGGATGTTTCGAGCATGTTGCTCGCCTTGGCCTCATGTTCCCCCGCTCTCCATGATGTCTTCCGGGCAGAACGCCCGCATGGCCTTCGCCTCCAACGCGGAGAGGGCCGAGTTTCCTCCGCGTTTCGACCGTTGGCTGGGATGTTGGTTTGGCTCTCCAATCGCATTCAACTCGACCGTGTGCTTCACGACGGAGAGCACCCCTCTCTAGCGGCTATGGCTTGGGCCTACGACCTTCACGAACGAGCGCTGTTGGAGGCCAATCACGCTTACGAACGGCTTTTTTCCGATGCGTTACATCACCGTCCCCCCGGTGTGTTTGAGGCATACGATGTGCCTTGGATGAAGGCATGGCGTGAGGTTGATGCCCGAGCCCCTGATCATCAAACGGTCAAGTGGGCATTGGATTTGAGCAAACAGCACCTTGGTTTTCGAGTCCGCACCCAACTGGGCAATTTACGGCGCATCCGGGTGCCTCCCGAACCTGAGGTGTGGGCGTTGCTCATCTCCCTCTGCCTCTCCCCGCACAGTTCCTATGCGGGCAAACTTCTTCTGGGCATCCAACACAACTGGTCCATCCCATACACGAAGGGAAGCAAGCCATCTGACGCCATGGTCCGTTCACTCGAGTTTTGCCACGACATCATGAATGGGCTGGGCGACCGATTGTACGTCCAGGATGATACGGTGTTGGTGTTTGGCAAGTTGGGCCACGCCTATCAAATCCGTGTCGGAATCGGGCAGCACGGTGCACCGTATCAAATTCAGCACATTGAAGCCACTGACAACCTCTCTCGCCATTCCATCTGCATTCACAGCGGCCTGCATTCCAACCGTCTGCCATTGGGCGACATTCTCGGTGCTGTCTTCCTTGCTCTTGCCGACGACATCAACACGCGTTTGAAGGTCGATAGTTTGAACGAAGTCATCATCGGCAATCCACCGTTTGGCTTTCCGGACACGAACATTCCCGATGCGTGGTTGGCCACCCTCGACCAAGACGCCCTCACCTCACTCAAGCGAGATGGTCATGTTGCTGCGGGGCACGCTTGGTTTGCTCCGCCAGAGATTCGTCGCTATAACAACGGCGATGTCGAACCTCGCTTCAACCAAATCGTTCGTCGCTACATGCACCATCGTTCCCGTCGGCATTTTGGAGCGGCTTCAGAGATGTGGGTGGAGTGTTTTGCCGCTGGGCTCGCTTCCAATGGCGTTCTGCCGATGGCTCGAGTGGTTGAAGCTTGGCGGCGCACAGTAGAGCCTCGTCAGGCGAGGAAAGCACCTCGACCAGAAGGCGTAAGGCATTTCCATCGATGGTTGCGACGTCAGCGTTATCACGATATTTTGGGGCATCGTCGTCAGGACGACCCCCACGAGCAGGGTGACATCCGAGACGGCGAGCGTCGATGGTGCGAGGTCTTTGCACGGTGCTGGCAAGCCATGGGCTTACAACCGATTGGATCGTTTATCGACCTTCCAATCGCCGACGGTGGGCAGATGAATTTTCAACACGTTGGGTTGACGTTGACCGTCCGGAACCGTATCGAGCGCCGTTTCCTCGGGTCCATCGCACGCTTATTGGGGTACGTGGAAGAAAACGAACATGCACAACGGCGGCGATATATCCGGCGTGATCATCCTCGAGCCGTTGCTCAACTTGAACTCACAAATTTGCTTCGGATTGCTCAGGAACAGCAGAATATTCGAGGCGCACCGCCACGATGGTGGCATTATGCACAGCCCATGGCAGCACCCGATCGGTTGTCGGACAATATCCCGTGGGAGTTGCACGTTGACCTCACGGACGAACCGCTCCGACTACCCCGGGAAGGATTTGGGGCGCTTCCAGGTTTCATGGAACTCGACGAGTGAACACTGCTGCGGCAATCGCCACCACCATCCCGGTCATCAAGATCGAAATCGATGGCGTGTCGTTTGGTTCGTCGTTTTCGTCCTCGGTGGAAGAGAGGGGCTCTTCAATGGGGTCGGGAATAACATTGTACAGAAGATGGATTTCCATGTCTGACCCGTCAAAGGCCGTGGGAATGTTCACCGTCGCCGTACCGTTGAGAGTGTGGCCAAGTACATCAAGCCGGTGAACGATGTGGGGATAGGTGCCCAACCCGTTGCTACCGTCTTCGAATTCTGCCGCAGCCTCCACCAACCAAGCCGTCACGTTGAGGGTCGCGTTTTCAAGCACCCATGCGGGAATGTCAAGGTTCCATGCCAACGTTCCTTGTTGTTCGCTGGTGGGCGTCCACACAAAGGAACTGGTTCCTTGCCCAAGACCGAGGTCGCGCTTGGCAAGGTTGGTGAATTCGTTCTTGAGGTCGCCATCATCAGCGACGCTGCCGATTTTTTTCATCGTCCCGTTGAACACGACAGCTGGGGGCGAAGTCATGCCGTACAGGTCACGCCAACGTTGGTCCAGCACAACAGTTCCGAAGGGATCTTGTGTTTCACCGATGGCTCGGTGGATGTGGTATTGTTGCAACCACCCTTCGGCTTGCACATCGTCGAGGGCATGTTCGACATCCACGCAGTTTTCACACCATGTTGCCGTGAAGACTTCAACAACTGCTGGCAGTTCGCTCAAGTTGACCGTTGAAGTTGTGGATTCGTTGACTGGCGCCCACTGTCCCCCGAAGATGATTCCGTTGTCAACGGGTGATGCAGGAAGTGCTTGCGTTGGTGCAACGCTCAGCCCCAAGGTCAAGACAAGTCCCATAACGACGAACAATCGGCTCATGGTCCTCCCAGCGGGAGGGAACCTATCCCACTTCCGCCCTCAATCCTCAATCTGAGCCTTGTCATCGACGGAGACGTCCTCGGAGGCGACGTCTGAACCCTTCTTGGATTCGGTCATCAAATGCTTCCCTTCGGGGTACTCACCAGCAACGTGACGGTTTTGAAGGTCTTCGAGGCGGTTCTTGACGCCGGCACCCGAACGACCCACGGCCTCAGCGATAGCGGAAAGGTGCCCTTCGTGAAGGCCCATCTTTGTCAGCAAAGCGTAGAGAACGCAAGCGGCGACCATGCTGACGGGTACATTGCTCGTGGGGCTGTTAATATCGGGCTCTCCAATGGCCGTCATCGTGGCGTGGAACGCTTTCATGATGCTTTCGTGCGTTCGAGCATCAAAGCGGTCGGCCACAACCTGCTCGAGGTATTCCAATGCAGCGTCGTATTCATCCTGTCGCGCAATGTGGGCAGGAACGCTTTGTGGTGGCCAGGCCCAACCGAGCTGAACGCGCATCATGTAATTTTGATGAATGGTCTTCATGGAGTACTTGAGTTGGTCCTTGGTGATGTTGTACTGCGTCATCACGGCTTTCTCGTTGACTCGCACCATGCCGAGGTGTTTGTACGCCAGAGAAGCGATGGCGAGCGCCATGATTTGCAAGGCATGTTGCGTACCGTCGCCTCGGTAGCGGTTGGCTTTGCGCATGATTGATGTCTTCGGACACTTCAGTCGTCGCTGCTCACTTGGCGTGAGGGTCTTGCGGGTCGCTTCCTGTGCCTCGGTGAGCTGTCGGGTGGCGGCGGCGATCAGGCACTCAGCGAAGCGGGCCATGTTGTCGCCGAACAGCTGGCGAACCATAGCGTACAGTTGTTGGTACATGGGATCCGAATCACGTTGTGTTGACAAATCGCGGCGGCTCATGCGTATGAACTGTTGGCGAGCACGCTCGGAAAGGCGCACTCCGTTGGCATCAAAGAGGTCACCGAATGGATTCATGCGTCCACCGTGTTTCGCACCTTGGCTAACGGCATTGCTGTTCACGGCCTCACTGGTTCGACCCTCACCTTTGGCATGGCTGCTGTTGGTATCGGCATCGTCAAGAGCGAGCTCAACGGTTAGTCCGCACACCCCGCAGTAGGCTTCACCCTTGCCGAAGTCGTTCACCATCGGCCCGGCACAATCCGTGCACGTTTGGTTGTTCATCATCTCAGCTCCATTTTTTCGGTTTTTCTGAATCATCTACATCACCTCCATGTGTTGTTTTGGCGTCCTTCGATGCCGAGCACCTCACGGCGGGCCAGCGCAACATGAATTCTTCATGTAGGGCGGCCTATTTATGAAGTTTGCGGTTCAATGTTCGAATTTAGGCAAACAAATGAATTCTATCTTCGGAGCCAAAATAACAAGAACGCCCACCCCTTATAAACCTGGGGCTCAGCAATGAGAGCCCAGAATCATTTGAAACCATCATGGGAACAAGAAACAGGGTTCATAACAGGTCGGCGAGGATGGTCTAGTCGGGGCGTGAAGAAGGTTGGACAAGCAAGTCATTACATCGGAACTCGTCCCCGCAGGGCGAGGTATTCCGCTGTGGATGCATGATGCCATGGTAGGCTATGAACCCCCCGCCATCATGGTGGTTCACCCCAACGAATTTCACCGACGCATCACGGTGGAAACGTTGCATCGGGAAGGGGTCATGGTGTCCCCCCAACATCATGTGACGCTGAACCAGTTGATTCGGATGTTGCATGTTGATATGCGCCTCCCGCAAACCCTCGACAACGATGCGGTGAACTTTGTCGAACTGCATCAACGGTGCCATGAAGCAGCCATCCGTGGGAAATTGCCCTTCATGCATATCGACGGTGTTGGCGAATGGACCATGACGAAAACCAAGCGATTGCAACGCCTTCATGGTGAGTTGCTTCACCTCCGTGAGCCGTTTTCTTGGGATGGGGACCCCGGAGCGGAGGTGTTCGATCGTCTTGCGCGTCAATACGAACTTGATGCGGGCGGCACGCTGCCAGCTTTGCTCCCCCGCCACGTGCTCGAAGCCTTACGAGGGGCCGAGGCGCCCCCCTTCCATCTCACGGAAGTCGATGGTTTGGTGATGTTGGATACTGCACCGGATTTTACCGAAATTGAGCAAGATTTGCTGGCCGAAGTCGCCCGCTGGTGCCCAATCCATCAACTTCTGAATCCGGGGTCGTTTCGTCTTGGGTTTCACGGGGCGTACCTGCTTGACGAAGATCCCTGCACGGCCGATACCCTGCCGACTTGGCTCCCATCCCACGAACCTTGGGTGCCGACAACCAACGAGTGGCGCACCGAAGTTGGAGAGGAGCGCCAAACTCAAATCACGCGGGTGACGGTGGATGAACGTCATGATATTCGCCACGCTGCGCTCTCGTTGGTTGAGTCTTTTCTGCAAACCGAACAGGGCCGAATCCTCATTGTTGACGCCAACGCCCAGGCGTCCGCAGGTGTTTGGTCGAGTGATCTCGCAAGCCTTGGGTTGGTTTTGGCTGATACCTCGGTGGCTCTGAACCAGCAACCCTTGCATCATGCCGTTGTTGGGGCGGCGCATCTCTCCACCGGATTGGGGGCGTGGTCGCTTGAATCCTTACGCCAGGTCTTCTTTTCATCCGCACTCCCTGTGCTTCGGCAACCCTTTCCAAATGCTGCTCACCCTTCGAGAGCGGATTGGGTCCCCCAGCCTCACGCTGATGTTCTCGAGGACATTGCCAGCTCGTTCCACGTGTTGGGTGGACCGGGTGCTATCGCTCGTTGGATGGGCGTACTCGGTCAAGCGAAGCCTTCGATCACAGAGCGTTACCCTGAACGACAGGCTCAGCGCCTTGAAGAAACACAATGGTGGCTGGCCAGCCTCTTGAGAATATGGCGCCCGCTCTTGTCGTCCGAGGATGTTCACCTCCTGAGCATGGATGTCGTGGGTTGCACCAGCGGCGACACCCTTCCTATGCCAGAATCTCCGCCCTCCCCGATGGCTTGGTTGTCATGGTTGATCACCGCCCTTGATTTGAATGCCCTGCAGGAACGCCGTCATCCCAACGATGCAGGCCTCGGCGCTTTGCAAGCCTTGGTTGACGGTTTGAAGACCCTGTACAACGCAGCAGGGCCATCGGACGCTTCGCCCGAAGTTCATCGACGGTGGTTTCATGATATCCTTGACCTGTTGGGTGAAAACACCGCCCTTTCCGTGTCAGGCAGTTCGACATCTTCCATCCATCTCGTGACGCCCGAGGAGGCGCTGGGATGCGAAGCGGACCTGATCCTGCTGACGGGCATGGACGTGGATGCATGGACGATGAAATCCTCTTCAGTCCCATGGTTGGATGCCAATGCATTGCTCGAGTTGGGCGTGTTTCAAACCGATGCGCTTGTACGCCGAGGTCGTCACCACCTTCGCCATCTTCTCAACGCAGGCCGATATGTTGTCGTTTTTGATTCAACCGCCGAGGAAGGTGGGGGCCCAAGTGCACCGTTAGCGGAATGGCTTGGTGAGAGACACCAATCGGGAACTTGGGACAGCATGCGCTCGCCGCCGGCCTTTCTCCCCACCTCCAGGTTCGAGGGCGAACAAGCCCAACGTGTGTTTCAATGGAAGGTTCGAGAAAAAGGCCACGGCGCGTGGTTGACCCCACAGAGGTACGCTTGGGTTTCGACCGATTCTGGCATGCGACTGGTTCGTCAGGGTCATCGAGGTCGAGACCGACGCCAGCAGACAGGGCTTGACCTGCATGCCGGACATGCCTATGACGGCGAAGTGAACCATGCCGAAGGCGTCCTTGCCACATTTGAGGGTCCCATCCAAGCCGACCGTATTCAACGCCAACCGTTGGTGAAGGACCTTTCAGCGGGCGAAACCATGGGATGGGAGGAGCGAGAACGCCTTGTCAGCGTTGACGCCGTGGTTGTCAGACCAACGGCTCCTGCGTTGAAAACGCCTGCTGCAGCCGCACCTGTGTGGCCTCATTTGGGCTATCGAGGTGAGAAGGGCTCGCCTTCGGTGAGTGTCGACCCTCGTCCCCTTCCGCCATATGCAAACACCGAGTTCACCTTTGCTGACCGCTTTGGCCGAATCGAACACGGAACCGTTCGAGAAACCTGGTCACCCAGTCGACTTGAAGCATGGCTTGCTTGCCCGCGCCAAGCTTGGGCAAAACAGGTGCTTCAAGCGGACGACGATGACGCCGTCGGTTCGGAAGATATCGAACCGCGCGTGCGCGGCCAAGTAGTCCACGAAACTGAAGCCACGCTCCTTCAGGGTCACGGCTTAACGGTTGGCGAGGAACTCGTGGCTTCGCTTGGCCCACTGCATTTGGGCCCCATGGGACAAGGGGCGGCCGGTTGGCAAACCATCCTTGCTTATTTGGCTGAAGAAGTGCCCTGGTTGGGTCGACACAATGCGATTTCCGTTCACCGGACAAGGGACTTGGTCGATGCGAGTCCGGAAGAATGGCGCTCGTATCTACACGGCGAATTGGACCTACCGCCCCGTGGGCGTCTTGCTCGTTTGCTTGAGGCCGACCTCGCACTGCGCCAGGCCTCTCCCGTGGCCGTAGAATGGGCCGCCGCTGAGGGTGAGCAGCGGTCGGTGTGGTTCCCGGCTCTTGATGTGGAAGGCGGGGCCGACGAAGAACACGGTTTCCACATGTTTGGTTATGCCGACCGCGTTGACGTCATCGAATTCACGAAGGAGCAAAACAAGGCCTTGGAGGATGCAGAGATTCTCGGCGATACCTCGCATGACACCCCCTACCCTTTGGACGGAACACGCCGCACTGCACAGCGGCTGGTGATTGTACGCGATCTCAAAACCGTGAACGGACCGAAGCCCGATGATGTCAGTCTGCGTCACAAACGGAGTCTGTTCGAAGACCTTCAGTTGGCGCTCTATGCCCGTGCATGGGAGTTGCTTCATCCCAACGATCGTGTTGTGGGTGTTGGGGCGAGCGAAATCGGTGAGTTCACCACGCATTACGTTGAACTTGATTCCGTATTGGACGTGTTGCCCACCCTCCCCGAAGTAGGGGAATTGACCGCTGTGTTCCCGACAAATTTCCCCTCACACCTGCCTGATGGGTCATCGATTTCTCCGTTCCGCCACTGGTTGCGTGCTCGTCTTGAGGTGGCGCATCGGGCTGTAGCAACTGCAGCAGCGGGGCACATCAACCCCACGCCGGGTTCGCACTGTCGGTATTGTCCGCTGACTTCCTCATGCGCTGTCAGCACGGCGGACGGAGGTGGTTATTGATGGTGGAGTTCAACAACAGCCAGCGACTTGGTCTGGACCTAGACCGGCACATCGCCTTGGATGCAGGAGCGGGCACAGGCAAAACGACCGTGATGGCGGAGAGATATGTTCAACATTTGATGGCGGAGGAGCAACGAGCCACCCACGTCACACCACCGGGTCCCCGAACCCCGTTGTCGGGCCACGGAGCGTTGCGAGCGCCCAAGCGAGAACGCACCGACCAGCGTGCGTGGCTTGGATTGCTGCCCGCCGAAGTGGTGGCGATCACCTTCACGCGTAAAGCTGCGGCTGAACTCAAATCCCGCATTCGTGAGCGATTGTCTTTGAGTCGAGACCGCCCGCTGAAACCGGGGGAAGAAGGCATTTTTGACCCACGTTTGCGCAACAGCGGCGACATTGAGATGTTGATGTCCAGTCTGGACGAAGCACCCATTTCGACCATTGATGCCTTTCTCAATCAATTGGTCCAACCCTACATCGACCTCGTCGCTCTTTACCCTTCCAACCAGCACGTTGCTGAAGAGCGTCAACCCCTCATGGTGCAGGATACCCTCAATGCCGTGTGGCGCATTCGGTCGCCTGAAGATGCGGCCGAAGCAGGGGTTTTGCACCATCAATCTGCCTTTGTCGAGGCAAGGGACCGCCTCGTGGCGCGATTGGGTGGCCAATATGCGGCCGACATTGTCCTCGGGGGATTGTTGGATCGGTCCATGTTCGTGGAACAATCCCACCGTTCCATGATTCAGCGTGCAAGCGACTTGGGATTGGCGTGGAACGGGCGTGGGCCTGTTCCATTGGAGGTCTTGTTGGATACAATCGCTGAACCTGTTGTTGACCATCTTCCCGAATTTGTAGCGCAGGTTCACGCAGGCCTCTCACAGTGGGTCAATACCTTCCTGCCCTACAGCGCCCACCTCGTGATTCCGGCACAACCGGGCCATCATCTCACGCGTTTCAACCATCTCGTGCGATTGCTTGACCAGCCCGTTCCCCAAACGCCCGGCGACCAACTCGTCTGGGCATGGAAGGCGTTCATTGGCTTAACCACCTATTCCAACCTGTCGAAGGACGACTGCACCTTCTTTCCAAAAAATCACCTCCCCAGCACCAATGGCTGGCCGGCGGGTTTGTTGACAATGACCGATGCAAAAAAGGAGATGGACAATCAAACCGCCATCGATATCTATGAACAGGCTGCTGCCTTGACTCCCGGGCTGAACGCCTTGTTGACCACGCCTCAAGCCGGTTTGATTCGCCTTCTTGCCCGTTCGGTGTTCCTCCTCAATCCCGGCGACGGCTTTGACGGCATGCCTCTGGATTGCGAACTTCGCATGGACCCGCTGGAATCTCCCTTACCCTTGTTACCCAGCGATCGCACGATGTATGTCACGGGTTCCTTGCAAACTGAAATTCTGTCCGACCTCATCGTCTTGCACGCAGGATGCCATCAAATCCTCGCTCGCCGCAAATCCCTTGATGGCTTGCATGATTTTGAAGACATGCAGCGTTTCGCCGCCGACTTGCTGCTTGCTCGCTGCCCCGATATTTGCCGCCATCGATACCCGCCAGATGTCATCGACACGCTCGACGCTTTGGGCGACGAACCTTGGAGCGATACCCACATCGCTCGGGCCATGACCATGCTTCACGACCACCCCGATCTCCACGACGACCTCCAGCGTCGCTTTGCGTTGTTGAGTGATTTACGGCGTCAATATCGCGCCTTTATCATCGATGAGTACCAAGACACGAACCCCACTCAATACCGCCTGTTGGCGCGTCTGTGGGGCCGACGGCGAAAGCAAGCGGACGATCCTGAACGACCTTTGGGGGCTTGGGACCCGACGGTGTGCTTGGTTGGCGATATGAAACAGAGCATCTATCGGTTCAGGCAAGCGGAGGTATCCGTGATGCGACGTTCTGTCGCTGCGGTTCGCCACTTCAACGCTGTCGAAGCCACTGACCCTCGCTTGGACCATCTGCGTCTGCCAGGACACGGTCGAGACCCCCGTCCGGTTGGCGCAGGCGGTGAAGCGGGCTCGTTTTCCAACGAGCACGATGAAGAGGGCTCTGCACCCCATTCGTTTGTGGCGTTTGACCGCAATGACGACGGTGAAGCAGGAAGCGTAACGGGTGAACGCCTGCTGCGCCGTCACGAAGGGCATATCGACCTCACATCCAACCACAGAACCCGACACAATCTGATGGAAACGATGAACGACATCTTTGACGATGTGTTTGACCCGGCTCATCACCGATTGCCGGGAGACTGGCACGCTGAAGCCCAGCGGCTGAACCCTGCACGGGACACCACAGAACCCGGTGTGTTGGAGTGGTTGTTGCCCCTTCAAGGCACGCTGGGTGATACCCCGTTGGATTTGGATGAACCCGTCAACACCTTCGAAGATCCTTCGGCCAAACCGTACGAACTCGAGCATGAATTGTTGGCTGACCGCCTCCACGCCTTGCTCAGCGGTCAATCCACCCGTATTTGGGACAGTGCATCCTCTGCGTGGGTTGAACTCCCTCCCGCAGACCCCCCTGTTCGTCCAGACGACATCATGATCCTGGTGAATTCTCGGACACACCTCACGGACCTCGTTGAACGTTTGAGGAGCCGGGGATTGCCGGTGATGGCCGACCGTCAAGGACTGCTTCTTTCCCAGCCTGTGGTTCAACCACTGGTGTCCGTGTTGGCGTTGATGGCGAACCCCACCATGCGAAAAGCGGGTGTTGAATTGGCGCGCTCACCGGTGATTGGGATGTCGGATACTCAAGTTCATGAGGCCTTCACCCAACTAACTCCAGGTTCGCCGGTCTGGCCGTGTCTCATCCACCATGCGCCCAGCGAGGGCGTTCGGCAACTTCTGCTGGACATCCAACACTTGATGGAATGGGGGGCAGTGTACGATGTGTTCGATGCCGTGCTTGACCGCTCGGATTTGCTTGTGGCGTATCCTGAGGATGCTCAGCGTCAGTTCGCTGAGGCTTGGCTCGTGATGGCGCACACGATGGGTCAAACCTGTGGGCACGATGTCGCTGCCATGTACCGTCGCACCGTTGAGTTGCGCAACCTCGGTCGTGACGGCCCTCAAGCCATCACTCAACCCGATGCGTCGGCAGTTCAAATCATGACTATTCACGGCTCCAAAGGCCTTCAAGCCCCTGTTGTGGTGGTAACGGGGTTGTTTTCTGCAGGCCGTGCCGACGCTTCTACGGCCGTGCGGGACAACATCTTGGTGACACCGCAGGTGGTGGCCGGGCGTATCCAACCTTGGCTCACTTCAAAACGCCCTAAGGATGGTTTGTGGGCCTTTGCCGCCGATATGAACAAGGCACAGGACCGAGCGGAATTGCGACGCAAATTCTACGTCGCGTTAACGCGAGTACGGGATCGCCTCATCCTCACCGGGGCCCCGGGCAGTGAAGGGAGCTTTGATTCAGATACAGGTGTTGTTTCGGCACGTTTCGCACCAACGTCCAGCACGATGGGCCGAATGTTGGTGGAGGGCATGCGCCGTGCTTCATGGTGCGCGGGGTCGGTGAACGCCCCATGGATGTTGGCGGGGGATAACGACCATGATGTTCTTCCTCCATTTGTTCCTCCGAAAGACAAAGTTGAGTTCAACCCTGCGACCTTGGTGGACCAGAGCCCGTTGGGTGTATTGGGGGTTGAAGGAGTTCATCTGTATCATCACCCAAGTTGCTTTTCCCATCCCTCTCCGCTTTCTGCCCAACAGCGCGCTCGAGCGCTTTCACAGCGTCTTCTCCAAGTCGCTGGTCCCGAGCCAATGGTTGCCTCGCCGCTGGTGGTGGACGAGCAGATCAAAGGCGCTGCTCACCACCTCGACGGCACCTTTGCTTGTCCGCGCAAATACTGGCTTGAATCGGTGAAAGGATGGCCCAGTGAGCCGTTCCAACTCCCATTGGCATCCACACACCAAGCCACCGATGATCTCTGGCCCAAAGCCACCACATTCGGGTTGATGATGCATCGCGTGCTCGAAATTGGATTGACCAACCCGTTGTCCAAATCCGAGTCAACACCAGAGCTTGACCGAGCATGGTTGCACCGAAACGACGACCAATTGGCGACTTCATCCACCATCGCCCGTGTCATGTCCGAATTCGGGCACGACTTGAGCAGTGATGCCGGCGCGGTCATTGCGGACCGTTTGACCCACCTCGCAGAACTGATCGATCAGGGATTGCTCGGTCAAATGGTGCGTGGGCTGGCCGTCGATGGATGGACCGTGGAAGCGGTGCGTACCGAACTCCCCTTCTTCCACCGGGAGCAAATCGTGCTCGAAACCGACGATGGTGGTCCTGTGATGTTGACTCATCGACGAGCATTGGCTCAACTTCGCACGGTGAGCATGGATTTCAGTGGCCGAGCCGACCTCGTGCTCGCCCTTGTCCATGAATCGGGTCAGGGCGCCCTCCAGGTCGTGGATTTGAAAACGCGAGGCTGCCTTGCTTCGTTCAACCCAGCCGACCCAGCCCAAGGGGATGCGCTCCAAGAAGCCCCACCCACATGCTTCTCGACCGTCCCGCAAAATTCCTCCGAGACCGAACTTTTGACCGAACATCGTTTGCAGTTGACGCTGTACAGCCTCGCCCTTCAGGCGCAAGAGGCCAAGAAACCTGCAGAGCAACAACGCGTGGTGCTTCCACCTGCCTTGCTCGTCGGTGCGAACGGTCGTGTGATTCAACTCACCGCCGATGAGGTCAAGGCCGCTCAGAAGGACCTCGAGGACCATCTCGCATGGCGAGCAGCACTGCATTTGAATCCCGGACTGGAGGCTCCTCCTCGCTTAGCAAGCGGAAATTCAACGTGTTGGAGTTGTGCATACTATCGCGGCGACCTTCGCCGGTGTGCTCCGGAAGGCGAATCGCTCGGCTTGGTCGTCAGGCCGGGCGACGAGCGGTGAGCATCAAGGTGCCCGCCCACCCCTCCTTCGCTCCAAGGTGCTCATGTTCGATGTCAATGAATCCCGCCTGTTTGAGTCCGTCTTTCCACTGCTTCACCGTCAGGGTCGTCATGTGCACGTTGAGGGATGAAGGCCAGTCGAGGCTGGAGGTGTTTTCAGCGTAATGGTCAACGCCGATCACAAGACGGCCATTGGGGTTCATCCAGTGTTGGCCGATGTCCTTCAGAAAGGCCAATGGGTCTTTGAGGTAGTACAAACATTCCATGGTGTGGACCCTGTCCACCCGTTCATCGGGGCTCCATTGCGGCAACATCGCTTCCACGTATTCTCCCGTGGGGTCGATGGCGTAGGCTTTGGCGATCATCGACGGGGCGCCGTCCACACCGACCGCACGCTTGCACATTGGATGTTGAGCCAGACGCCGAACCACCCATCCATTTCCGCACCCGATGTCAACGGCCGAAAACGGAGTGTCGGTATCCTTGATGAGCCACTCCAACATGGCGTCAACGCTCTTGCTGTGCCCTCGTTCCATGCCTTCGTCACGACCGGCATCGGCCCATTCACTGAACACGTCGACGGCTGGTCGCGTTGTCATGGTAACCTCCCCGCCTCGGCCATCCATGAAGGTGTGCATGCGAAAGGAACATCACAACCGATGGCTTGGGCGAACCATGCTCGACACATCAACCACCTTGGCCGACGTGCTTTACCCGACCGTGGAACCCTTCTCCTCAGGGCGACTCGAGGTCTCTCCCCTGCACACCATCGCTTGGGAGTGCAGCGGCAATCCAGAAGGCGTTCCCGTGGTTGTGATTCACGGCGGACCGGGTGGGGGCGCCCAACCTTCGTATCGCCAGTACTTCGATCCTCAGGCCTTTCACATTGTCCAGTTCGACCAGCGCGGTTGTGGCCAGTCCACGCCTCACGCTGAACTTGAAGACAACACGACCCAAGCATTGGTCGGAGATATTGAGGCCCTACGCATCCACTTGGGCATCGACAGGTGGCACGTTTTCGGGGGCTCTTGGGGCTCCACCCTTTCCTTGGTGTACGCTCTCCACCACACCGACCGCGTGTTGAGTTTGGTTCTGCGTGGAATTTTCATGTGCCGCCGGTCCGAGTTGCAATGGTTCTATCAAGACGGTGCGAGTCATATCTTTCCCGATGCGTTCGAGCCGTATCGGGACCATATTCCTCTGGACGAACAACACGACCTCATCACCGCCTATTACAGCCGTTTGACCAGTCATGATGCTGGCGTGCGCCGGGCTGCTGCAAAGGAATGGACGCGTTGGGAAATGGCGACCAGTCGCCTCTTTCCCGACCCGACGTACCTCGAAAAAGCTGAAGATTTGGATTTCGCAGTTGCCTTTGCCCGCATCGAGTGCCATTACTTCATCAACGCGATTTTCCTCGAGGAGGCCTACATCCTGAATCGTGTGCAGGCCCTTCATGCCCTTCCAACGGTCATCGTTCAGGGGCGTTACGATGTTGTCTGTCCCGCAAAAAGTGCTTGGGAACTGCACCAAGCCATGCCTTCCAGCCGTTTGGTCATGGTGCCTGATGCGGGTCATTCGATGGGCGAGGTTAGCATCGCTCGCGAATTGGTGGCTGCCACCGATGCGCTTCGACCTTGATGCCTGCTCGGCAAGGACGCTTTGTGCGGCGCTTTGGAGCGTCGGCTTGATAGGGAGGAGAAGACTCGCCTTGTGTGGAGGCTTGCCCTCCGGGTGAGAAGATGACGGAAGGAACCATCACGCCAGAGGTCCGAATCAAAGAACTTGAGGAAGCTCTCGCCACCGAAACCGATCGCCTGCAGAAACTTTTCGCGGCCTATGAGGCACAGGAAAAGGAACTCGTTGACGCCAAAGCAGAAATTGAGGTTCTCGAAAAAGAAATCATCGACCGAGAGATCGAAAAAGAGTCGCTCGAATCCATCATTTCCGAAAAAGATGTTCGAGCAAGAGAACTTGAGATGAAGGCCACCAAATCTTCCAAGCGAGTTGAGCATCTCGAACCCGAACTTGAGAAGATGGAAGAGAAATATTCTCGGGAAAAAGACCGGTTGGGCAAGGTCTTCGGCATCGCTGAGGAATTGGACAACGATCTCCGCTTGGCCGTGACTGAGATGAAGGCTCGTGACGACTGGTACGTCGCTCACATGCAAATTTTTGAAGACCTTAACAAGGCCATCAAGGAGCGTTACGACATGATTGAGCGGGCGGTGGAAGCCGAACGCAAGTCGCAGCACATGTCCCGTGTGTTCGAAGAACGCATGGAAGAAATGGTGCAGGCTCGCTCAGAAGAACAAGCGGAGCAAGAGGCTGAAGCAGCCCGAGCCGCCTCCGAAACTGCGGCAGTTGAAGTGGTTGAAGCCACTGAGTCGTCTTCTGTTGAGGACGTGCCCGATGTGCCCCAACCCGAGGAAGCGGCGCCCGCGGAACCAGCGCCCGAAGTCGCAGAGGCTGAAGAAGCACCTGCTCCGGCTGAGTGGGGCGACGGTGAAGACCCCTGGGCCTCGGAGTAGGTGGCTGCATGGCGGGTTTGGCCCCCGGCGGTTGGGGACCGGTTCTGACCTTGTTCGCAATGGGTGGAAGCACCCTCATCATCGGCGCCATCATCGACCCGCTGGCCGGCTTGCTTCCTCTCTTGGGCATGTTGTGCCTCATGGCGTCGGTTTTCGTTGGGTATTTTTGGCGAGACCCAGACCGACCAGTGCCCCGTGAATCAGGCATCTTGATTTCTCCTGCAGACGGCCACGTGATGTTTGTACGTCGGGAGCGCGCTACGGGGCGTCGTCCATCGACCAGCGAACGCACCAGCGCGACCATCGAGAGCGACCAGCACACCGGGGATTGGTGGCCTGAACCGCTTGACGATGTGTTAGGGTTCGCTACTGAGCAACGTTTTGAGGCGGTGAATAAGGGCGAGGAGCGTGAAAACGATGTATGGCGCCTTGCGATTTTCATGTCCCCCCTCGATGTCCATGTCAACCGGGCACCTGAAGCGGGGGTTGTTGAGCGAATGGAATTGAGAATCGGCAAAGGCCGGCGACGCGGGCCATTTGTGAAGGCGTACCGAAAGGAGAGCGAGTTCAACGAGCGGGTTCGTTCCGTGTTTCGTTTAGAGGACGGCGTCCGCGTTGAAGTCACCCAAATATCCGGGGCGTTGGCCAGAACCATCCTGCCCTATATTGGCGAGGGTGACGCCTTGAGAAGAGGGCAGCGGTTTGGGATGATTCGTCTCGGTTCCCGCGTCGATGTGCGCGTTCCCGCCGACATCTATTCACCCTGTGTGGTCTCAGCCGAAGACAAGGTGCCTTCGTTGCCCAGAGGCGAGGCCGTCGTCGCCGGACGTACGGTGGTGTTTCGGCACAGGACCCGAAATGAGGAGGAATGAACGTCATGAAACGAACCCTGCCAGCGATCATGGTCCTGTTGTTGGTGAGCAGCCCGATGGTGTATTACCAGCTGGGCAACCTCGTATACACCCAGGCCGCTGCAACCAATCTGGAATGCTCGGGGCATTCTGAACGAAACACTCCAGACGAATTCTCGGTGTCGTTGTGGAACGAACAAATCGAAACGGGGATGGTGCAGAAGGACGAAACATTGGCGAGTGATCTTTCCGAATTGTGGTTCGATGCATGGGACAACGCCACCATTGATGTCCCCGATGAAGACATCGTTCTGGCTGCATGGGTTATGGAATCCAACGCCTCCCGCCCGTGGGTCATTTTGGTTCACGGTATCCGCTCGTGCAAAGCGAATCATGAGGTGTTGATACCGGCTGCTTGGTTGCATCAATCGGATTTCAATGTCGTATTGTTCGACATGCGCGACCACGGCAACAGCACCGTGGAGGACGGCTTGGTATCGGCAGGACAACGAGAATGGCGTGATGTGGTGGCGGTCTGGAAATGGTTACAGGATGAGAAAGGGGCCACTGCCTCCTCCATCGGCGTGTACGGGGTCTCCCTCGGTGCAGGAACCGCCGCCATTGCCTTTGACCAACAACGGGACATTCAGGCCGTCTTCTTGGAGTCCTCTTTTGCTTCAATGGATTGGATCATCAAGGAGGAGTTGGCCTTCGGTGGATTCCCTGCCTTTCTCAAGGACGCTGCTGTGTTCGCCGGTAAGGTGTCAAGCGGGGACGATTTGGTGAAATACGAACCCTTGGACGCTGCCGTTCACATCGGAAACCGGTCGATGTTCATCACGCAATCCGAAGAAGACTATCGCATCAAACTCCATCACAGCCAATCGCTTTGCGACACCGCGAAGGAGCATGTCGCCGAAGCGGGAACGGTCGAATGCTGGTTTGCCCCATCTTCCGTGGCGCACAACGACAGCGAGGAACCCGGGGTGTTGTCTCACGTGACCTTGATGCTCACACAGCCCGAAACCTATCGTACCAAACTCGTAGGTTTCTTTGAAACCAGTCTTTCCTCGCCGTGAGCGGTGGTTTGAAACACATCACGCCCACGGCAAGACAGGTTGCCTCATGACGAACCCCACCTCCTCCCGTTTGCTCGGCCAAGGTGAACGAGGCCTTCGCATTCACGATTTGGTCAAGGCACCGGCGAACACACCGTGGGCAAAGGCCAAGCAACAATCCTGGGATGCCGGTGAACCGGCGACCGTGTACACGACGCCTGAAGTCCTGTCCGACGGCACACCTTGCACGGCGGTGACCGTAATTTTGCGCACCAAGGGATGCCACTGGTGGTGGTCGTCAGGTTGCACGTTTTGCGGTTACTTCAATGACACACGTGACGACGTGACCAACGAAGATTTGCACGCTCAGTGGCAAGCAGCCAAAGACAAGTTTGACGGTTTCGCAGACCAACAGATGGTCAAGGTGTACACCTCCGGCAGCCTCTTGGAAGACCGCGAAATTCCTGTCGAATTCCAAGCCACCGTGCTTCAGGACTGTGCCAGCATGGGCAAAGAGCTGGTCGTTGAGAGCCGCTGTGAACAACTGACGGAGGAGAAGCTGGCTTGGGCCACTTCCATCAACCCCTCCTTCACCGTCGCCATCGGTTTGGAGGCCTACGACGACGAGGTGCTTCGCTTCCATGTCAACAAGGGCTTCTCAACCGCCTCGTGGGACCGTGCTGTGACCAATCTCGAAGCCTTCAACCTCCGGGTCAAAACCTACCTGATGTTCAAACCCCCGTTCATGAACGAAGCCGACGCATTGGACCATGCTGTTCGCTGGATTGAGGCGGTGGCTGGGCGCTCTGACGAGATTTCCGTCAATCCCATGAACATTCAACGGGGAACCGTCATCGACCGCTTGCATCGCCACAACGAGTACCGTCCACCATGGCTGTGGTCGTTGGTGGAGATGATCCGTCAGGCGCACGTGCACGTTCATCCCAAGGGCGGCATGAACGGTGATGGTGACCAAATTTCCCGGCTGATCGTGCACCCCACGGCGAGCGGAAAAATCCGAGGCTCCCATAATTGCGGGGCGTGCGACGGTGAGGTGGCGGCGGCCATTGAGCGGTATGCTGTATCGGGCAGTTTATTGGAATTTGAAGGGCTGTCCTGTGCTTGTGAAGCACAATGGCGTGCGGAAGTTCACCTCGAACGGTCGCTTCCCGTCCCGCTTGGAGTTTCAAAGCCTCGCCGAGGAGCCCTGCTCGAACGCCTTCGCTCACCGTGAAGGATGCCTTGCAGGCCGTGTTTTTTCGTCATGATGGGTGGTCAATGTTTATCACCGCCCGTCAAGTCGCAGGGATGACCCACTTTGGTTCACCTGAGGTGCCTGAATGACAAACACTCGAGCCTTACCCGATACCACCGTTGGAACCGCTGAACCAACGGGTAGCCGAATCGTCCTCACCTTGGCCTTTGTAGGCCTCTTGGGCATGTACTCTCTGTTTTCAAACATCTTTGGTTGGGACAGTTTGCCACTTCTTGGCGAGCTGGTTCCGCTGGTGCAAAACCTCGGGGGCAGCGGCATTTGGTACTACTTGATCGGCTTCTTGGTCGGCTTGGGTGCTATCGTGGCAACATTGGTGGGCGAGGTCCTCGCCGAATGAAGGAGGTGTGATGTATGGAAACTGTGTTCATCGTTGGCGGCCTGACCATTGCTGTCTTGTTTGCGCTTTCTCAATCCTTGGCCAAAGGGACCGGGAGCGTGGGAGGTGCGCTCCAACAAATCGGCCTTTTCTTGCTGCGCAAGAATCCTCCCGGCCTGGTGGATGTCTTCGACGACAAGGATGGAAGCGGTGCCCGAACGTGGATGAATTATGGCGTTTTGTGGTTTGTCTTCGCAACGGTGCTTGGCTTCTTGTGGGGCTGGCACCAGTACGACCCTCACGCCCTTGATTCTCTGGCCAGCGTGGGTTGGTCCTACGATGACGGTTCTTCCCTTCAAGACGCCACCCTCCGCTTTTTGTCCGTAGCCCTGATCTACGGAATGGTTGGCAGCGGCATGGTGGCGACTGCCCGCAACGGCAACGGTCGACTGGCAAGCGAAGCGAACGCTTCGATGGTGGCCGTGTTGCTGTCCGCTGCATTGGTGATGAGTTATCTTTTGCCGTTCATCTTCGGCTTCCTCGATATCGACACAGAACAGGGCGGGACAGCGACCCTCCTGTTTAGCCTCGAAACTCTGGCCGTTGGTGTATTGATGGTGCCTGTGCTGATCAACATCCTCATCACGGCAGCCGGCCGCGGGGAACAAGAACTTCAAACAGGTGTTTGGTTCCTCATCATGGGTCTTGCAGCGTACATTTTGTCAATGCTCTACATGTTCTTCGGCGAACTTGCTGATGCCACCCAACTCGTGTGGTTTGCAGAGCGAGTTGCCTACGGATGGGCGCCTCTTGCCTTGATGATGGGTGTTGGGTACCACGTCATCCCTATGGCAGCCAAGCAACCGATTTGGTCGGGTTCGCTTCGAGGTGCCAGCATGCTCTTGCTGTTCATCACCGTCCCGCCCTTCTTCATGACCCCCGCCGATGCGGGTAACTTCGTGACGAACCTCGGGGCCATTCTGCTCACCCTGGGCGTGTTGCCCATCCTCGCTGGCTGCATCAACCTCATCATGACTGCGAGCGCAGGATTGAGTTCGTTGGTCAAACAACCTGGCGCCATTGCTGGCACAATGGCCTTCATGATTCTGCCTTTCTTCGCTGTCGGCGGTTATTTCACTGCGATGGACACCTTTGTTGGAACCGGCGAACTCGGGTCCATGGGCAACGCTATCAACATCGGGTTCCTTTTCACCGTTGGTGGGCTGGTCATGATGGCTGGCGTCTTCACCAACTATCCCTTGGCCATTGGCAAGTCCTTGGCTACGCCATCCACCGGGACCCTCGCTTCGTGGTTGATGGTCATCGGAGGTGTGGCCGCTACCTTGACCTACGTCGTGGGTGAATTCACCGCCAACGCCGTTGCAGCCTCCGAGGTCGAGGATGTCGTGGCCAACAACGGTGGTTTCTACCTGACGGGTTCGGCTCTCTTCTACCTCGTGGGCATCGGCGCCATCCTCTCGGCTATGGTGGTGATTCGTACCGGTATCTCCGCCACGGGCCGAACTGTGGTTGCCAGCGAATCCTCCGATATGGCCACCTTTACCTTGGTTCCGGGCTCAAGCACCACCATTCGTCAACTCATCGGCCGCGGAGTTGGTGTCGACACCTCGCTGGTGGTCAGTGAAGTCGCCTCCAATGAAGGGGGCTCGACCGTCATCGCCGTTGACGCTGCGCTTCACAACGATGAAATCAACGAATTCCCCACCACGGCATCCACCGTCATGGTCGAGTTTGTCCAATACCTCGTCAACAGCCAACAGTCGGTGTTTGACCTGTTCCGCTCCATGGACTTGGACGCATCAGGCAAAATCGACAGCCGAGAATTCTTGGCTGCGCTGGAATCAACCGATATCTCTGCGCTGTCTTCCATCGAAGCCGCTGAACTGGTGGAAAGCATGGATCTGGACGGAGACGGCGAATTGAACCTGCCCGAACTTGACATCGCCATCGCTCAAATCAAGCGCGACCACAACATTTCCGCTGTCCTCGAAGAGGAGTAAGCCCTGCAGGTGATGCAGGTGCGCATCGGACTGGTCGGCAAACCCAACGTTGGCAAATCGACGTTTTTCAGTGCTTCCACGATGGCTCAAGTGGACATTGCCAACTACCCCTTTTGCACCATCGACCCCAACGTTGGGGTGGCCTTTGTAAAGGCAAGGCTTCCATGCCCGTGCGGAGAACTTCGTCGCAAATTGGAGGGCGAAGGCCGATTGGAACCCGTATCAGAGGACGACCCTCGACGGGGGAGTTTGTGTGAGCCGCGAACGGGGTCGTGCACCGGTCATGTCCGAAGGGTCCCCGTCGCTCTGGTGGACGTCGCAGGATTGGTGCCGGGTGCAAGCGAAGGGCGAGGGCGCGGTAACGCATTTTTGGCCGACCTTGCGGATTGTGATGTTCTCATTCAGGTAGTGGACCTTGCCGGTTCAACCGACCTCGAAGGCCAATTTCTCGGTCCGGCGTCCGATGCCGCCAAAGCTGCCGAGGCGGTTCGGGCCGAGGTTGATTTTTTGGCCTCCGAACTCGATGCTTGGATTGGCGGACTGCTCGAAGACGGCTGGTCCCGTGGCGTTCGACGGGTGCAAGCTGAAGGCGAGAAGGGCTTGATCGCATTTGTTCAGGAACGCTTGAGCGGATTGGGTGCTACGATGCCGCTGGTGAACAAAGCCATGGCGGTGTTCAATGCCGAAGGTCCACCCGCCAGCATGCCGTGGGACTGGACCAGCGCAGAGATGCACCAACTCGGTAGATGCCTGCGTCATCACCTCTTTCCGCTCGTGTACGCAGGCAACAAAGCGGATGTCGCCCCAAGCGGTGTCGTTGACGCTCTGCGCGATACACCCATCGTTCCCTGCATGGCGGACATGGAGTTGGCGCTTCGTCGCGCCGCTTCAGCCGGCCTCATTGCTTACGAAAGCGGCGATACATCGTTCACCGTTGCGCCCAACTCATCGTTATCGGAAGCCCAAACCAAAGCCCTTGAACACATGCGTGAACGCTTGGTCGGCATGAACGGCACAGGGTTGTCATCCCTTTTGGACACCGTCTTGTTCGACCAACTCGAACGGATTGTTGTCTATCCAGTTCAAGACGAATCGCATTGGGTGGACGGTGAGGGACGGGTATTGCCCGATGCTTTGGTCGTCCCCCTTGGTTTGCATGCCAAATCCCTGGCGTATCGCGTGCACACCGACCTCGGTGACGGGTTCATTCGCGGTGTTGATGGACGCACGCGAAGAGTGGTTGGAGCAGATCACGAACTCAACGACGGTGATGTGTTGAAGATCCACGCCAAATCGTGAACGGTTCAATGGCCCTTCGGGCGGTCATAGGCCGGCGTGAGTCGTGCCATGTCGCCGGAGTAACGGCCGCCACGGAGGATGAAGATCGCCGGTGCAGCCAGCGTGAGCACGAGCAGCAGACCGAGGAAAAACAACCCCCAGGGCTCAACGTCCGACAGGGTGGCGGCCCACAAGACCCACAAGAAGGGCAAGTACAGAAACACGCTGTACCGTCGGGCGATGGTTGAAAAGCGTGCACTCGAGGTCGCTTTTTCAAAGAGGACAGGCACGTCGTCTTTCTTCACAAGACCCTGCTCAACCCCGCAGCGTACGCACACCTGCGTGTATGGGCCGTTGCCGTGGATGAAAAACTCCCTCGGGAAGGTGCTGCCGCAGTGTCGACACGCTGGCATGATGAGTCCTCATCTCTCCCAACGGCAAGGGATTCTTCAACCATCCGATTGAATTTCAAGAAATCGCTGAATGAGGAGGTGGCCATCGGGTGAACCAACGGATTCGGGATGGATCTGCAAGCCGAACACGTTCCGGTGTGGGTGCTGGAGGCTGAGGATTTGACCGGTGATGGCTTCACGGGCGTTGACGCGCAGCACATGCTGCCCTTCGTCCGTGGCCTCCAATGAATTGTACCGTGTCAGGTGAAGTCCGTCGTCCATCGCCGCAAAGAGTCCGGATTTGTCGTGTTCAACGGCCACGGGAACACCGTGCGTCGGCCCAGCGGGCGCCGGTACCACCCGTCGTCCGTCGGCGACCGCTAAGGCTTGGTGGCCCAAACAAATGCCGAGAACCGGCACCTGGATGCTTCCTTCCAGCGCCCGCTGAGCCAAGCGCCTCGTCAACGCCACGTCGTCGGGGTGACCCGGACCCGGCCCGAGAATAATATGCGTCGGGCGAAGTGACTTGAGTACACGGTCCATGGCGTCATCGTCCACTAAATGCGAGTAAGCGGGATGTCTCCCGCGCAACACGGTGATGTTTCGACCCGTTTGGGCGACGGCATCGGCGATGTTCAAGGAAAAGGAATCGAGGTTGTCAACGAACAACACGCTCTTTTCCAGCACTGCCCCAACTTCGCCGTACTCAGTCATCTGCCCGTAGGACGCGACAGTGCTGACAACCGGTGCAGTCTCCACGGGATGAATGGAGAGCGGGCCGAGGGGAAGGGAGGTGTGTTCAGGACGCATCCACCCTGCCGCTGTTCGCAACGCCGCTCCCTTCCATCCGGCTTCTTCCACTTCAGCCGACGGGTCGGATGCGATGGTGATGCCGCCACCGGCCCCAACAGAACCCGTCCATCGGTCGCCTCTTCGATGGGCTTCCAGCGTCCGAATCAGGATATTCCACGCCGAACGGCCGCTATGCAGGTCAATGTAGCCGGCTGAACCGGTCCAGAACGAGCGTGGGCATTGCTCCAATTCATCGATCACGGCGCACACCATGGTCCGCGGGCATCCGGTGATGGAACCCCCCGGAAACACCGCTTGCAAGACGCGACCACCGGTTGCCTCCTCGCTCAATTGACCACTGATGTGGCTGACGAGGTGCTGGACGTTGGCGTAGGCTTCTACATCAAAACGATCCACATGGACGCTGCCTGGCCGGCATACTTGGGTAAGGTCGTTGCGCATCAAGTCCACGAGCATGCGATGTTCCGCCCGTTCCTTCTCATCGTTGAGCATGGTGGTGCGAAGCATGGCCCGCTCTTCGGCATCTTCACCCTGTGGACATGTGCCTTTGATGGGTGCGGTTCGAACCACATCGCCTTGGATTTCGAGAAGGGTTTCGGGTGAAGAACTCGCCAGGGCAAATCCGATATCGGCAGCCTCGATGTAAGCCGCATACGGTGCAGGGTTGTTGCGCAGCAAGCGTTGGAAGACAGCATAGGGATGGTCAATCTCGCCACGCCAGTGCTTGCCGATGTTGACCTGATAGACTTGGCCGTTCACAATACCGTTTCGTACGCGCTCGATGTTGTCGTGATGCGTTTCGTCAGTGTGGGTTACGGATTCTCGGCCGGTGGTGGAGGGTGGAACATCAACTCGGATGTGGTCATCAAATGCGCAATTTTCCGCTCGTTCCACCCAGGCTAAATCCTGACCGAACACCGTCGTTTTCTCCGATGCTTGGTCGACCAATACCCCGGTTTCAATCAGCCACATCACGACAAGCAATGTCCCTTCCTTTGGGGGGTATTGAAGGCGTATTGGCTGGGTCCACTGAACCATGTCGTAGGCCAAAGCTCCCGCCCAAAAGGGGCGTTCCGGAATTGACATGCCGTGGGGCTGGACAAACGATTCGTTGGGTGTCAGCGGCTTGAGTTTCAACATCAAATCTTCGAGGTCCCTCGCTTGCAACGTGACTTCATGGTACCACGAACCGTGTTTCCATTCTTCTACCTCGGCGGTGATGGAGGTGTTGGTTTGAATCAATCTCAGGTCGCCGTTGAGCGGGGAATGAGCAGGGGCGGAGGGCAAGACGTGGCGATTCGGTTGGCGAACAAGCACCCGTCGACGAGACGGTCCTGCGACCAACGACCAACGGGCCAGATGAGAGGACGGTCCACCCGAGACCAACATCAAACGGTCCGGGGACCCAAAGCGATGAGCGGCCTCGCCCACCAGTCCAGCCTCTTCGAGACGGTGGTTGACGACCATCGTTGTCTCAGACATCGACCATCCCCGGAAGCGTCCACACGCTCTCGTCGGTAAAATGTTCGTGAAGCAAGCGCCTACAGGCTTCGGACAGGGCACGGGATGTGCCCAGCGGCTCGCCATCAAGGGACGTGACATGGCACACGCCCATGCCCGTTCCGACCACGACCAGTTCTGCGCAACGGGCCACGGTACGTTCGTTGAGGTGGCCCCGTACAACAGGCAAGCCAAGATTGGGCAACTTGTTGGCAAGCACGGTCGCCGTGATGCTGTCAACCCCGCCTTGGTCAACCGGCGACAACCAGACCGTGCCGTCTTCATCCAACACAATAGGGGTTGCTCGATCTGCATCGATAATGGCATGGTCGTGCACCAACAGTGCGGCATCGCATCCTGCCGATTTGGCTTCCTCGTGAGCCTGAAGGTACGGTTCCCACTGACCGTGCTTGGTTCCGTTGGTACGTTCGTTCCATCGTGGTGCTGGCTTGGAAATGGCGTCAATATCCTCGTCGTGAACCGACAAAGCCCGTTTTTCAATCGTCCAATCACCCTTTTGGGCGCCGTAACGCACCGTTGCGAGCATCGGGCCTTGATGGTCGTGACCCGCTATCGCAGGTGGATGCGGTGGCAGGTTGATGCGAAGCCGCTGAGCGTGTCGTTCGAGGCGCTGGCGGTGCTGGGGCCAATTCGCAACCCGGCCATCTGCACTGACCAGCATGGTGCTGAACACAGCGCTGCGGGGGCCTTCAACCGACATGAACCATCATCACAACAGGTCGTCGAGGAAGGACGTGTCAATCGTGGGCGATTTCGGCGCTTGTTGGGGTTCGTCCAACAGCCCATCGAGCAGCGAAGGGTCGACTTGAGGCCGTAGCACGGGTTGGGCAGGTTGGTAGGCTTCCCGTCCGAATCCGGAAGACTGAATCTGTTGCGCTGCAGCATAAATGTCGTTGGCTTGAGAGGCTGTGATGCCCGCTGGAGTTGCCGGTGCTGCTGATGGAGGGGCGTTGGGTGGCGCCTCCCAACTCGGGGTTTCAATGCCCCATGTGGCTTCTTCCAAGCTCCATTCCTTTGAACTCGCTCGGCCTCTTCCTCGGGCCCGAACGACGACCCCCAACAGCAACAAAGCGACCAAGAACAATCCAAAGGCCATGAGGTTAGGACCCGTCAGCAACGACTCCAGCGATCGCTGCTCGTTGTCGTCCGTCGTACCACTCGAATCACCCGGCCCGTTGTTCACCGGATTCAACATCACGGTGTCCACCGTGGTCTTGCCCACCGTTTGGTCGTAAGGAGCGACAGCGATGTACCATGTCGTCCCGTTGTCGAGGTCGGCGAAGACCTCCGCGGTGATCAGGAACGAATTGGACGAAACGGACTGACCGACCAAGGTCGCGTCCACGGTGTTGGTGAAGTCGGTTGAGGCGATGAAAATCTGGTAACCTCGCACCCGTGCATCGGTGGAATGAGACCAGTCAACCAACACATCGGTTTCTCCAACCCATTGGGCATCGACATTGGCGATATCGGGCAGGTAGGCTCCGGGGTCCGAGATGCCATCGTCGACCGAGGCAGCCGTGGCCGTGGTCAGCAGCGTCTTGTGAGCGTTGCCTGATGTGTCCTCCACCACCACCGCAACCCAAATGTCTTGACCTGGAATGACCGGCGTATCGCCTGCAACGATGTCGATCACCAGCGGCAACGACGGATTGCGGGAGAGCGTGGCAATGGGAACTGAGGGCCCGTCGCCTTGCGGTGTGACGTCGCTGAACACCCACGTGGCAGCGTACACATGATAGGCACTCACATCGCTCGCCGAGGAGAGGTCAAACGAGAGGAGCAGTGCTGATCCGTCGTCTTGAGGACGGTCGTTAAGCGTCAAGGTTTGCAGCCGTTCGGGGGCGGTGTTGTCGTTCATGTTGTCCAAAGGCGTGACCGTGGCTTGGGTGAGGTTGGTCAGGTACACGTTGCCGCGGAGGTCGTGCACCGTGACCGCAACGAAGAGGTCAATGTCCGGTTGAATCAAACCGACCTCGCCGTTGTTCAGTCCCTGACCTTCTTCGAGGTACAACGCTGTCGACAACGTCAATTCGATGGGATTGGTGCGCTCGTCAATCCACTGTTTGTTGAACGAGAAACAACCGCATCGGGTGTCATCCGTGCCGAAGGCAGCGTAAGCCAAGGTCAGGTCGGTGACCGGTTCACTGGCCACCCAAACGGTGTACGAGGCGAAATCATCGATGGTTGATGGCTCCCACACCACGTCAATGGCAGTGCCGTCGTCATCGGGGTGGTCAAAGGCCAGCAAGGATGTGATACGTGGTGGCGTGGTACCAGGGCCAACGATATTCTGGAAGGGTGTAGCCGTCACCAAGAGGACATCGTCGGTGTTGCCGTTGAGCCATAGGTCGTAGGCAACCACGCCGAAGGTGTAGACTTGGCCGTCCACGAGCGGTAGGCCGTCCAAACTCGACACTACGGTTTCAGTTTGGTCGCAGGCGTTCATCACGACGGCTTGGGAGAAACCATCAACGCTTCCCATGGCCGGCTCGCTGTCTGCTTCGCCGCCGAGTTTGGCAAACACGATGGAGAACGCACAATCCGAAGCGGTGCTTTGGTTCCAACTCACCACGACTCGTCCACCTTCATCATCGGGCACATCGCTGGCATTGGTTCCTTCGATGGGGGGTGGAGCTTCGTTGTCGTTGAGTTCACCTGTGGGAACGATCGGGCCCACCACCGTCATGTTGGATTTGTTTTCTTGACCAGCCTGGTCAACACAGGTTAATCCCAGCCACACCGGTGCACCTGGGGTAAGCGACAGGACGGTTTGGTTGCCTTCGTTGGGAAGGATGACCGAACGAGGTGAACGGCCCAAGGCGTCTGAAAAGGGAGTTGTTGCGACATAGATGTTGGTCGCTGCTAAATCCAAGGCCGTGCAGCGAGCCCATTCGAGTTGAACTTCTCCGTCTTCACCGTTGAGGCCAACGGGTGCACCATCGGCCCACGCAGGTGCGCCGGGGACTTCGTCGCTTGGTGATGCTGGGCCGAGGGGTGCCGAAACTTTGCCCCAGCGCCCATCATTGTATTCAACGACCACGGCGGCGTGATAGGCCGTCCCATCGATGAGAGGTTGGCCGTTCGCCGTGGTAATGTCGGTAGAGAGGCGACTGTGCAACGACACGGCTTTGTCGGGGGTTCGTCCGAGCAACATGAGTTCATCGGGTATTGAGGGCCAAGGGCCTTCGTTGAGGAAGATGAGGTAGCGGGAGAAATCTTCGTCATGAACAAGCGACCACGACGCCGTTAGCGTCCCACCACCGTCATCGGGTCGGTCCACAAGCGAAACCATGGCGACGGGCGTTTCCGATCGTACGTAGTCGTAGGTGAGGCGGACCTCAAGGGAGCCGTTCTCAGGTGCGTACAACCTCAGTTTGACATGGCGCGTGTTGTTGTAGAGTTGCCCCGTGTCAACGGCGCTTTGGAGGTTGGATTGAATCGAGGCGTCCCCGCTGAGGTTCAGCGTGGCCGAGTACTCAAGGGCGACTGATTTCACCCAAAGAGCTGCACCCTCAACCGGCGAGGTGAAAATCAGCGGTACGTTTTGGAAGAGCAGATTATGAACGCCTGGAGAACCGACGTTGCTGTCCAAAGCGTAAGGGTCGCTTGGTGTGACCAACGGAATGGCTTGGCCGGGGTGCAACATCGAGGTAATGTTCATTCCTGCGCCGTTGTTCGGTGTCCGAACGGTCAGGGGCAGGGCGCGTCGCATGGTGGATTCTTCCACCGAAGGGTAGCCCCCACCGTTTTCCCATCCCCACAAGCCCGCGCTCGTAGCGAGCCAGACATGGGTGGAAGTGACGACAGCGTCGTTGATGGAACTGGTGCCCATGTTGGTTGAGGTTCGCCATTTGATGGCGTGGGCAGCGGTTCTTGCGTCCACCAAGGTGGCGCCGGTGTTGTCGAAGATCAGCACATCGTCACCGTTGCTGTTCATGTTGTTCGGTGAATTCACCATCACACCGTTCGCTACGCCGTCTTCAAAGTCCGTGGTAAGGCCGTTCCAATGGGTCATGGGCCCCACGTCGCTGCCGATGTGAACACCCCACCAGTCGCTCGTGAGCGAGGTGATGGTGTTGGAAGGGAGTTGGTCGAAGCGATGGGTTGAGGTCACTTGGGGCACGCTGGGGTCGACGATAGTCGCTCCTGGTCGGTCCGTACCTCGTCCGTCGTGGCTGAGCACAAGAGTAACGTTGCCCGAAGATGACGTGGTGGTGGTCAACCCCCACACCGAGATGCCCATCAAACCATCGTTCTTGGTCATGGTCGTACCCGTTTGCGTGATGGTGTCCCACAGGAACAATCCCGCAGGCGTAGCCATGTACACCGTTGTGCCAATCACGACGACGTCTTCAACGATGTCGCTGGGCAGCCCGTTGCTGGCGGTGATGGAATCCATCCAGTCGTTGCTCGTGTAGTTCCATCGACCAACCCCTCCGTTGGTGGCGATGTAAAGCGTGGTGCTCGTGTCGGCAAATCCGTTGATGATGTTGGACGGCAAGCCTGCAATCAGGCGGCCGTTGCCAAACTGAGCGTTGTTCAAATCAAACATTTGCACGCCGGGGGGACTGCCATCCTCGCCAGCCAAGCCGACAACGAGTTGGTTGTTGTAAGGGTGCATGGTGTCGAATTTGGTGTGGATCGAACCACCGATGGCACTGATGGCGCCAGAAACGGTGTCGAGGACATACATGCCTCCGGGCGAGGTCGCCATGTAGAGGTCGGTACCGTCGAGGTAGAGGTCGTTGCTCTGGGTGTTGCCCGGCAACGTCCATCCATAGTCCCATTCGAGGGTGCCGTTGGGCAAGAGGCTCCCCTGCAGGATGCCGGTGCCCGAACCGCCACCGTTTCCGGTACCGATGACGCCGCTGTTCCCGGTGGCGACCCATACATGTGTGCTGTTTCCGAGCATGGCGCTGACTTGACCGCTGACGAGGCCTGGAAGGTCCACGACTTGTTGCATGCCTGAGGATGATAGCGTGGAGACATGGCTGTAGCCCGATGCCCCGCCCGCCTGCCCGATCAGCCATTCTGAACCGAGCCATTGGAAGGATGTCACCGAGGAGCCCCCGCCTTGCACTTGGGCCTGCAACGCCGTTGCTCCGTTGGCCACCAGCGTGGAATAGCCGCCGCCAATCAGGTTGGAGCCCGAGAATCCTATGCCGTGTCCGACGATGAGTTGTGAGCCTGAGTGGGCCAAACCGTCGTACCAAACGCGATCACTCGGCAAGTTGTGGCTCGAGGTGGTCAAACTGGAGAGGAAGGCATTGCTGGCGTAACTGTACCTCGAGATGGGCTGATTGTCTTGATAGTAGCCAACATACAGGGTTTGTTGCGCATCGCACGCGACGGAGGCGGCAAGCCCTCTGCCGAGTTGGTTGCTCGTGAAACTGGGCTGAACCGTTCCGTTTTGAAGGTCAATTCGAGCAACACCACCGTTGTTGTTGTACATGGCGATGTGGAGCAATCCTCCACACATCTCCATTGAGATAGGGTAACCGTCAGGGATGCGTTGAATGGAATCTGCCGCATAAGCCGTCCACGCCCCCGATGCACTGAGGTGAGAGATGACTCCTTCTTGGAAGCCTCCGAAATTGCTCATCCGGGCGCCACCGACCACGAGGTCGGACCCGTCGGTCCACAGTTCGTAGAATTCATCACCAGCGTTGTTGGGAAGTCCGTTGCCTTCCGTCCATGTCGGAGCCCACTGGTTGGTTGATTCATCGTACCGAAGGATACCGTCTTCGGAAGCGAACAGGGTTTCACCGTCGTATTCCACAATTCCGCGAATGGGCATGTCGAAGTTTGTCCACGAGCCAACCAGACTTTGGTTGCTGTCGTATAAGTCAAGTTTCAACTCACCCCACGCCACCCAGGTGTTCCCGTTCGAAGACTCGTAGGCTGTGACTCGGTCGATAGATCCGGTGGGCAAGATGTTGTTTTGATAGGCAGAAGATGAGGTGTTCCAACGAGCAATCCCGCCTGAACCGTCTGCGTTCCACCATTGTCCCGAGACGACGCTGACCATGAGGACATCGCCCACCATGCTCATGCTGACGATATCGCCTCCATTTTCACCGACCTGTGCGCCGATGTCGAGGTTGCCAAGGTTGGTCAAATTCGCAACATCCAACCGGCTTACTTCATCACTGCTCGTGCTGGAATGGTAATACATGATGTTGTTGTGGATCATCATGTCAAACGGCTCGCCTGCCGCACCGTACAGGTTGTTGTTTTGTTCGATATCGAAGGCCTCAGCGCCTGTGGAGATGTTGATGAGTTGGAATCCATCACCGCCTCCGACCCACAGGAGGTTCGGGCGGATGTCGGCCACGAGACCTGTCACGTCGTCGTTACCGGGGTCGAGCACACCTGAGCTTTCGTCAAAGGGTGCTAACCACTCGTTGGTGGAGATGTTGTAGCGAAGAACGCCCAGACCTTCGGTGCCGATGAAGGCCACATCGCCCATCACTTCGACAACGGCGTTGCCGGTTTGGGACCCTTCGCCCCAGTTTGAATCGTGTTGGAAGGTTGATTTGCTGACCAAGCCGACCCCGACATTGGTCCCGCCGTAGACATAGGTGGCGTCCACGCCAACGCTGTACACCGCCCATGTTGGCATACCATCGAACTGATTTTGACAATCCACGATAGCGAGGGTGTTTCGGTTGTATTTGCAGACGCCGATGTTGGTCCCGACGTACAAGTCGTTTCCATCCGCTTCAAAATCAAAGAATTGACTGGGGCGCGTTTGCCAGGTCGAACCCAATCCGAAACTGCTGGCTTGGTTACCGTCCCACTTGCGCGCTCCCTGTTGGGTGCCGATGAAGACATCCGAACCGTCGGCTTCCAAGGCATACACCACGTTGCTGGGCAAGACCGGGTTGCGTCCAGAGGAGGTGAGCGGAGCAAGAATTTCGCCGGTGTTCATGTCCTTTCGAGCGACGCCGTACCCCGGAAGTCCCAGATACAGGACGTTGCCCGCCAAGGCGATCGGTGCATCGGTGACGCCGTTGACGCCGGTCGAACCCCATGGCTCCAGCCAAGCGTCGTTGCCGATGTCGTAGCGCAAGACACCCCTGTTTTCGGTGGCGACGTAGGCCACGCCGCCGTAAATAGCAACATCGCCGAGGAATTGGGTGGGCAAGCCGTTGGTGGTGTCGTAGGGTGTGCAGGTATTGGTGGTGCGGTCGATGGCGGCGAACTCGCCGTTTTCGGTGGTGATCACGAGGTCCTGTGCATCAATGTCCATGCTGGCCAAGGTTGCGCCGGTCGGCCAACATCCCGTGCCGGTCCACGTTTGAACTACGGTGCCATTGGCCGAGAGGTGCATCACTTCCCCTGCACTTGTCCCGGCAAACAGGTCGGTGCCGTCTGTTCGGAGCAGTTCGACAGTGGACGTGGTGGAAAGAGGAGTCATCCAAACGGTCGCGTCGATGTCGTATCGGTCAATGCCCGTGGCACCGTTCATACCGATGTAGAGGATGCCGTCAAGTTCGACCAACGCACTCATGTCGCTGGAGGTTGGTCCGCTGGCAAGGAGCCATTCGGGCTGAAGGATGGGCGTTTCCGAGGGGGCGAGGTGGGCCAGTCGGCCGCTGCCATCGCTGACCAGCAAGGCATCGTTTGATGGAGCAGAGGTGCCTTGCGCAGGCCAGTGAATGAGAGAGCCGCTGGGTTCATCATCCGTAAGCCCCAGCGAAGCGAGGCTGTAGGTCGTGGAGAACACACCGTTGGTGACATTGTATGAGTGCAAGGAATCCCCGTTGAAGATAAAGAGCGTCGTGTCTACGCGTTTTAAGCCATGAATATTGTCGCTGTTGAGCCAGTTCGCAGAGGTCCAAGTGGACAGCCAGAAGCCGGCTGAAGCATCATACCTGCCCACGCCGTTGTTCGGTGAACCGAGCAAAAGTTGGTTGCCGGACACGGCCATGTGGGTCACGCTGTCGGAGTGAAGATTGTTCGCCGTGCTCCATGACCCAAGCGCTTGTTGTGTGTTTGTGTTGTAACGCAGGACGCCGAGGCCGTTGAGGGATGCGTAGACCACACCGTTGGTTTCAATCATGGACAACGCTTCTGGCAGTCCGTCGGTGGCTGGTGCTGCAGCCACCAAGGACCATTTCGTCCCGTCCCATTGGTGGATGCCCTGCCCGTCGGCACCGAAAACGGCTCCTGCGTTTGTACGGATGAATCGGTCGAGGGAACTGGCTCCCAAGCCGGACGAGAGCATTCCGTTGTCCAAATCAAGCGCTTGAAAGGTCCCGTCGCCCAGCAGAAGGTGAAGGATGTTGTTGGAGGAATCAAAAGCCATGTCCGCCACGCCGCTGTGTCCGGAAAAATCGCGCACGTCCACCACCACGGGGTCGTTGTTGGCGTTGAGCACCATCAACTCGTCGTCCACCGAGATGTACAGGTGACCAGCGATGGGGTCGGCGATGGACGAACGGATGTTGAAATCAATCGGCGTAAGCGACATCACGGGGTCGGCAGGGGCAAGGGTTTCAATGATCATGTCGGAGATGACAGCGTCGGAGGGCAAGTCCCAACCGGCGTTGGAGTTGCTGTTGGGTGTCAAGCGACCGCTGTAGGTGGGCCCGTTGGCGAACCCATCGGCCACGCCGAAGGTGCCCAGTCCCCGCCAGTCAAACAGGGGTGTATTCAGGCCGTCAACCGTCAAGAGTGGTTCGGTGATAGAAAGGCCGTTTTGCGGGTCGGTTCGCACCTCCAGCGATACGTTGGACAGCACAGCGCCTGGAGCGAACATGAGGTCCCAATCTGCCGTGGCTTGCTGACCGAGGGAGTTGTCAGCGCCCAGGGCATCCAATCGGACCCATCCAGTGTCGTTGCTGCCCTCCAACGGCCATGATACACCGCTGGGTTCGGCGTGGGCGGAAACCACCGGGACGGTGAACAACGGACCGAGACTCATCAAGACCATGATGACCACCATGCCGAGGGCTCTTGGACGGGCGTGGATGGTCTTGCGCATGGTGTTCAAGCCATCAAGGCCTCTTTCGGGTATTTGAAGGCGGTCCTTTGCTGACCGAACACAGTCCTTGCCAACGTCGTCCTTTCTTCGCTCCCGTCATCCTCCATTCCGTGCTCAATGCGTGTGGTGTGGCCCGCTCGTCGTCGCCTTGTGGTGCAGAGAGTTGGCGATGCTGCAACCTGATGCACACAACAATGAAACCCTGCCGAGCAGCCCGAGATGTTGGGAAGACCATGGGAAAAGATGCAAAAGAGCGCCGTCTTCGTAAAGAAGCCCTCGAGTATCACGAAGCGGAACCCCAAGGGAAGATCAAAGTCGTCCCGACCAAACCCCATTCGACCGCTTATGAGTTGAGTCTGGCGTATTCGCCCGGCGTCGCTTACCCCTGCCTTGAGATCGAAGCCTCTCCTGAAAACGCCTATCGTTACACCTCCAAGGGGAATTTGGTGGCGGTGATTTCCAACGGCACGGCCGTGTTGGGCCTGGGCAACATCGGTGCTCTGGCTAGCAAACCCGTGATGGAAGGCAAAGGGCTGTTGTTGAAAACGTTCGCCGGCATCGATGTCTTTGATATCGAAGTCGATACCGAAGACCCGGAGGAATTCATCAACACCGTGGTCAACATCTCGAAGACCTTTGGTGGCATCAACCTCGAGGACATCAAGGCTCCAGAGTGTTTTGAAATTGAACGACGTATCGCCGAGGCTACCGATATCCCGGTGATGCACGACGACCAGCACGGCACCGCCATCATCTCGGCAGCAGCGCTCTTGAACGCGGCTGAACTTCAAGGCAAACCGCTCGATGAGCTACGAGTGGTCGTCATCGGAGCGGGTGCATCCGCCATTGCTTGTGCCAACCATTACGTGGCGGTTGGCGTCTCGATGGACAACATCACCCTCGTTGACAGTCAGGGCATAGTGAACAAGCGTCGGATGGATGCTGGCGAACTAAACGAGTACAAGGCCCCCTTTGCAAAAGAGCGCCCCGACGGCGATTTGGCCGACGCCATGGTGGGGGCCGATGTGATGCTGGGCCTCTCCAGAGGTGGTTTGGTGACCAAGGACATGGTCAAGAGCATGGCTGAAAAACCCATCATTTTTGCCTTGGCCAACCCCACGCCTGAGATTTTGCCTGAAGAGGTGGCCAGCGTTCGAACCGATGCCATCGTTGCCACGGGTCGGTCGGATTACCCCAACCAGGTGAACAACGTCCTGGGTTTCCCCTACATTTTCCGTGGTGCTTTGGATGTCCGAGCCCGAGACATCACCCCGAACATGAAAATGGCCGCCACCCGTGCGCTGGCCGCGTTGGCCAAGGAACCCGTCCCCGACTACATTTCAGCCGCTTACGACGGTGTCGTCATGCAATACGGTCCCGAATACATCATCCCCAAGCCCTTTGACCGCCGGGTGTTGATTTGGGAGGCCGCTGCCGTTGCACAAGCAGCGATTGACGAAGGCGTTGCTCGGGTGAACACCAACGAATTCAACATCTCTGCGTATCGAGAGGAACTTGAAGCACGGCTGGGCGAGTCGTACTCCGTCATGCGTCAAATCATCAATCAGGTGAAAGGCAAAGGCAAGCGCATCGTGTTCCCAGAAGGCGACAATGAGAATGTCATACGCGCCGCAGCACAACTGGCCGAGCAACGAATCTGCCATCCCATATTGCTCGGTCCCGTTGATCGCATCGACCGCATGGTCGAGGAGTTGGGCCTCAGTTTTGCCTACGAACGCTTTGATCCTCGCTATGATGAACGCCGAAAATCCGACTATGCCAATGCTTTTTTCAAACGACGGCAGCGCAAAGGAACCACCTGGCCCGACGCGGCCCGCTTGCTCAAATCCCGTCCTTACTTTGCCGCGCAAATGGTTCAATCGGGTGATGCTGACGGTTTTGTTGGCGGTGTGTCCCGCAATTACGCCGATGTTCTCCGGCCGACGTTGCAACTGATCGGAAAGGCAGATGATGCCCACTGCGTCATCGGTTGTTACATGATGAACGTCAAGGGACGTACCATCTTCCTCGCTGATGCCACGGTCAACGTGTACCCTGACAGCCGTACCCTTGCTGAAATCGCTGTGCAAACCGCCAAGGTCGCTCGTCGCTTTGGTGTTGCTCCACGAGTGGCCATGCTCTCCTTCTCCAATTTTGGCTCCACCCGAGCCCAACGGTCGGAACGCATTGAAGATGCGGTGGAGATGGCCCGAAAGCTCGATCCGACGCTGATGATCGACGGTCCAATGCAGAGCGATACGGCCTTGAATCCAAAGGTGCAAGAAGAGTACCCATTCATGAATCTCGTCGGGCCGGCCAATGTGCTGATTCTGCCGAATTTGGCGGCGGCCAACATCGCGTACAAACTCCTCGAAGAATTGGGCGATGCTGAGATGACAGGTCCCATTCTCGAGGGCATGGCCCACCCCGTGCAGTTGGTGGCTCGTCAGGACGGTGTGCGTCACATCGTCAACATGGCAACGATTTGCACCGCTGACGCGATTCGTAACGATTCCTACTGGTCATCGCTTGAGGAGGATTGACGCGTCGCTTCGGGGCGGTACATCGGTCGTTTCGGTCGCCAAATAGCCCCCGAGAGGAAGCCAGCGCAGACGCCGCCAAACAGCAGGTTCACCCATCCGTCCACCGCGTAATCGCTCATGCCTCGCAACACGGGGATGGTGAACGACGGGATGATGCCGAGCAGCGTGGTCCACAGCAGTTCGGAACGCACGGTCGCCCACACATCGGTGTTGTCAGGAACCCTCGGGGCTGGACCGTGACGAACGGGGACCAGCGCTATTCGGGACACGACCTTGGGCAACGGGCGGTCGCACGGCACACTGGTCATGGCGGTGATGTCCTCTCGTTTGGGATGGACTGCGACGGCGGCGACTTGAGAGGCGGCTGGTCCCATCACTTCGTTGGGCCGGGGGCGACCGTCGAGCATGGCGCCGCGATGGTTGGAGGCGGGGGCGTCCGCCAAGCGTTCCGTCAGGCCAGCGGGAAGTTGGAGGACGCCTTGCTGGCGTGCAACATCCCATTCAGCACGGGTCGGGGGACGAAGTTCCCACGACCCGCCCAAGGTCTTGGTCAACTCGGCAAAATCCTGAGAGGCCATGAGGTGGTGAGCGAGTTCGATGACATCGTTGGACGTCAATTGGTCATAAGGGCCGCTTTCTTCGGGGCCGTGGGTGTCCATAGCACGAGCACAATCAGCAGCTGATAGCGGGAATGGCATCACGAAGAACGATGGCACATCGGCCTCGTAGGCCGGTCGTTGGCTGGCATAGACCCATCCACCCTTGGTCGTTCCCAGCACGGTTGACATCGCATTGACCGGTGTCAACGTCAAACCGTTGATGGAACGGGTCACGCCTCTCCCTCAATTCAGCGTGGCTTCCATTCGCCGGTACCACGCCATGCCGTTTTCGTGGTCGATCAGTTGGTTAAATTGCGGGAAGGGTGAAATTGACCGCATGTAGCCAAAGGCTGCAAAATCAACCAAATCGGGGCTATCGCCTCCAAAAAATGGCTGGCCTCTGTGCTCGTCAGTGAACTCGGTGAGCAGGTCGTGCCACAGTTGCTTGGGTGCTCGTCCGTCCGATTTCACCCGTTTTCGAGCGATAATGCCCCACATGATGGGGAAGCCAGCCCAAGCATAGAGGCGCTTTGATATGAAGCCGAAGGTTTCGAGGCGGGAGATTCGGGTGGTTGTTTTGAGGGCTGACCCCAAGGTACCGTAGAGAATGGGAACAGTTGCTTTGGAAAGATGTGAGTCAACCCAGGTCATCCATTCTTCCTGCCGTTTTGCGTCGCCTTGGGCCGCCATTGCGCCATTGTTGTACTTGGCGTCCAGCATTTTGAGCATCGGGGTGGAGTCCACGTGATGCTGTCCCTCTTCATCGGTGAAGACAGGTACTTTGCCCCAATCCCCTGCGAACTTCACGGATTTTCCAATCTTCATGCCGTTAACGCCGACGTAGTCAACATCGATGCCGAGGTGTTCAATGAGCCCACGCACCTTCCAACAAAAGGGGCAGGTGTACAGGAGGTGCAAGGTCGGTGTTTGACCCATGTTGTGGGCGGGCTCCCCACCTTCTTCAAGACTCGTTCGCCTCGTCCTCGGGTTTCCATCCCGCTTTCCAAAAGGCCAAATTGTCCAACCATCCCATCCACTCTCGGTCGGTCGAGGTCAACAGGCGAAAGGCTCGGCTTTCCAACCCTTCCCGTAAGGTGACAGCCATGTCCCCTCGGTCCGTAGCCTCCTTCCATTCCACCTGCAGGTGTCGAATTTGGCGTCGGGCTTCCTCAGGCTGGTCGAAATTCATTTCACACACATCCCTCAATTCGCTCAACCACGTTCGCGTGTCTTTCAAGATCGGGTCATCCACGCGAGGGCTCCGCTTCCCTTTCTTGGCGAATGGCCACCATCCCATGTTGATTGGACCCGGTTCAAGGTTCATGGATGTGTTCATCAGCAACGGATTGAAGAACAACAGTGCTGAGTCACTCATATGGGACGGGTCGTTGTTCACCTGCACGGTTCGCCCAAAGACAAAGCGTTGAACCGTCTATTTGACATGTACCTCGAACGATTGAAGGGACGAGGTGTGCGTTTGGAGGTGCACCCGGCAAAACTCACGGCGCAAGCCTACCTCGAGGTGTTGCAAGGTAAGAACGGACGTTTGGTTTTGATGGACGAGAACGGGACTCAAGAGGATTCCATGGCTTTTGCTCGCCGATACGAGGGATGGCAATTGTTCAGCGAAGACATTCACGTTGCCATCGGGCCTGCAGAAGGTTGGCCCACAGGCTCTGAAGTGGACGAGCGTCTTTCGCTTTCGAGCATGACCTTTCCTCACGAATTGGCCTCGGTGATGCTCATTGAACAACTGTATCGAGCCACCGAAATACAGCGAGGTACGGGTTACCACAAAGGATGATAGCGGTTGGCCGACCGAGACCTGCTGAAGGCCATGATGTTGGATGCGTCAACCGGCAAAGGCCTGGTGATTGTGGTGGTGGCTGCGCTCTCGGTCTCCACCGTTCTTGGCAGTCGCCATCAGCCATTCCCCACCATCTCGGGACGGTTTGGTTGGCTCTTGTGCGCACTCACAGCACTGCTGTTATTGAGTGAACAAGCACCCCGGCCCATGTCCTTGACGGCTATGCTCGTCCTCGTGCTCGGGGTCGGGAGTTTTGGGGTGTTGGTGGGCGTGCATCACATGGTCCGTACTCGCCGAGATGTGTTCATCGCACCCATCTCGGGCTTCCTGGTCTGTTTGGGTGCTGGGGGCCTGATGGTCCAAACATGGCCCTCCCTCAACACCGTGGAGCAGTGGTCGGGTTTTCTGCTGCTGGTCGTGATGGGAGGCTGCCAAACATGGATGGTGTTCAGAGGGTTGCTCATCGGCCGTTTGCCCATGGCTTGGAGCCAGGCAGGCATGGTGGCTTTGCAGCGCGGCCAACTGGACGGGCCCCACGGAGCGGTCGCAGCCTTTGAGCGAGGCTGGGACGCCGATGAGGAGCACCTTAACCCGATGGCCTACGTCGCACTCCATCGGATTCACCTCTTTCTTGAACAACCCGATGTCGCCCAGCGATGGGGGGAGGCCTTCGAGGACGCAGGCGGGGATGATGCAGTGGCTGGGGAATGGATCGACGCCGTTCATGCTGCTCTGCGGGACATGGGCGGTGACGGCAACCTCTTCCCTTCTTTTCCCCTCCGCGAAGAAGGTTGACTCAGCCAAAGCATGGGGTCCGCGCACATCCAAGACAAGGAATTAAATCCTTCAACAACGATTACACATCGTGGAACAAGAAAGCGCAGCCGATGTTATCACCAAAGGGCACATGCTTTGGGCCGCCGTGCTCGTGTGGTTTTCCTCGAGTCTTCTCTCGCAATCGGCCTACATGGCCGTTCATGGCTTGCCTTACGACGCCGTAGCCATGTTAAAGCAACTCGGACCTCTCTATTACATTGTGATCGTGGCTGAATTAGCGTTTTGGGTGGGCCTCGTGGTTGTTGGCGTTAAGAAATTTTCAAAATCCGGTCGCTCCGCATCATCGTCTCCGCTCACACCCGCGTGATTTGAAGCATCGGTGTGGCCAAACGGGCCCAAAAAGCGGGTTTTCTCATGCAGGCCTTCCGATGAATACTTAGGGCGTCAAGTAAAGGGGCACCCGTGAGTCCACCTCAAGACCCATCTCCGTTTTCCGGTCTTCCCATGGGGCTGGAGGAGTTGTCAGCGGAGGCTGAGCTGCCTTACCCCTTGCCTGACGACGCCAGGGTTGTCACCATTGAACAGGCGCGAGCATCGCTGAAGGAAGCAAGCAACGTATTGATGGTGCTTCAATCGATGAGCGAAGAGGCTCACGACGTCACGGATGAACTGGAACTCCTCCTTGACCGTTATCCCATGACCCACCCTCACGTTATGGAGGTGGCCGAACATCTGGGAGAATTGGTGAATGCTTGGCAGGCGCTCGTCGCCCGATTGGAAGGCCTTGGGGCTCGCATCGTTTCCATGGACCCCGGGCGTTTGGAATGGTACGGCGTGGTCGACCGACGCATGGCCTTGTTTTCATGGGCAGTGGGTGAGAGCGACATCGAGTGGTATTACCGCATGGAGGAGGGCTTTCCTTCCCGCAAACCCCTCATAGAAGCATGATGTCCCCCGCGTTAGGCGAAGAGCATGGTCAGGATCAATCGCGTGTACACTGGGGGCGGTGACAGCGGCGAATCGTCGATGGTGGACGGATCCCGTCGCCGAAAATCCGACCCCCGCTTCGAAGTCGTTGGCCTGTGTGACGAGGTGAACAGTTGGTTGGGCACGGTGCTGATGGAGTTGGCCCGATTGCCCGACCATGATGACGGCGGGGTGCGATCGTCGGCTCAGCGCGTGAACGTCGTGGTGAGCGAAGCGTTGGGTCGGGTGCAGAACGAATTGTTCGACATCGGTGCTGAGCTTGCATGCCCTCCAGAAACCCTGCCTGACTACATGGTGCTGGTCGGCACGGAACAGACCGAGTTATTGATGTCCGAAATGGACGCATGGTTGGACGGTCTTGACGAATTGACGAGTTTTGTTTTGCCAACGGGCAGCGGGCCCGTGGCCTTCATGCACCTCGCACGAACGGTTTCACGGCGACTTGAGCGAGCGGTGGTCAGTCTGGTGGATGTCGAAGGTGAAGATGCTGTTAGGAACGTGGTCAAGGTGTACCTCAATCGTTTGTCCGACTGGTTGTTCGTCATGGGCCGGTGGACATCCATGATGCTCAACGAGGCAGAGACGCTTTGGGTTCCCTTGGGGCAACGTCCCGCCGAGAAGGGCGTCGCTCACCGTGTTGCACAGATGCGTGCGAGTGACGAGGAACTCTCGGACCTTTGAATCATTGCTGACCGTGCAACGCAACGAAGCGTTGAGCTTGTTGCACGACCGTTCGCGTTTCATCGTGGGTGATGGTGGACAAGGCTTGGTCCCAATCCAGCCACACGTATCCCCGGTGTTCGTGTGAGAGTTGAACCGTTATTTCTTCAGTTTCACCGATGTACCAGAAGACTTGCTTCGTGTGTCGCTTGCCTTTGTGACGGTAGGTGTATTCCGTTCGCTCTTCAAAGCCAGCGAGAATCTGGACCTCCCTGATGCCCGTTTCTTCCTCCAATTCACGAAGCACGGTGGCGTGGTGATCGCCGTCGTTCTCTTCAACGTGGCCCTTTGGAAGGTCCCAATGACCTTGCGGATACTGCAACAGGAGGACCGTGCCGTAATTGACCAGTACAACACCGCAGGAGGTCTCCATGGTGTGACGGGAGAGGTTCATGTTCATGGTCGTGACGGCCTGCCAAAATTCATGGGCGTCGCTGAGGACGGGATAGCATGGGCATTGAACCCCTGCGTTCCGATGAGGTGCCCTATTACGACCGCATCGTCGCCGATTCAGACTTGGACGGCCTGATGGGGGCAGCCGTGCTCAAAGCGTATCGACCTGATGCCGAGGTGCTGTTTTCTCACGCCGCAGCCGTTCGTGGCGGTTTGATGGACGAGTACATCACCTCCACGACAGCGCTGGTCGACCTCCCGTTCCACCCTCGATGCGGATGGTACGTGGACCACCACTTCACGAACCGGCCGGATGAAGCCACCGCCAAAACGTTCGAAGCGTCCGGCGGTACGCAACACTGGCACGATACGCCTTCAGCCGCTCGGTTAGCCTTTGAATTGCTTCGTCCCCTCACCGATATGGAACACCTTGAGGCCGTCATGCCGATCGTGGACGCCCTTGATTCGGGAGGCATCGCTTTGGAGGCTTTTCTCGAAGACGGACCCGTGTTACAATTTTCCCGAACCTGCACGTCTTCCGACCCCGATTACATGACCCACGTGGTTGAATTGTTGGCCAACGGCGCCGACATCGATGAGGTCTTGCAAGACAAGACGGTGACGGCTCGTCTTTCGGTTGTTCGCGAACAACGCCAGGCTGCCACGGACCACATCGAATCGACCACGACTCTTCACGACCGACTGGCCGTGTGCAGGCTTGACGGAACGGGACTGCGTTCCAACGGGTATCTGGTCACGGCTTGGGCCGGTGACCGAGCCGATGCATGCTGCATTATCCACGGTTATGCCGACGGCTCGCTGGACCAACCGGACCGTCCCCCGCTCGCCGCCAGTTTCTACGCCAATTCCTTCTTACCCAACGGGCAAGGGCGTTACGACTTATCGCGCTTAGCAACCTCGCTGGACCCCACGGGAGGCGGCCACGCCAATGCGTGCGGATGCCGTGTTCAACCTCCGGGGCTTGAAGCGAATCTGAACCATTGGCTGGCGATGTGGCGAGAACGGGAAACGCTGCTGAGGCGATGAGGCTCAGAACTTTTCCATCGTGCCCATGCTCGTGGTGTTTTCAAGGTCCACTTCGTCCTCCTCCTCAACAGGAGGTTCAGGGGCCTGTTCCACGTCCTTGAGCCGTTTCACAGCGGCTTTGAGCACTTCAAATTCAATTTCGAGGTCTTCAAGGGCCTCGCGGGTGTCGTCAATGTGCTTCTCCACGCGCTTCAACACCTTGTTGACCTTGCGTAGGGTGCGAGAGTTGCCCATGCTTACCCCACCTTCCATCCTGTTATCAGGGTTCTGCCGGGAGGGGGGGGTCACTCTTGTTCGCCGGGAGGTGAGGTCGGTGAAGGGGCGTGGGTGGCTTTGAGGAAGCTCGGTGCCCACCAGTTCCATTTCCCCATCAAGCGCATGGTCGAGGGCACGACCAAGGCTCGAACCAAGGTGGCGTCGACCAAAATCGCCAGCGCTAAGCCAAGACCAATCTGTTTGAGAATAATGACCGAAGAGAGCCCGAAGGCGCTGAACACGACGACCATGATGGCTGCTGCTCCGGTGATGAGTCCGCCCGTTTTTTGCAATCCGTTGGCCACCGCCAGTCGGTTGTCGCCGGTTCGTTCCCACTCCTCGTGGATGCGCGAGAGCATCAGCACTTCGTAGTCCATCGACAGGCCGAAGACAATGCAGAACATGATGACTGGATTGCCCGAGTCGATCGGTTGGGCGGTGAAATTCAACAGGTCGGCGCCGTATCCCCACTGGAATACCCAAACGAGCATACCGAACGAGGCGGAGATGGAGAGGATGTTCATGGCGATGGCCTTGATGGGGATCACCACCGAACGAACCTGAATGAAAATGAGGAGGGTGGTGGCGAGGAGGATGAAGGCCAGCGCCCGAGGAAGGTTGTCGGCGATGGCGTCGAGATTGTCGGCGTTATAAGCGGCAAAGCCAGCAACCAACAATCGGTCGTTTTCGCCGGGCATGGCTTGGAGGAAATCATCTCGCTGATTGCGAACGTCCTCGACCACCTGGCGCGAGTCGACGCTGGTTTGTTCGCCGACCAATTGCACCGACATCAAGGTCGCATTCTCGCCCATGAAGGCGTTTCTCAAACTATTGCGCATCGCCACCTGTTGAGCCGGCAAGGCCTCATCGGGGGCGCCCCAATACCCGACCACGTCATCAGCGGTCATGTTGGGTGCCGGCAAGCCGATACCAATGCCACCTGCGACTCGGCTGTCGTTGAGCAACTCGGACATGTAGGCATGCTGCAACCGGAGATTGGCCGGGTCAAGGGGGTCGGCACCGTCGGTATCAACGACCAAGAAAATGGAGTTGGCCGCTTGGTCGGGCCACTGCTCGTCGATGAGTTCCATGCCTTGGCGCGACTCATCGTCGGGAGGCAAGGCTTTCCACGAGGAAAGGGAGAATTCGGCGTAGGCAAACGGCAATCCAGCGCCGATGAGCAGAATTAGGGTCGGGATGAGCACGGCCCACGGGCGGTCCATCACGCGCTTGGCGATTCGAGCCCAAACACCGTCGTCCTTGGCTCGCATATCAAGGGAAAACGGGACTTTCCATCGGTTCACGTTGGGTCCAAGACTCGCCATGACCGCAGGCAACACCACGGTGGAGTAGACCATGGCGATGGTAACGGCCATCGTGCCTCCGATACCCAGCGAGGGCAGTGAGGTGTTGGCAAAGAACAGCATTCCCATCAGCCCGATGGCGACGGTGATGCCCGAATAGAACACTGCTTTTCCTGCGGTAGCGCAACTCATGGCAGTTGCCGTTCGAACATCGAGACCTCGGTCCAACTCTTCGCGGAACCTGTTCACGAGGAAGAGGGAATAGTCAATGGAAACACCGATGCCGATCAACGAGATGATGTTGGTGGCATAGACCGTCACATCGGTGACGTTGCTGAGCCACACCGTCATGCCGATGGCAGCGGCCACGGTCCCCAAACCAACGCCGACAGGGAGGAGGGCGGCGACAATGGAGCCAAAGACGATACCGAGAATGAGAATGGAGAGGGGCCCAGAAATCAACTCGGCCTTGACAAGGTCGTTTTTGATGCGGTGGTCGAAGGTCCAATCGATGGCAATGCCGTCGGTCATCCAGCCTTCAAACTCACCACCGATGTCGACGGTATCGTGCATGTCGTCCATGACTTGTTTGGCTTCTTTGCGCGAAGAAGAAAAGGTCACGGTGTTGATGGCGTATGTGCCCTCTTCGCTGGTCACAACCACATCGTCCCGGTCAACGTCGTCAACGGTCCAGGAGTACTCGACGGTCACGTCGGGATGGTTTTCGATTTCCGAAAGGGCTTGCATCACTGCTGTCTTCCACTCAGCGGAGGTGTCGTTCAGGCTGGGGTGGAACACCAAGTAGCGGAAGGATTGGCCGCCGCCGTCATCATCAGCGGCAAATCGTTCGGCGATGAGCCGGCCAGCGTTGACCGATTCAACATCGTCCTCACCGAAGCCTTCTGCCCAATCCGCCCCCATCGCGAAAAGGCCTGTCATGAGGACGCACGAGACCAAGCCGAAAGCCATCACGGCCTTGCGGTGGTCGTGAATGAAGAGACCCATTCGGAAAAAGGCACGGTGACGCAACATATCCGGGTCGGTCGCACCTTCCATGTGCACCGCGACCAACGAGGTGTACTTGAATCGGTGTTATGACGCACGAGTCTAACGACGGTCTGCACAACGCTGGGCGGCATCTTCATGGGCTTCGCCGTCGGGCTTCTTATCATGAATCTGAAGGAACGAATCGGTCGTGTTCCCGATTTCCCTGTCCCCGGGATTTTGTTTTACGACATCGCCACAGTGCTCGCCGACCACGAAGCGATGGCGTACTGCCTTGACCACTTGGAGCATATCATCGCTGAATGGCGACCTGACATCGTGGCGGGCATCGAGAGCCGGGGATTCCTGTTCGCCGCCCCTCTGGCTCAACGCTTGGGTTTGCCGATGATGATGATTCGTAAACAAGGCAAACTCCCCGGTCCCACGCTCAGCCACACCTACGAACTGGAATACGGAACGGACACCGTTGAAATCCAAGCTCACGCTATCCAACCAGGCCAACGCGTGGTCATTCTCGACGATTTGCTGGCGACTGGTGGCACGCTTGCAGCCGCTGTCGCATTGTGCCGACAGGCTGGAGGAGAGGTTCCTGGATGTGCTGTGGTCATCGATTTGACCTTCCTCAACGGGCGAGAGGCCGTAAAGACGCCCGTTCGAAGCCTGGTCGAATACGATGCGTGAAGCACGAAGATTCGGTCTTTTTGTCACAAAAAAGGGGCATTTCCTACCCAATGCTCTTAACCTTTATACAACTCTCGGCGACTAACACAAGGAGTGACACCTATGGGAATGGAACAAAACATCGCGACGTATTTCAAATTTGAAGAACGGGGAGCGACATTGAATGGGGAATTACGTGCTGGATTGACGACCTTCCTAACGATGGCGTACATCTTGCTGGTCAATCCGGCTATGCTGAGTGTGTCCGGTATTCCTTTTGACGACGCTCTTTTCGCCACCGCCGTCGCTGCCTTTGTCGGTTGTGTGGTCATGGGCCTGTGGGCCAACCTGCCCTTCGCCTTGGCGCCGGGAATGGGTTTGAACGCCTACTTTACCTTCGCCGTGGTTCTCGGCATGGGCATTGACTGGCGCATCGCCCTCGCTGCCGTCTTTGTGGAAGGTATCATCTTCCTCATCATTTCCCTCCCCCAAATCGGTTGGCGAACCAAGATGATCAACGCCATCCCCAAGGACCTGAAAATTGCCACTGGCGCCGGTATCGGGATGTTCCTTGCCATCATCGGTCTGCGTGAGATGGGTTGGATTCAAGACGACGGGGCCACCCTCGTCAACCTCGCCACAACAGAGGGCTTTGGGTACGACCACGGTGCCCTCATCAGCATGGTGGCGTTGCTCGCCATCGCCGTGATGATGGCCAAGGGCGTGAAAGGGGCCATCATCTACGGTATCCTCGGTGCTTCGGTCTACGGATGGGCCGTGGGTGCCTACGACCCCTACAACGACTTCACCGCAGGCGGCGCAGGGTGGGGCTCAGCCACCGCCGAGTGGCCCACCGAAATCTTTGGCTTCGTGGGTCTGCCTGAAGAGTCCCTTGGTGCTGCTTTCGGCGCCCTTGGTGATGTCGGCGACAACCTCGCTGACTTCATGTTGGTCATGATCGCCTTCCTGTTCGTAGACATCTTCGATACCGCTGGAACGTTGTACTCGGTGGGTCGCCAAGCCGGTTACGTCAATGAGGACGACGAATTGCAGAACTCCGACGAGGCCTTCATGTCCGACGCCGTCGCTACCGTCATCGGTGCGGCCTGCGGCACCAGCACCACCACGACCTACATCGAATCCGCTGCGGGTGTCGAAGAAGGCGGCAAGACCGGCCTGACAGCCGTCACCGTCGGCGTGCTCATGCTTTCTGGTCTCTTCCTGTCCGGTTTGTTCCAAGCCATCCCAACCTTCGCTGCGGCCTGTGCTTTGGTGATGATCGGCGCCATGATGATGAAGCAAGCCACGGAAATCGACTGGGATGACCAAGACATGGTGTTGCCAGCGTTCTTGACCATGGTGATGATGCCGTTCACCTATTCCATCGCTGACGGTATCGCATGGGGTGTGATCTCCTTCGTCATCATCAAACTCATGGGCGGCATCACCGACCGAGAGAAACTCAACGATGTTAGCCCAGTTATGTGGGGGGTCGCCATCTTCATGTTGATGTTCTACCTTGGTCCCGGTGACCAATCCACCTTCGGTTGGTTGTTCAACACCGTTTTCTGAGCGGTGCAGGCGCCACGATGGCCTTGATGCTGATGAGCGTCCGCTTTAGGCACCTAAGGGTCGACTCGTTCGCCAACCAACTCAGCGATGATTCGGCGTAGCCTGCGGTTCACCGAGTTTGATGACAAACCGGCACGTTGCCCCAACTCGGTCAAGGACAAGCGGCGAGGCGATTCAAAGTACCCTGAGACGTAGGCCAACCGGAGCAGATTGACATCTTGGGAATCGGACTGGTGCTCCTCGTCCACATCCACGGGCTTTGTCGTGCTCACAGAGACGATGAAGGGCTGACTTTGTTGAACAAAGTTCCATTCCATGGAGAGTTCATCGTGAACGTAAAACGAGTATTCCAGACCCTGCTCGCCCCATTGAATCGACAACACGCGAAGGCGTTCCTTCCGACTTTGCAAACGTCGCCCTGTGGTCAGATGCGTCATCCGATTCAGGTGAGCAATGAACAGGCTCTTCTCGCCGTTGTCCCAGATAAAATCAACGCAAGCCGCCTGTTCCAACCTGGCTTTGTCGTTCACCGTCCCTTCGCCATGAATGACGATTTGACCGGCGGCATTGACCGAGACGTATAACGAATGAAACGAGTCAAAACCGAGGTATAGGTCGGCGAACACCGTGTTGGAGGCTTCGATCAATTCGAGGTATTCTTGTCGAGGGACCCGGCAACGGTACAATCGGGGAAAGGCAACGATTTCTGCCATGCCAACACCTTGGATGCGTGATATATGAGGCTACTGAGCGATTGACCTCCATCACTCCGTGGCCGTGTGAAAATGGACGTTCTGTGACGTTGTGCCTCAGAAAGGAACCCTGCATCAGGCTTCTTCGTCGATGCTGAGTTTCTCACGGACGGCCTTTTCAAGTTCCATCGCTTTTTCTGGAGCAATGCCCAATTCTGTGGCGCTGGATGTCAACAGCGTTCGCTCTAAGTCGGTGATGATGCCGTCGTCGTACGCTGAGTACAAGAGCCGTTCGTACATATTTAGATTGATGACATCTGAATTGACCATGTCCGCTTCAATGATGCGAGAAGCAATGATCTCGAGCGGAATCAGAAGTGAGAAAATAGCCAATTTTGCCAACTGTAACACGGCTACATTGTCGATCGACTCTTCCAACACAGGTTCGAGGGTGAACTCGCTGATGACGAACAGCGCCATGGCGACCACCACAGTCACTTTGGTCGCTACACTCTTCACTTCGTGCGATGTTAATCGAATCATCGTATCGTTGAGTTCGAGGATGGTTTCTTGCAACTTTGAATTGCTCTTGTCGAGGGCCTTGTTGGCGGCGTTCAGTTCTTCGTAGCTTTTCTTGAACGTGCGTTCAGCTTCTTGCCGAGCCATCCGCTCTCGCTCAACGGTCCGTTGGAGTTCCTGAACCTCATCCATCGCATGACGAACCTCTTCGAGGCGCTCGGCGGATGACAATTCTCGGTCTGGGTTAGCCATGCTCTTTCAAAACAACTCAACTTCGGTTAACTATCAATTATTCCGTGATATATCATGCCCTTCCTCGGAGTAGGCCGGTCACATCAACACATCAAACGTGTAAATGAACCCGAGGAAGGCGTGAATGAAAACGAGGTAGATGATCACGTCTGCGGCCCGTCCGTGCTTGAGTTTTGTTTGGGCGAAGGACTCGCCGGCGAGCCGTTGGGAACGTGCTTGCTTGCCCATCCGAGTTGTTGCGACCAACAGGGCGAATCCAATGGGGCCCATGAAGCCGTGGAGGGATTGGGGGACGAGGTTCGTCCACGGGTTCCCGTTGGTGTGCCAACCTTCGACAGCCCGAGCAACAAAGGCGATGAGAATGACGGCGCCGGTGGCGACGAGAAGGCGCTCTCCGTTGCGCTCATGACGAGCCAAATAGACCGCCCTCTCTTCGCCTTTGAGTTCGTAGGATTTTTTTCGCCACGAATACTGCCACCACAACCAAATCACCAGCCCGCTGGCCAGCAACGGGTGGAGCAAAAGGACAGCGAAGACAACACCTTCCATGGTGACTCATTTGATGTGAAGGGGCTGTGGTTGAAGGACTCTGCGATGCCCCTTCGTTTCGCCATACAGCGCCATCGGTGCATTGAAAGGTCGCTCGTCGTGGGGGGAAACAGGGGGATGAACGCTTGGATGAGGCAAACATGGAGACCTGCCTACAGGCGGCGTTTTCGAGACCTCGCAGCAGCACCGCTCGCGTTTCAACCATGACCAAGGAAGCCGCGTGGCAAATGCTCGGTCGCCCCTACCAAGCCATCCTCATTTTGGCAGCGAACGAAGAGGAACCGCCGTCCCAAGACGAAGACGCCGACGAAAACACCGGTCGTCGACCAGGTATGCAACGCTCTCGGGGACGCACTCGCCGCTCTGGGCGACAGGCAGGGCCTTCTCACCTCTCGTGGTTGCATGCTCCGGGGGACATCGTTCGTGAATCGCCACTCACGCCTGCTTACCGTTTAGCCGCCTTGTTGGTTCACAAACAACTCAACAAGGACGACTGGGACGAGGCATGGAACGCCAACGAAGAGTTTGAGCGAGCGACCTGTTTGAGCGAGGGTGTCCATCCTGTTTGGCACGCCATCGCTGAAAAAACTCCCCTACTCGCTCAATTTTTGGCCTTTCCCAAGAAGAAGGCCGAGAAGGTGGTCAACACCGCCACGGCCTTGAACACCGACCTTCTTTGGATTGACCCCCGCGATCGCGCATCGGTGCAACAGGTGGTGGACTTGGCAGCGGCTGGCGTGGTTGTCCCGGCCATCAAGGTGGCCATGAACAAGGTGAGTCACCAACTCGCAGGTGGACGACAGGTAGCGATTGATGCAACGCTCAACGAACTCGAAGGCGCTCTTGCCTTCGTTCCGTTCCTGCTTCATCTGCATGCCGCATCGGAGGTGCCTGATCACGTGGTGAAGGCCTGCAAGAAGGCCGACGCTTCACTCACCGAAGCACTGGAGGATTTCGTGCAGTTGACCTCGGGAACGGTCTCTGCATTTGCGACCCTACTTGATGCGGACCTCGGCCAACCGCTCAACCTCGCCCGCCTCACGCTGGCGTGGCAACATGCTCCCAACGAAGCAGAATCCTGCTCCTCCCAACAACTTGAGCACGGTTTGTCGCTCTTGGAGCAAGCCAATGTTCACGAAGGCCGCGACCGGTTGGTGTGGTGGCGACTCAAGGCGCTGCTGCGCGAACAACAAGCCGACGAAGCCTTGGGTGTGCTTTCCAGCATGCGATTGGACGGCGGGTCGGACGTTGAAGAATTGCTCCCATTGTTGCTGGAGATGCAGGACGAGCGAGCCGATGCCTGGTTGCTGGGTTTTGTTCCCGACATCAACGACCAAGCGCTCCTGCACTTGCTGGCCGAAGAAGGCCTTGCTCTGCCCTTGCGCCTTTCAGCCGCCCGGCGTCTGTGCGATGAGGGTGGCGAAGCATGGTCGATGGCCAAGGGCACCGCCCTGACCCTGCTGACCGAAACGCTGGATCTGGAGCGTCTTTCGTCCGTCTTTTGCGCCGACCCCATGCTCGCCCTCTCCCACCCTTACATCGCCCTGCTCGTCAGCCATCTCGCACCTGCCAATCTCACGGCTGAACTGCGGCCTCACCTCAATGATTGCCGAACACATGCGCTTCAAGCCGTTCACGGCGCCGAAGTCCCCCCTTTCTTCACGCCTCTGGCCGAACATCTGTTGCTCCTCATCGAGGGAACGTACACCGAAACTCCAGAGGTGGCGGAAGTGCTCAACACCTCTGCGCTTCGGGCGCTCTCGCCCATCACACGAGCGCTGGTTGACGGCGGCGTGGTCAAAGAAAATCATCTTCGAAACCTCGCCAGCAGCCTCGAAGAGTTGGACTTGAACGCCATTGAACAGCGGTTGTTTGACGCTATCCTGCTCACCCTACATCTCAACCGACATTTGCAAGCGTACAGCATCGGCATGGCAAAGCCCGAAGACGAGGCAGCCCTCAACAGCATGTTGGCCGATGCTAAGCTGCCGTTGAAACTCATCCACTCGTTCTCGTCTCTTGTCCTTGAGTACGACCTCGGTCTGTCCAACCTCGCTTCGTGGTATCAGCACCACGACCCGCTCTCGCCGTGGGCTCCGCTGGTACGAGCCGCTCTGTTTTCAGCGGAGGGTGACGAGCTCAATTCAGCCCGAGAGTATTCCCGAGCGGCCGAATTGTTCACGCAAGCCGCTCGCTTGGATGTCTCCAGCAACGACGACGATGATGATTCGGCTCTCGCCCTTCCGCTCGCTTTGTACCGGAAGTCATTGATTCACTATGCTCATGCGACCTCGTGGGCTGAAGCCGTGACCCTCCTGGACAAAGTTCCAGCCCTGAACACCGCCATCACTGAGCGCTTCAAACTCTATCTGCGTGTATGCCACTTGGCTTCAACCGATACCACCGGTGCTGCTCGTCTGATTCGCCAACACGTCCAAGAACGCCAAAATTACGAAGAAGAGGACGTTGAAGGCAACATGGTGGTCAAGACCCGCACCGTGTTTAACGAAGAGGAACTTGACGTGCTGCGCAACTACCCCAACGAACCAGCTCATCGTCTTCCTCCCGAACCGTTCCTCGGCCGAGTAACTGCGGCCTCAACCCATATCAGCCGAGACTTGCGCCGTAGCCGCACCCAATTTGAACACCAATTCCGCCAAATCATGCAGGGGGCCAACCCTACCATGGCAGAAGTGTACGAATTGGCCAAAGAGGCTGCCGAAGACGGGGCTTTTGAGGGCTTGATGTACCTGGAGCGGGCTCAAAATTCAACCAAGTTTTCGGTCGCGGCTCGCTCCCGTTTGGCCGGTGTGGAGCAAACGCTGTTCGCTCAATACAAAGACCAGATTCCTACATCGAAGCGGCGGTTCCTTCACAACCTCTCTTTGACGCCATTGGTCATCGTCGACACGAACATCTTGGTGGATGCTCTGGTGGAAAAAGCCTACCAGCGAATGAACATCGTCCTCGATACGAACATGAGTGCGTTGGGCTCCAACCGATTTCACCAAATTTTGCTCCATCACGCCCAATCTGATCAGTTGGCGCTCATGATCCCTGATGATGTCCGAGGGGAGTTGAAGCAATTCGCCAAAGACAACCGCCTCATGCACCGGTTCGGTTCTTCGCTCATCAATGCCGAAGTGCTCGAACAAACATTGAGCGAGAAGGTCATGCTCGGGTTGGTGGACGAGGTGTTGGCACAGTACAACACATGGACCCCCACGATGGACATGCTGGCTGAACGTCCCGCCACCAACGACGGGTTGCTCGCTTTCTTCAAGCGCCATCGAGATGTCTTCGAGGAACTCAGCGAAATCAAAGGCATGCGCGGCGTGACGTACCGGACAGAACTCGACGGCGAAGCCATTTATCCCGAATCGACAGATATCGAACTGTATGGCTTGGCGATGCACTTGGCCTCCCAGCCGCTTCCTGAAATTGGGGCTGTGCTGGTTGCGACCATGGACGGTGACTTCACCCTCGTCGACCGGGCCATCGAGGAAAAATTCGGATTCTCGGTGGCGAAAAACAACCGTACGCTCAAGCCTTGGCTCAAGCATCAAACGAACTGAGGCACATCGCTGTTGTTGCTGGGCTTGAGCGGGCGCTTGGCCAACACATCGAGGAAGGTTTTGCCTAACAACATCGGACACTTGAGCAGACTCCTGTCTGCAACGGTCATCTCTACATCGTACGTGTGATGACCGACTCGAACCTTTGCCATCACGAGTTGGCGTGCTTGGCTGCCCATGGCGTTACGAACCTTGACTTCGCCCACAACGGGCAACTCAAGAGCCGTGGCCAACGCCTCATCAATGGAGCATCGTTTGGCGCCGGTATCCACCTTGGCCTTGGCTCGTATCCACCACTTGCGTTCGTTGCCGCCTTTGATGCTGACCCATCGTGAATCATACGACCGGGCCATGTTGCATCCCTCGCTTTCACATGTGAGCGATCATCGCTTCGCCAAACGCACTGCAAGACAGCAAGGTTGCCTCGTCCATGAGCCGTTCAAAGTCGTACGTGACGGTCTTGTTGGAAATAGCTCCTTCCATGCCCTTCACAATCAGGTCGGCCGCCTCTCGCCACCCCATGTGACGCAACATCATCTCGGCGGAGAGGATGAGGGAGCCGGGGTTGACTTTGTCTTGGCCAGCGTATTTTGGGGCCGTACCGTGGGTGGCCTCGAAGATGGCAATTCCAGTGTCGTAGTTGATGTTTGCACCCGGTGCGATGCCGATGCCACCCACCTGTGCGGCGAGAGCATCGGAGATGTAATCGCCGTTGAGGTTCATCGTGGTCAACACGCTGTATTCGGCTGGTCGAGTGATGATTTGCTGGAGCATGGCGTCAGCGATGACGTCTTTGATGACGATGGTTTTGCCGGAATTCGGGTTGGTCAGTGAGCACCACGGACCACCATCGAGTTCGGTGGCGCCGAATTCCTCCTTGGCCAAGGCGTACCCCCAATCGCGGAAGCCGCCTTCGGTGAACTTCATGATGTTGCCTTTGTGCACCAAGGTCACGCTGTCCTCGTCGTTGTCGATGGCGTATCGAATGGCTGCTCGGACGATACGGGCTGTACCTTGCTTTGAGACAGGTTTGATGCCGATACCGGAGGTTTCGGGGAAGCGAATTTTTGAGACGCCCATTTCGTTGGTCAGAAAATCGATCACCTTTCGCACTTCATCGCTCTCAGCTTCCCACTCGATACCAGCGTACACGTCCTCGCTGTTCTCTCGGAAGATGATCATGTCCACGTCCTCGGGCGCCTTGACCGGCGACGGCGTTCCCTCGTACCAGCGAACCGGTCGAACGCAAGCAAAGAGGTCCAATTGTTGACGGAGGGCTACATTCAGGGAACGGATGCCTCCGCCGACGGGTGTGGTGAGCGGGCCTTTGATGGAGACCAAGCCGGTTCGCATGGCGTCCAACGTGGCTTGTGGCAACCATTCACCGGTGGCGTTGAAGGCTTTCTCGCCTGCGAGAACTTCATTCCAAACGATGGTACGCTCGTCGCCGTAGGCCTTCGCTACTGCAGCATTGACCACACGCATCATCACGGGGGTGATGTCAACACCGATGCCGTCGCCCTCGATGTAGTGGATGACCGGGTCGTTGGGTACGTTCAAGACGCCGTTTTGCATGGTGACTGGTGTTCCGTTCATGTTCCTCGTTTTCACCGACAAGCAACCCCTTCAAGAATGAACCGCCCCTGCCGTGTCCATGCAAGGACGCGTGGAATGGACTGGGGGCACCAACATGGTCGGCATCAACGCCGCTGGTCAGCGCATCGAGATGGATTGGAACGACGGCCCAAGCCCCATGCAATTGACGCTGCAAATGGTCGGCGCCTGCTCGCTGGTCGATGTGGTTGTAGGCCTGAAGCAGCGGCACTTTGAGAAGGCCTGGGTGGAACTCGATTCAACACGTGCTGAAGCCTCGCCCCGACGCTTTCTGAGTATGACGATGGTCTATCACGTGGTGGGTGACGTACCCGAAAATTTGGTCCGAAGGGTGGTTGAGAAAAGTCATGAAAAGTATTGCAGCGTGTCCAATTCTTTGGACCCTGACATCGTCATCAACTGGGATGTTGTGATTCATTCAACCTTAGATGGTTGAGGGGCGACCTTGTTGCGCCAACGCCGTTGCCAGCGCCTTTGAGAGGCTTGCGTACAAGGCGTGCCACCGTGAGGGCAAGCCGGTGGGCGGGTTGAGAGGCTTCCATTGGTCGTCCACTGCGAGAACGGTGGCGAAGGGCTTGATGGGATGGCCACCCATGTCGACGATGAGCGATAGGTGGTAGGCATCACGGTCTCGCTGAACTTTGACGGTGGTGTAATCGGCAGACCCGCCGTCAAAGGGTTGGGGCATCATTTCGCTTTCCAGCAGATCACGAGCCAACGTAGCGAGGAGGGTTTCAATTGTTGCGTGTGAGACTGGGCTCGTCTCAAGCCCCGACACATCGGCGACAGAACTCGCCGTTGGTCCCCACGACTCTTCCACATCATTATCGTCATCGTCCATGAAGGCCGCCAAGGGGTCGTATGGGGTAGTATCGGAGGGTGTTTCAGGTTCGACGGGGGTGTTCAATCCCAAGGCAGCATAGATGTCAATCTCGTCTTCGTCGTTTTCGGGAACGCCCATCTCTGTCCCATCAATCATGAATCTCTCTCTGTCCTTATCCTACTTAATGCATGGTTTCCCTTGGGCGCTTGTGCATCACGCCATCCGATGAAGCAAGCCTCATACGGGTGGGCCACGAGCCGACGATGTGCGAACGGCCGGGTTGGTGCTCCTTCTGGCGGTGGTCCTCCTGGGGCCCTCCATGGTTTCCGGGGTGCCGTCGGGGTTGGGCGATGAAGCCAACGAGGGTTGTCTGTGCCACGCTTCGACCGCCGCTGCGACCGTTGAACTGGACGGTCTGCCAGAAGCGTACATAGCGAACACCACCTACGACCTCGTGCTGACCGTGACCAGCACGATCGAGGTGAACATTGACGGGTATCAGGGAGGTTTCCGCCTCCAAGCCAGCAACGGAACATTCTCTTACGATACGAACATACTTCAGTTCTTGGACGGTGGGTTGACCCATCGCGAAGCAGGGGCTGGACAGCGAGTCTGGACCTTCAACTGGACGGCGCCACCGGCCAACGACAGCCGAACGGATTTCGTGATTCACGCCAACGCCGTCAACGGTAACAATGCGCCAAGCGAGGATGCGTGGACAACGGTTCGATTGGTCGTCCCCTCCGTGGGTTATACCGGTGATCTCACACCGAGCGAAGGCATTGACGGCGTGAGCGGAACAGACCGCGTGGTGCTGGCGGTGGGGTTGTTGGTGCTGGCTGGCCTTCTTTGGACCAACCTTCGACCGTGATCAGTTGACGAATTCAATCTGGCGGTTTCGAAGCGCCCGAAGTTGTCTGTTCTCGGTGGAGCCGTGAATTTGTTCGCTCTTCACGCCGGTGATCACGAGCATGACGCGGATATCTTCGCCCAGTTTCTCATCAACCGCTGCACCCCAGATGATCTTGGCGTTGGGCGAAATTTGTTGAGCAATGAGTTGAGAACAACGCTCTGCCTCTCCCAACGTGAGGCTTTCGCCACCAACGACGTTGATGAGGGCGCCACGGGCATCGCTCATGTCCAAATCAAGCAAAGGTGAATGAAGGGCTTCCATGGTGGCAGCTTCAGCCCGACCAGGGCCTCTGGCAGCACCAAGCCCAATCATGGCCACGCCACCGCCCGAGTGAATCACGGCCTTCAAATCTTCAAAGTCAAGGTTGACCATGCCGTCGGTTGTAAGCAACTCGGTCACGCCCGTGATAGAGCGTACGAGCAATTCGTCGCCAACTCGGAAAGCGCTGGCGATGGGCAAGTCTTTGACCCCCTCGATTTCAAGAAGCCGCTCGTTGGGGATGACCAAGATCGTGTCGCAGTGTTCCCGCAATCGTTCCAAACCCCATTCGGCGTTTTGCTTGCGAAGGGAACCTTCAGACTTGAACGGATAGGTGACGACGGCGATGGTCATCGCACCTTGTGCCTTGGCCAATCGCGCAATGTGGCCCGCTGCTCCGGTTCCAGAGCCCCCGCCCATGCCGGCGGTGATGATGGCGAGTTGGGTATCGTTGGTGATACGGCGCAGCACCCTTTCCGATTCCAACGCAGCGGCTTCGCCTTTGGTGGGGTCACCACCTGCGCCTCGTCCTCGGGCGGTCCGACCGATGAGCACCTTTTCCTCAATGGGCGATTGAAGCAATGCCTGAGCATCGGTGTTGATGGCGTAACCTGTGACATACGAAGAGTCGAACAAATTTTCGTTGAACAAACGGTTGACTGCGTTGCATCCTGCGCCCCCCACCCCGTACACACGGATGCGTGGTTGCAGGGATTCAAGCAATGCCCGCAACTCTTCCTCGGATCCTTGGTGGGGTGCTTGTTCAACAGCTGGAACCTGTAACTCGTCCTCGGAGAGTTCCAAGACACGCTCAATCAAATGACGCATGCGGTCATTCCGCTTCAGGACATTTTCAAGTTGCCGCTGTTGGGCAAGCCTCAGCCGCTTGTTTTGGGGGCCTCTTTACGTCGCCAACATCAGTCGCGTAGCCCTTCTTCGGTCACCTGGTAGACGCACTCTCCGTCGGGCAGGTTCGGGGAGTCAACCAATCGTGCGATGCGTCGACCGCCTTTGGCCTTGCGCAAATACAGCCTGAACGTGCTGGCGTGAGCCAGAATGTGACCGCCGATGGGCTTGGTAGGGTCGCCCCACATGGCATCGGGCTTGGAGTGCACCTGGTTGGTCACGAGCACCAAGGCGTTGTTAACATCGGCCAGCTGCTTCAAATCCTTCAGGTGGCTGTTGAGTTTTTGTTGACGGCGTGCCAACATGCCTCGGCCGATGAATTCTGCACGGAAGTGGCTGGTCAAGGAGTCGACGATGATCATCTTGACGTTGAGACCTTTGCTCATGCGCTTGATTTCATCCGCCAGTAGCATCTGATGTGCGGAGTTGTAGGCGCGTGCGACGTGAATTCGCGAGAGCACGTACTCGGGGTCGAGGCCGTGGCCACGGGCCATTTGGGTGATACGCTCGGGTCGGAACGTGTCCTCGGTGTCGATGTAAAAGACATCGCCATCCAATCCACCTTGGTCCATGGGCAGGGTGCAGTTCACGGCCAGTTGGTGGCCGATTTGTGTTTTCCCGCTGCCGAATTCACCGTACACCTCGACCAAGGCTTGCGTTTCAAATCCGCCGCCCAGGAGGTCGTCAATGGATTGGACCTTGGAGGAGAGTTTCTGAACTTCTCTGCGGCGCTCAAGAAGGGCATCACCGGAAACGAATCCACCGATGTTGGCCATTTTCTTTGCTGCGGCGATGATCTTGGCCGATACGGCTTCACCGAGTTCGGCTTCTTCAGCGAGGTCACCGGGTGACATCACGGCAAGGGCCAGGAGTTCTTCAAAACCGGCTTCACGGAGCTTCTCGGCGGTGGCAGGTCCAACACCGGGCAAGTCTTCGATGGTGAGGACCGCCTCCTCTTCCTCTTCCATGGGGAGGACTTCTTCCTCCACAGGTGCTTCATTCTTTTCAATTTCAATCGTGGCATTTTTCTTGGTTTTGGTCGGCATGTTCCATCCCTCTTGTCCTTCCTCAATCCGCTTCCCTATATCAAGGAGCGAAGCACGGTTCCCAAGGTCGGGATGTTGAAACAGCGTCGTTTTCCTGGAGCAGCAGCGGTGCTGTCTGCGTTTTAGTTCAGTTTTAGTTTCAGTTTAAGTTCATTTAAACTGAAGAGGAACGACGTTCCGTCTCTACTGCATCGATCGGATTGGGGGTGGATTCTGCGGCTTCGTACTCAATGCGGACAATGTGGTGGAGGTCGATGGATTCGTTGCCCGTGTCAATGGTCACACGCAGCGCCCACGTTCCCTTGCCTACCTGGTATTGCTGGTGTTCCCATGTCGCGTCTTGACCGTCGCCGATCTGTTCGGTGTGGAAGGCTTTCTCATCCCCATCGGGGTTGTCGAGGTGCCATGTGACGGTGACCTGGGTGCCGGGCACGATTTCGTTTCGGTTCGTGATCGTCGAGTCGAAGTCGATGCGTTCGGGTGCCACGCAAAGGCAATCTGGAACGGTGGAAATCGCCATGTCGGTGGGCTCATCTGTGTTGGTTTGCGTCCAATCAATCTCCTCATCGATCCGAATGACCAGCTCCAATGTGGCGTTGTTGTTGTTCTCGTCGACGGCGGTCAGCACGGCATTGAACAACCCGTGCGTAAGGTAGGTGTAGGTGATTTCTGCTTGTTCATTGGCGTTGATGGTGACGGTGTTAGCCCCTTCAACATCGTCGCCCGGGTCAAAACTATAGGTTTTCATCGTGCCTGCTTTTGAGACCACGCGGGCATAGTCAAACGAGAGTTCAACACCGTTTTCCGCGATCACAGCGTTGTTCTGCATCCGTTTGGTGATGGTGCCCGAAGTCGCTTCGTAATGCACGTCCATTGTGATGGGGTTGGAGAGGGGCTCCTCCTCGTTGGCGAGGCACCCGGCGAACACGGCGCCCATCATCATGATGAGGACTGCCGTCACCGAACTTCGATGCCTGCCCATGGTAGACCTAGGCTCTTCTCCCACATCAATCCACCTTTGAGGACCAAATCGCCCGTAACGGTGGGTTGAAAACGGAGGACTTGGGGCGTAAGGTTAGCGAGGTGGGGTAGTCTGGATATCCCGTCGGGCTCATAACCCGGAGATCGATGGTTCAAATCCATCCCTCGCTACCATCATCCGTATTCGTAGTAGTCGTGTTTTGGCTGCAGTGCGTTGAGGGCCGATTGCAACTGCTCGTTGGCCGCTTGCTCTCCGGCGATGATGGCCGCTTTCTGGGCTTCGAGCCGCTGCGCTTCCGCCTCGCACCGATCACCAATACCTGCAGCCATGCTGCTGTTTTGCCGTAGGGTCGCCACCACGTGGTCTGCGTGCACTTCGGGCGAACCATCGGGTCGCAGGAGAAATAGTCCCTGAGCGTGAATGACCGGGCCTGCAGAGGCCAAGGTGGTCAACAAGCGTTGCAACGTGGCTTTTGAGGGTAAACTTTGGGCCGCTGCCAACGCTGCAGCGAGGTGGCCAGGAACGAGGGATTCGCACTTTGCGTATGCCTTGGCTGCCGCCTTGTGCTTGCCTGCAGCCGCATACAAGCGACCGGCACGCAGGTGGTCTTCGTGTTCGGGCTGCATGGCTTCCAGCATCGCTGGGGCGTGCTTGCGCAGCAAGGCGGTGAGGGTTTTGCGCTCTGTGTGCATGCGTTTGATGGTGGACAAATTTTGAGCCGCTTTGCCCCGAGCGAGGGCGATATCGCACATCAAACGCAGTCCTTTTAGCAGGAAAATTCGGTCCTGCGCTTCCCGTTTTTTGTTTGCCAGCATCAATTCTGAAAATTGGGTGGCCATCACCTCGGCCAGTTCCAACCGACCTTCCTCGAGGTACCGCTCGATTTGGAGCAGCGTCTGGGAAGGGTCTTGCATGCCGAACATGAGAACAGGCTGTGGGAGGTGTTCCGCCCTATCATGCCTTTGCACCCACGACGCTGTTCACCGCCTGCCTTAGATACCTCCAACCCAAGCCTAAACCATGACCGATGCATGTGTGCTGGCGCTGAGCGGCACGCCGGGAGTTGGCAAAACCACGCTGGCATCGTGCTTGAAAGCGCGTGGGTGGAACATTTTGCACGTGGACGACCTCGCACGAGACTTGGACTGCTTGGGCCCCATCGACCCCGATGATGGGGCGTCTCCGGTTGATATTCATCGACTGGCTGATGCATGGGTGGCGCCCGAAGATGGTCGCTGGGTTGTTGACGGTCATCTCTCCCACCTCTTGGACCTCCACGGCATTGTCTTGCTTCGATGCCATCCCGATGTCGTTGCGTCTCGGCTGGAAGCCCGAGGCTACGGTTCGACCAAGGTACAATCCAACGTTGAGTGGGAACTCGTGGCGGGACACTGGTCGGAATTGTTTGAATTCGACATCGACCTCCCCGTCAAGGAATTCGTCACCACGAGCACGGAACCGGAGCACTTGGCACTCGAGGTGGAGGCATGGGTGAAGGACGGTTTGCCGTGGAAGGGTTTGGAAGCGCAAGCCGTTGGTGCCGTGGACTGGTTGAACGAACCGTCCCCTTGAGCCGCAAGCGCCCACAAACGCTACAAATGACCCTCGGCGAACCGCCCGCATGGCGCTGGAGAAACTACGTCGGCAATGGGAAAGCGGCCTCCAACCGGTGCTGCGCGCCTTTGACGGTTGGTCACCCGCTGCCGTCACGTGGTTAGCATTGCCGTTTGGTGTCGCTGGCGGCCTGTTGGCGATGTACGCCCCAGCCACCTCCTCGGGAGGGTGGTGGCTGCTTGGCGGAGCGGTGATGATCGCTCTTGCCATGCTTTTTGACGGCCTCGACGGGTCGCTTGCTCGCGCCAAGGGCGAAGTCACGCGATGGGGGGATTATCTCGACCACACGCTGGACCGTGTTTTGGACGCCACGTGGGTGGTGTGCATTAGCGCCTCGGTCTTTGTCGGCGACATGACCTTGGGTTGGGCTGCCGCCTTCTTGACCCTCATCGGGTCGTACATGGGAACGCAAGCTCAGGCGGTGGCAGGCACGCGCAACTATCGCGGATTTTCAAGGGCGGACCGCACGGTGCTCACCCTTGTGGCTCTGGTGGTGATGGGGCTGATGTTGCTGATGAGCGTCAACATCGACTCGACCTATCCCGGTCCGTTTGACCACGTGCCGATGAATCCGATGTCGCTGGTCGTCTTCGTTTCCGCGCTCGGTGGCATGTGGACGTTCTTCGTTCGGTTTGTTCAGGCCAAGGGCGATATTCAACGCTTGGACAGCGAGGACCCGTTGCCCCAACCCAAACGTGCTCAGGACCCGGAACAGTGAACCGTTCCCGATGGTTCAAAGCGTCCCGTAGAAGGCCACTTTTGACCTTCACGGAGCGACATAGTGATAACGGACGAAGGCTACATAGATGATGATGGGTAGTCCTACGGCTGAACGAACTTCGCATTCCCGCGCCGTCCTCCTGTGCGCAGTCATGCTTCTTGCCCTGATTCCGTTGACCCCCGTGCATGCTGGTGACGGGACGCCCAGCAACATGCAGGCCCAAGGTATTCAGGCGGTGTTTGACCCCTCGTTGGAGGTCACGACCATCACCTGGACCAACATCGACAGCAGCGACCTTGGTTCACTTGCTGGCGATGCCAGCAAGATCAAGGACGCGATCTACAACGTGTACCGGCACAGTGAACCCGTCACCTCCTCAAACCTCGCGACCCTCACTCCGTTTGCGCAAGTGGATGCGTGCAGCGCGTTGGACACCTTTGATTGCGCCTCTGAAAATCATCCTGGTCATTCGGCAAGTTTCGCCGTTGAGCCCGGCGTGAACGGTTCGTTTTACTACGCTATCACAACGACGTTAACCGACGGCACGGAGGCCGCTGAATTATTGTTCAACGGCTCGCAAACCTACACTCCCGTCGTGGAAGTGACACAATCGGTCCGCACGCCGTTCATCATCTCGGCTACCTTCGACACGGCGGCCAGCCAAACCACCTTGGTGTGGCTGAACTGGAACTCCATCTCTCCCGACCTGCCCGCCACCGGCCCCGATGCGCTCACGATTCGACTGTGGCGAACGGACTACCCCATCAATTCCCGTCAGATGGGTGCGTACCTGCTTGCCGAGGAAACGCCTATCGCCACTCTCAACGCCAGCCAAACGCAGTTTGTTGTTGATGTTCCTGAAAACACCCAGCGAGACAGTTACTACTCCATCACCTACTTCTTGCCCAACTATACTTACAATATCACCTCTGGATTGAACGAGAATTATGAAGACATTCGGTTCATTGGTCAAAACCGTAACACCTTGAGCGCTGCCGTGGTTGAAGACAATCGACCGCCCGACCAGCCCTTCATCACGGGTTCATACTTCACGCCCGTTCCCGAAACGGGCGGGGGGTACACCACCATCAACTGGGGCGATGTCCCCGGCGAGGAAGGCGAAACCTACCGAATCTATCGGTCGGACCAGTCCTTTGCCAGCATCCTTCGCGGTGACGTTCAGTTATTGGTTTCGGGTATCCTCGAAGGCATCGAATCCTATGAGGTGCAGGTCCCCATCGGCTTCCTTGGGTATTCCTACTATTGCGTGGTCACGGTGGATTCCACCGGCGTGATCAACACCAACACCAGCGGAAATTCATGCACCAACGCCATCGAAGAAGACGCCTTCTACAACTGGATCGCTGAACCCACCGATGTGTACGCTGAATTCATCGGCGACCGAACCACCCACATCACCTGGAACGACCAACTGGGCATTGAAGGTGAAATGTACCATGTGTGGTACGGCACCTATCGCGTAACGGAAGGGACGTTTGTTGAGAATCAATCGGTCACGTACCTCGGAACCGTTGGCGACGGCGTGGGCGAGTTCTATGCCGATGTCCCAGCGGACGTCTACCGCACGAACTCGTTTTATTTCGTCACCTCTGAAGCGCTGTACGGCAACGTCAACGGTACCTACCATTACACGGGTTTGGAGCAGAATTTCTACCAAGTTCCTTTTGAGGACACGCAGGCCCCCAACCCCCCACGAATCAAGAACGCCTTCTCCCTCGGGTCGTTTGGCCTGGTGAGCCTTGAATTTTTCAACGAAGACGAGGTCAACGAGACCTACGATATTTGGCGCCACTACGGCTCGCCCTTCGGTGAATTTGACGGTGATGTGTCGACCATTGAAGCCGATGGTTGGGAGGCAGTTCTAGCCGACATCGATGTTCCTCCAACCGCAGGAAGCACCATCACCCGAGAATTTGACATCCCTCCCAACGTCGACCGTGAAGTCTGGTACGCCGTGACCATCACCGACGAGTGGGGGAACACCAACAACGAAATCTTCGCAGGCTTTGGTGGCAACGCCTTCAAGGTCGCTGAAGACACGTTGTTGCCCAACGCCACCTTGACGATGCTGGACGGCGATAAGCAGCCTTACGACAGCACCACCTTGGTCGCCGGCCAATACAGCCTCCGCGTTCAGGTGAACGAAGACCTCGGCGTGACGCCGACCATCAACATCACGACGTTGACCGGTGGTCAACTCACGAACGACGATGAACCGTTGGCCATCCTCAACGACAACCGAAACAATCCAGACCTCGGGCCGTTGTACACCTACGACTTCAGCATCTTGCCCAACACGCAAGCGGGCGATATGCTCATTCAAATCTCCATGCAGGACAACTCTGGAAACTTGGTCGTCCAAGAATGGACCTACCTTTCGGTGGACGCACAGCTTCCGCAGGTGACTATTTTCTCACCGTCACCTGCCTCGGACGGCTCGAAATACCTGTACGGCAACCGTATCAACCTGCTCGCTGGCGCCGAAGACGACGTGGTCATCACCTCCTTCCAATACCGATTCACCTACCACTTCGGTGGGCGAAGTGGCGCATCGGTGTCAACACCGTGGTCGGATTTGTCTGGAATTACCCATCTTGACGAATTGAACCGTTCGTTGACCGCTGATATGGAAATCACCGCGGGCAACTTTGAGCCAGGGTACCACGCTTTGACCGTTCGTGCGACGGATGGAGCGGGCAACGAAGTGTCGAAGCGTGTTGAATTTGTGGTGGACTACTGTCGAAACCGACTGGACGGCACGACGGTGTGCAGTTACGAGGAAGCGCTCAAGCCACCAGTTGAACCCATCGAGATTGTCCCCTCCTACTCCGACCCCCCCTATGTTGTGGTTTGGATCATCGGTGTGGTCAATCTCTTGGCCATCGTGGTGTCCTTGCTCATCATCCGAACAGGCATGTCAGGGCCCAAGAAGAAGAAGAAGCGGGGCGATGACGATGAAGAAGACGAATCGTGGATGGCCGAATTCATCGGCACCTCCCAAGACCTCGATATGGACGCCGTGACCGGGACGGGCAAGACCGTTCCTGCGGTTGAAGACGAAGCCAAAGAGGAGGGCGAGAGCGAAGCCTCCTCCGATACGAAGGACGACGATGACGACCCCTTCGCCATCAACATCGTGCAGCGCAAGGAACGCCGTCGAAAGAAGAAAAACGAGCCCGAAGAGGACGACGATGACGACGACGACGATGACGACGATGACGATGATGACGACGATGACGACGATGACGACGATGACGACCTTCCTGTTCGTCGGCGAGCACCTGCTCGAAAAGCCCCCGTTCGCCGAACCGTCGGACGTCGCGAAGCTCCCAGCAAGGCTCCCGTCAAGCGTCGGGCTGTCAAGCGCCCGTCAGACGATGACTGAACGACCCATGTCCCTCAACAGGTGAGCAAAGGTGAGTGAACCATCTCTTGCTCATGATGGCGCAACCGATTCGCCTTCGCTTCGATGGTTGGACATGGTCAATCCTCTTTCACAGCGATTGAACTGGCTCCTGCTCGCCATTCCGATTACGGTGTATTTTGAGTTCAGCCATGCTACAGAAATGGCTTTTGTGTTCTCCATGATCGCCATCGCACCCCTGGCCTTCCTGATGGGAAAAGCCACGGAGGAGTTGGCGTTGCGTACCGGTGAAGCGGTGGGCGGCTTGCTCAACGCGACCTTTGGCAACGCTGTGGAGATGATTATCGCCGGCATGGCTCTGTACGCAGCCTCGCAAAACCCCGAATTGTTGGCGACGATGGTCGCCGTGACCCAAGCCTCGCTGATCGGTTCCATTCTCGGAAACCTTCTGCTCGTGCTGGGATTGGCGATGTTGTACGGCGGTCTGAAGCACAACGAGCAACACTTCTCCGACCAGAGCGGTCAGATGAATGGGGCCTTGCTCGTGATGGCGGTGGTGGCGCTCATCGTCCCTTCGGCCTTTCACCACAGCGGCGGTTCGTCAGCGGATGTCCTGCGCTTGTCGCACGCAACGGCCGTGATTTTGCTCATCGTGTACGGCTGTTCGTTGCTGTTCCAACTGAAGACCCACGCCACCCTGTTCGATTCTGGTGGCCACGGGGAGCACGAAGATCCCCAACTGAGCGTGAAAGACGCATGGACGCTGTTGATTTTGGCTACGGTGTTTGTCGGCTGGATGGCGCACGTGCTCGTCTACAGCGTTGAAAGCACGGTAGAAGCCTGGCACATGCCTGAGTTGTTCATCGGCGTGATTTTGGTTCCTTTCTTCGGCAACGCCGCCGAGCACTTCACCGCCGTTTTGGTGGCTGGGAAGGACAAGATGGACCTCTCCATCGCCATCGCGATTGGCAGCAGCGTCCAAATCGCGATGTTTGTCGCACCGGTGATGGTGCTGTTGGGTTGGGTGCTGGGCGTGGGTTTGCCTCTGGAGTTCGGGTTGCTGGAAACCTCAGCAACCTTCGTATCGGTGTTCATTACCATCGCTATTTTGGCCGATGGGAAAACCAACTGGTTGGAAGGCGTGATGTTGCTTGCATGTTACGCCATTCTCGGTTTGGCGTTCTTCTTTGTGTGACGAGGTGCGTTGGGTGAATCGTCAAGAAACCATTGGATACAGTGCCTTGGGGGCGGCTCTCCTCCTCGCTCTGCTGGGCTGGATTGGCTGGACGGTGGAAGGTGAAGTGGCGGATGTTCCGACCCCCAATGTACCGGAACGTACGTATTTTGCCGACGACCCGTTGCCCGAACAGCGATTTTCACCTTTTTTGAACGCCGCATTGACCCTGACGTGGGACCGTGACGACATCTATGTCGTCATCGTGGACGAAGACGAGAAGAACACCTGCGAGGCCAACCCGCCCGGTCTGTTCAACACCGGAGGGGGCACGGCGTGCACGCCCTACGATGCTGATGTGATTGCGGGCAGCGAGGACGGCGAGGCAGGCTTGCAATGGGATGTTGCAGCCGGCGTCTATTACGCTGGATTGGGTACCATCGAGAATGAACTGCCCGAAGACACCGTCATCACGCTCTCCTACGCCGTTCACCTGCAGGCGGGCTTTGCAGCCTACTTCGTGTTCGTTCTGATCGGCGCGGCTGGCTTCGCATACACGAAGAGTGAATGATTCACCCCACACCTTCGTAATAGGTCGCTACGGCTGCGTCGATCTCGTCGAGGACGGCTCCCTCATCGATGGTTTTGGTCACGCCATCCCTTCGAAGGGCCGTCCCGTTGACCCACAGGTCGAGGCAGTCGGCTCCGTTGAAGATGAGGTTGGCCAGGTGGCGGTTGTTCGAGCGACCTTGTGGGCGCATCCGCACGTCGTCAAGGTTCCACACCGCCCAATCTCGACTGCCTTTGGTCGCCAGAGCCATCGCGTCCACGGCGGGCAACAAGGTGGGGTCCCAATGGTCGTGGCGCTGGACCAGCGAAGCCAGTCTCGCCTCTGCTTGCATGTTCAGGCCGTTGCCCGAGGAGGCGGCGCCGTCCGTACCCAACCGCACATCCACACCCGCTTCGCGGTAGGCTGGCAGAGACAAGGTGCCTCCGCAGGCAAGTTTCATGTTCGAGGAGGGGCAGTGGACAGCGGTCGCTTCGTGCTGCTTGAGCAGGCGAATTTCGTTCTTTTTGACCCATGAGGCATGGGCGCACACCGTTCCCGGTTGGAAGAAATCGATGCTATCGAGGTATTCAACGGGGTACATGCCCGTCTTGGCGTGGCAGTCAGCAATTTCCTTGCGGGTTTCGCTGACGTGAATGTGGAGGCGAGCCTGTCGCTTTTGCGCCAGTTCGGCGGCTCTTCGTAATGTGTCTTCGCTGCAAAGATAGACCGAGTGGGTGGCGATGGCGTATTGGACGAGGTTGTCTTCGCTGTTGTTAGCCATCAACCCGTCCAGTTCGCTGAGTGCTGAGGCGGCATCGGGGTGGCTGGGCAGGGCCGAATCGCTCACAGGCCCGCCAACCAAACCGCGCAATCCCGCATGGGTGAGCACCTCGCCCGTGACACGAGGAAAGAAGTACATGTCAGCGGCAAACGAACTTCCGGTTCGGATCATCTCCGCCGCAGCACATCGTGCGCCCATGCGGACGTATTCTGGCGTGATGCGAGATTCGGTTGGGAAAATGGCTTCGTTCAGCCAGCGATGGAGAGGAAAACCGTCGCTGAAATCTCGGGCATTGAGTTGCATGGCGAGGTGCGTGTGCCAGTTTTGGAAGCTCCGAGTGATGAGACGCTTGCTGCCGTCGATGTCGTCCACGACGTCTTCGGTACCGTTGGAGGGCGACCACGAACCGTCCGCATGGAGAAGCACATCCCCGACCGTTTTGGTGCCGCCGTGGTCGTACAGGACGGTGTTGCGGTACCTCACGGGGTCACCGTCGCTCATGGTGCGCCCTGTTCGCCATGATTCAAGAACGCTAAGGTTCCAACCGTGGGGCTTATCTTTGATTGACGCTGCGCATGGTTGACCGCCACTGTGGCTTAGTTGGTAGAGCATCTGATTCGTAATCAGAAGGTCGGGAGTTCGAGTCTCCCCAGTGGCTCCTTCACGCTTCCGTGTTGGGGATGACATCGACGCCAAAGGCGACTGCGCTCTGTTCAAGTGCGACCACACCGGGGAGCGGACGACCTGCGATGTAATCCAAGCATGCACCGCCTCCGGTTGACACGTGCCCCATCTTCTGGGTCATGCCCTTCTTGACCACCAAGGTCGCCGTGTGTCCCCCGCCCATCACGGTGTAGCCGGATGATTCGGCGCAGGCGTTGAGCATCTCGACGGTGCCCAGTGCAAAGTCAGGGTTCTCGAACACACCAGCGGGGCCGTTGAGGATCACTGTCCCCGCCGACTTGATGGCGGCCGAGAGGTGGCGGATGGAAACAAGACCCAAATCGTGGAAGGGGGCTTCCATCGGGAAGGCTTCGAGCGGGACTTCAACGCGGTTCCCTTCGAGGTTAGCGGCAAGGTCAACGGGCAAGTGGATGTGCTTGCCGTAGTCTCGGATGAGGTCCTTGGCCAGAGCGACGGTGGCGCCCCACTTGGTGTCGAGGGCCTTGATGAGGAATTGACGGTTGGCCTCGCCGATGTCAAAGCCTGCTAAATCGAGCAGGAGGTTGGCGACACCTCCGGTGGGCCAGAGCTGGTCGGCAATACCGTTTCGTAGCATGTTGTCGGCCACTTGAATCGAATCGTCCACCTTGACGCCACCTAACACGGCGAGGCAGGGGCGGCGTGGCGACTCAAGGGCTTGGTCAAGTTTGGCCAATTCGTTGCCCATCAGCATGCCGGGGTAGGAAGGCAGCAGGCTGGCGAACCCCACGATAGAGGGAGTGAAACGGTGAGCGCAGGCGAAGGCGTCGTTGACGAAGATGTCGGCGACGCTGGCGAGGCGTTGAACGAAATTCGTGTCCGTCATGGCTTGGACGTTCGTGTAGGTTGCGTTCTCCTCGTCGTCCATGCGCACGTTGTTGAGCATCAGGAGTTGGCCTGGTTCGAGCGCTTCGATGGCCGCCATGGCTTTGGGGCCGTGAATGTCGTTCACCCATTTGACTTGTCGCCCCAACAGGCCGCCCAGTTCACGAGCGTGGCCCAAGGTGCTGGTGAAGTCGTCCTTGCCCGGGCGGGATTGATGGGCCAAGATGATCACTTTCGCTTTGACCAATCGCTGCAGCGTCGGTAGAATCGCTCGAATACGGGTGATGTCGAGAAAGGACTTGGTGGCGGGATTCATCGGGCTGTTGATGTCCACGCGAAGCAGCACGGTCTTGCCATCGACGTTGACATCGTCCAAACTGAGGACCTTTGCCATCAAACCTCCGAGGACTCGTCGGTTTTTCATCCCTGTGATGGCGAGTCCCCGATGGTTGGACAACGCGCGTCCCGTACAGGTCAAGTGCGCGAAAGGTGATAAGGCCAACAAAGCCCTTGCTTGGCATGGCGGCTGACCAACCCAACGGTGGAGCACCGCTGGACGGCGCTCGTCGTCGAGCGAGCACCGTTACGTCCGCCTTCGGTGTGTCGAGGCGGGAAGGACACGACGCCAGCATCTACTACGGAAGCCGACTCAACGACGGTTTGGTTTCCTCAAGGGAGGTGGGTGTGGCTCAACCCTGCCCGGAATCTGCGCTCGATGCAGTGGTGTGCGGCGACGCACGCCGTTTGCCCGTTCCCGACAACTGCGTTCACTTGGTCGTGACCTCCCCTCCCTACAACGCCTCCAAGGCCTACGATGACGACCTGTCCCTGCGCGAATACCTCGACCTGCTGCACGGCGTCTTTGCTGAGTGCTACCGAGTTCTCGTCCCCGGAGGCCGTATGGTCGTCAATGTTGCCAATTTGGGGCGCAAGCCCTACATTCCCTTGTCGTCGCACATCAACCTGATGATGAACGACATTGGGTTTCTGATGCGCGGCGAGATCATTTGGGACAAGTCTGCCAGCGCGGGTTCTTCCTGCGCATGGGGTTCCTTCCAATCGGCCTCCAATCCTTGCCTTCGGGACGTACACGAGTACCTTCTGGTGTTCTCCAAAGGAGATTACAAACTGCCTCGCACCAAGGCTGAACGAAGCGAGGGGCGCTTGGACACCGTGCCACGGGACGACTTCATCCAGCACACGAAATCCATCTGGTCCTTCCCCACCGAACGGGCTTCGAGGGTCAACCATCCCGCCCCCTTCCCCGTTGAACTGCCCAAGCGATGCATCGAGATGTACACCTTTGCGGGTGATGTTGTTCTCGACCCGTTCAACGGTTCGGGCACGACCTGCGTGGCGGCAAAGGCTTACGGTCGCCGTTACATCGGGGTGGATTTGAGCGAGGAATATTGTGCCATCGCCGAGGAACGCCTCCTCGCCACGGCGGCGCCGAGCCTTGAGGAACTCACCACCGGTTGATGCCTTGCTTGCCTCACCGTGCCGATTGGATTTTGAACGATTGCCCGTGTGGTTGAGCCATGACACCGTGGTCCAGTGACGACATCGTCGGTCCCGACGGCGAGGACTGGCGCGTCCCTGTTTCGGAGTTGGCTTTCCGCCAAGCCCGTTTGGCAGACCTGATGCGCGAGGCGGGCATGGCTGGTGCGTTGATTCAGCACCCTGTCGACCTCTACTATTTCGCTGGCGGTCGCCAAGACGGTTCGATGTTCATCCCTGCCACGGGAGCGCCCGGCAGTTTGGAAGCCGGTGGCGACGGCCCCGTCGCCTTCGTACGCCGTTCTCTGCAGCGCGCCCAGTTCGAGGGCGGCGGCGATGATGCGCCGCATCTCGTTCAGCCCTTTCCCCGCCTGTCCACCTTCGCATCGACCCTCGCCGCGATGGGCGTGACCTCCGCTCCTGGTTTGCAAGCCGGCGAGGCACCTGCTTCGTTCATCGCTCGTTTTTCCAACGCCCTCTCTTCTCTGGGCGACGCCCCCGACGTGACCGCCTTGGTTCATCGTCAGCGTGAGGTCAAATCCGCTTGGGAATTGGAGATGATGGAAACGGCTGCTTCGGTTCAGTTTCGTATGTTCGAGGCGGTTCAAGCCGTGGGCGGTGAAGGCATGAGCGAATTGGACATGGTGGCGGCGGCCGAAGCGGTCTCGCGCAGCGAAGGCTTCGGCGGTACGGTTCAAATGCGCCGCTACCCGCTGCAATGCGACCGTGGTGTCATCGTCGCCGGTCGAGCCGGCGGCATTCCGTCCTTTTTCGATTCAGCCGTGGGCGGAACGGGCCCACATCCCCTCAGCGGCATGGGCGCCGGGTTCACTCGGGTCAAGGCGAACGAGCCGGTGCTGGTCGATCTGGTTCACGCTCACCGCGGCTACATGGTGGACGCTACGCGTATGTTCGTCGCGGGGCGTCTTGATGAGGGATGGCAGCAACGATTGGACGATATGGTTACGGTGAAGGAAGAGGTCGTGGACGTCCTCGACCAGGGCCTGAACTGCAGCGAAGCATGGCAGCGAGGTGCTTCCATGGCCGATGAGTTGGGCTATGGGGACCATTTGATGGGCATGACACCCGACCAAAGTCGGTTCTTGGGCCATTCCATCGGCCTGCAACTCGACGAATCACCGGTCGTGGCGGCCGGATTTGACCGACCGTTGCCGGTGGGCGGCACGATGGCGATTGAACCCAAGGTGGTCTATGCTGAAGGCAGCGTGGGCACCGAGGACACGTGGGTGCGGGACGAAGAGGGCCTGCGTCCGTTGACGGCCGACGGTGGATTGCCGTGGCTTATGGAGTGGGAAGCATGACACAAAAGCAGCAACAGGACGAGGTGTGCAAGAAGACCAGCGGGTGGACGCATGAAGATGTGGGCAAGCGGATTCCGGTTCGTGAGACGCCCAACGGCACCTATCACAACGAACTGGTCGTGAACGTCTTCTGCACGATGTGCGGGGCTGAATTTATTGGGCCGTCCCGGGAAGCTGGCGGGTTTTTGGGCGGTCACGAGTGCCTGCACGCATGGGAATTCAGTCAGGTCATGGGCCGAGACGACGGACTGACCGAGTGAGCCAACAGACCCAACCACATCATTCAAGGGTTGCAGGTTGGACAGCCTGCTCATGGTCGCCAAACCCTATTCCACCAGCCACATCGCAGCGGTGTCGACCCATTTCACAACCATGCGTTTGTCAGGCGACGTCAAGGAGCGTCTCGTGACCTTGCTGTGCGAGGAACTCGATCGGCTCGTGCCGCAGATGGAGAACGATACCCTTCAGGGTGACCCCGATCGAAAAACACTGGACGACCCCTATCGCAGTCGTCTCAACTTTAGCCGGACTCGCGAATTGATGATCGACCGCATCAAGAACGTGGACTCGGTGGGTTCAGCCGCCGTTCAAGCCGGTGTGGAGCACCTCGAATCCTATCTCCAACGCCTGTTGCTGCACGGCGCTGAAGCGGCGGAACGCGATCGGGTGTCCACCATCAAACCACGACATCTCGACCGGGCCGTTCACAACCTCAAAGCGGGTGAAGACGAGGAGGGTGACGAAAAGGACACCGAAGAAGTCGGCGGAACCGAGAGCTTCATCGCCAGCCAGTCCGGCGGTGTCTTGACGCCTTCTTCGCTGATGTCCTTGGCCCGCAGCGTGGCAAAAATGCCGGTGACCAAAGACGCTATCGATGAGTTGCTGTACCTGTACAGCGAAGTGCTCGAAGACCTTGAAGCCGATATTCGTCAACACGCTCAACTGGGCAGCAACCCCGTTCACTTCATTGAGTCCATCAACGCCATGAAGGGCATGATGACCTTGGGGTGGATGCGGTCTCGCCTCACTCGTTCGGCAGCACGGGCTGAAGAGCGCGGAGCCAAGGTCGTCGAACTTCAGGACATCATCGACAGTCAATCGTACGCTTCGGAGTGATGGACGTGGACATCCAGGTGCTCGAGGATGCGAGCGCTGTTCTGGGTCATGACCGTCCCACTCTCCTGGTGTTGGGGCGACCTTCCTGCGACGACTGTCAACGCTGGTACGATGTGTTGCGTTCGTGGACGCCTAATGGCGAGTTGGAGGTGCTTTCGTTGGACCTCACCGGTGAAGTTGGCATGGCTTACAAGGCCCAGAATACCTGGACCGAGCGCATTGATTTCATCCCCTTCAACGTCCTGTATGTGAACGGGCAATCCGTCAGTGAGTGGCGAGGCGGCAGCCTTGAGCGCTTGATCGACCACCTCCGCCGGTCCGGTGATGCATCGTGGTCCTGACATCCATTCTCGTATCGGCTGCCCTCGCCGGTATCGTGGCGACCGCCGTCACGGTCGCCATCGAAAAATGGGGCGGACTCATCGGCGGGCTTCTGGGAACGGCTCCTTCCACCATCGTGCCGGCCGCCATCGGCATGCATCTGGCCGGTGGTGACGAGGCCTTGCAAGCCAGCCTGTCCATCGTCCCGTTTGGCATGATGCTCAACGCCCTGTTTTTGGGGGCGTGGCTCGTCCTTCCCCGTTGGAGCGAACAACGTCGTTACCCTCTTCTCGTGACGACACTCGCTTCCTTGGCGGTTTGGGCAAGTTTGGGCACCGTTCTCCTGCTTGTTGCTGGCAGCGAAACCGTGTCGGCATGGTCAGCCCGAACGATGGCTCTGGTCGGTTTCGCCTGCCTGCTGGTCGTGGTCGTGGGGTTCAATCGACGGCCGCAGCAAGCACCGAAGGGTACCAAATCGGTCAGCAAGCAGGTCTTGTTGATGCGCGGCGTGATGGCAGCGACGGCCATCGGTGTTGCCGTGTGGCTTTCGGGTTTGGGCTATCCGTTGTTGGCTGGATTGGCCAGTGTTTTCCCCGCCATCTTTCTCACGAGTATGGTGGCGTTGTGGTTGGCGCAAGGGCCCACCGTCCCACGGGGCGCTGCCGGTCCAATGATGCTGGGGGGTGCGAGCGTGGCGGTGTACGCTAATCTCGCCATGTGGTCCCTTCCAGCGTACGGTGTGGTGTGGGGCAGCGTGCTGGCGTGGGTGGGGTCTGTGGTCGGCTGGTCCTTGCCGGCCTTTCTGGTCCTTCGTCGAGTTCACGCACGGCAAGGTGTCAGCGGTTGATGGCCCGAGTCCACCGAGGTGCGCCGGGGATGCCGACCACGTCGATGTGGACGAAGGTGACGCCTTTGACCGTGGAGAGGCGTTGACGCAACTGGTTCAGGTCCAGCAAGCAGCAGGGGCAGTGCGGTCGGGATGGTTGAACGGTGAGGTTGACCTCGCCGTCTTCAGCGATGTTGACCTGTTGAACGATGTTGCATTCCGGCAGGGGTCGTTGTTCGTGCGGGTCGGTCCACGACACCAGCAAGCGAGCGACGCGTCGCTGTATTTTCAGATGCTGCCGGCTCATGGTGCCGCCTCATTCGTCCTTGACCATGGCTTCGGCTTGGGCGAGGTTCAGTTCGGCCAGCCGCCCTTCTACCTCACCCAGTTCGGTTTGGCATCGCTTGAGCAGTGCCGTGCCTTCTTCAAACAGGGCCAAGGTCTCGTTGAGGTTCGTACCGCCTCGTTCGAGTTGGGCCACCAGGTCTTCCAGTCGTTGCAGGGCTTCATCGTAGGTCATCGTTTCATCGCTCATGGTTGTTCCTCCAGGGGGTGCACGGTGTGAACATCAGCGTCGGCGTGGCCGTCAGCGAATTGCAGGTGTACGGTCTGGCCTTGTTGAAGGCTTGCCACCGATGAGATCACCTCTCCCCGGTCGTTTTGCGCCATCGAATACCCGCGTTCGAGGACCCGATGAGGGTGCGCCGCCTCAAGGGTGGCTTGCCAACGCGTGAGGCGTTGTTGTTGTCCGCTGACATAGGCTTGTACGGCTTGGCGCAACCGATGGTCGGCTGTCGTAAGGTGATGATGACGTCCGCGAAGGTCGGTCGTCACGGCTTGTCGCAAACGGAGGTCAAGGGTAGCGAGGCGTTGTTGGGCGCTGTGAACCCCTTTGGAGGGAGCATGGGCCAAACGGTTCGCCAACAGGGCCAACCGCTGGTGAAGTTCGCCAACGCGACGCTGTGCTCCAGCGACCAACCGCCCGTCCAGTTCGTCGAGCAATTGAACGATGGCGGTGCGTTCCGGCACGAGGCGTTCAACGGCGTTGGAAGGTGTGGATGCCCGAACATCGGCGACCAAGTCCGTGACGAGCATGTCCTGCTCGTGGCCGACGGCCGAAACGATGGGTACGGGGCTGGCCATGACGGCTCGGACCACGGGTTCGAGGTTGAAGGCCCACAGGTCTTCGGGCGAGCCACCGCCTCTGCCAACGATGACGGCATCGACGGGGGGCAGGTTCAGCATGGCGGCGATGGCAGGGTCGGCGAGACGCCGTGTCACGGCTAAGCCGCGCACGAGTTCATTGGCGGCCTGTTCGCCTTGCACCAACACCTCGATGACGGTGGTTCGCATGTTCGGCCAGCGGTTGTCCATGAGGCGTTTCATGTCCGATAGGGCGGCGGAATTCGCGCCGGTGACGATGGCGACGTGCTTGGGTGGGAACGGCAAGGGACGAGAGGGTGTGTCGAGGGCCCCCTCGAGGCGGAGGGCTTCCACCAAACGCCGTTTTGTTTCCTCCATGGCCCCGAGATTCTGAACGGGTTGAATCCGCGCCACGACCAGTTGCAACCGCCCTCGCTTGGGCCAGACATCAACGCTGGCGATGACCACGACCTGCGTGCCCACGCCGATGCTGGGGTCAACAGTGATGCGTGAACGGCTCCAGATAACGGCGTCCATTTGGCCGTCATCGTCGCGCAACGTGAGGTAGATGTTGGCGTTATGAACGCTCCACGATGACACTTCGCCGCGCAGGGCTTGGTGTTGCAATAAGGGGTCCTGCTTCACGGTTTGTTGGACCAAACGGGCGAACTGCCCGATGGGCAACGGGCCGGTCGTCGTTTCATGACCGGCTGACATGGAGATGGAAATTCGTCAAGGGTTCTTGAAGCATCGGGCCGGTGTTGACGGTCAGCGCCGGGCGGAACCGATCCACCCTTTGCGCCAAAAATACGTCAGCATCGTCGCAGCGAACAGCGCCATGAAGCCGACAATGCCCCAGAAGCCCCCGAGAACCTCATCGGGGAGGTCCTCGTTGTTCATCCCGAAGATGCCCGCAATGAGAGTCAACGGGAGCATGATGGACCCGATGATGGTCAGGGTGGTCATGACCTCGGTGAGACGGGCGTTGGATTCCGACAGTTGCATGCTGATGCTGCTGAGATAGGAGTCTCGAGTCGAAGTTGCCCCTGCCGAATAGTTCGTGGCGCGCTTGACCAAGGCTGTGGTCAGTTGGTGCAAGTCGGTGAAGTAGTGCTTCACGTTGGTTGACACCAACCGTTCACCGGGTTGAAGAATCCTCATCGTGATGGTGTTGAGGGATTCAATGGATTTGTTCGCTTCACGCAGTTTACGCTTGAGTTCGTGAAGACCCTCAAGCGGATTTTCGTGTTCGGTTGTGGGGTCGAAGACGCGCACTTCAAGGTCGTCAAGGTCGCTGGAGCATTGGGTCAAAATTGGGGTCCAATCGTCGGCGATGGCGTCCAACAATTCGTAGAGTAGGAAGTCCACGCCCAAAGCGAGGTCCTCGGGGTCGCTGGTGGCAAAACGGCGGGCGAAGGTCCGAAACGCAGGAATCTTCGAATCCCGAACCGTGACCATCAGGCCCTCGGTGACGAAAATCGACACCGCTTCAGTGTCCAAACGCGTATCGGGGTGGCGGGCGATAACGACGAAGAAACGGTGGTCTTGGAACTTCAACGAAGCGGTTGTTGCCTCGCCGAAGACGTCTTCCAGCGCCAACTCATCCACAGCGAGTGTGTTGGACAGGAAATCCCGCACTTCGGCGTCGGGTGAACGAATGTCAATCCACGCCAGCCCTTGGTCCTTGATGGCGTCCAACACTGCATTCAAGGGCGTGGATGAGAGGTCCACTCGACCCGAGGCCGTGGTGTACACCTCGATGGCTGCCATGGGCGGCGGGCGCGCTACTCTTTCCTAATGGTTTCAGTCGGTTTGACCTCGTCAACGGACCGATTTTGGCTTCGTTGGTGAAGCCGTTGATGCGCCTGACGCAGTTCCACTTCGTGCAATTTATGCTGAATTTTGCGCTTGAGAAAAATCACGACCACGGCGATGGCAACGACGTCAACAACGAGCACCGCCCAATCGGAAACGGTCCATGACTCAACCATCCCTTCACCTCAAATCGGTGGGCGAATGTCAATGTCAACATCACCTCGAGGCACACCGATGCAACCCAAACGAGCCCCTTCCTCGACCAAAAAATCATCAAGTCCGGGGGGCAATTCCTCGGGCAGCGGCACCTCCCCCAGAATCAAACTGACCATGCAGGTGCCGCAGGTCCCTGACGTGCAGTTGGTGGGGATGCGAATGCCGCAGGCTTCAGCGTGTTCAACGATGGTTTGGCCGGGGTTCACGGCGATTTGGCCCAGCAAATGATGGCCTTTGAGAAACCGAATAACGGGGGAGGGGCCAACGGAAGCATTCGGTTGTTCATCCAAGACCAAGCCGGACGGTGAGGCGGACATGCGGCCCCCTCATCGTGACTTTTCGCGGGTCCATCGGCCCGTTTGCTTGTTGAAGTACAGGCCGGCCTTCTTCATCCACTTGTTGAATTTCGTCGCTCCCGCACCGGTGCGCAGGATGAAGTCCTCTCGATCTTCTTGGGCCTGTATGTAATTCTTGGCGGCGAGGGTTTGGTCGATCCAATCGTTGATGTCCATCAGGCCACCGGTCACCGCACCTTCTTCGACGGCTCGCGTCATTTGGTCGGCTGTCGCACCCGTTTGTTCGAGGTCTCGGCGGATCAGGTCGCTGACCGACGAGAAATCCATGCTGGCTGGCTTGGGCGGGACAGGTTGCCGTGGTGGTTTGTCGGGGTCGATGGTGATGCGTCCCTCCCCGTCCAAGATGTTCTCCACGCGTTGCGCCAGGTGGGGGGTGAAACTGGTCTCGCACTCCCAGCAGATGAAGGCCCATGCGTCGGGTTGGTCGGTGTCCCGAGCTTGGCGAGGGTCCATCTCGTCGCCGCATTCAGGACAAGCATGGAAAATGAGTGCCGGGACGTGCTGGCGGCGGAAGTCAACGATGTCTTGGGGCGTGCCTTCAAGTTCGAGCATCTCATGGTCACGAGCGGCTTCCAGTCCGCGGGTTTCCAACTGGTCTCGAATCTTGACCTTCTGGTCGTCTTTGCCCTCATCGTGGAAGTTGTTTTCCAGTTTAACGATGAGTTCCACGGTCTTGCCCAAACGGTTCATGATGAGTTTCTGGGCTCGGAAGGCTTCGACCTTGGCGATTTTGAGGCGTTCTTTTTGCTCGGCCAATTCGGTGAGCACGTCTTTTTGCTTGCGCTGGAATTTGATTTCCTCAATGCGCGATTCTTGCTTCTTCTCAGGAGCGAGAACCTTTGCCAGAAATCGTTCCTTGCCGTGTGATTGGGGCCCTGCGGAAATGATTTCGATGACACCTTGGGCAATTTCGTCCTTTAGGCCGTAGTTTTCGATGAGCATGTCCTTGTCGATTTTCTTCAAATCGCCAATCTTCAGCCCGGCATCGGCCAAGGCGTTGGCCGTGGTGTCGTCAATTCCACGCCGAAGCAGGGCCAAGTAGGTGTCTTTCTTTGCCATCCTGCATCCCCGACAAGTTAAGGCGAGCAGACACTCCTAAGAAAAGTCTCTCCCCACGGTGTTCAATCGCTTGAGTGCATTTGAAGGTTCACGCCTCTTCTTCGCACGACTCAAAGTCCATCGCCAGTTCGGCCCATTCGTCAAGGTCCATCGTCTCCGGTCGTCGTTGAAGCCGTGGGTCGTTCTGCCACAAGTCGTATGCTTGCTTCCAGCGGGCAGCGTGCCACCCGGGCACACGCGCAATTCGCTTGGGTGGTGAGCGAAGGGTGCGCTTGAGTTTCTTGCGCCGCTGGTCGAAGGCGGCACGGATCATTTGGACCATCAATCGACGGTCGCACGGCCACTCCTCCTCATGCGGCGTTAAGGCCAGCAGTCTGGAGTGAACCTTGGGTTGCGGGGAAAAGACGTGCGGTGGAACTCGTTCCCCCATGTCCGCTTCAAAATCCAAAGCGACGACCATGCCCAAGGAACCCACATCGCTCTCGTATTCCATGACCACGCGCTCGGCAAATTCCTCCTGCACGAGCAACACCACGCGTTCAAGGGGTTCACAGGCTGGGTGGAGGTGATGGCGGGTGATGACGTCGATGAGGGGCGAGGAGATTTGGTAGGGGATGTTGGCGACAATGCGGGTGATGTCGTTGGGCCACGGAACCGTCAAGGCATCGCCCTCAAGGAGGATGAGCCGTTCCTCGTCCAAGGCGTCGCGGAAGGTCCGTTTGAGGTGCTGGCAAGCCCCTATGTCCAGTTCAATTGCGGTGACGGCGCACCCAGTTGCCAACAGGGCTTCGGTCAGGACGCCGGGACCAGGGCCGACTTCGAGTACATGGTCTTCTGGACCAACCTCCGCCCACGCAACGGTTCGCTCGAGGACATCGTCGTGGACCAAAAAATGCTGACCCAGTGCTTTGTTGGGCGGTTGATGGGCCCGTAACGCATCGACCAAACGGCGAGCGTTGCTCATGCTCCCACCGGCAAAAGAAGGGCGGTGAGGCGAGGTTCAAGGGTCGGGTCCTCCAGTTCCTCAGCGAAACGAGCAGCCAGTGCAGCGCATCCACGAATGGAACACAAACGGTCAAACTCGTCCATCGACGCAAACATGCCGACTTGTTCACGTGCTTTGACCATGTTGCGAGCCTTGACGGGTCCGACATCGGGCAGCAGTTCGTAGGAGTGTTGCTTCAGCGACATGGGACCTGCTTTGTTGTAGAAGGTGTCCACGAAGTGTTGCGCGTGTTCAGCCACGAAGGCTTCGAGCAGAACGGGGATCTCCGTCACCGCCATGTTGCTCATCTTGTCACGATGGGCCATGCCGAGGATGTCGGCGACCTCGGTGCGTTTTGATTTGTCCGTGCCGATGTAGAGGCGATGGTTGACCGGCCAAGGCGTGGCGTTGGTCTTGACCTTCAATCGGCAAAATTGGAAGGTCTTCTCGCTCAGGGCCGTGACCACGCCGTCGGTGATGTTGTGTTCAAGCACACGCGCCCAGGATTCACCTTCGAGTTGCTTCGGTCGCTCAGGACGGCTTTGAGGGCGTCCTTGAGGCCGTGCACCGCCGCTTCTCGGGCGGCCTTGACCGCCGTTGCGTCCTCCACGAGCACCGCCCTGTGAGCGTCCTCGCCCGCCTCGGTTGCCTTGCCCTTGTTGTCCGTCACGTTTGTCGCGACGAGGCTCCTTGGAAGGGTCGGGTTTGGGCTTTGGTTTGGGCACCTCGGTTCGGCCCATGGGGGGCGGGTTCATTTTGAAGCGAGACGTATCGCCTTCGTCCTTTTTACGAGGACCGGAAGGGGTTTTGATGTGACGCTTACGCCGAGGGTCGGTCATGGTCCTTCACCTCAAGGGGGAATTGAAACGTATCAGATGACTTGCTTGACGATGGTCAGCACAGCATCGATGTCGCTGTCGTCGATGACGATGCGCTTGGAACTGAACACAGCGCGAACATCTTCGGGTCGCTCTGGCATCAGTTCAGCCAGTTTGGCTGCAAGGTCAGGGTGCTTACCAAGCGTTTCAATCTCGAGAAGTTGGGTGCGCAGCTGTTCGAACACTTCGGGCTCGGTCCTGACTCCGTTGCGTGCTTCGCTGGCGGCCCATTCGGCGTGCTGAAGCGCCCACTTCTGTTCGTACTTCAGGCTCCCGCGACGTTCGTTGGCGTCCAAGAGCATCTCGCGAACAGTGGCAAAGTCCAGAAATCGTTCTTCTTCAGTCATGATAATCCCTCACTCCAAGGGGCGGAGGTGCTCAGGACGGGCGATGACCGTCTTTTGCATGTTGCCGTCTTTCACGGCAACGATCCAGGCCACGCCTTGGCGCTTTTGGATGAAGCCGGTGCGGCCATGGAAGCGTCGGTGGGGCATGCCTGCTTGTTGGCCACCGTCAAGCACAATGGCCACGCGGTCGCCTTCTTCGTACTGGTGCATGACGCGACGAATGTTCAACCTGCTGCGTTCGGACTTTCGGCGTCGCAAGATGCTTCGAGTTCCCATTCGCTGACCCTTTGAGCGCTTCATTTTGTTCGCCTCCGTTGTCTCCAATCAGCGCAAGCGCCTCTTCGGAGCAAGTTGCCGACCCACCATCCCCATATAAGCACCGCGACGGTGGAAAGCGGGTGTGGTGAAGGCCTTCAATCAGCGTGAATGTCGCCCACGTCCAACCACAAAACGTTGCATTTGGCCTTTATCAGGGCCGCCACGGAAGGTTGGGTTCGACCGCTGTCGCCATGCACCGTTTCCTTGACGTAGGTCCCTGATTCACAACGAAGGGTGAATTCGATTTCGCGCTCTCCGTCGTCGTTGACCTCGATGAAGGCGGAGTGCGCTTCAAAGACCGTTCGTTTGCGAATCAAATCCGCCCGTCGGTGCGACACCCGTTCGGGCGTACGCTGTGCCAACTTGAGCCCGTTAAGGGCCTCGACGACCTTTAGAATGTGTTCGTCATCGGGAAGATCAAACACCTCGGGGGCAGGCGGCAAAGCCGTAAGCAATCGCTCAACGAGTTCGTCCTTCTTCCCCGTTTTTGCCAGTCCATTGCTCTGGCACAGCGCCACCAATTCATCCTTTTTCATGGCCCTTAATTCCACTTCGCTGGGACCTGAAGGCGGAACGTCGATGGAGGCTTCCAGCGGTTTGGTTCGGTCCGCGTTTTTATCGCCTCGGCGCTGGCGACGTCGCTTAGTGCTGCGTTCTTGTACGTCCTCGTTCGTCATGTCCACGGGAGCGGTCAGCACGGCGTACTCCGCCTCGTTCATGGGCTCGAGCGTGAAGCGAATGGTGTAGGATTTCTCGGCGGGGGTGTCTTTGATACGAACGACTTCGCTGCGGTTGGAGGGGCGAATGGAGGATACTTCAACCGACCCTTCAGCGCTTTGATTGATGATTTCGGCGAGTTTTTCAGCGTTGAAACTTCGGCGCTTGGGCTCTTTGATTTCCAACACAAAGGGACGACCGCGCCCCAAACAACGCACATCGATGTCTTCGCGACCCATTCCGTGGAAGGCGTGTTCCTTGCCCTCAAAAATATCGAGCATCGGGTTGCCGATGAGGTCCTGCACGCTTCGTTTGTACTGCAAGCCCGTATGGTCGCATCGCTCGCATCCTCGGCCTTTGCAGGCTCGGCAGGGCCAGCGCGTTTGCGGGATACCGCGCTCCAATTTTCGATACCGTCCGTACACGTACAGCGAGCGCACATCGATGTCGACGGTCAAGGTCAGGACATCGATCAGGGCCAGGACATCGGGTTTTTCGTTGACCAGTTTGATGCCCTCCAAACGACCGGCAAGTCGTTGGGAAATCGCCTCGACCAACGCCGTCTTGAGGGGGTTTGAACCGCCGGCCGCCAATCGCTTTCGAAGCGTTTCCTCCGCGTCGGTTTGGTCCTTGGGAAAGCGAGCGCCCAACTGCAAACGGTTGACGTCGTAGCCCTCCAACGCATCCTGAATGATGTCGGCCAGCAGGTCCACCTCTTGAAACAGGTTCTCGCAAAACGGGCACAATGGTTCCTCTTCGCGGGCCTTGCTCAGGTGCTGGTCGCGTTCAACGACCATGGCGCGCACGTCGGCTCCCGCCTCCTCGAGGCTTTGTCCGAACATGCCTTTGCCACCCACGCGGCCCAAGCAGGCATCGCAGGTGCCCATGCGAACGAGTTGTTTGTGGCCTGCTGGGGAGGGGGCTCGAGGGATTTCCTCCATGTGCGTGCCCAGTTGCAACGCTACCTCCTGCTGGTGGGCTTCGTCCTCTTCCACAGGTTCAACATCGTCCCACAAGGAATAGTCGGTCTCGCCGAAACCGGCGTTCGCATACTGCATCCAGTCGTCGTCATCGTCCTCGGGGCGCTCCGCCTCGTTTTCCGTCATGGATCTTCACCGCTTTCCTGGGGCCAACCCCGGGGACAGCAGGCGAAAGGGGCGGGCGACCCTTCAAGAAACCACCGATGTCAAATCACGCCATTGAAGGCAACGATGCCGATATGGAGTTCACCGTTCGTCGTCGTCGACCTTGTCTGGGCCCGAGAGCGGAAGGGCAGGAGCGGGCGGCCATGCTGGGGCTTTGGCTCCCGATTTGCCTTCGATATGGTTCACGTAGGTGCGTCGGGTTGGGTAGGCTAAATCGATGGAATCCTCGTCGGCAAGGGCTTTCAAAATCGCCGTCCAGAACCGGTCCCCGCTCTCCCGACGGTCACGCACATCGATGAGGTACCGAGCGGTGAGCAACACGCCCGATTCCTCGACCGTCAAGAACACCCTCGGGCTGAGCGACCCGGGTTTGATGAGGACTTCACGAACGGCTTTTCGGGCGCGTTCCTTGGCTTTTGACAAGTAGCGTTCACCTTCTTCATCGGTGATTTCTTCCATCAAGGCCTGCGCCCGCTGCCAATCCGATTCGAAGGTGATGAGCACTGGAATCTCGTTCCAAAGCATTCCCAGCCCCCTCGAGGCGTTGACCAACGTGCCTTCGAGAATGGCTTTGTTGGGAATGTGTATCATGCGTCCTGTGGTCTGTTCCCCGGAATGGCCGTTGACGATCTCGTACAGAAGCGTCGTGAACAAACGAATTTCGACCACCTCGCCGTGACGGTCTCCGAATTCAACCCGGTCTCCCAGCACAAACGGCCGTCGAGTCACGATGTACGACCATCCGGCCAAACTCTGCAATGGTTGATTCAGCGCCACGGCGACACCAGCCACCACCAAGGCGAGGAAGGTCGTCAGCCCGCTTAGACCCTCAATCCACAAGCGAAGCAGAATGAGGGCGAGGATGGCCCACATGGCGTAAAACGTGCCACGGCGCCAACTGTGGATGGCCATGTCCGAACGAACGTGGCGGTCAATGGCCTTGAGGAAGGCGTGCCGACCCCCAGCGAACACCACCAGCACAACGATGGTGGCCAACAGTCGCTGTTGGGTGTCCAATGAGAACCCCAAACCCTCCAGCCAGGAAGCCATGTCGGGGAGGTTCGCCATGGTTTTCCCCTCAAGCGTCTCGGTTCCTCGACGGCGGTGAACCCTCAAGATGTGGATTTGAGGCTTTCTGATGAAGGCATCTCATCGGCGAGGTTTCATCCTCGCATGCAGCCGGCGCATCAGGCTGTTTTCTTGCCTTCAAGCAGGGCCATCACGCCCCCAGCGAGGGCAAGGATGCCGGCTATCACCGTCATACAGACGCCGATTCGCTGTGTGGTTGGCTGGTCAGGTCGTTGAGGAAATCTTCGGGCACGGCGTGGTCGAGCAACCCCAAGGCTGCGGTGGTCAGGATGAGGCTGGCGAATAGGGAAAGGGCGATCATGGCGGCGGAAAAGATGCCAAAATTGCTGAACAGACCCATGGGGGAGAGAGCGATGACGAGGAAACCAGCAATGTCGGAGCTGGCCGAGCCGAGGAGGGCCAAGCCGCAGGCACCCCCAACGGCCGACAGCGCATCGTTGTGGGTCCGACCTTTGTCCCGTTCCTCGCGATAACGTTCCGTGACGTGGATGCAGTAGTCGATGCCAACCCCCAAGGAAATCGTGGCGATGGTGACGGTGACGATGTTGAGCGACGAGCCAGCGACGTACATCAGCCCGTACAGCCAAACGACGACCACGAGGATGGGCACGAAGGTCACAATGGCCTGCTTTGTGGAACGAAACCCGACGGTCAGGCAACAGAATACGAACAGCGAGCCGAGCACGAGGGAGGATTGCATTTCGTTCTGCATCGCCGTGGAGGCTGTGAAGCGGGTGATGGGGCGGCCAGTGAGCATGACCCATGTCAGCGGTTTGTCCTCCTCCTCTTCTCCCTCTTCGGCGTAGGTGCCGCTGGAGAGGTTGGTGAAGACCTCCAAATCACGCCATACTTCCGCCACGCCGCCCATCATGCCGGGGAAGTCCTCGGGAGCCGTCATACCGAAACGAATCTGCATCATGGTATAGGCCGCGGGCTTGCCGTTGAGGTCAAGCCACGGTTGTGTGGGGTCAAGCGCCGCCTCGGGCATGATGTAGAGTTGGACGATGCTGGCGGGGATGTCGGGGATGGGGCCGATGCCGGGCACGCCGTACAACGACAAGAAGCCGTAGAAGAAGGCGAGGCAGTCGCGGTCGGTCGTGTCGACGAGCGGTCCGTTGCCCGCCAGCGAGCAGTTCATCCCGAAACCGTCCACATCGGGTTGCCAACCTGCCGCTTCAAACGGCGTGCTGTCAAGCACGAGGCTGCCTTGAGCGGCAAACACCATCTCGTCGAGCGCCAAAATATCGATGGTGCCATCGGGTTGGCGGGTGATTTTGTCGGGAACACCTTCGGGCAGTGCGTCCATGTCTTGGCGGAAGGTGTCGATGGCGGCAAAGACTCGCGGGTCGAGGACGTCGCCGAGAATCAGCAGATTGGCCGGCTCTCCTTCGTCAGCGAATCGTTCGCTGATTTCATGAACGCCAACGGCGAAGTCTGAACGCTCGTCGAGGAAGTCTTCAACGGCAAAGTCACCTTCCAACTGTGCCATACCCAACGCGGCGGGCACGGTCAATAACACCGAGAACACAGCGATGACAGCAGCCGTTTTTCGCTGGCCTGAACGCTGGGTGGCTTGACGCAGCCATGCCGGGTTCACCAGTGATTTGACCTGGACAGAGCGCGTCGTGCGTTGGGCTCGTCGTTCCATCCATTCGTCCACCGTCACCCGAATCAGCGGCGCCCAAAGGCCCGTGAGCAGGAAGGCCGCCAATATCCCCAAACCCGCCTCGATACCAAAGGAGCGCAGGGCAGCGATGTCGCTGAACAGATTGGCAGCGAAGGCCGACATGGTGGTCAGTGAGGTCAGCGTGATGGCACGCCCCACCCTTGAGAGCGTGATGGTGCCGGCTTCATCCGGCGTCTTACCGCTCACCCGTTCCTCCTTGTAGCGATGCAGCGCGTGCAAGGCATCGTCAATGCCCAACGCCAGCACCAGAATCGGCAACAGGTTGGAAAATTGCGAACGGGCGATGAGGTCCAAGCCTAACCAGCCCGTGAGGTGGGCAACATGCCCGATCAAGCCCTGCATCCACAACAAAGCAGCCCCCAGCGCCGTCATCACGATGGCGACGTCGGACCAGCGCCGCAGACTGACATAGAGCAGTCCGACGATGACCAGGCCCATCAGCACGATGAGACCAGCACTGGATTGCAATTCACGGTTGACCTCCACGTTCACGCCCTGCCCCAACAGCAGCGTGACGGTGGTGCGGTCATGGGTGCGCAGATGCCCTTCCAAGTCCATGAAGGTCCACTCCGTAGCGCACCCCGACCCTTCTTCAGCCCGAAGGTCAAGGCAGGTCGATTCGGTGTATTGAGGGGGATGCAACACCAACTGCCCGTCCGTCAACCTGTAGCCGCCCACGCGGAATCCTTCGTCGGTGAACTGAACGGCTTTCTCCTGATGAGCGTCCTTCCACACGACCTCCCACCCCATGTTGTCGAGCACCGTGCTGTCCAACTGCACCAGCAGCCAGGTGGACGAGGCGGTCCACCGCCCGTCGCCCCAGAGGGCGCCTTCCCATGTCCCATCGGGTTGCAGTTTCCCGTAAATGGGTCCTTCTTGGTACGCTGTGTAGTCCGCCTTGAAACCCCGGTCAAGGGACAGCCAGCGCAGGAAGTTGTTGTCCGATGCCTCAGCCATTCGGGCAGCCGCCATGTCGATGTGCGCCTGGGTGATGTTGGGGTCGTCAAAGGTCAAACAGTCGAGCGGAAAACAATCCGTCCAGTTGGTGGGCGGGTCGGTGATTACGCCCAGCGGCGTGAGGCCCGGCTTGGTGAGGATGGAGGTGTTGTTCATGAACCCGCGAAAGTGGTCTGAAAGCGAGATGGCGCCGTTGGACCGGTGGCCGGTGACGTCGTTGACCAATGGCTTGAGTGCGGGTGCCAGCGGGTGCTGCGCCACCAAGTCGAGTTTTGTGTTCAATTCCTGCAAGACGGTCAGGTTGAGGATACCTCCTGTGGGCGCGTCCACCCCGCTCCATGGTTCACCTGCAGGCAGCATTTGTGAGGGCGGGACGAGGGCGCCATAATCGGGAGCGCCGTCGGCCATTCGGGGAACGGGCTCCCAATCCTCTACGCTCGGAACATGGACCGGGTCACGAACGGAAACCAAGAAGCCGAGGATGATTTCTGAATTCGGAAATTCTTCGTTGATCATCGTCTGCGCCGTCAGTTCGGGCGATTCCATCTCGTAGGATTCCATGTCGATGGGTTGCAGAGCCGTCATGGCTCCGGGAATCATCAACAACGTGAGCAGAAACACCGCCACGTGCGCCCCCCGTTTGCGGGGCACGAGCCATGCCGCAAGTCGGTCATAGCGATGGCTCATGATCTCAGCCCTTCTCGTTGCCTTTTGAAGGAATGTTTTCTTCGTCTTTTCTTTCCTCACTCTCTACCGCCGTCCGGCCATCGAGTTCTTCCCCGGTCGTGTCACGCGTGACCAGTGGGCCAAGCAAGCCAAGAAGTTGCACAAGGGTAAGAAGTGAGCCGCAGGGTTGATTCTCGTCACCGGTGGTGCCGCTGAAGCGCTTGACGCCGTGTCGTCATTGACCGAAGGTGAGGCTCCGCTTTCCCCGCGTGGACACACGATAGACTTCAAGAGGGGCTGGCAAGTCGCCAAGGCATGGATGAATTGGACAAAGGTGACAACTACACCGTTCGCGACATGGGACTTGCCGAGAGTGGCGCTTTGCTGGTTGATTGGGCTCGTGCACGAATGCCGGTCCTGGCCAAACTCAAGGAAGAAGCCGAGCGCACCAAGCCGTTGGCCGGCATGCGCGTCGCCGGTTGCTTGCACGTGACCAAAGAAACGGCGGTGCTCATCGAAGCCATTCGTGCCGCAGGTGCTGACATCTCTTGGTCGGGTTGCAACCCGCTGTCGACCCAAGACGAAGTCGCCGCTTGGCTTGCCAGCGAGGGCTATTCGGTTCATGCTTGGCACGGTCAGTCCACCGACGATTTCTACTGGTGCATCGACAAGACCCTTGAGTTCAAGCCTACATTGACCCTTGACGACGGTGCGGACCTCATCGTTCGCGTTCACGGCGAAAAATCAGAGTACGCCGAAGGCGTGATCGGCGGCACCGAAGAAACGACCACCGGCGTGCACCGTCTGCGAGCCATGGCCGCCGCTGGCGACCTGCGCTACCCCGTCATCGCCGTCAACGACGCCGTCACCAAGTGGGACTTTGACAACGTCTACGGTACGGGTCAATCCACGCTTGATGGTATTCTTCGGGCCACCAGCGTTCTGCTGGCTGGCAAGACCTTCGTCGTCGCCGGATTCGGCCATTGTGGCAGCGGGCTGGCCATGCGGGCTCGAGGCATGGGGGCCAACGTCATCATTACGGAAATCGACCCGCTCCCTGCTCTTCGAGCCGTTATGGAAGGCTACCGCGTGATGCCCATGGACGAGGCCGCCAAACTCGGCGACATCTTCTGCACCGCCACCGGCATGGAGGACGTCATCGTCGGTCGTCACTTTGAGAGCATGAAGGACGGTGCCATCGTCTGCAACACTGGCCACTACGATTGCGAGATCAAAATCACCGACCTTGAGGCTCAAGCCACCTCGGTGCGTACCATCCGTCAGGACAACGAGGAATTCCTCATGCCCGACGGCCGTCGCATTTTCTTGCTGGCCCGCGGCCGACTGGTCAACCTCGCCGCTGCCGAAGGTCACCCCTCAGAAGTGATGGACATGTCATTCGCCAATCAGTTCCTCTCCCTGTGCCGCCTGGCCAAGGAGGGCGCTTCGATGGGCAAGGCCGTCTACGACATCACCACCGAACAGGACCAAGACTTGGCCACGACCAAGCTCGAGACGCTCGGGTTCGGCATCGACACCTTGACCGACGCTCAACTGGCCTATTTGGACGACTACACCGTCGGCACATGAAGCCCCTCGACTCCCCACCTCGGTGGTTGGTTTGAGCACCCGCTGTGCTTCGCACCTCTGCGATGTCTCGCATGAGCCACCACTGACGGTCCACACCATGCTCTGTCTGGGTGTCGGCACCATGGGAAATGAATGCATGACTGAGGGCACGGCAAGTCTTGAATAGAGGGGGGCAGAGGCGCCCAATATGGCGCAAGAATGGCTGTTTACTTCGGAATCGGTGGCTGCTGGTCACCCCGATAAATTGTGCGATGCCATTTCCGACGCCATCGTTGACGCTTGCCTCGCCCTTGACCCGAAGGCCAAGGTGGCTGTTGAAACCCTCGTGAAAGGGCGAGAAGACCGCTCCTACATCGTGTTGGCCGGCGAGGTCAAACTCGCTGCTGGTGTTGACGCACCCGACTACGTTGCCATCGCCCGAAAAACTGCCGCTGCCATCGGTTACACGTCGCACGGCATCGGAATGGACGCGACCTCCGAGGACCTGTGCGAGGTCAAGGAACTCATCACCAGTCAATCCGCTCACATCAACCGAGGGGTCGTGCAATCCATCGACGACCAAGGTGCGGGCGACCAAGGGCTCATGTTCGGGTATGCCTGCAACGAGACCGAGGCCTACTCCGAGCACCAAGGTCGCTGGATGCCGCTGGCCATCGCCCTCTCGCAAGCCTTGACCCGACGCGTCAGCAGGTTGGGTCTTGACGGTACCCTGCCGTGGGCTCGTCCCGATGCGAAGTCGCAGGTGACGTTGATGCACGGCAAGGACGGGCAACCCATGTACGCCGACAACATCGTCATCGCCGTCCAGCACCAGGACATGATCGCCGAACACGGCTCCGAAGAAGCCGAGCAGACCTTCGTCCGTGAGCAGGTCATCGAGCATGTCATCCGCCCCGTTGTTCCCGCAGCCTTGATGACCGAGAAGACCACCATTCACGTCAATTCCACAGGACGGTTCGCCGACCCGGGCGGTCCTTATGCCGACGCCGGGTTGACCGGGCGCAAAATCATCGTCGACACCTACGGCGGCCGCGGCCGTCACGGCGGCGGTGCTTTCTCCGGCAAGGACCCGACCAAGGTTGACCGCTCCGCTGCTTACGCCGCTCGTTGGGCCGCCAAGCACGTGGTCGCCTCGGGCCTGTCCAACGAGTGCGAAATCCAACTCGCCTACGCTATCGGCGTTGCCGACCCGGTGAGCATCCGTGTGGACACCTTCGGTACGGGCAACCTCTCGGACGACGCCATCGCCGACCTCGTTGACGCTCACTTCTCGTTCAAGCCCGGCCACATCATCCGTGACCTTGGTCTGGCCGCACCTATCTACGGCGTCACCGCTGCTGGCGGCCACTTTGGTCGTTCGCCCGAAGGCGGGACCTTCCCTTGGGAGAACCTCAACGACGACGTCATCAACGCCTTCAAGGCCGCCCTTTGAGGGCCTCACCAGCACGGCTGGCCTCGGTGTTCGTTGAAGGAGGGTCAACCGTGGTGTTGCTCAACCTCTGGTCGCTGGGTCATCTCATTCAGTGGACGTTCATCGGGCGCTACCTGCTCACCAACTGGTGGGTCTTTCTCGCCCTCTCCGTGGGATGGGAGGTTCTCGAACTCTACCTCCCCTTTGAATTTGTGAAGGAAACATGGGACAACAAAATCGCAGACCTCGTGGTGAACACCGTTGGCTTCGCCCTCGGCATGGGCCTGCGATACGACCCGCAAACGCTGGATTGAAACGGACCAACGAGGCTTATCGGTCAGACAGGTGTGTCCCCCAACACGAGGTTGAAGTACGAACGGCCGATGATGCCGACCATGTCACTCCATGGCATGCCGAAATCCACCGTCAAGACTGCCTTTTTCTTCGTCCTTCTGATGCTGCTTCAGTCGGCCAATCCAACGCTGCTCCAGTTGGGTCAAGACGAGGTTGAGCAGGCGCCCCTCTCTATCACCACCACGGCCAGCAGCGGTACGACCACCGTGTTCCTTCAGTCGCGAGCCACCGCCCTTCAGATGGGCAACGGTTCGACCATTGAGGTGCTCAATCACAGCATTGGCACTTCCGATACGAGCAACTCCGGTTCCCAAACGTTCGACATTGCCGCCTTCCTCGACCCGAGTTACGCCACCGCCACCGTTCTGTCGGGAACCGTGTCCTTCGCCCTTTGGATTCGCGGGTCTGGGGGTCCAAACAGCAAAGCGAGCATCACCTTCAATCTCTATCATACCGATGCGAACGGCACCGTTACGGGGGCTGCGGTGGCAACAGCGTCCACTTCAAACGTGGTGTTCCCGACCACGTACACCGAACACACGGCGTCCACCACCGTCTCCAATCTCCAATTTGCCGCCGGTGAACGCTTGAAATTCACCGTGACCGTTTCGGGCAACAACGGCATCACCTACGAGGCCCGTTGGGGCTCGTCCCTCTACCAGTCGCGCATTGAACTTCCGATCAGCGTGCCCATCAACGTGTTGAGCAATGACCTTGCCGACAGCAACGGTTTGTCACTCTCCACCTATTGGGTAGGGACCACACCCGCGTTCCCCACCTTCACCTTGAATCTGAGTTCGCCATTGACCACCGCTCACATCGACGAGATTCGGACGGAATTGTTTGCGCCCAACGGTACCTCCGTGATGACCTCCACTCTCAACACCTCGTCCCCAGCCTACACCGGTACGAGCCAATGGACGGCGTTGCTCCCCCTCAACAGCCAATCCGCGTTCGGCTCATGGCGCTTGACGTTGGAAATCGACTCCCTTGATGCCGCTCGCTGGATGGTGGACCATCCCGGCGACGCTACGGCCGCCGGCATGCGGATGTTTGCCAACGTCACGGTACCCGTCGCGGCCTCGTCTATCCTGACGCTCAACTGCATGGACGCCGACGGGCAATCGTTGGCCGGTGTAGATGTTCAGGTGTGGTCGCAACAGATTCGGCGCCCCGACTTGGACCAGCCGTGCGGCAGTTCGGGTCAAGTCGATTTGGCGGTGCCCAACGGGTTGGTTGACCTCAGCTTGTCCTACCAAGGCGTGACCGTAGCACAGCCCTCATTCACCGTGAACGGGAACACCACGCAAACCGTGCTGACCTCCGTATCGGATCTCACCTTGAACGCCAGCCATGCCGATGGTCGGCCCGCTGGTATCGTGTACGTGTGGGTCGTCCACCCCAACGGAACGCTGATGGTTTCGGGTCTTTCCTTCAACTCCACCGTCACGTTTCCTTCACTGCCTCAGGGCCAATACGTCGTGTCGGCTTCTTGGATGGGCAACCCGATTCCAAGCCTCACCGCCACCCATTCCGGCCAAGCAGGCGGGGATGTCGTGGAGTTGAACACCACGGTCATGGCCAGTTTTGTCCTCGTGACCGACCCACAGGGCCAACCCATCGAAGGGGTGCAACTCATCGCCCGTGACCAACAGACGCAAACGATTCGCGGTGCAGCCACTACGCTGGCTAACGGCATGGCGGCATTTGACCTCATCGAAGCCAATTACACCCTCGAACCGGTCTGGCAACGCTTTGTGTTCCCGTCGATGACGGTGGCTTTTGAGGGTGAACAAATCAACATCACGCTCCAACTGGAACAGGTCAACTTCACGCTCACCGACCTCGACGGCCAATCGCTACCCTTCGCCAATCTTCGCGTGCTGGACGATCAAAACCAAACCATGGTGTTGGCCGACGGCGACGAGAACGGAACGGGCACCTTGCTGTTGCCCAACGGCACCTACCCGATGGCGGTTCAATGGTCGTCCCGTTACTTTGCTCTGGGCCCCCAAACGGTGAGCGGTCCAGCATCGTGGACGCTCAGTGTGCCGCTGAAGACATTCGAGGTCACCATCGAAGACACCGATGGTGATGCTTTGGACGGCGTGACGGTTGAGGTCGAGGACGAGTTTGGTGCAGTATGGTCGGGGTCCATGACCAACGCCAGCGGTCTGTCCACCGTTCGCTCGCCCGAAGGCACCATGGCGGTGAGCGTCTTCATGGACGGCTTCTCCATCAGTTCCACCGTCGAAACCTTTGATTTCGACACTACCACCATGACCATCATCGTCGATATTCCCGACGTCATCGTTCACATCGCCACCAGTGACGGCACGCCCTTGGACGCCGTTGAGTTGCAAATCCGAACCATCGGCGGGGCAATTCTTGATGTGGGCGTGAGCGATGAAAACGGCACCGCTTTGTTACGTGCGCCCGATGGCCAACACGTCCTATCGGCTCGCTGGTTGGGCATCGAAGTGGGCAGCATGAATCTCACCGTGAACGGCGTGACGACGGTGAATTTCACCGCCGATGCCTACCTCGTGACCTTTGAGGCGGTTGACCGTTCCAATCTGCCGGTGGACAACGTGACCCTCATCATTCGCAAGGAATCGAGCAACGTCATCTTGGCCACGGGCGTGACGGCCACCAACGGACGCATCGACATGTTGTTGCCCGTGGGCACCTATGATATCCAAGGTTCGTGGTTCGGCGTCGAAGTCCTCAACACCGTTCTAACCGTACAGCAGGCCGTCCTCGTCGAGATGACGGTCGAAGTGTTGCTGGTCGAACTCAACGTGGTGGACACGCAGGGTGAACCGCTGAACGGCGCCCGCGTTGACCTGCTTCGCAACGATGTTTTCGCCGCCACCGGTACCGTTCAAGCCAACGGACGGGTTCAATTCCGAGTCGCCGCCGGCACCTTCACCGCCAGTGTCACCTGGTTCGGCATTGAAGTCAACCGAACCGAGGTCGCGTTCAGCGCCCAAACGGTCGCTATGAACACCTTGGTGGCTGAAGTGACCTCGGTGTATGTGGAGGTTGTTGACAAGGAAGGCCTGTCGGTCGACGGCGTGACCGTGACGGTACGGGATGGTTTCGTGATTTTGGACCAGAACATCTCGGCCAACGGCGGCGATTTGCGCTTGCGCTTGCCGTATGGTTCCTACCAAGCAACGGCGACCTTGAGCGGCATTCTAGTCGCTGAAATCGAGGATTTTGTTGCTCCCGCAACCGGTTTAGTAGCCATCGAAATCGCACTTGAGCGGGTGGATCTCTCCTTCGTCGACCTTGACGGGGTGCAAGTGGGCGGTATTCAGGTGCTCGCCAACGATCCGCGGACCTACGGGACGATGGTCACGAACACCGACGAGAACGGCGACGCCACCCTTCGCTTGCCTGTGGGCAATTACACGCTCGACCTCGTCTGGAAGGGACGCACCATCGCCAATGTCAATTTGACCGTCCCCACTGCCGTCAGCGAGATTCAGTTGCCGCTTCGCCAGCATACCGTTCGGGTGCAGGACGCCAACGGCGAGGTCGCACAGGGCGTGCGGGTCACCTTGCGCGACCCGTCTGACAACGTATTGGCGACCGAGGTTCTCGACGAAACGGGAAGCATCACCGTGCCCGTGGGCGACGGCCTGCACCGCTTGTCGGTGGCATGGGCCGGCCTGGGCTTGTACAGTGAAATCTACACGCCCATCAACACCTCCAGCCACAACGTGACGCTTTCTATCGGGGACGTGGCGTTGTCGGTGGTCGACCTCGACGACCAACCGGTCGCCAATCTCGGAGTTATCATCCGCCTTGACAGCGGTCGGTTGCTCGATGTGGTCACGACCAATGCCTCGGGAGGTGCCCGCCTGTACCTTCCCGATTCAACCGTTGTGTTGACCTTGCAGATTCAGGGCATCATCGTGGGTGAAGAGACCGTCGTCATCAACGGCCAAAGCAACCTGGATCTCGTGGCGCCTATTCGCACCCGTACCTTTGTTCTGCTCGACACTGCCGACCACCCCCTCATCAACGCGCAAGCCTACCTCGAAACCAGCACCGGCCTGCGCATCGGACCCGCTGTGTCCAACGGGAACGGCGAAGTGACGGTCTTGTTGCTTCCCGACGAGAGTTCCCTGCAAGTCGTGTGGAACGGTCGAGAGGTGCTCATGGAGAACATGACCGACAACCAAGCGCCCACGGAGCTGGTCACCAATGTTCACACGGTGACGATCAACTTCCTCACGCCCGAAGTCACGCCTCAAATCGCCGTTGTTCGCAATGTCGAGGTGACGGATGCTGTGACTTCGCTTGGTCGCCCTCTGCCGCCCAGTCAGACGATGCAGGTCGTCACCGGTATGCATAGCGTCGACACCGTTTGGCAGGACGTCGTGCTGCCGTCCATCGCCCTCAACGCCTCCGCCTCGGGCGAAGTGGACCTTGTGTTGCCGCTGGAGGTTTACGACCTCACCTTCGTGGAACTCGACCAGTCTCCGTTGTCCACGGAATTGCGCTTGGAACTCGCCCAAACGCCGTGGTCCGCCACCGTCATCAGTTACGGCAACGCCTCGCTTCTCGTTCCTCCAGGTACGGTCAGCATGCAGGTCTGGATGGACGACGTGAAGGTCAAAGAAACCGTGCTGCGCTCCGAACTCTCCACCGTGTTGCTCTCGGTTGACACCTATTCGCTCACCCTGACCAGTCCGGGCAATCGCATCATCACGGCCAACCGACTGGACGTGGCATGGGCGGGTAGCGACTGGCAGGAAATGACCGAAGCCGGCGTGTTGGGTCCCAGCGACACCCCGTGGACCGTCCGCGTCAGTTACCAGGGCTGGTTCTTCGAACGCAGCATCACACCACCGGCTCGAAACGCCAATCTGACCCTGTTCCTCGAGATCGCCAACGTCACGCTTCAAGTCGCTGACCGAAACGGCGATGCCATTGAAGAGACCTCGTGCACATTCAGCAACGACGAGGCTCAATCCACGGTCCTTTCGGAGAGCGAAGCCGTCAGTTTCGAGTTGCTCGTTGGCACTTACGATTACCTCTGTCGTGTGCCTTCGGCTGGCGAAGTCGGTGACGACGGTCGTCGTTCCTCCAAGGAATTGACCGGGACGCTCGTGGTCGTGGACGACATTGAGAACACCTTGCGGTTGGACGTGGTTGAACTGCCGTTCTCGGAAAGCGAGCAGGTCAAGGGCATTCTTTCCAGCGGTGTGGGCTTGACGCTCGGCATCCTTGCGCTGGTGGGTTGGGTGGTTGCGCTCGTCGCGCTCAACAACATCATGGGGCGCCGTCGCCAAGACGCCGAAGGTTCCTCACCCCTGCCCGAGGCTCAACCCGTAGCGGCAACGGCGAGCGAGAAGAGCATGGACGATTTGTTTGACCTGTGAGGTCTCCAGCGCTTTGCGCTCATGAGGCGATGAAACGGTCTCGCCATCGGACGGCTCAACGAGGGTTTCAAACGAGTTCAGCAAAGGCCCCGGGTTGGTAGGTCCAGCGAAGAGAACCTTCGGGCAAGGAAGCGTAATGCTCCTTGATGCGCGCCTCGTTAGCGACCCTGTCGTGGTAGGCCAGCAGGACGGGGTAGTCGGCCAGCGTCGCTTTGTCCACGCCGTCAAAATTGCCGGAGAAGAGGCCGAAGAGCGCCGTGAAGACCCGGATGTCGGCGATGTTGATGTCGGGCGTATCCGCTACCCAGCCGGTGGACGATTCAGCGATTTTGTTTTGCAACAACGTGAGGTTCTTCGTGCCCTCTCCGCCTTCAAGGAACAGGCCCTGGCGAGCCCGAATGCGTTCTTCAACGTCCTCGATGGAGAACGTGCCATTGAGCATTTGCGTCAGCGGTTCGATGCCGTCAAGGAATTCGTCCACTTTGGCGGCGTGGAACGGGTCTTCGGGGGTCAAGCCCGCCATATGGCCGACGTAGCGAAGGATGGCCGAAGATTCAGCGAGCACGCCATCGGGCGTTCGCAAGATGGGCACCATGCCCCAAGGCAGGTCGCCGTTCCGTTTCATCCGACCGTATTCCTCGCCGCTGATTTCGACGTCATCCCAGTCAAGTTTGGCCAAGGAAAGAACCACGCGGCTCGCCTCGGCTCGGCCGGGGATGGGGAAGTAGTAGAGTTGGTAGGGGGCGTTGGCGCTGTTGCTCATGGGTTACCGTCTTCTGCGTATCCTTCAAGCCTTGCGTCGACCTCTGCTGGGTTCTCGTCTTCGGTGTGGGCCTGCGATACGACCCGCAAACGCTGGACTAACTCGAGCAGGAGAGCATCGAGCAGCCCACACGGTGACGAGCCCATTCGGGTCGCTTCTGGAACCACTTCCCTTCCATCTCGGGTTGTTCGTCGTACGGTCGCTTGAGCAATTCGTGAAGTTCCTGCGCCACCGAGAAATCGCCCTTCTCTTCGGCGGCATCAATGGCCAACTGTGCCATCCAGTTACGGAGCACATACTTGGGATTCGCTCTTCGCATGCTCGCACGGTCGGGCTGACCCTTCACCCGATTCCACCAGCGTTCCAGCCATGCGTTCCACGCCTCGAGGTCCGGCTCACTGCCGCCCTCATAGAACGCGTCGGAAAGGTGGGCAATGTCGGGCTCGATGATGGTGGTCTTGCCGGTGGTGGGCTCGGTGATGGCAGCCTCGGCAACGGAGCAGAGGTGGCGGAAAAAGAGGGTCATGTCCACCTCGGTCGCCCCCAACAACGCCAGCAGGTCGTCGACAAGGGCTTCGTCGGTCGCCTTTAGTTCACCCAAGCCCAACTTGGCCGCCCAGGTCTCGCTTTGTGCATTCATGGCGAAGTCCATGTAGTGGTCGAGGACGGGCTGAAGTCGGCTTTTGTCTGCCATCAACGGCGCCATGGATTCGAGCAGACGGGCGACGTTCCACGCTCCGATGTGCGTTTGGTGGCCGTAGCGGTAGCGGCGGCGTCCCGCATCGGTGGTGTTGGGCGTCCAGTCCACCTCAAAGGGTTCCAGCCAGCCGTAGGGACCATAGTCAATCGTAAGGCCGTGGATTGACATGTTGTCCGTGTTCATCACGCCGTGAACGAAGCCGACGCGCATCCAATGGGCGATCATCGTCGCCGTGCTTTCGGCCACCTCGGTCAGCCATGCGATGAGACCGTCGTCGGTGCTGGCGTCGTGGTGCGGGAAATGGTGGCGAACGGTGTGGTCCACCAGTGTTCGCAGGGTCTCGTGGTGGCCGTCGGAAACGTGGATTTGGAAGCTGCCAAAGCGGATGAAACTCGGTGCGACACGGCATACCACCGCTCCCGGTTCGGGCGCAGGGTTGCCGTTGTAGAGCACGTCGCGCACGACCGCCTCGCCCGTGGTCACGAGGGAGAGGGCTCGGGTGGTGGGTACGCCGAGGTGATGCATCGCTTCGCTGCAGAGGAATTCACGAATGGACGAGCGCAGCACGGCCTTGCCGTCAGCGGTGCGCGAATAGGGCGTCAGGCCGGCGCCCTTGAGTTGCAGTTCCAACACGCCTTCGGTCGATTCCACTTCACCCAGCGTGATGGCTCGGCCGTCACCCAGTTGGCCCGCCCAGTTGCCGAATTGATGGCCTCCGTAGCGTTGAGCGTAGGGTTGCATGCCCTCAACGGGCTGGCCACCACCAAGCACCACGCCCACATCCTCCGTGCCGTCCAACCCCAAGGTCGCCGCCATCTCGGTCGACCAAAGGGCAAGGTGCGGGTCGGGGGCCGGCGTGGGCGTGACCTTTGACCAGCATTTGCCGGGAACCTGACGCGGTCGGCCGCCTTCCACCTCGTCGCCGGGCGTTTCGCTCACGAAGCGGGCGAGCCACGGCAGGGCCTCAAGCGATGTCGTGCTCACATACCGTGGAGGTGGGGGAACCTCTTCAACCTCATGGGCGGGTTCAGCCCTGCCACTTGGTCCACTCGTCGCCTTTTCGGCCTCGGTGGTAGTGGACGCCGCTGCCCTCGGGGAACTCCAGCCATTCGTACCCGTCTTGGTCGTTGATGCGTCCCTCGGCCTCTTTGGGCGGGGCCGCCTCATCAAACACGTCCTGCTCGTCGTTGCCCTCCATGGCGATGCGCTCTTGAAGCAGTTCGGTTCGCTCGGCAGCGGTGACCGTTGCAACGAGCCCGAAGTAGGCGTCGTTGTGGGCGATGTGAACCAAATCTTCGTCGCTGCTTGACAGGAGGTCGTCGATGAGCACCGAGATTTTCGCTCGGGTTTCGGCTTTGATCTCGTTGTTGGTGAAGCGAGCGGTCAGGTCGGCCCGGAGGGAGCGAAGTTCCTCGTGCAGGGTTTCCGGCTCTTGGAAGTAGGCCTGAACCAAGGATTGCAAATAGGTCAATTCGTTCTCTTCCTCCTTGGTCAATTTGGAGTTGCGGCGGAAGACCTGGACCCATCGCACAGCATCGGGCAACACCGAGGCGGCCATGTTGGTTTGGAGCAGGGTGAAGATGGCGAGCAAGACGGCACCCAATCCCACCGCTTGCCCCAACTCGCTTGAGAAGAAGTCCTCTTCGGAGGAAGCCTCCTCCTCTTCGTTTTGCACCGTGATTTCACAGCCCAAGGAATCCACTTCAACGCCCATCGGCGTGCCGGGGCATTCGTCGTTTTCGTCCAAAATCCCGTCGCCGTCGGCGTCGAGAATCTCCTCTTCTTGGTCGAACATGTTGGGGATGCCGTCGCCGTCGTCGTCGCTGCATCCATAGTAACCGCTGGAGGTGGAGTTGCCGTTCACCTCAGGGCAGTAGTCGGCGAGCACAGCACCCTGCACCCAAGCACCGATGCCCGACGCTCCGCGCGTCTCGTTCCACGAACCGTTGCCCCAGTTGTCGCCGTAGCCGTCGCCGTCCAGGTCCGACCATTGGCTCGCCACGTTGGGGAAGGCGTCGGGGTTGTTGCCCGTCGTGTTGTCGCCGTAACCGTCGCCATCGGCGTCCACCCACTGCGTCATGTCGTAGGGGAAGGCGTCCTGCAGGTCGACGATGGTGTCCCCGTCGCTGTCAAGGAAGTTGTTGATGAACGGGTAGGGGTCGCTGTTGTCGCCGATGCCGTCACCGTCGGAGTCCATCGTTTCGCTGGGGTCATTGGGGAAGGCATCGGCGTTGTCGCCCACGCCGTCGTTATCGGAATCCATCGTTTCGTTCGAATCGAAGGGGAACCGGTCGCTGTTATCGCCAACCCCGTCCCCGTCGCTGTCGAGGTACTCAAAGGCGTTGAAGGGGAACATGTCGGCGTTGTCGCCCACGCCGTCGTTGTCGGAGTCCATCGTTTCGTTGGCATCGTACGGGAAGGCGTCGCCGTTGTCGCCCACGCCGTCGCCGTCGGAATCCATCCATTCACCGGTGTCGTTGGGGAACATGTCGGTGTTGTCGCCCACACCGTCGTTATCGGTGTCCAACCATTCCGAGGGGTTGTTGGGGAAATCGTCGTTCTCGTCGCTGTAGCCGTCGCCGTCGGCGTCGGGGCATCCGTCCCTGTCAAGGGTTGAATCCCCCGCCGTGTTCGGGCAATCGTCATCGACGTTGAGCACACCGTCCATGTCCACGTCGTCGGGCGAGATGAAGAGGAAGCTGATGCCGAGGTCTTGCTGGGCCCCGTTGTCGCCCGAGAGGCTGATGTTCACGTGTTCCGCCACGCTGCCCGCCGAAGGCGTTTCCACCACGATGGTGGTGTCGTTGAGCACCTTGCCCGTCACCGAGCCGTAGCCTTCGAAGTTGACCGTCACCTCTTGGTTGAGGTACATGCCGCTGGATTTGTTGGCGTACTTCAGCCGTTGATTGGTTTGGTCGTAGTAGGCGATGTGAATCATGTTGTTGTCGTCAACGAAAATGTCGTTCTCATTACCGACGTCACCAACGGTGTCCACCGATGAGATGCTCCACGAGTTTCCCGAACCCGGCACCAGCATTTGGTAGGCCAAGTCATCCGAACCGGAATCGTACATGGAGGCGTGAACGTTGCCGAGTGCATCCGTTTGCATGCGGAAGCCATTGTATCCTCCCGAGGTGGCGGTGTTGCTCCATGCCGAGCCCGAAAGGCCGGTGGCGTGTTTGTATTGACCACCTGAGCCATCCGTGCGGTACAGAATTTGGAGGTTGTTGTCGTTGTCAACGACCATGTCGCTGTAATATCCCACGCCGCTGCCGCCGTCAACGGTGTAGCGTTGCCAGGTCCCGCTGATGTTTGAGCCGATCATCTGGTCCTTGTTGGTGTGGTGTCGGTAGGTCACGTGGACGTGGCCGTTCTGGTCAATAGCGATGGAGGAATCGCACCCGACGTAGGTGGTCGTGGTGTCGATCGCTTGGGTAACCCAGTTTGAGCCATCGTGGTACTTCAGCATGGCCCCGTTGCAGATGTATCCGGCTTTGGCGTACGAGATATGGGGTCGGTCATGGGCGTCGAGCACGATGCGAATCTGATTGTTGTAGACATTGTTTTGCAAGGATTGAGTGGTCCATTCGCTGCCGTTGTAGATGGCGTAGTAGAGGTAGCCTGTGGTGCCCTCTTGCTTGAGGTAAAAAGCAGCATGAAGGTTGTCGTTGCTGTCAATGGTCATGTCCGTTTCACGGCATCCGTTGCAATTCATGATCTTGGTGTGACTCCACGTCGTGCTTCCTGGCGTCAGTTTGGAATGCCACAATTCATCGTCACTCCAAATGACGTGAACGATGTGGATCGTACCGTTTGAGTCCACGACCACGCTGGGCGAGTAACCTGCGCCCGTGACGTAATTGATGGTGCTCGTGGTCCAGGTGTACAGTTCCCCGTCGTTGGTGACGTTCTTGAAGGCCATGTCGAGGAAGCCCGAGCCGGTGATGGTGATGTTCTGACCGCCCGTGGCCCATCCCTCTGCTGGCGATACACCGTAGGTTGTGGAAGCGTGGGCTGCCTCGGTTGGCTCGGCGAGGGCCGAGTTGCTGTTTCCACCGGTCGGGTTGACCACCAGCGGAAGGAGGAGCGCAAGAAGTAACAGTACTGTTACCGAAACCTGCTTTTGGGGCATGATTTGACTTCTTGGATACCGTATTTATTGTTGATGGTGCCTCACTCGCTCTCCGTGGCGTTGCCCGAAGGTTCATCGGTCTTGGCGTCTGGCATGAATTTGAACACCACCAGGGCGGCGAACAGCGAAATGAACGCCGATGCTCCAGCAGATGTTGTCATTCCCGCCATGAAGGCTTCACGGCCGATGTCGATGAGGGCTTGACCTGCGGGAGAACCCATCTCACGCAGCTGTTCGCCGATCCGGATGGCAGCGGGGAAGGAGGTGGACGGGTCGGCGGGCAGGCTGGCGGCGTCGATGCCCTCGGGCAACGTGAACGCACGGCGGTAGAACTCGTTCAGGACCGAGCCACCGATGGCAATGCCCAGCGCGCCACCGATTTCTCGGCTCGCGTCGTTGGTGGCGCTGCCGACCCCGGCTTTGTCGGCGGGAATGGCTTCCATCACGAGACTGGTGGAGGGGGCCATCGTCAACCCCATGCCTAGGCCAAGCACGAAGAACACGGCCGCCATCGTGGCGTAGGGCGTGCCGATGGCCACTTGCGTGGAAAACAGCACCATGCCGAGGGTCACAAGGAGCAGGCCGGTGCTCACGACCCTCGACCTGCCAAATTTGGCGACCAAGCGATCGCTGTTCGCTGCGGCCGGCATCAGGCCCAACGGCAGCGGCAGGAACCTCACGGCAGCGGCGAGGGCTTCGTGGCCCCGGACGAGTTGGAAATGGAGCATTTGCGTGAACATGAAGGAGAACATCACATAGAACGCCAGGCTGATCGCCAACAAACCGGTGACAAATCCAGGTTCCCTGAAAAACGACATGGGCAACATCGGGGAGGTCTGCTTCAGTTCCCAGCGGATGAAGACCAGCAGCAACACCACGGTCAAGGCCGCCCATTGCAACGTGTGAACGGAAGCCCATCCGTAATTGGGTGCCTCGATGATGGTGAACAACAGGCTGGCCAAAGCAGCGATGGAAAGCACACCACCAACCAGGTCCAAGGCAGTCTTGTGCGCGTCGCGCGTTTCGGGGACCAGCACAGCGGCCAGCGCAATGCAGACGGCGGCGATGGGCACGTTGATCCAGAACACCATCGACCAGTCGTAGGTTTGCACCGCCCAACCGCCCACGAACAGGCCGATGGGTGCACCGATGCCGGCCATGGCGGCCCAGATGCCGATGGCTTTGGCCCGCTCAGCAGCAGGAAACACGGTGACGACGATGGACAGGGTCGCTGGCATCACCAAGGCGGCGCCCAAACCCATCAGGGCGCGTGCACCGATCACGTGCTCGCTGGTTTCTGCGAACATCGCCGTCCAAGCAGCCGCACCACCGACGATGAGCAAGCCGACCTGCAAGGCGCTTCGGCGGCCAAAGCGGTCACCGAGCGCGCCCATGGTCAGCAAGGCACCACCGAACACGAGGGCGTAGGCATCGAGGATCCACTGAAGCTCGGTGTTGTCGGCGTCCAAGTCAACCGACAATTCGGGCAACGCCACGTTCAGCGTGACGTTGTTGAGCATCACCACGATGAGCGCCACGCTCATCAGTGCGAGGATGCGCCATCGGAGGGGGTGACCCTCGTTTCTCCAGTCGTGCGCAGAAGAAGGTGCGGTGACGGCATCCATGCCCCGAGCCTCGACTTGCCGCTTATGGTGTTGATGCCTCAAGCGGATGCTGTAGCCGGGCCTTGCAAAAAGAAGGCGACCCAAAGCAGCGCCAGCAGCAGACCGCAAAATCGGAAGATGCGTTGTCCAGCAACCCCCTCACGAAACAGATGGTTGAGCCGAGCACCCGCCAAGGTCCAGAGGACCATGGCGCCAAGACACATCGTCAAGGTGACAGAGACGATGACGAGGATGCCGGTCATGCCGCCGCCCAGCGGTTCGATGAATTGACTCATCATGATGATGACGAAGGCCCACTCCTTGCCGTTCACGAATTGCATACCGATGCCAACTTTGAGGCCGAGCACGCCTTCGATGTGCTGTTCGCTGTGAACCGATGAAGGGTCAAACCGGAACATGGCGACGACCATGGCGGCCAAGAAGGTCATCCCGATCCGGTGAAGCACCGTCATGGCGGTGGCCGAATCGCTGAGCGCATCGACCAGCAGGCCTACGCTGACCTCAATCGTAACGAACCCGACCGCCATCCCGGCGATGAGCTTCACGTTGGCTTTTGGCCCGAACAGGCCGCTGTGGGCAAATCAGGTCAGCGCATTCGGTCCGGGGGTGATGAGGCCGATGGCGAGCAGCGTCAACAATTCTCCAAAGGCCACCCAATCCATCGTTTCACCTCCTCAGTCGAGTTCTTGCTGCAGCGCCCAAGCCAAGTAGCGGTATTCCTCCTCGCTGTTGTAGAGTTGGGCCGAGATGCGGAAGTAACGTCCTTTGGGCGATGGCCACGACCAAACGGGCACCTGAATGCCGTACTTCTCCTTCAGGGTGGCGTGGAGGGGGTCGCGCTCGTGCACCGCCACCTCCTCATCGTCGCCAAGCGGCAGCACCAGCGTGGCGATGCAGGCCACCATCTCGTCGGGACACGGGGGCTCCAAACCGAGCGCTTCGCACAGAATGTTGCGGCCACGGATGGCCAGGTCGTGGTTGTGTTCCATGATGGCGGGCCAACCGCCGTCCACCAGCCCGCCCACGTGTTCAATGGTCGCGGGAAGCGAGCAGTGCGCCGAAAGGTCGCGAGTTCCGGTCCAGTCAAATTCGTGGCGAAACCGGGTCGTATCGCCCAGCGGGAAGGACATCCCGTGACTGATGGTGAGCGGATGGATGCCGCCCTGTTTGTCCTTTCGGACGTGAAGGAAGGCCGAGCCTTTGGGTGCGCACAGCCACTTGTGGCAGTTGCTCGTAGTGTATGACGCCCCCAGTTCGTCCAAGGCGAGCGGCACCATGCCGATGCCGTGGGCGGCGTCCAACAGCACGCTCACCCCTTTGGCCTCAAGGGCAGGCACCAAGTCCTCGAAGGGCATTCGCAGGCCGGTGGGGCTGGTGACGGTGTCGATCATCGCCAACACGGTGCGGGGCGTTACGGCCCCGAGCATGGCCTCAACGACGACGTGCGGTCCTTCGATGGGAAAGGGGAGAGGAACCGTCACCACGGTCGCACTCCAACGCTCTGCAACGAAATCCAAGGTGTTTCGGCACGCTTGGTAGGCGTGGTCGGGTACAAGGATCTCATCGCCGGGCTTGAACACCAACGAACGCATCACGGTGTTCACGCCCGAGGTGGCGTTGTCCACGAGCGCCAAATCGTCCGGGTCGCAGGCGAGCACATTGGCGAGTGCGTGACGGGCGGCCACCATTTGTTCCAGCCCTTCACCGTCGAGGAAGGCCACGGGCTCGTGCTCCATACGGTCCTGCCAGAAGCGCTGTTCCTCACGAACAGCGAGCGGAGCGGCTCCGAAGGAGCCGTGATTGAGGAAGACCGTGTCTTCGTCCAAGCCCCAATGCGCCGCCAGCGGGCTTCGTGAAGGGCGGTCCATGAATCGTGTGAGCGAGCGGGAACCATGAAGCCTTCTTTGGACGGTTCCCGTCAACTCTCAAAACGGCGTCCCACTGTGAATGTAAGCCTTGCAGGCTGCCCGCCAAGCCTTGCGCTCCTCGTCGCTGATGTTTTCGAGGACAAAGGGCCACAGGTCGTCGTCAATTCGGGCCCGTCGTACTTCGAGGTGCGGCAAGGCGAGCATGAATTTCGCCAGTTGACCTCGTTGCTCCTTTGTCAGTTGGTCGGTATCAAAGGACGGTGCCGTTGTTTCTTCCCCGTCCAACCCCAACTCGAGCAGGACGAATTCGACGTTTGGATGAAAGGATTTGGTAGCCTTCACGTGTTGGGCGATGGCGTGTTTTGCAGGACCTCGCATCACCTCGGGCACACCCTCTGCCCACCCAACTTGGGCGACGATTTCCACGGCGGCTTCGGGCCCGTTGGCTCGAACGATGAGTTCGTTCATCACCTTGGTCGTCCCGATCATGTTCCAAAACACGTACACGGGCAACAACAACCACTCCACAAACGCCCTCGGCGCAGCACGCCCAAAGAGGCGGGCAAAGATGCGGCGCAGCAATTGTTTCATGAGCGCGTTGACCATCAAGACGTTCGCTTTGAAGGCCACACCGCGAGCGGCTGCACCGGCCTTTGAACCGTCTTCAAGAGGGTTGATGCCGTATTTCGGGCCCCGGTCTTTGACCATCCCCAAAGCGGCCTTGGTCAAGCCTTGTGGCAACGCGCTTTCAATCGCCAAGTTCACCTCACTGCTGGAGTCAACGCGTCGTGCTGTGGCATGGTTCATCTTGCCGGCGTAGCGAATAGCGTCGTTATAGAGCAGGAACAACTCAAGTAACGTCGCCAGCAACGACACGGCGATGAGAGCGGCGTAAAAGGCAACAGCACTCCATGCGCCAAACGCCGCATGGTCGGGGTGAATGGAAGGGAAAATCGGGGCCAAAGCGAAGTAGATGACCACGATGGGCAAGGCCGTCGCCAACGCCCCGATCCCAGCGCTGCGCAACACGGCCACGTACCCCATGAGTTTGGTGTACTTCAGACGCTCCGCCCGAGTATCCGGTTGCTTGACGGTGCCCTCGATCAGGGCACCCATCTCAAGAATCCGCTTCGAGATGGTATCAAACAAGGCAGGTCCAAAGGACGCCAAGGTGCGGACCTTGGCCTTTAGACCGTTTTGTGAGGACACATGACACCCATGGAACGGTGCTACAAAGCCCTGCCCCATCCTTCTGGGACGGAGGTTCATATCCACAAGGATTTGTGATGCGGGGGGCAGGATTCGAACCAACGATGCCTCTCGGCACCGAGGTTCAAACCCGTTGGATTGATGATGCGGGGGGCAGGATTCGAACCTGCGAACCGATAAGGACTGCGACCTGAACGCAGCGCCGTTGACCAAGCTGGGCGACCCCCGCGGTGAAGCCTCCTCATGCTTCTTCCTTATCAATCAACCACAAACGCAGGCATGCCCCTCTTACCGCTGCACAAGGTGTTAAGCCAGCCCCCCAAACCACGGAAGCATGGGCAAGAAGAAGATCGGCATCAAGTGGAAAGCAAGCATGATGCCATCCCAAGAAGGAAAGCGGGTGGTTGTGACCGGCAGCAACTCCGGCATTGGGTTTGAGATGGCGATGGCGCTCGCTGGTCACGGAGCCCACGTCATCATGGCCTGTCGCAACAGCGAGAAGGCCGACGTCGCCAAAGCCAGAATTCTTGAGGCTCACCCTCAGGCGCAGGTCACCGTTGAAATCGTTGATTTGGCTGAATTGAAGAGCATCCATGCCTTCACAGAACGCCTGCGCAACGCCGACCAGCCGTTGGACATCCTCATCAACAACGCTGGGGTGATGATTCCGCCGGCTTCCACGACCGCCGACGGGTTTGAACTTCAAATCGGCACGAACCACATCGGTCATTTCGCCCTCACGGCGGGTCTGTTGCCCTTGCTTGAGCGTGCTGCCGCTGGCCGCATCGTGACGGTTTCAAGCATCGCGCACTGGGCGGGCCGAATTGACTTTGAGGACCTGAACGGCCGTCAAAAAAAGTACAATAAGTGGGGAATGTACAGCCAGAGCAAGTTGGCCAACCTGCTTTTTGCTTTGGAGTTGGACCGTCGATTGAAATCAGCCGGCTCCTCCGTGGAATCCTTCGCCAGTCACCCCGGGTACAGCAACACCCAACTTCAACGTCATTCGCTGCTTTGGCGCATCCTCAACGTGGGTTTCGCCGTTGCACCCTCAAAAGGCGCAGCGCCCACGCTGTACGCCGCCACCGAAGCCGACGCGCGTTCCCATCGCTACTGGGGTTTGGTTGGTCCCATGGAGGCATGGGGCTGGACCGGGCGAGCAAACATCACTCCACACGCAGCCGATGAAACGACAGCAAAGCGATTGTGGGCATTGACCGAGGAACTCTCAGGCGTTCCGTTCCTCAGTGGTTGAGCGAGCCTTCGGCGCTTCTCCCTGTTGGTCGTTGGTCGCTATCGGTTCAAACCCTTTGGATTCGTGATGCGGGGGGCAGGAGTTGAACCAACATTGCCTGTCGGCACCGAGGTTCAAACCCTTTGGATTGATGATGCGGGGGGCAGGATTTGAACCTGCGAACCGATAAGGAATGGGGCCTAAACCCACCGCCGTTGACCAAGCTGGGCGACCCCCGCGCAAAACGAGGGCGGTGCTGGTCGGTTTTCAATTCGCCGCTCAAGCCGTCACGCCAAAGCCAGTGCCTGCCACGATATCGACGATGTCCTGTGTGGACAAGGCCTCGGTCGTGACCACGGTGCCTGAGTCCGTTTCGTGCGAGATGGTGGCGCTGATCACGCCCGGGGTGGCTTCGAGGACACGGGTGACGCGGCCGGAACAGCCGCCGCAAGTCATGCCGGTGATGCTGAGTTGATGGGTGATTTCGCTCATGATTTCCCCACGCCCCGCTCCCCTATCAAGCATCGCCTGCTCGAAGCAGGTTGGACGGTTGCCACCAGCGAAGCAACAGAGAGTTGCTGACCACGCTGACCGACGACAGCGACATCGCTGCCGCAGCGAAAGCGGGGGGCAAGAGCCATCCCGTCCACGGGTACAGCACGCCCATCGCCAACGGCAGGCCCATCAGGTTGTAGACGAACGCCCAGGCCAAGTTGCTGCGAATGCGTCTCATCGTTGCTCGTCCCAATTCAAGAGCGGCAACGGCATCGGCCAAATCGTTGCGCACCAGGACAATATCGGCGCTCTCGAGGGCGATTTCGCTGCCCGCTCCCATGGCGATGCCGACATTGGCAACGCTCAGGGCGGCGGCGTCGTTAATGCCGTCACCGATCATGGCCACAACGCCGTGTTCTTGCAAGCGACGCACATGGTCGGCTTTCTCGTCGGGTTTGACACCGGCCAGCACCGTTTCGATGCCCACGGCGTCGGCCACCGTTCGCGCCACCTCTTCTCGGTCACCGGTCAGCATCACGACCTGAATGCCTGCTTGCTTGAGCCGGTTCACGGCGCCAGCGGATGTTTCGCGGATGCGGTCGCTGATCTCCAACCAGCCCAGCAGACGTTGTCCTTTCGCCACCATCACGACAGTGACGCCGCGACGGGCGCGCTGGGACACGCGCTCGTCGAGGTCATCGGGGAGCGTGGACAGTCGTTCACGCATGAGGTCAAGGTTGCCCACGGCGACCGTTTCTTCATCGAGCACGCCCACGAGCCCCAGTCCAGCGAAGGTCGTGATGTCCTTCACATCGGGGCGCTTGTAGCCCATGTTTTCCCAAGCGGTGTGGACGGCGCTGGCGATGGGATGGGTGGATTCCACTTCAAGGGCCGAGGCCAAGCAGACCAATTCCTCGGTGTCAGCGTCCAGCAGTTCGATGTGACTCACACGAGGCGCTCCGGCGGTGATGGTGCCGGTTTTGTCAAGCACGATGGTCGAGGTGGCGTGTGCTTGCTCAAGCGCCTCGATGCCTTTGATGAGCAAGCCGTAGCGAGCGCCTCGCCCCGTCCCGACGACCAATGCTGTGGGTGTTGCCAGTCCAAGCGCACAGGGACATGCGATGACGAGGGTGCTCACGAGCACCATGACGGCCATTTCGTTACCTGACATCATCGAGGAGGGAGCCCATGTATCGGCCATGAACCACCAAACGGTGGCTGCAATCAGTGCAGCCAACACGACCGTGGGCACGAAGACGCCAGCGATACGGTCGACCAGCCGTTGAATCGGGGCTTTGCCCATCTGTGCCTCATCCACGAGTTGGATGACCTTTGCCAGCATCGTGTCGCCCACGAGGGCGGTGGTGCGAACAATTAGCGTGCTGTCCATCACGATGGTGCCGGCGTTGACCTCGTCCCCGTCCTTTTTGCGAACGGGGTACGATTCGCCCGTCATCATCGATTCGTCGAGCAGGGCTGTGCCCTCTTCGACCACTCCGTCCAGCGGCACGGTCTCGCCCGCTCGAACCTTGATCATCGTGCCCCGGGCGATGGTGTCGACGGGGACGGCTTGTGTTCCATGTTCACCCACCACCCATGCTTCCTTCGGTTGCAGGCGCATGAGGCTGTGAACGGCGTCGGTCGCCTTGAGTTTGGCTTTGGCTTCCAAGTGGTTGCCCAGCAGCACGAAGGCGATGATGAAGGCCGCTCCGTCGAAAAAGACGTGGGAGGCCTCCCTGATGAATGGCGGCAGGAACGGCAACATGGGGGCAAGGGTCACGAGGGACGACCAGAGCATGGCGACCGTGGTGCCCAAATGCACGAGGACGTCCATGTTGGCGTTGCCCTGGCGAAGGGAAATCCAGGCTTGGCGATGAAAAGCAGCGCCCGACCAGGCATAAACGGGCAAGGCTGCAAGCAGGGCGAACGTGAGTCGTCGGTCCAGCGGCCCCAGCGCTCCGAGGTCGTCAACAAGCATGGAGAGCACGAACACGGGCACGGCGAGCAGGAAGGCGATGGCGACCTGTCGGCCTTGCTTGGCCACAGCCTCCTCGGTTTGACGTCGGGTCGTGAGGGCGGGGACGAGGTCGGTAGCACCGAAGCCCGCACGCTCGATGGCTTGAATGCACTGCGATCTCAAGTTCTCTGACACGGTCTCGTTGAGGGTGATGACGGCTTTCTCGAGGGGGAGGTTCACGCTCACGGCTTGAATCCCTTCCACATTGTTGAGCACCCGTTCCACCGAAGCAACGCACGCTGCGCAGGTCATGCCCGACACGCTGAGGGAGAGTGTGGTATCGTCCACATTATTCACCGTCCTGAGCGCAACACGCCATCAATTGCCACTGACCGTCGTCCAACGTCACACAGCCGCACCCACAGGTGCACATCCAGCCCACGCCCTCCCAGCCCTTGCCGCCCTCTGCACGGGTGTAAAGGCGCTTCATCTTGCAGTTGCATTCGCAGCGCTCAGCGGTGACACGGGCCATGGAGGTGCGTTTATTGTAGTCAATATAAACCTCTCGTTTTGACTACAATACGCTTTGATCACGGAGCGGAACCTCACTCCATCGCCTGTCGTTGCGACCGGAGGAAACCAGTGTTGCCCGTCGTCTTCACGACCGGAACGAGCCAGCGTTGGCTGCGGTGCTTCACAAGCGAAGGAAGCCGCCGTCCGCCAACATTTGCCACTGGCTGCCATCGGGCGCGTTGTACAACGTCACACCCGTGGATTGGTCGTAACTGCCGCCGGGTGGCAAGCCGGTGTAGTCAGCCACGCGAGCGGGTTGTTGAGGAGGTGGAGGCGCGGTGACCGCGGGGGGCGGGGGTGCTACCGCTGCAGGCTCAACCATAGCAGGTGCCACCGCCGCAGGGGTCGCGACGGGCTCGGTGCTTGCCGCAACAGCAGGTGCGACCTGTTGTTCGAACGAGGCGACAGGTGCGGCCGGCATCACAGCAGGCTGAGCCTGAACGGGGGTTGCCATCGCCGGAACAGCACCGAGGTCCTGCATGGCGGGAACACTTGGCTGAGCGTAGCCCTGGTCGACCATGGATTCCTGCCACATACCGTCGGCGAGCGCTGATTTGTCCGCGGAGCCATCGCCACCTCGCATTTTGAGCAGCGCCACGGCGACGCCCGCCAGCAAACCAAGCACGCCGATTGAGGCGCCGACCATCACGGCCGCACCCATGCCTTCGTCCTCGCTGGAGGAACCGTCGTCGGTGCTGTCGCCGCCCGTGTTATCACCGCCCGTGTTGTCACCGCCTGTGTTGTCACCGCCCGTGTTGTCGGTGGTTGAGAGGACATCACCGCCGTCGTGAGCCGTGGTGTCGCCGGTGGAAACGGCATCGCTGGTGGCAGCGGTGGCCGTACCGTCCAAGGAGGACGATGATTGCACGACCGCCACAGAGGCTGCATGCGTCACCAAGCCGTCGAGAGCGACCACAGAGAGGGTCACGAGGGTGTCTTGGTTAACGGCGTTGGCGTCAAAGGGCACGGTGACGGTGAAGGGTAGGTTGCCGTTAGCGTCCAAGGTGCCCCAGGTGATGGTGAGCCCCTCCAGCATCGCTTCGTTGTAGGGGTCGACCATGATGTCCATCATGCCGCCCAAGGACAAGTCGAGGCCGTTGTGGGCCTGTATGCTGCCCGTGATGGTCACAGTGCCGTCGGCTGAAGGCATGGCGATTTCACGGTCGCCCATCTCCAACGAGAATTCGGGCAGTGTGGTCATGGTGATGGTGATCTCATCGGAGTGCACGGTGGAACCAGAGGTCCCGGTCACCACGACGGTGTGGTCGCCTGCGGCCAAATTGTTGGGGATGTCCAACAGCAAGACGGCCATGAAAGGCGTCGTGCCGCGAGCGTAGTCGAGGGTAGCGGTCACGCCTTCAGGAACCGTCACGCTCAGGGTCACGTCAGCACCGAAGCCGTTGACGGGTTCCACGAACACGGGGGTTGGCACGGTCCACGGGACGCCGGTGGGCAGCACAATCCAGGGGTCAAAGGTCCAGATCGAGAAGTCGGGGCTGTTGTCCACCTCAAATGCGACGTCCACGCTGTGGGTGAAGGTGCTGTCCGAGGCGGTGATGCGCAGAACGTAATTTCCGCTGTCCATCGAGGCGGTGTCGACGATGACGCCGCCCGTTTCGCCCACGGAAAGTGCGGGTGATTCGTAGGTCACGCCCGCTGTGGAGTCGACCACTTCAGCCGACAGGCTGGGTGAGCCCGTGTAGTTGTTGAAGCCCACCAAGTTGACCCAGGCTGCAAAGGGCAAGCCGCCCTCGGCCACGCTGTACGGCACGCTTGGAAGCAGGGTGAAGTCGGGCGTGGCCCAGTCGTCGTTGCCTTCCCGCCCAGCGAAGACTTGGATGCCGTGAGCCGTGACCGTGCCGCTGGCCAAGGTCCAGTCTTGGGTGCTCAAGTGGCGGTGGTTGGTTGGGAGCGAGTCTGAGCCTTCGAAGGCCTCTGAAAATATTTCACAACCCCCCATGTTGACGGCCATCGAGAAGGTACCGGTGCCGGTGGTGGATTGGCTCCACACCGTGCCCTCGACGAGCGGGAAATGAATGGCGTCCAAGCCATTAGGATAGGTCACGTCCATCTCGAAGGTCGTTGACTGGTCCATGCCTTGGGGGATGCAGCCCATGCCGCCTCCTCCGCCGCCGGTTCCGCCCGAACCGCCGCTGCCGCCGTCAACGCACCCATCACCGTCGGCATCGTCCTCGCTGGACGCGTACTCGTTGGGGCAAGCATCGTAATCGTCGGGAATCCCGTCGCCGTCGGTGTCGGTTTGGCCGCCACCGTCGCCGCCACCGCCATTTTGTGCGTCTGAACAACCCCACTCATCGACGGTTGCACCATCTGCGGTGTCGGGGCAATTATCCCAATCGTCTCCAACGCCGTCGCAATCCTCGTCAGCATCCCCCCATGCATCGGTGCAGCCTTCACGGCCAGAGGTATCGCTCATCGCACCGCTGGTCTGAATGGAGGTGGACGAGGTCACGGAAAGGTTCTCGGCAACGAGTTTCAATCCCGCCGTCGTGTAACAAGCATCGCCCTCCTCGTTATCGGTGAAGACCATCGTCGTGCCCATCATGTCCATGCGGACTTCGATCTCGCCCAGCAGGTCCACCGTGTAGCATGCCTTGTTCGACACGGTGTCGGTGCCGGTCACCGTCATCAGATGGAATTCATCGTGGGAAAAGGATGCGCCCATGCCAGCCTCGGAGGCCGAGACGCTGTAGTTCCAGTAATCGCCGGTGGTCCACTCGGGAGCAGTGTCGGCGGTCGAGCTGGAGGCTTTGGCGAAGGCGTAATCGCTGAGGGTGGATGTGTACATCAACTCGCCTCGTGCATCGTAGGTTTCCATGGCGGCGTACCAACCAACGGAAGGGGCGTACCATTCCACGTCGTAGCCAGCATCGACTTCCAAGACATAGGCGCCACCACCGGCTTCGGTCATGGTGGCGTTGATGGCGATGGTGTACATCCCGCCCATCTCGGTCTGCTCTTCGTTGAGGAACATCGTGTCGCGGACCTTTCCGGGGTTGGAGGCGCCGTAACTTGTGCCCTCTTCGTCCCATACCGCCATCGAAACGCCATCGCCGCTGGCGTGGGAGAGGGTGAGCAGCAACGTTTGGCCGGCCTCCAACCAAATACCGTACCAGTCTTGGTCGTCATTCCACATGTCAACAGCCCCCACGATGACGTCGCCGGGGTAGGCTTCGTCCACCGTGGTGTTGGAGTTGTTGGGCTCGGATTCCTGCACCAAACTGACGCCGTCGCCGGCGGCTCGCAACGCATCGTTGACGGGAGCGAGGCGGTCGTCTTCGACCTCCACCTGAATGGCGGGGAGCAAGAAGGTGGTCAGCATCAAGAGGGTGAGGGCCAGTGAGGATAGGCGCATGACACAACGCTTGCTCTTCATGCCTTGAACCTTGCTCGCTGTTGGCCATCTTTCCACCAGCCGATTTCGCTGACGGTGGTGGAGCAGTCTGCCGGTTGTCACAACGGTGCGAGGTCCAATGAACCGGACCAAAGGTCCAGCCCGCGAAGTCGGCACGAGAAGCGCTGACCGAGCGTCAAAACGGTTCGATGCTCACCGGTTGCATTGGGCTCCGCCGTGACGACGCGAAGTCCGTGCTCATCGACCACCAAGCGTTCTTTCCCGCCCAGTTGGCGCAGGTGCATCCGTCCCGACACCGCGCCGTCATCGGCCAAATCAAGGAAGACCCACGGGTTGCGCAACCCCGTCACCCGGGCATTGAAGGTGGTGGTGGCCATTTGTTTGTCGTTGACCTCCTTCTCTTTGCCCAACCTTCCCCCGTGCAGCAGGAAGGCGTGGTAGGCATTGGCCACCAATTCCCATTCCATGCGTTTGGCCGTGAGCCCTTGATCGGAGCAGTGTTGGGCGAGCCGGGCCGTTTCCTCCTCGTTGTGGACCCACGGTCGCCCGTGGATGAAGGCCTTGAGTTGACGGTGAACCATCAGGTCGGGGTAGCGTCGTATCGGCGACGTGAAGTGAACGTAGGCGTCGAGGTTCAGGCCGAAGTGACCCGCATTTTCGTCGCTGTAATGCGCTCGTTGCATCAGTTGGAACAGCCCTTGGTCGACGATGCGCCGAGTCGTTTCGGTGAGTCCACTCGCCGCCTGTTGGGCCGCTTGCAGAGAGGTCAGAATACCGTCCCGCGCCTCGGGGTTGATGACGCCGGCGAGGTAGGGCATGACCTCGCCATCGCTCAACTCGTCCTCGATGCCCGACAGGTCGAGTTCACCACCGCCCAAACTGGCCCATCCGCTCAAGAGGTCGGAAAGTTCCTTCGTTTCGGTTTCGCCGTGCTTTCGCAGGCTTGGCATGGGCAGTTCAATACCGATATCGAGGGACGCCAGTTTCGCGTTCAATTCCTCCACTTCGGGGCGGTCGGGAGGGGCATGGCACCGCCAAGGGAGGGGCGCCCCCTCTCGCCCCAGCAGATGGCCGACGGCCGCGTTGGTGGCGACCATGAACGACTCGATCATCTTGGTCGCTCGGTTCGGCCACTTCACTTCCACACGCACCTCTTCGCCGTGGAGTCGCGGTCGCAGTTCAGGGTTGTTGAGGTTCAAGCGAATTTCACGGTCTTGCCAGTCCTTTGCCAAGGCCAGCATGGCGTCGTATGTGTCGCAGGTCAGCACATCGTCGTAGGCGATGTTGTCCTTGACATGAATCACGGCTTCGTAGGCTTGCGTTTCCACCACGTTGTTGCCGTCATCGAGATGCATGGCGACGACCAACGCCAACCGATCCACGCCGGCTCGAAGCGAACAGAGGTCGTCCGCCAGTTTTGGCGGTAACATCGGCAACACGGCGTGCGGCAAATAGACCGAAGTAGCCCGAGCCGAAGCGGAACGGTCCAGCGAGGTTTCGGGTTGAACGTAGTGGGCCACGTCGGCGATGGCGACCCAAAGGGTTCGCTGACCATCGCTCTCCACCAAGCACACGGCATCGTCGAAATCCTTGGCGTCGGGAGGGTCGATGGTGACCAGCGGGAGGTGACGCAAATCGGTGCGGCCAGCGGCGATTTCACCTGCCCCGTCCACTTCGTCCAAGCGGTCGGCGTAGGCGACCAGCGAGTCGTCGTAGGTGCGGGGGAACGGGTTGTTTCCCTCCCGTCGTCGAGCAGCCAACCGTCCGTCCAGGAGGTCGAGAAGGGACCATCGTTCTGCGGTAAACAAGAGCAGCGCCATCGCAGGCTCGTCGTCGCCGAAGCGAAGGCCTGAACGTATCACGGCGCATCGGCGGGCCTCGTTCACCAGGTCAAACCCCGCCACCCGTTGGCATCCGGTTTCGTCAAGCACCAAATCGTCGGGCAGCGGCTCACCTCGGAGCATGGCCGCCCACGTGTCTTCAAGCAGAGCGTAGCGGGCGCAATCCTCCTCGCTGGCGTCCGCTTCGGTCAGCGGCGGTCGACCGGTCAGTGGCGTTTCGCCCTTGCCGGCGTGGCGGCTGAAGAAATCCTTCCACCCCGCCATGTTGTTCAACAGATGTTCCAGGGATGTAGGGCTTCGAAGACGGACGTTCTTTCCTTCTGCTTCGAGAAAATATGCCCCCGCCTTTTTCCCGTTCGCGATGGTTTCAGCAACCGTTCCACGAAGCGAGGCTTCGGCTTTGGGGTCGGCGTGAAAGGTGGACTGCAAGCCTTCCTTTTGGCGTAAAAACGTCACGATCTCCTCGGCGCTCCACGGACGCTGGTACGCCTCTTCGTCGTCAACATGCTGGGTGACTCGACGCCACAAGCGTTCGTCGTCGGGGGATTGAGGGCCGCGTCCCTGTCCGCGTTTCCCGCCGTGGTGATGACGCTTGTTCTTGGAACCGCGATGATTCCTCGAACGACCTCCCGCCATGAAGGTGGCTGGTTGCGAGCAGTCATGAAGTCAACGATGCTCAACGTCCGATGACCAAGGATGACAACATCCCGATGACGAAGGGGAGACCACTCCATCGTTGCAAAACCCTAGCCTGTGGGTGGTGGCTTCACAAGCCGTGGTCCCGTAGGTGTTCGAGAGCTTGGCGTTGCTCGTCGGTCAGCGTGTCCGATTCGGCGAGCACAAATTCCAACGTCAAGTCGCCGCCGTTGTAGCCGGCCTTCGCCATACGGCGGCGGTCGCCCACATGGGTGGCCTCGCTCACCGACAATTTGCCGGTCTTGCCTGAGGGTAAGCGGACCGTCACTTTGCCACCCAACATCAGGGTGGAATACGGAACGGCGACCTCTTGAATCAGGGTGTCGCCTTCCCATCGGCAGCCCTCGCCAGCGTCGATGCGAACGGTGACGATGACATCACCTCGTTCGCCCTCAGGATGGTCGTGGCCTTGTCCTTTGAGGGTCTTGGTCGTCCCGTGGGCCACGCCAGCATCAAGTCGCAATTTCATCGTCGTGCGCTTGGTTTCCATGCTCGTTCCCTGCTGCTTGAAGCGCTTGAAGGAGAATTCGAACTGGCCTCCCTTCATGGCGTCCTCCATGCTGACGTCCAATCCGACATTGATGGGGGCTGCCTGAGCGGGCGGCGCCGCTGAACGGGGGGCTTGACGGGGCATACCACCCATGCCGCCCATGCCACCCATGCTGCCACCTCCGAACATCTGGCCGAGGATATCCTCAATGCCTCCGCCGCCCATACCGCCCATGCTTCCGAAATTCATCGAAGGCCCGCTCCGTCCGCGTCCTCCTCCACCGAACATCGTGCGCATCTGTTCTTGTTGGTCGTGCTCCCTGCGTGCTTCGGGGGTCCCGATGGCATCGTGTGCGGCTTGGACTTCCTTGAATTTCGCTTCCGCCCCAGCGTCGCCTTGGTTGCGGTCAGGGTGGTACTGACGAGCGAGTTTGCGATAGGCTCGTTTGATTTCCCCATCGCTGGCGTTACGCCCGACACCGAGCACCTCGTAGGGATTACGTTCCGCCATCGGCTTGGTGTCGGACGCTCACCCCACATCAACCCTCGCACCTTCGCTGGTCTGAGGCGGAAGACGCCGGCCTGAGCGGTGGCGGAGTCGTTATAATGGGGGGGTTGGTGGCTCGGTAGGCTGAGGTTAGACCATGTCTGACGAAACCAACGCTACCAAGTCCTTCGAGATGAAGGTGCAAGAGCAACAGGACAAGATTGAGGCGCAGTTCCGCCGCATCACCCGTGGTTCTTGGGCCCGTATCATCCGTATGGCTCGTAAGCCTTCCAAGCAGGAATTCCGCCAAACCGCCATCATTTGCGGCATTGGCTTGTTCGTGCTGGGTGCCATTGGCTTCGGTATGCTCGTGCTGATGGACAATTTCCTGCCTTGGTTGATTCACGATGTCTTTGGCATCGGTAACTGAATTGGAGCGTGAAACGATGACAGAAGCATTCGTAGCCTTTGTTCGCCATGAAGAGAAATTGCTGTTGCTCAAGCGCAACGGTTCCGCCGAGCACTTCCCTGACCTGTGGGACGGTGTTTGGGGGGTCGCTGACACGCCTGAAGAAGTCCTGGCCCGTGTATCGTCCTCCACTGGTATTCCTGTTGACCAATTGCACTACCACAGCACAGGCCCCGAGCGCGGTATCGATATGGGCCGCAATCTGGTCGATGTCATCCCTATCCTCGTGATCAGCAGCACCGACGAGGTCCAACCTTCCGGCATTTACACTCGCTCCGAGTGGGTGGACCCCGGCGATCTCAAGAATTACAACTGCATTTTCTCAGACCTTGATATGGATAACGCCGCAGGCTTGTTCCGTGCTATGTACGGCAGCGTTGGCTCCTTCCTCTACATCGTCAAGACCGCTATCAATGCTGAGCAGCGGGTCGCCGATGAAATGTATGCTCGCCTCCACGGCAGCGGTTCAATGGTGGCTTTGCAAGGCGAGATCATGTCCATCCTCCACACACCTGTCATGCGTGGATATGTGTTTGTTGAATGCAGTGCTCAGCACCACGCTGAGAAACTCATCGGCCGCTCAGGTGGACGAGACCCATCGGCCCGTCGTGGTATCAATCAGTCCCCGCTCAAGAACGCAAAGAGCGTCTTGCCCGGCGAGGCCCCCCTCGTGGATATTTTGCCCTACCTCGAACCCAAGGCTGTCACCAGCGGCATTGAGGTCGGTTGCATTGTTGAAATCGTCACGGGCGCGTTCAAGGGCGAAAAGGCTCGTATCCTGAGCGTGTCCGAATCCAAGGAAGAGGTCAGCATGGAGCTGTACGAGCAAATCATCCCGATGACGCTCAACATGCGCGGTGACCACGTTCGTGTCATCGAGCGCGTTGGCGAGTGAGCCTTCCCGCCAAGCCATGCCGTTGCGTGTTCACTTGCCGTTGATCTCTTGCTCAATGGCGACCTGCATCTCAGCCTGCTTTGCTGCAGTGCGTTCTTTTTGCTTATTTGAGTGGTAGAAATATTCCGCAATAACAAGAGGGACGACCCAGACCAACATCAAGACCATGTCGAACATTCCGAAGAACAAAACGAGGAACAAGAGCCCCATCACGGAGGCCAACCATCGGTTCGAGGTTGGGGCTTGCTCCTCTTGCTTGACGGTGGTGCTGAGGCTGACCATTCGCTGAAACGCTTCGTTGGTTGCTTTTTCATGCCTTTCGCCTCCAGCCGTGCCTGCGGCGATCAGGAGAGCGCCAAGCCCAATCCCACCAAAGCACGTGAACGCAATCGCTGCATCGTCACCACTGCCCATGTTGAAAAGAGCGTCCAAAACGCTCATCACAGCAAGAACAGGACCTCCAATCGCAAATAACAATCCCAACCCCACCAACCCGAGGCTTCCGGGCGGATTGTCCTTCAACACCTTGTATTCGTGAACTGCCGTTTCAAGATCTGATTGCGGCACCGATGTCTTCGCATTCACCGGGGAGGTGGCAGCGCCTGTTTCTCTGGTTTTTGCAGTGGGCTCTCCGTCGCCCATGTAATGCTCCACCACCGAGGTGTAGAGAGCATGGTCCTCGCTTTTCTGAAATTCATCGGCCACCTCGGCAGAAAGGTCGTCGAGTCGTCTGCTCACGGCCGAAACAAACCGCTTTTGTTGTCGAGAGGTCAACGATGTCGGGTCGTTGAGTGCTTTTTTGACAAGGATGGCCGTTTCTCTGTTGTTGAAGTGTCCTTTTCCTACGGGTTCCAACGTGGCGAGAAGACGCTCGCAAAGGCGGCAAAAGGCGACAAAGGAGGCGTCTGAGAGTTCGGTGCTCCCTAGGGTGTTGACGGTCGTCTTGGGAGCAGCGACGGTCCCAGGTTCCGTATCTGTCCCGGCCCGAATGAGAATGGGTTGGGGTGGACCGGCTGTTTCTTTCATGGACGGGCTTGACTCAGCCCTCGGAGCACTTAGGCGTTGTTCCGACGCAGGGGTCGCATCGTCCCATCAGAACAGCGTTTGTTGAATCGGAGCCGATGAAGGGCGTTGAGACTGACCAAGGCGCCATGCGAGGTTGGCCGCCGCCCAAGCCCCTGAACGAAGGGCGGCTCCTCCCGTCCCTACGGGTCCGCTCCAAGCGTCGCCCGCCTCCACCAAGAATGGCAATTCTGCACCAAGGGCCACCTCGCTTGAACGACCGTAGCGCCAACGGTGCGCCTGCAGGGTTGCGGTCTTCATCCAAGCGGCCACCTCGCCGTCAAGGTCGTTGACCGTGGACAACCACGCCTGAACGATGTCGGTGGCGTCGTTCTCGAGGTGCTCTTGACTCCATTGGTCGGGAAGATGAACCACCAAGCCTCGCTCATCATCGCCGGTTTCAACCCGGTATCCTTTGCCGGATAGGACCTCTGCGGCGCGGGACGGGGCGGGAACTTCATTGGCAGCGAGGATGGTCCACGTTGGCTCATAGGGATGGGTTGACCACGCATCGGGCGCTTCGGGAAGAAGCCGGTGAAGCTGCGGGAGTGGAGCGGTCAGAACAACACCGGACGCGGTCCACTGGTTGCCGCTGTCGTCGTCGATGACCCACACCTCGTCCTGGCGTTCCACGCGAACCACGGTGGTTCCCGTCAGAACATCAACGCCGTTGAGCCAATGCCCAATGACCCCCGGTCCGTCCTTGAGCAGCACGCCTTCCTCGCCGTGTTCCATCCAACCGTGGTCGACGGCTTCGTCGATCCATGCATCCATCCATGGAGGCCACCCGTCAAGTTTGGAGGCGCCGTGCGTCATCACGACGCCGTCGAGCAAACGTCGGGAAAGGCGACCGCCGACTCGACGACCTTTGTCCAGCACCACGACGTCAAATCCGTGGTCGGTCAGAACGCGTGCGGCCACAGCCCCCGCCAATCCCGCTCCAATCACGACGATGGGGTGAGGGGTGGTGGCTGCAGGACGGTCGGTGAACGTCCGATAGGCATCCATGTCAAGGCGGGTTTGATGGGTTCGTGGGTCGCGTTGACGAACGAGACCGAGAATCGGCGTAGGTGGGTGGAAGGGCCGGTCAAAGAGACCGTGACACCATTGAACGCCAACCACCGAAGACGGGTCGCGGCCGTCAAGCGCGTACTTGTCGTTGAGGGCTTGCCCCCAAGCCATGGATTGTTCGTGGTCCAACGTCCAAAACGGTAGGGCTTTGCCCCAGGTCATGCGGACGTTGTTGTGCAGTTCGCCTTGAATCAGGAGCGAGTGTTGGCACGCCGCCCACAGCGGGTCGTGGACGTCGCCTCGCTCCAGTTGCCGCATCGGATATTGAGTGGTACGAGGGTCGTCGGCCGTTGATTGCCATGAGAGGCGAGCCCAGTCGGGCAGGTTGTGGGCGCCGTAGGGCTCATCGGTGGCGAAAATATGGTGCCAAGGATGTTCGCGGAACACCAGCAGTTCATCGAGGTACTTCTCAGCCGATTTCGTCCCGACCTCGGCCGCCTCGCGGGCGATTTTCATCGGGGAGATCATGCCGTAGTGAATGTAGGCCGACAGGCGAGAAACGCCGTTGGTATCGGCAGCGTTGTTTCGTCGACGAGCGTAACCGTTGAGCCCCTTTTCCTTGAAGGCATGCCAGCGGGCGAGGGCCGCTTGTTCTCCACCACGAAATCGCCAGACAGGGTGGACCGTTGGGTCGATGTTGCATCGTTCAAGCAAGGCCCAACGGCCGGCCGGTTCAGCAAGTTGGTGCTCCACCATCACCGGCTCGAACGGCAGGTCGCCGTCGTAGGCCTTCACCTTGAGGTCCAACGTCGGCCACGAGCGTTGCAGGCGTTGTTTTCGTAATTTTTTGGTGGCATCTCGGAATTTGAACGGGCGGTCCACCGACGTTCCGAACAGGGGCATGGGAATGACGCAATGACCGTCCACCTCAACCACGGCGGCTTCGGTCCCTTCGGCGACTCGACGCACCCATTCGTCCCACGGAGGCAGCGGAAACAGGTCGGTGACCACCATGCTGGCCTGCCGTGCGAGGTGGTTCATGACCGAAGGGCGATGGCCTTCTCGGGCGAGATGGAACACGTAGCGGAGCCCCTGTTTGGTGAAGCCGCGGTGCAGGTCCACGGCGGCGTCCATGACGACGTTGTGGTGGCGCAGGGAGGCGTGCGGGTAGCGCTCGTCAAGGCCGTGGTAAATCAGCAGCGGGCGGTCGTGATGATGGGCCATCCAACGTGCCACGTCCACCACGGGATTTTCGTGGACCCTGAACAGGGACTTGAGCCACACCACCACCGGTCCTTCGCCAAGGGGCGTTCGGTGAGCCGTGAGCCACCTGCAGCGTTCGCTGAGATGGTCTGGAAGGTCCATGACGTCGTGAGGTTGTTTTTGCTCATATAGGCCTGTTCAACCCCAACAGGCGATACCCTGCGTCAAGGCCTGTGAATGGAGGACAGGCGACGTCAAGGCCTGTGAGTGGAGGGCATGGCACCTCAAGGCCCGTGAACGAAGGACAGGGGACGTCGAATCTGGGGGTTGTTCAAACGAAGGTGATGGTTTGATTGAAGGCGCTGACCGACCAACGTTCCCTCCCGTTGGTGCCGTCATCGGCAGTGAAGTGAAGGGCTCCTGCAAACTCGACCATTTCGGAGGGGGAACTACCGGCGGTGGGATGGATGTCGCTCACCAACCAGATCGATTCGTTGGTCGGGCTGGTCGCCCAAAGTTCCGCACCGCTACCGTCGTCTGCTCGGAAGTAGAGTTTTCCGTCGAAAACTGCGAAGCCGCTCGGTCCTCCAGAGCCTGATGTGGATTGGAAGTTTGAAACTTCCCAAAACGAATGATTGGTTGATTCATAGGCCCACAGTTCGTAGTATGTCCCCGATGTGGCTCGCATGTAGACTCGTGTTCCGAACACCGTGAGTTCTTCAGAAAAACTACCAGCAGTTCCCGGTTGAATATCGGCCAGAAGCCATGTTGAGTTGTTGGCCGTGTTGAAGGCATACACCTCATTTCCGTAGGTTGTTCCTGCGAGGGCTGACATGTAGATGGTGGAGCCCATCACGGCGAAGTGTTCTGGGCTTGATGAGAGGATGCCGGGCCGGATGTCGGCGGTGATGAACGTGAGGTTGGTCGCCATCTCATGCTTCCACAATTCCCTGTCTCCCTGCGAATCGCGAGCAGCAAAATACAGGTCGCCGTTGACCGCCACCAAATCGGTCGGCTGCGTATCGGCGGCAACCTTCCACACACTGTAGTTGCCCGTTTCATAGGCCCAAAGGTCAAACAAACCCGTGCCTGTGGAACCGGCGCTGTCGCGGGCGCTGAAGAACACCGTTGTTCCGATTAGGGTGTATTCGCCCGGGTAGCTAAATTGACCGCCAGGAAAGATATCGGCGATTTCCCACGCCGTGCCGTTGCTGGGTTCGTACACCCAAGGCTCGCCTGTGCTGCCCATGAACATCAAGAGATGTCCCACTGCTCGCATGCCCATCGCCGAGCCGGTAAACGCCAAGGTGGTGGTGCCGTTTTCGTAAGCCCACACGCCGCTGGTAGTGCCGTTGCTTCCTGAGAAATACATCGTGGAGTTGATGATAGCGAAATCACTCGGATTGCTCCCTGAACCGCCGGGGTTGAAATCCTCAGCCAACGCGACGTCGAACTGGGTGCAAATCAACGTTCGAAACAACACTTCGCTGTTTTCCAGCACACCGTTTTGTGCGACCGCTCCACCGCGCCCGTCGTCCATTCCCTGCTCGAGCAATTCACCCGTTCCGTTGCAATTCATGCTGGCTGGAGCCGTGGACAATCGAGCCACCATCATGGTGCCTGTTGAACTGCCGTTGACGCCGTCTTGGCCATCTTGTCCGTCCAAACCATCTTGTCCATCTTGGCCGTCTTGGCCAGTATCGCCGTTGCAAACGAAAAGGATAGAATCAACTTCATCCACGGAAAGGGCCCCGTTCCCGTCGTCATCAAGGCCCGTTTCAACCAAAACGCCACCGTTTTGACAGTTAGAACCGGCAGGTTCGGTTCTTGAAACGATCAGCGAGGTGAGCCCTTGGCTGCCGTCTTGACCGTCCTGTCCGTCCTGCCCGTTGGCTCCATTGAGGCCGTTCGTCCCGTCTTGTCCGTCCGCACCGTCCGAACCGTTGATGCCGTCAACACCGTTGCTTCCATCGTTCCCGTCGGCGCCGTCTTGACCGCTTGCACCGGTGAGGTTGACGACCGTCCAAGCGTTGTTTTGGCAGACTTCGAATCCGGAGACATCGGCGACGAAGAAAATCTGGTTGTTGATGCTCTGGTCGCACGTCGGCAATTCATCGTTGGTCAAAACGAGATGAAAACTTGAGCCTGCAGTGCCGTTTTCACCGGCCAGACCATCCTCGCCCTGCGGGCCCGCCGGTCCTTCGGCGAAGAGCGAGGAATAGAGCGAGAGCGGCGCTACGATGAGCATGATCACGATGAGAACGATCTGCGTCTTGTCGTGCGTGATGCCCGTGGTGGCTGAAGAAAGCAGGCCCGGCTTTGTTTCAGCGATTGGAATGGAAGTTTCAGTTGAGGTGATTGGAACGGCGGGTTCAGGTGTTGCGAGAACGGTTTCGACCAGCGGAGGTTGTTCGCTTCGCCACTGGTCGATTTGCGGTTGCGTCCACCCCTGTTCTTTCAATTGTTCATCGGTCCACATGGCTTTTCGGTTGTTAGCCTGTTATAGGTGGTTATTGGTGCATTGATTTGACGGACGGTTCCTCGGAGCGAACACGGCCTCGCCGACCTGCCCGAACATCGTGAAGGAACAAGTCTCGAAGGTTCACGACCGCCCTTTAGCCCCGATGTTCCAAGAGGAACCGATGGCTTTCGTAGCCAGACGTCGGCTCAGACCTTTTGCCAGTCCGTGCCGTTCCACCAGCGGTTGGTGCCGTCGCTCATCACGCGCCAGGTGTGGCCGTTCTCGTCGGTCCACTGATTGACCACCGAAGGTTCAACGGGAGCAACCACGGGAGCAGCCACGGCCTCTGACATGGCGACGGCAGCCGCAGCCACCGGCTCAGGTTCGACGAACGCGTTGAGGGCGCTGTCGTCTGCAATAGCAACGGGTTGGGTTGTCGAAGGCTGGAAGGTTTGAGCCGTCGCCATCGAATCGTAACCGGTTGTTGGTTGGTAGGCTTGGGTGGTCGCCATCGGGTCGTAGCCTGTCGAGGCGGTGGGTTGTGCATTCATGTCCGGCATGCCGAAGTCCTTCGTCACCTCGGCACCGGCGCCGTCGCTTCGGCTTCGCAGGAAGAAGACGACAGCACCAGCCACGACCAGCAGGGCGAGACCGCCGCCGATCATCAAGCGGGTGCGGGCGGCAGCGGCCTCCGCTTCTTCAGCGGCCAACTGCGCTTCGAGTTCGGCTTGTTCGTTGTCGCCCATGCCGTCGCCGTCCGTGTCCTTGGTCTCGGTGGCATCGTTGGGGAAGTCGTCGGCGTTATCGCCCACACCATCACCGTCGCTGTCGGCCCATTCAGCAGGGTCGTTGGGGAAGACATCGGCGTTGGTACCTTGCGGGTTGTCGCCGTAGCCGTCGTCGTCAGCATCGGCCCACTGGGTCCCATCGTTGCGGAATGCATCGGGGTTGTTCCCCTGAGGGTTGTCGCCGTAGCCGTCGCCATCGCTATCGGTGGTTTGGGTGGCGTCGTCATCGAAGGCGTCAGCGTTGTCGCCCACCCCGTCGCTGTCGCTGTCGAGGGTTTCAGCGGCATCGTTGGGGAAGGCATCGGCGTTGTCGCCCGTTCCGTCGCCATCGGAGTCAAGGGTCTCGGACGCATCATTGGGGAAGGCATCGGCGTTGTCGCCCACCCCGTCGCCGTCGGTGTCCATCCATTCGGAGGGGTCGAGCGGGAAGGCATCGGCGTTGGTGCCCTGTGGGTTGTCACCGTACCCGTCCTCGTCGCTGTCGGTGGTCTGGGTGGCATCGTCGTCAAAGGCATCGGCGTTGTCGCCCACGCCGTCACCGTCGGTGTCCATCCATTCGGCAGGGTCGTTAGGGAAGGCATCGGCGTTGTTGCCCGAAGGGTTGTCGCCGTACCCGTCGCTGTCGGTATCTGTGGTTTGTGTTGCGTCGTTGTCAAAAGCATCGGCGTTGTTCCCAACGCCGTCACCGTCGCTGTCGGTCGATTCGGAAGCATCGTTGGGGAAGTCATCGGCATTGTCGCCCACCCCGTCGCTGTCGCTGTCGAGGGTCTCTGAGGCATCGTTGGGGAAGTCATCGGCGTTGTCGCCCACCCCGTCGCCGTCGCTGTCCGCTGATTCGGCGGCATCGTTGGGGAAGGCATCGCCGTTGTCGCCCACCCCGTCGCCGTCGGTGTCAACGGTCTCGGTTGGGTCGTTGGGGAAGGCATCTTGGCCGTCGTCTACGCCGTCACCGTCGCTGTCGATGTCAATGATGGTCACTTCGTTGCTCATCTCGGCTTGTCCCTCGTCCGTTCCGTCACTGGGTGTCACTTCGGCCTTCCATTTTTGGCCCACTGTAGTGGAGGTAGCGGCGATGGTTTTCTTGTTGTTGTGCGATGGGGTGTGGGTGCCGTCCACGTACCATTTGATGACCGAATCGAGTTCACTGTCCCCGTCGGGGTCGCTGAAATCATAGGCGAGTGTGAGGCTTGCGTCGGTGGGAGCCTCGCCGTTGGTGGATGGAGAGATCAACACATTTGCTGCGCTCGGGGGGTTGTTGGGTGCGGCGGTTTCCGTGATGGTGAACTGGAGGTTGTCCCAAGCATCCCCGGAGTTTGCCTGATTGCCGTCGCCCTGCAACACCGCCAGATTGACCGTGACCGTGCCCGTGCCGGGGCCGGGAGAGTTCCAATCAAAGGTCCAGCCAAGTTGACTGCTGCTGGTGTGGGTGGCGCTCAAGGTTGAACTGTCAATCTGGACGCCGGTCCCTGGATTGCCCAAGGATCCGTCACTGACCACGACGTTGAAGCCGCCAACAAAGGCTTGGGTGCCTCCGGTGTGACCGATGGTGATCGAGTAAAACATGCCCGCCGTGTACTGGGTAGGGAAATCATGGGTGGCGCTCAAGCCACCAGCGTTGGGGTTGTGGCAGGTACAACCTGCGGCCGCTTGGTTGTGAATGCCGTTCATCTTGCCGTCGATGGGTTGGGCCGATAGCACAAACATCAGGACCATCAGAAGCGTCAAAGCCCGTATGGAGGTTTTCATGTGTGTTGCGAACGAAGATGACGCTTTAAGATGGTGGGTGGAGCGACTCACCGATGCATCGTCGGTGTGCGGGCATCGGGCGGAGATAACTCGCCGCGTCGCGATTAAATAGGGGAGTTTGGTCGGAGGGGTGCCTACGTTCGTATGGAAGGAGTTGAAACACATGCCGAAGCCCTGGACCTCCAAGCTCATCATCAAAGCCTTGGGTGTTCAGAAGTGCAACGGCGGCATGGACTCCGCTGTCGAGGACCTGCCCCTCGAAAAGGCCATGGAAGTGGCCCGTGAGAAAGCAGGTCTTGGACACTTGACCGGAGCCGACTTGAAGGCGCAAACACGGGAGGTCATCGGAACCTGCGTGTCCATGCGTGTCAAGGTGGACGGTCATTGGGCCAATGAAGCCCTCGAGATCATTGCAAAAGGAGAATGGGACGAGCGCTTTAATTGAAACTCACGAACCGCGGGAGAGGTGCCATACCTCGCCGACCGCAGAGGTGAAGAAACATGGAAGAACAAATCAGCCAAGCCATCAAAGCCGCCCTCGAAGCGGCTCCTGAACGGAAATTCGTCGAGTCCGTGGACATTGCGTTCACCATCAAGGACGTTGACCTCAAGAACCCCGTGAACCGTATCAAGGAAGAAATCCGTCTTCCTTCCGGTCGCGGACGGGAACTGAAGGTCGCTATGTTCGCTGCTGGTGAGGCTGCAACCAAGGCCAAGGCCGCTGGATTGGCGGTCTTCTCCCCCCAGCAAATCGAAGACTTCGGCGGCAAGAAGGGTCAAGCCAAAAAGATGGCCAACCAATACGACTTCTTCCTCTCTGAAGTGCCGCACATGGGTCTGATCGGTCGCCACTTGGGTACCGTTTTGGGTCCACGTGGCAAGATGCCCCGTCCCGTTCCCCCCACGCTTGACCCCGCTGTCCTCGCCTCCGGCCTCGCCGGGACCGTGGTCGTGAAGTCCGGTGACAAGATGACCTTCCATGCTTCCTTCGGTACCGTGGAACAATCGCACGAAGACCTGTTGGCCAACGCCATGGAAGTGTACAACCGTGTCATCACCAAATTGGAGCGCGGTGCGGGCAACATTCGTTCCCTCTTCATCAAGACCAGCATGGGTCCATCCCAACGGGTGGAGGTGATTCTTTGATCCCCAAGGTCATGTCCTGGAAGAAGGACACGGTCAGCGACCTCCACGAGTTGCTCACCAGCGGCAACACCATCGCCGTGATCGATATTCACGGTGTGCCCGCCTCCGCCATGTTCGGCATGCGAGCCTCGCTGCGCGACAACATGAACATTCAAGTCGCCAAGAAGCGACTGATGAAGCTCGCTTGGGAGCGGGCTGGCTTCGCTGCTGAGGATTTGGAAACCCTCTATAATTCAGCCGTACAACCCGCTTTGGTTTCCTCCACCTCCCTCAACTCCTTCGAGATGTTCACCGAACTCAAGAAGACCGAGGCCGGTCGAGCCGCCAAGCCCGGGGATGTTGCTCCTTACCAAATCGTGGTGGAAAAGCAGGACACCGGCATGCCTCCCGGCCCCATTGTCGGTGACCTGAACTCCGTTGGAATCCCTGCCAAGATCATGGGCGGTACCGTCCAGATTCAGAAGCGCACCGTCGTCCTTGAAGAAGGCGAAGTGTTCGCTGGCGACCTCGGTATGATGCTTGCGAAAATCGGCATCACCCCCATGGTCACCGGCCTGCGTCTTTGTGGCACCCTTGAGGACGGCACGCTCTTTGAGCCCGCCACCCTTGACATTGATTACGAGCAGTTCGAGCAGGACCTCATCGGCATGGCTGCCGGTGCGTTCAACCTGGCCTGCAACATCACGTGGTTCACGCCGACCACGATGCCCACCCTCATCGCCAAAGCCAGCGGAGAAGCGCTGGCGGTTGCTTTGGAAGCAGCGGTTGCGACCGCAGAAACGCTTCCCCACCTGGTGGCTCGCGCCCACGCCAGCGCCCTCGGCGTTGCTGGTATGCTGAGCCCCGATGCACTCGACGACGAATTGGCTGCCATGATGGGCGCTGCTGCATCCGCAGCGGCCTCCGCCGCAGCAGCCGCTGAATCGAGCGCTTCCGATGCCCCAGCCGAGGCAGAAGAAGAGGAAGACGAGGAAGAAGAGGGCGGCTTTGACGGCCTCGGGAGCCTGTTCGGCTAACCAAAAACACTGAGGTGAAAAAACATGGAATACGTATACGCTGCTATGCTGTTGCACG
>JAYQVP010000002.1:25631-271467 GCA_038148515.1 Candidatus Poseidonia sp. | reverse complement strand
GGTGGTGGTGGCTGCCGGGCCCTACCCGGCCACCCAAGACGAGATGTACGCGGCCTCCTGAGGCTGCGGTGGCTTTTTCGTGGTCCTCACCAACCCGACGGCATGACCCACCCGTGGCGCTTTGACGGCTTTCCCGGGCGCGTGCTCTGGGTCGACCTCACGGCGGGAACGTGCGAGGCTCGCGACATCCCCCACGAATGGTGCATTCAACACATGGGGGGCAAAGCCCTCGCCACGAAACTGCTCGTGGAATGGGACACCACCGACTACGAAGCGGCCTGCGCCAACCAGCATCCGGTGACCGGCCGAATGGACGCTGCGTCGCATCCAAGCACCCCGCTTCTGTTCATGACGGGTCCCTATCAGGGCAGCAAGGTCGGCTCGTCCGGGCGCGCCGTGGTCGTCACGCGCTCCCCGCTCACCGAGTGCTACATCGACACCTACATCGGCGGCAACATCGGCCACGACCTGCGCAAAGCGGGCTGGGACGGACTCTTCATCACCGGGTCGAGTGACGCTTGGGTGCGCCTGGAGATCCACGACGACCTCGCTACGTTGCACCCTGCAGAGGACCTGCTGGGCAAGACCACCTGGGAGGTTGAGCAAGCGCTGGAAGGCCTCGGAGAATGCCTTTCTATAGGTCCAGCGGGCGAGAACGGTGTTCGCTTTGCTTCTCCCATCACGGCCGGTCGCCGCTCGGCCGGCCGGGGCGGGACGGGCGCATCGTTCGGTTTCAAACGGCTCAAGGCCGTAACGGTCACGGCCAGCGAGCAAGCGGCTGAAGCCATTCGCTATGCAGAGGATTTTTCGCTGGCCGACGCCATCAAGGAACAGCGAAGTGAAATGGGCCTGCGCCGCAAATCCGGCGACCCGTTCTACGCCTTTGGCACGAGCCGTGGGCCGCTGTACGCTGCGCAAAACGGTCGCATGCCCACGGCGAACTACGCTTCAACCGACGCCCAGATCCCTGACTTCTCCCATCTCAAGGTCGGCGGCGGTTCGGGCGGCCAAACCCCTGCCGCTGTTGCTGCTGGCGCGAATCCCGTCACCGTGATATCGAGCATGTCCACGCACAAACTGTCGGGCGAACACTGGCACGAATCCCTTCCCGATGCCAAACAATCGGGATGCTGTGCGCCGTGCCCGATCGCCTGTGAAGCGGCGGACCGCCCGACCGTGGACGGCGTCAAGATGCGCGGCCGGCCGGTGCACGTCAACCGAGTGGACCGCCCCGAATACGAAACGCTCGCTATGCTCGGCTCCAATTTGGGCATTGGCTCAAGCCTTGAGGTGATGGACGGCAACGATGCCTGCAACCGCTTGGGCATCGACACCATCTCGGCGGGCGCTGCCTTGTCCCTGATGTGCGAAGCGACCCAGCGTGGGTGGTTGCCCGAAGGATGGGGTGATACCTTCGACGCCCCGTTTGCCTTTGGTGCCTACGCGCAAGGCGATACCGTGCCGTGGGCCTTTGGCGTGCCCGAATTGCCGCCGTTGGCCTTGCACTGTCTGGCTCACTCGACGCCTGGTGACGGTTCCCTGTTCGGGACACTGGCGGCCGGTGCCGTCGCCGCCAGCGAATACATGGAGCAGGCCACCGGCCACCCAACCACTCGCCTGACTGCGCACTGCAAGGGGTTGGACCTGCCAGCGTGGGACCCTCGTGGCAAGCGGGGCAACGCCATGGCGTACATGACGGCCAACGTGGGGGCCTCGCACATGCGGGCGGGATACAAGGAACCCACCGGGCTGCCCGACCGTTCCGCCGTGGATTTGATGGAAGAGTTGGTCGAGAGCCAACACAGCATCGTCATTCGTGATTCCATGATTTTGTGCGCCTTTGCCAAGGGCGCCACGCCCGACGAAGTCATGCTCCAGGCGTGGAAGGCGACCACCGGCGACGATTGCTCGTGGCAGGACTTGATGCAGCGAGCCCGCCTGCAATGGGACCAGGCTCGGCAGTGGAACGTGGAGCACTGGGCGCGCCAAGGCAAGACTGCGGCTGAAGAAGACCTGCTTTCGTGGCGCCTTCGCAAGGAACCCATCCCCAGCGGCATCGCCTCGGGAATGGTGTCGTTTGTTGACGACGAGGACGAGGTGGCCTGCATGGCGGCGTACTACCAACACCGTGGTTGGTCCGCCGACGGGCGACCCATGGAGGCGTGAGTCATGGACGACTCCGCTTCCCCACCAGCATGGCGAAAATCTGTCGTGGTCGTTCTCCTGCTCTGCTCACCGTGGGTGCTGGTGCAGGGGTGGATCCTCGTGGGCGCTCCCGCCCCCGAACACACGAGCATGCCTGCTTGTCCCGATGGCACGCAAAATTGCGCCTCACTTTCTGCCCAGCAAGCGGTTCGTATGGATGCCGGGTTAAGCACCGTCGTGGACGCCAACGTGTCTGAAGTATGGCAGGCATGGCAGGCGTGGTCAGCCGAGAAAGGCTTGCACAGCGTGACCGAATCGGAAGGGGAAAACGGCGAACGGTTTGCTCACAGCGTGGCCATCACGCCGTTCTGGCGTTTCCCCGATGACGTGGTCGTGCTGTTCACACCCCTGACCGAATCCTCCACCGAACTGTCCCTCTATTCCTCATCCCGTTTGGGCCAGAACGACATCGGGGTGAATCCAGACCGCCTGGCTTCCCTGCATGAATCGCTGGTCGATATTTGAACACGCCCGGTCAAGGGAAGGGTGTCAACCCGTTGTCAGGCCGATGTGGTGGCGAAGCGGTTCACGCACTGACCAAGGATGCAGTATCGGCGTTCCAGCCGTAGGGCCAACCCTCCTCGTCCACGAAGACCACGTTGACCCCGTGGCCCGATTTATGAAAGCCGATGAGTTGCAGTTCGTGTATGGCGTGACCGGTGGGAGCGCGCCCGAGCACGGGCAGCGTAGTTCGGGCGAAAAACGAACGGCGGCGAGGTTGAGGTTCAACCTCCGGCGTGAGGCTTCGGCGGGTACCCTCCACGTCATCAAACCACGGCAGTGGCCCCTCGGGCGAGAAGCGCAGACCGAGGATCATGTCAATGCCCGTCGTCTCTTGGGCTGCATCGGCGTCCGCCCCGCTGGGGATGGCGGGGGCGTTGGGGTGGGTGTGCAACCAGTGCGTGAATCGGCCTGCCCGTGAACCGCGGTCGGCCGAGAACATGTCGTCGGTCCAGTCTTCTGGCAGATGGTGAACGGAATAGGAATCGCCGCGATTGACGATGTGGGCGTCTTTGATGAGATGGCCTTGGCCTTGGAACAGACGGTCGTGAACCTCCGGACCTGAGAAATACGCTTCGACCTCTCCTTTGTTCGGGCGTTCGCTGTCGATGTCCATGCCCACGAGAATTTCGTCGGGCAGGGCTTGCAAGGCCCACCAGACAAGGTTCTGGAACACCGGTCCAGGCAAGTGAACCTGAGCGAGGTAGGCATCACGTTTCTCGTAGGAGTCGCGATTGTACCTCGCCATGAGGTCCACCAACCACGCCTCCACCATGGTTCACTCTCGCACTTGACCGTTAAAGGATTCACGCCGCCCAATCCTTGAAGAAGGGTCGTCCAATCCGAGAATCATGGCGAAAAAGAAGGGCGGGTTTGGCCGCTTCATCGGAGCCATTGCGGGTAGTCCTTACGAGCGCTTGTTGAAGCTGGTGGAGAAAACCGTTGACCAATTCGAGGACGACGAGGAAGAATTGGCCGCCCAGTTGGAAGCCTTGGTGGACCAAGCCGCCGACGCCTATCAAGAGGAAACCATTGACGAAGAGGAACACGACCTCGTCATTGAAGCCATCGAAGAAGCCGACCCGGAAGGGCGAACCTTCGGCAAACTCGCCAGCGAAGAGGATGCCTTCTATGCCGGGGAAATCCCCGACGCACCTGAACTTAAGCGAGAGAAGCGCATCAACCTCGATGACCTCATGAAAGCGAAAGGCGATGAATTCACGGGCAGTTTTGGACGGGACGAATTCGACGAATTCCGCGAGCGGATGACCGATGAATTCTACCAAGAATCGGACAACGCCATCCGTCAAGGCGACCATCAAGCGGAAATCCGAACCACGAACCGCGTGTTCGGCGGCGCCGAAACCGACGTGGACGATGCCAAGCGCCGAATCGCTGAAGAATCGGGAATGGCCAACCCCACCACCCCTCAAGAAGAGGACGTTGAGGACGAGGAAGAGTACGACGGCAACTACTCCATCGATGAAGACGGCGTGGAATGGTTTGAGGACGAGGACGGTTACTGGTGGTACCGCGAAGAAGGTCAAACCGAGTGGCAGCCCTACGACGAAGAGTGAGTCACGAGCCGCTCCACAGCGGCAAGTGCGCGATGTCAAATTTCACCACGCCCATGTCCGCACCGAGAACGACCATGGCCTCGTTTTTTCCGGCGTCGCTTGACATGGCGATGATGGTGGACGGGCGCGGAATCGATGAAGCAAGCAAGGCCTCCAATACCTCAAAACCAGTTCTCGGGGGCATGTAGTGGTCGAGCAACAACACGTCGGGTGCGAAGGCCTCGATGTGTGTCAGCGCATCGTGCGAGGTCCAGCGTTGCTCGAGGGTGATTGTGGTCGTATCGACACCACCCGCCACCAACAGGGCTTCGATGTCGTAGTGGTCTTCGAAGGCCATAACGCGCACGTCTGCACCTCACGATGGGATAGGCTGCTGCTCCCACCAGGGTGGGGCGAGGAACCAGCGTTCGTCGTTGGGTGGACGGTCGATGAGCGGTAAACTCAGCGTGGAAGTGTCATCGATGTTCACGTTCATGCCTATTGCTGCGCAGGGGCTGGGCAGGTAATCCTCGCCCGACTCGGTCAACGCGACTTCGATCACGGACCCAGCATCAAGGTCCACATCCATCGGGTTGAACTCCATGAGCATGGTGTACGAGGAGAGCGGGAAGGCGGGTTGTGCATCGTAGCCCCCGTCTCGGTAGCGAACATCCATGGTGGCGTGGCCCACACGCAACCCGTCAGCATACATCGTGGCAAACACCTGTCCGCCGTTACACATGAGGGTGTTGACCGATAGGTGGAGGGTTGGCATCCCAGAGATGTGAATGCCCTCCTCCAAGGCAGGCAGGCTGAACCGTTGCTCGTTGTTGGCATTCACGGTGCCACTCGTGCCTTCCACGCCGTCCAACGAGACGGGCCACCATGTCATGTCTTCAGGGGGCCACGTTTCTTCGACGTGCCACTGGCCGTTGTGCGTTTGGATTTGCACCATCGGCTCGGGTTCCTCCCCGATGCCCTTCAGGTAGTAGTTGAACCAGCCATAGAGTTCGACCGCCCAGTCCATGCGACTCATGTTGGGGTAGGCTTCAGCCCCGTAGCCGCTGTTCAATTCGCTGTGCCGGTCCGGTTGGTCGGGGTAGTTGTGCGCCCATTGACCGGCGATGGCACGGGCGTTGATGCCCGCATCACGTAGCATCTGGTAGGTTGGGAAGGCGTGGTAGGGGTCAACGTTCCAATCCTGCAGCCCCCATACGATGTAGACGCTGCCGCGATAATTGGCCAACACATCGGGCAAGTGGCGACGCTCGTCCCAGTAATCGTTCCATTGGGCTCCGCCCGCCTCGGCCCCCGCCCATGTGCTGAAGGGGTTGAGGGGCCCGATGACATCGTCAGCGCACATCCGCAAATCGTCGGTGCCTGCATCGGCGGTCGAACCTTCGTACAGAGCGTCGTAGACCATGGCTCTGGACTCGGAGGAACCGTTGCGGTAGAACATCTCCTGAACGCCGATGGAGCCGGAGATGGGGACGATGGTTTTCAGATAGGGCGAGGGTTGTTGGGCCGCTTCCCAATTGGTTGTGCCGGCGTAGGATTTCCCCATCAAGCCCACGTGCCCGTTGGACCACGTTTGCTCGCCCAACCAGTCCACGACGGCCTGGATGCCGGTTTGCTCGCCCAGCCCCTTGACGTCTTGACAGTGGGTGGATTGGCCCGAGCCGAAGGTGGAGGCTTGAGCGAGGGCGTAACCGTGGGGAACAAAGGTGTCGTAGACCCACTTGCCAACCCCGCCGTCGGGAACGGTGTTCGGGGCTGAATCGTCGCCAGCAATCCCCTCCCCGCCGAAGTCGTAGTAGGGATGAATGGTCATGATCACGGGGATCGTCGTGCCTTCAGGAACATCGGGCAACCACAGCGCGACGTGCATGAGAGCCGGTCCGGGAAAACCCACATCCTCCTCGCTGGGCGGCAGGTCCACTTCGATGAAATGCTCCTCGTAGGGCAAGACGTCGTAGGTACCGTTCACGGGAAGTTGAGCGCGCAGGGTGTCCATGGGCAAATCCATGGTGTGACGCATGTTCAACGGCGTGTCCCACCAGTTGCCGCTGAATGAAGCCGTTGTGCCCGAGGTGGTGGCGGATGGCCCAACGGTCATCGCCAAGAGCAGGAAGGCGATGGCGACAGCGATGGTTGCGCCTGCCGAGATGTTGAGTTGGCGTTGTGCATGGCCTTCGCCGACGGGCGTTGTGGGCGCCTCCTCATCGGCCATAAAACCAGCAAACCGCCCCAATTCATGAGGCTGACGGCTTCACGCCCTGCTCAAGCATCCGACGGGCTGGGGAAGGCACGCAAGAGAGCCATGGCGTGGAGCAGGATGGCCATGGCGATCACGGCGTGCAGGTGAGCGATCCAGGTCATGGAGGCGAACATTTCGCCCATGCCGTACTGGACGACCCACGCCGTGACCAAACCGAAACTCATGCCCTTGAGTTTGCTGTCCTCCGTCTTTGAGAGGATGACGAACACGACCGCCGCCAAACAAGCGAGTAAACCCAACTGAGCGCTCAGGGCGTGGCTGGAAGCCGTTTCAAAACCGTAGAGCGAGGATAGACCGGTTGAGGCTTGCCCTAGGGTCAGCACGATTACGGCGATCACCATCCAACGAGCGTAGGAGAGCATGTTTGGGTTCGAGGTTGAGGATTCCATGGCTTGGTGTTGGCCCTTGTGTTTTTGTGCATAGCGGTGCACGGGCGCTCCACCCGCTTGTTTCATGGGGGTGAAGTCCATGGACACGCATGGTGCGAACCTTGGCTGCGTTTTGGGCGGTGGCCTTGCTGCTCAGCCTGTCCCTTCCCGTGCCCAGTGCACAAGCGGAGGAGCCCCTTTGGCGAAGCGTCGGGCTGGATCCTGAGGAATGGACCGACCGCCCCGAGAGCGAAGACTCGCCGATGATGGCGTCGTACACCGGAAACGCTGTCATCGAGATGAAGGTCTCCTATCAGGAGAGCCATTTTTCCGGGCGTGAAGACGGGACGGTCATCATCGAACTCTTTGAGCAGTGGGCCCCCATCACCACGACCAATATGATCGCTCATGTGGAGTCGGGGCTCTATGACGGCATTTTCTTCCATCGCGTCATCGACGACTTCGTCACCCAATCGGGTGACCCCACCTGCAGGGCCATCGGTGCCTACCCGCTCACGAGTCCAGAATGCGGCAGCGGCGGCACCGGTGAAACCATTCCGCTGGAACACGACGAGAACCTATCGCACGTGGACGGTGCGATCGGAATGGCGCGAAGCACCGACCCCGACTCTGCCGATTCACAATGGTACATCGCCGAGACCGAAGCCCACGGTTTGGACCCGGAAAACAGGGATGATGAAGGCTACGCCACCTTCGGCGTCGTGCGTCACGGCATGACCCATATTCGAGCCATTGCGTTGACCCCGACCTCGGACGACTTGACCGGACTTGAGGAAATTCAGAATCCGGCATCTTCCGCAGGTCGTCCAGTCTACCAAGCCCAAATCATCTCGATGACCATGATCGGAGTCGCCGACCCCGACGGTACGATTCGAAACCCTCCGGTCGAGGAAGCCGAGGGGTCAACGTTGCTAGCGGATTTGGTTACGGTCGTGGCCGTTCCAGTAGCCGTTTTGTTGGTCGGCGGGGCCGTGGTCTACATTGGCTACTCGAACGCAAAACGACCATCCGTCCCGTCCGAAGAAGCCTCGAAGGCGATGGAGGATGAAACGGTTTTCATGGACGCTGAATTGGTGCCGTGACCTCGCTGGGGCGAACTGCCAGATCGAGCACCACATGGCGGACAAACGGTGCGTACCATTTCACTCGCTCGAGGTGAACCGCCTCAAAGGACCTGGCAAGCCCGTGGGCGAGGGCCAAGGCCTCGAAGCGAGCGACGGTGTTGTCCACCCACTGCCCGACCCGCTCTTCCTCCACGTTCATGTGGATGTGCAGCATTCCCCCAGACGGTTTCAACGCCAATAAACAGGCTTCCCATACGGCTTCCGAGGACGGCAGCAAGCCCAGGTGACATCGGTCGGCTATTCCTTTCAAACGCTGCAGGGAGAGGGCATTGTCACCGGGATGCACGGTGAGGCGGTCGTTGACTTCGTTGGCCATGGCCCCTTCCATCAGAGCCTCGATGGACGGTGGATTCAGTTCACAGGCGTGGACATGGGCTGCCCCGCCGTGCACCAACATGGGCAAGGTGTAGTAGCCGATGCCGGCGTATGCGTCGATGACCGTTTCCCCGGTCATGTCCATGGTGCCGATTCGACGTCGTTCTGTGATGTTGCCCGACGAGAACATCACCTTGGCGGCGTCGAAGACATAGGTGATGCCGTGGTCCAACATCACCACGTTTGATTCGCCGAGTAGCATCTTCACCTGCGAAGAGCGGACGATGTCGTCGGCGATGGGGGCTTGAACGCCGAGGGATTGGACCTTCAGTGCGCCTGCCATGGCCCGCCAAAGGTCGGTGGCGTGGTCGTGTTGTTCCGCTTCTCGCCACGGTTGTTGGTCCAACAAGGTGGCTGGAAACAGGATCAAATCGCCCAAACGTTCCCATTTGGCAGGCAATGATGCACACAAGCCGTCCTTCGCCTCGAAGGCATGGAGGGTTGCCCAATCCTTGACCGCCAGAGACAACCGCACGTGCGGGTCAACGGAGCGACGCCGCGTTGCTGGCATATGTTGGATGGTGTGCTGGACGGCCAACCCCTCGAGGACACCGGCGGAGGGAGGAATATGTTCACCCGCCACCAACGGAAAACCAAGCAAGTCACGGTGTTCCTGGGGATTGAAGGACCCGTCGAGCAACCCCTTGGCGGTAAGATAGGCGTGTGTGAACTCGCCTTGGGCAGGGTCTACCATGACAAACCATGCCAAGTCGGTGCGCTGCTCCACGGTGGGGCTATGATGGGAACTGCTTTCAAGGTCCCGACGCCAGCACCAAAGCATGAGCAGACCTGCACGACCCTCCCGGCCCAACACCCTTCCTCTGCTGCTGGTGGCGTTGTTTGTTTTTCAGCTCGCAACTCCTGTGGTCAGTGCAGCCGGCATGCAAACGTGCAGCGATACCGGTGGAACGTGCGACGAGTACGACCATGCTGACGACATGACGCCCAACCGCCAAGATTGGGTTGAAGGAACATACGTGTTTGATTTGATTTCCACTTCCTCGATTGAACTTGAACTGACATGGGCCGTTCGCGAGTTTGAACGCGACTCACTCGGTCTGGGCTCTGGCACCATCTTGGGGAATACCCTGGAGGCCAACGATAACCTTGACCCCGAGGACGGAGCACCCGCCGACCTGATTCGCCACACCTTCAACCAAGAGACGGCTGGCTCTGGTTCACCAACCGTCGGGCAGAAATTGAAGTCCGAGGTGAACGACGCCATCGAGGGCGCTCTCGAGTCCGGATTTGGCACGGTAACCAGCATCACGACCGACTATGTGAACACCTTCGACAACGGACAGGACCCTCCCACGACCTGTTCCACCGACGACACGACCGATTCGCTGGCCGAAGGCGCCGCTGAAGACAACGTGTTCGAGCCTCCCTTGTGTTTCAGTGCCACGGCTTCGGTGGAACTCTCAGCCAGCACCTTCAACCTCCTTGCTGGCGCTCAACTCGACCTCGAGCGCACCTATCGTGGCTTGCTCACCATGGGCGCCGAGGTGAGCACCCAATTCGACCTCACCGTCCAACCGGGGCACGTCGCTACCTTCCTCATCAAACCCCCATCCTATTCGACCATCCTTGAGGTGGACGACAACGGAACCTTGGTGCCGCAAACAGGACCTCCAAATCACGCCTTCGCCACCTGGTCCATGGACCACCTCAACGCCTTGGAAACCGACGGTGATTTGATCCAAACGGTTGACTTGCGGATGGGCCACCGCAACTCGTCCCAAACGCCCACGGTGTGGGTTGAGGAAGGTTCGAAAGCCCTCGACATCAACCTCGTGCTTGACCTGCGTGACGAATCGGCTGCCACGGTTGAGTTCACCGCCGGGCTGCACTACCTTGATGCGGACACCTTGTCGGAATGGGGCATCAATATGTTTGAAGTGGCGTCGTCTGCGACGATTCCTGTCATCACGTCCGACGGCATTCGTTTGGCCTATCACAACGGCATCGTCGATTTGACCCAATTCACCGACCAGTTTCCCGTCGGCGATATTGTCGAGGGCTTGGGCGATACCGTTGCCGGTGTGGGCGAGATCACAATGAGCGACCTGACATGGGTCTCCCAAACCGAAGGCGGTACTGCGCTGTTCGAATCGGCGGGCGGCCTGAATTACTCCCACAGCACGGGTTGCACCGAACCGGTATCGGCCGGGCAGGTGCTCAACTACTGTTTGGAGGGCGCTGACGCCATGAACGAACGCTACCCCATTTACCTGCAGACCAGCAGTCAGCCGTTTTCCATGAATCTCATCGACATTCTCAAGGAATACAACACCAACGAGAAGATCGATGATTTCCTCGACGGGGTTCAAACTAACGATTTGCAGCGACTGATGAACTCGGGAATCGCGTTTGAAACCGTTTTGGCCACTGATTACCTCGACACCATCATCCCCTCCAATCTTCCACCCTCTGAATTGACGGTGGAAATTCTCATTCCGTCTTGGGTGACGACCACGGATGGGACCTCGAAAATCGTGCTCTCCAAGACGATTGATGGCATGCAGGCAACCGATATTTCCTTCACTGGGACCGACCCGTACGATTGGGAACACGAGATTCAGGACGCCGACGACAATGTTCTGTGCTTTGCAAACCAGAGTTCCTGCGTGCATTCAGCCGTTGATTTCAATCTCCAACAGTTCAATCTCAACGAGTGGTCGCAGACGGTGAGCGTCCGATTTTCGCTGGACGCTGAACTTTCGATCTACCGAATCGGCATCCCAACCGACCAACTGCCATCCTCGGGTGACACCCAACTCACGATGGAAGCCGTGCCCTCCGATTTGGTGCGTCTGATCATCGACCTCTCCAGCCGAATGGAAACGCCGCTGAGCACCGGTGAGCACAATGTCTGCGATTTGGACTTGGCCGTTTGTGATGAAACGGTCCAATTCACCGCTACCCGTCAAGGGATGAAGGACTTCACGAAGGACATGGGTGAATTGGCAACAGCGATCATTCATCAGGCTGGTGAGGAGGCCGAAAAGGACGACAGCATCGCCACCATGGACCTCTCCAAGTTTGAATTACGCACGTCCATCGATGGAATTGAAGCACCCGATGAAGTCGTCAGTGATGAGGTTCCCATCACCCTGAAACTTTCCATCCCCGAAGTGACCTTCACCATCGGAACCGATGTGAGCATCAGCGAACTCTCCAGCGGAGAGGATATCGATCCCAAAATCACGGTCGTCACCAGCCACCTCCAGTCGGTGTTCCATCAACCCCTCATGGCCGTGGCGGACCTCTTCACCCGAGGTCTGTCCTCTTCCCTGGTCAGCCTTGACGGCATCACCTATCCGCCAGCCGGCCAAGACACCGTCCGCATCGAAACGGGAACGGTGGACACGACCGTCTTGGAGGAAAACGGACTGGCTTACAGTGGCCCGCTGACCTTCACCCTACCTCGTGGCATACAGCTCGTCGATGCGACCTCAACCTCGGGTCGTTTGACCATCAGCGAAGAGGACGGTCGACAAGTCGTGACCTATGTCGTCCCACCCGGGACCTTTGAGGACACCATCGAGTACCGCTTGCAAATCACGTGGTTGTACTTCCTGATTCAATTCTGGGTCTATCCCACCATCGTACTGCTGTTGCTGGTGTTGTTCATCCGTCGCCGACGACGCAAGAAGCGAATGAAAAAGGCTGCGTTGGCTCGCCGAGAGAACAGCGTAGGCAAAGCGCAATTGGGCGACGATGAGTTCGCTGATCTGTCCGGTTACGCCAGTCCGGGCTTGCGGCACGGTGAGAGCATTGAGGACATGGCCTACATCGACGAACTCTCGCGTTAGTGCAGAGCGTCGTAAATCCGTCCTGCGAGGGCGGGGCCAATGCCAGGAACTGTTTCCAACTCATTGACGCCAGCATGCTCAATGCCTTTTCGCCCTCCAAAATGACGCAGGAGGGTTTGCAATTTCTTGGCGCCTAAACCCTCGACAGCCTCGAGCGGGTCAGAAAGTCGTTGACGGCTACGTCGCTTGCGATGAAAGGTGTTGACGAACCGGTGGGCTTCATCTCGGGCATGGACGAGGACCCGACCGCTTCGGTCGAGCACCAACGGTTCGTGGTCGCGGCGGTGAATCGTTTCCTCTCGTTTGGCGAGGGCGGCCAGCGGGAATCGCCCCGCCCACCCGTGTTCCTCGAGCGCTTGCTCGATGGTGCTGAGGTGCGTTTCTCCACCATCGATCAAGAGCAGGTCGGGCCATTCCTCTTGGCGCTTGGCCCAGCGAACCACGACTTCTTTCATCATTCGCAGGTCGTCCATGGCGTCGCCTTTGACCACGTACTTGCGGTATTCGTCTTTGGCCGGCCGGCCATGCCTCATCACGACGCTGGCACCCACCCGTTCGTCGCCTTGGAGCTGGGCCATATCGAAACAGACGATGTGGTCAAGCTGCGTCATGCCCAGCACAACCGCGCCCTCGTCAGCCGCCCGTTGTTCCAGCGAACCGCTTGATTTTCGAGCCATTCGCTCGAGTTGTATCGTTGCGTTTTGGCTGGCGAGCGTGGCGAGATTTTCCAAATCGCCGCGTTGCGGTGTTCGCACCTCGACCGACCGACCACGGCGCTCCTCAAGCCAACTGTGCAATCCGTCAAAGATGGGTACCGGTGAGAGGAGGAGCCGGGGCGGCGTACGGTGAGCATAGTGTTCGGAGATGAACATGGACACCGTTTCGCCGATATCGCCTCGGTGCACCGCTGGCCATGCTTCTTGGCCTTGCACGATGCCTTCATCGGCATGAAGAACAACCAGGGCGGCGAGGTCGCCTTCAGCGGCAAAGCCGATGGCGTCGCAATCGCGGTAGACTTTGCTGGAAACGACCTGTTGGCTTGTCGTGGTGCGAACGGCACGGATCATGTCCCGATGCAAGGCCGCTTCTTCAAACGCCTCGGCTTCGGCAGCGGTCTCCATGCTGACGACCAGCTCCTCAAGCAGCGGAGCCGCATCGCCGTTAAGCACCCGCCGAGCGGCTTTGACCCGCTCGTCGTAGCCTTCAGCGTTCACGCACGGGCCAGCGCACAAACCAATGTGCATGGACAGGCAACCTTGGGGCAACAATTCCTTGCAGTCACGAATGCCAAACTGCCGTCGTAACAACTGCATGACCTGTTTGGCTGCACCAGCGTTGGGAAACGGGCCCCATTGTTGGCTGCTTTTTGGCGGTCGTCGCGTGTACATGATGCGTGGGAATTCATGGTTGGTCAGGGCGAGGTAGGGGAAGGATTTCCCGTCTTTGAGCATGGAATTGTACCTCGGCATGTGCTCTCGAATCAATTGACGCTCCAGCACCAAAGCGGCTTGGGGCGTTTGTGTAACGATACACTCGATGGTATCGGCACGCTCCACCAGTTCAGGAATCATGTGTCGGTCAGGGTTGCTTGCAAAGTAGGAGCGAATGCGCTCGTTGAGTCGTGTGGCTTTGCCGACGTACAAAACACGCCCTTGCAGCGTTTTGAACAGGTACACGCCGGCCTCGCTGGGGAGGTCAGCCGAGTCCAAACTCACGGGCATGATTTTTGGAGGGTGCAGGTCGCTCAAAAGGCCACCCCTCCACCGGTGAAGCATCGCTGGGGATGATTGATGAAGGAGAATCCCGACCTGTGAAGCGGTCTTGAGCGTGTTGAGTGCCTCGCAGGAACGGTTGTTGCGCTACCTCGGTGGCTTTCCCGCTTCCTTGGAACAGGCATGGGATGTTCCTCGCACCATCTCCCTCCCAGGTTTGGCCGAAGCGATGGGGGTGGTTCGTTCGGGATTGAATCAACCGCTTTCTCAACTCATTGAGTCGGGTCTGGTCAGCGTTCGTATCGCTCACGTCATCGGTGGTGGTTCACGCCGCAGGCAGGTCTACCACACCACCGAAGCAGGGCGGCAGTGGTTGGTCGAACATCCCGAATCCCAAGGTTCGCACCCTGCTGCGGTCTCCCCACAACCCGCCTCACACGTTGTCTTGGTCGGACGTGACGAGGACACTGCTGAACTGAAGCGTTTGGTTGACGAACACGGTTGTGTGGTCGTCGGCGGCCTTTCAGGCGTTGGAAAAACCGCCTTGGTTCGCTGGATGACCGGTCAAAAATCACCACGCGCCGGGGTGGTTCGATGGGCGGATATTGACGAATTCAGCGATGTTAGGTCGGTGATGGCGCAGTGGTTCCCTGATTTGGGGGCCGTCCCAACGGGCCTCGAAGCCATCCTTGAATTGCTGAAAGGCGCTGACAAAACCCATTGTTTTGTGGTTGATGACCTTCATCGTCTTGACCTGCGCCACGCAGCGGCAATGACCGAATTCCTGCTCGCCGTACGTAACGCTTCGATGAACACCGTGCTCGTGAGTCGTTTGCCCCTTCCCCTCGATTTGGACTGGCCGATTTTGCGACTCTCCAGCCTCGACCCAGAGGTGGCTCATCGCTTGTTGGGGGACCATCTTGACGAGGGAAAACGAAGGGCAATCGCCAAATCGCTCGGCGGTCATCCGATGGCTCTCCACTTGTACGCCGAAAGTGAAACATTGCCCGAGGAGGGCGTCGATATTCAACGCTTTGTTGAGCAAACCATCTTGCATGGTTTGAGCGATGAAGAGCGCGAAGCACTGGACAGCATGGTTCTCTTCCCACGCCCGCTACCCGTTGCTGAGGCGCCTCACGCCGACATGGTGGGGGTGCTTGACGACCATGCCCTGCTGCGTTGGTCCTCCTCCGCACATGAATTCGAAGTGCAGCACCTCGTGCGCAATGTCCGCCGCGCCATGCTCCAGCCTGACCAACTCGAGCACCTCCACCGAAGTGCGGTGAAGCACTGGTCCTCCATGGATGACCGACCGGACATCGCTGTGCTTCGATTGTATCACGAACTCGCCCTTGAACAGAACAGCATCTCAAGTGTGATTGAGGCTTCCTTTGACCATCTGATCGCCAGCGAAGCCGCCGCCTTGGCCGTCATCGTGGACCGAGCCTCGCAGCGACGCCCCGAGGACGAAGATTTGCATTATTGGGCCGCACGAATCGCGCTTCAGCGACTCGAACCGGACCGGGTTCGGCAGCATGCTCAACAGGTCACGGATGAGGCTCGACATCACGAGTTGCGCTATCATTTGGCGCTGCTGGAAGGCGATGAAGAAGCGGCAGAGAACGTGCTGAGGGACCAACTGGAACGGGCCAGCGAAACCGAACGGCTGCGTTGGTTGGTTGGGGCCTCCGTTCAACGTCTTGAGGACCGATTGTTCGACGACGTCCCGCCAACATTGGAAGAGGAGGTGAGGCACTGGCTGGATGCGATTCAACTGCCTGATAACCCTGAACAGCGCTCGACGATCATGGTCAGCATGTCGACGGTCCAGCACGGGTTGGCCTTGCTTGCTAACGATCGGGAACGAGCGAACGCGATCGTTGAGGGATTGGAGTCGCTGAGCCATGCCGCCGATCCGTTGGTTCAACTGTTAGCATACAAGAACGAGGTTCACTTTTCTCCCGGCATCAACCCGGACGACCTGATTCAACAGTACCGGGCCGTGGCCGATGCTCAATCCTCCTTGTATCACCGAGGGGCCGTTGGGCTGTATACCGTTGAGCAGCTGGTACGCATCAACAGCGAGCGAGCCAGTGAGATGTTTGAATCGCTGCCCACTCCAGACGCATCGGGGTTTTCGGGTGCGTTTGCGTTGCGCTACCGGGCTCGGTGGTGGTATCTTCAGGGCCATTTGGGCAAGAAACCTGCAGTGGCGCTGCGCGAGGCAGCCCAGTGTTTCAGGCTCGCGGGTTGCCATCGAGCCGCCCGAGCGGTGGCCAAGCGATTGCATCGGGTGTTGTGATTACAGTTCCGCACCAATCAGGGTTTTTGTTTCCTGAATGCCAGGTAATTGACGAATTTCTTCCACGATGCAACGGGTCAAATCAAACTCATCATCGGCCTGCACCCGAGCAATCAAATCGTATTCGCCGAACAACATCCAGTGCGATGTGACCAGTTCCACCTTCTCGAGTTGTTCACGAACGTGCACTTCTCGTCCGGGCTCGGTGGTGATCAACACGAATCCGATAGCCATCTTCAGGCCTCCACAGCGATGAGCGTTTGTGTTTCCTTCACTCCGTCGATGCGACGGAAGGTGCCCATGAGGAGGTTCGACAGTTCCTTGGATGTCGTGGCGGAGATGCGAACCAGCAAGTCAAATTCACCGTACAGCGCATGGACCTCAGCCACACCTGAATGGTCGCTGAGGGTGAGGTACACGTCGCGCTCCCGCGTGGGTTCGGTCTTGAACAGGACGAAGGCTTCTGGCACGGCTTGTAGGACAGCGACACGGGCTTTATGGCTTCCCATTCCTCTTTAACAGACCTTCACACCGGTGCGAACCTTTGAAGAAGGATTGGCATAGGCTATGAATGATGGAGCGGAAGATGTTCTCACGCCTTCCCGCCGTCGTCGTGGTGGCGCTTTTCCTCGTCTCCATCGCCTCCCCCATGTTGACCTATGCTCCGATGGTCACCGTTGGCGAACAACCCACACCGTCTGAAACATCCGGGCGTGCTCAAACCACCTGGTCGGGAACGCAAACCCTGAGCGGCTCATACACCATCGGCGTGGCGGATGAACTCATCATTCAGGCTTGCACCGTCGTCAGGTTGCCTGCCAACGAGCGAATCGTGGTCGACGGACGTCTAACGGTTTTGGGGACCCAAAGTTGCCCGGTCGTCATGGAAGCAAGCGGTTTGGGCGACCATGAGGGGATTCAATTCAACACTTCATCCTCAGGCCGGGGTTCGCTGATTCAAAACTTGACCATCGACGACGCCATCTATGGCGTGACCGTTTACGGTTCCAATCCCGTGATTGAAAATTTGACCGTTAACAACCCCGATCGGGTGGCTGTTGACCTGTTCTCTTCAGCCGCCCCCCGAATCACCGATCTGTTGGTTGACCGCGCTGGTCGTGATTTGGGCTTTCAAGGCGACTGGCGATACGGCTTGGGCTTGTCCATCGGTTCGGGCTCCACGCCCATCGTCAAGCGAGCGGTCTTTTCCGACGTGCTGACTCGCGCCATCAACATCTGGGGCGGCTCCGGCGGGCTCATCGACGGGGTGACCGTCAACAACTGCACGGGCTCCTCATGGGTGACGGTCGCTGGAGTTTGGGTCGAAGACAGCCAACCCCTCATCACCAACGTCAGCATCGACCGTTCGGATACCGGCATTGTCGTGCGTCACATCAGCGACGGCGGGTACACTCGGGCCGTGATTCGCAACACATTGGTTTCCAATTCGATGTACCGTGGCGTGTACGTTGACAAAAACAACCACACGAATTACACCAATTACGAAACGGCAGATTTCACCAATTTGACCGTGCTGGGCACCGGTGGACCCGACGCCAAAACGCCGAACATCGGGTTCGCTGCCATCGAAGTGAACGCCACGGGGGCTTGGTTTGAAGACACGGTCGTCGAAAATTCGACCACGGTCGGCGTTCGGTTGTACTTTGTGGACAGCACCACCACCTTCAGAAATTTAGCAATACGTAATTCAGGTGACCCGGGGCAAGGGCCTCACGAAGCGGGTTTGGCCATCCGATCGTCGTTCTTCGCCCCTCGTCTTGAGGGCTTGGAGATCAGTGGCTCCGTTGGTCCCGGCATCGCTTCGACCTCGGGTGGTGCCCTGCAGGGAAGCGATTGGTACCTACATAACAACACCCAACACGGTTTGTTCATCGACCGAGCCACGGTGGTGACGAATGGGTTGGTGCTCAACGACAACGGTCAGTCGGGTGCGCAGGTCTGGAACGCTCGCTACGTGACCTTCGAAAACCTTACCGCATCGGGCAACGGAGGCGATTCTGCCTCCAATCCACTCGCACGGAATCAAGCGGGGTTGTACTACGAGGAATCCAACGACATCGAGTCGGCTTCGGGCGACGTCAGGTGCCGCCATTGTACGGTGAGCAACTCGACGGGAGCCGGGGTGTACGCCGTGAATTCGGTGGACTTGTGGCTGGAGAACCTCACGCTTGAGAACAACGACCCGCAGACCCCTGCTTTGCTGGTTGACAACACCGATACGTTGCCGAGCGGTTCGAGCGGGCAACTCTATATTTCAAAGGCCCACATCAAGGCGGAGTCGCCAAGTCTACCCGCCATATCGCTTCAACGAGTGGCCGCCCTCATCGACGAATTAACCATGGAAGGGAACCACACTGGACTGTCGTGGAACGGCGACAACAACGGCCAATTCCCGTCATCCCTCTCCAACACCGTGCTGTCGGGGACCGGTTGTGCGAGCCTCGTTGACCATCCAGCGTTGAGCGGCACCTCCAACACCATCGCTTCGTCCTGCACGGGTCAAGTCAACTTCGAAAACAGTCAGGTCAACTGGTCCGGTTTGTTGGATGCGGACGGCACCACGGCAAGTCCCCATGTACTGACGTTGGACGGGACCTCTACCTTGCACCTTCATCAACCCGAGGATATAGCATTGGGTTCCGCACAATTGGCGTCCGGTGCTGTGGTTGACGTGGCATGGGACGTCCTTGTATGGGTGGTGAACAATTTCTCCAACGGCGTTCCCAACGCCGATGTCAACGTGACCTTTGCCAACTATGAACCATCGGTGCAACTCACGAGCAACGATTTGGGCTATGTTGCCCTGCCCGATTTCATCGGTCAACGATGGACCCAAGCCGGTGCATCATCGCACAACACCGCGACAGTTTCCTGTGGTTACGACAGCACGTCCAATTCCACGAACACCGTGCTTGACCAGGACCGAATCGTTCCTTGCCTGCTCCCCCTTGACAACCAAGCACCTTTCCTCAAGTGGACATCACCGTTGGACGGTGCTGTGTACCCCTCGCAAGGCGCCGTGCCGTTCAATGCCTCCGATTCGTGGGATTTGGACAACGACTCCCTGTCGTTTTCTTGGTCAAGCAGCCTTGATGGCGATATCATCGCCTCTTGCGCCGGCTCGTGGACCCCACCGAACGGACCCGCAAACGGTGTCCCGTTCTCCGCCAACGGTGGCGACACGTGGGCCTGTACGCTGTCGGATGGCCTTCACGTGTTGACCCTCGAAGTGTGTGACGACGCCGGGCATTGTGTCTCTGAAAGCCGAACCATTGAGCTGGTGAACCTCGCCCCGGTCTTGGCCGTGTCGTTTGAGCCCGCGCTCAACCCGTGGAGCGAACTGATCATGCCGCAAACGGGTACCCTCCTCATCAACACCACCGGTACCCTTGACCCGGAGGGTGACCCCTTTGCTTGCGTCATTACCTTCAGCGGGTACAACCGGCCCGATCCCGCATGGGACAACCAATGGGTCTGCCCCGAGCAACTCTCGTACACCTTTGACCACATCACTGACGCCCCGCCCTCGTCCTTCACGCTGACCGTGCAGGCTTGGGACGACGTGGGCAACAGCGCTAACTACAGCGTTCCTGTCATGCTCTACAACGAAATACCGGACCCCACCTTTTCAATTCAGCGAGCCACCAACTCCAGCGAATCACAAGTCACCCTCGACGGGCGGACCACCGTTGACCCTGAAGGGGACGGGTTGTTCGTCACCTACCTCTCGTCCCTTGACGGCGTCCTCCACCAAGCGACCGTGGATGCCGGTGATGTCTCCAGCACGGCCTTGGTGTGGTCAGGTTATCTTTCCCGGGGCGTCCACACGCTGAGGATGGAGGTGACCGACGACCGGGCTGAACATGCCAATCAGTCGAAATCCTCGACCATGCTGGTAACCGTTGACAATTCCATGCCCCGAAGCATCATCGCCAGTCCACAGGCGCAAACCTTTGACAGCTCTGAAATGATCGCGTTTTCGGCCAACGGCTCGGGTGACTTTGACGCCGCCTGCGACACCTTCCCCACTTCTGGAACCTGGCACTGCGCACCCATAACTCCGGCGGGAGGTTCGGAATACCTCGTCGTCACATGGACCAGTTCCCTGGACGGTCGGTTGACCCCGGAAGGTGAAGACTGGTTGTGGTTTGAAGGTCGTTTGAGTCAAGGTGAACACACCGTCACGCTGAGCGTGGATGACGGCATTCACGAACCTGTCACCACCAGTGTGGAGGTTCTTGTTCAACCCTCTGCTCCGGTCTTGGGGTTGGTGAGTCCCATCAACGGGTCAACCCACCTGTCCTCGGAAGTGTTGATGTTTGACCCCTCTCTTAGCGAAGATTTCGATGGTGACGCCTTCACCGTTACCCTCCGTTCATCCCTTGAGGCCGAACCGTTGCTGGTTGACCTTGACCCGAGCGTTGCAGAACCCTTCCAACTCCGTGCTGGTCAACACGTGATGACGGTCACGTTGACCGATTCGCAAGGCATGAGTCGGGACGAGACATTCACGTTGAACGTGGTCGAATCCCCACCCGTCCTCGTGCTCATCTCGCCGGAAAACCGTCAGTCGATCGAAGCCGGTGGAGCCGTGATGTTGGAGGAAGCGTCCTACGATGCGGACAACGACCTTGTGGTCCGTGAGTGGCGTCGCTGGGACCCCAGCAGCAGCGAGCCAGAGGTGTTGTCAACCCGCTCGATGGAGAACATCACTTCGTTGCCACCGGGAGAACACCACCTTTCTCTGTTCATTCAAGACGCCCGTGGCAACAGTGTGGAGCAGCATTTCAACATCACCATGCAATCCAGCCTGCCGGTGTTTGACCGCGATAGTTTGGTGCTGAGCGATGAAACGTTCGTTCAAAACGAATTGCACGTTCTCACCATTCAAATCGCCCTGAGCGACCCAGATGGAACCACTCAGGACGTGCGAGCGAACTTGACCCTGAACATTCAGCAATGGGAGGTCGCCCTTGCTGATGAGGACGGGGACGGGGTATGGGAAGGCACGCTCGAGTGGCGTCCCGAGTCCTCCGGCCGTCCAAATCTGAAAATCGTCGCTCGTGACGGCGAGGGCGAGAACGCCAACATCGACATTGTTTCGAGAACACTCACCGTCAATCCCCCCGAAGACGACCAGCGGGTGGTGCTTCTCGGCATGGCCATTGCAGGAACATTGGGCGGGGTTGCCTTGTTGGTCTGGCTGGTCGGACGACGTCGTCGGGCCTTGGAGGACCTCGACATGTTAACCTCGTGGGATGCCTTCCGTGCTCCTAATGAACGCTCAGCCAAAGAAGTCCCCGAACTCGAAGGCAACGCCATGGACGGAACAGACGAGGTTCAAGCCGCTCTCGACGACTTGTTGTGAAGCCCATCAGGCTCAAGATTGCTGTTCAGGCAAGGTGTTGTTGAGCGAGTCGGGGTTGCTAGCCACACCGCCCCATGGTGTTCGGGTTCGGTGCAGGCCAAAGCGGCGAGCGAAGAGGAATTTCAAGTTCTTCCATCCGTCGCCCCAGGTGTGGATTTCAGCGTCACCGACTCGTGGACGGTACGGAACAGAGATCTCAATGGCTTTTTTCTTGCCTAAGTGGCGCCGTGCGAGGATTTTGATCTCTTCACTCATCGGCATGCCGTCGTTGGTTGGACGCATCTTCTCATTGTCAAACACGGATTTTCGAAACACCCACATACCGGTTTGGGAGTCTTTGATCCCGTACCAGAACAACATGCGTGCGGTGAAGGAGAGCATCCAATTGCCAAAGCCATGGAGTCCTGACATTGAACCGTCTTCGGCAAGCGATAAACGGTCACAGGTGATGAAGTCCAACTCGTCATCCAGCAACCGCTTGACCAACTTTGGAATCAATTCCGCAGGGTAGGTGCAATCGGCATCCATGGTCACGATGATGTCGTTCGAAGCCACGTCAAACCCCGTTCGATACGCACGGCCGTAGCCCTTTCGGGGCTCTAAGTGGACGCGGATTTGTTTTTCCAAGGCAATTTCTCTCGTGCGGTCGCTTGAGTTTCCGTCCACGATCATAATTTCAAGGTCCTTGCACCAGCCACGCGGAATGGCATCAACCGTGGGCCCGAGGGCTTCTTCCTCGTTTCGCGTCGGCAAGATGACCGTTACCGACACGGGGAGCACTTCGCCCATGGATGAACGACTCAAAGGTGATGCTTCAAAGGTTTGGGTTCGTGGATGGAACAAAGATGCGATGATGGGCAACGACCTTCAAATGCAAAAGCGCTGTGGTCGGTCCGATGCACATCGCCATGGTGTCCGGCGAATATCCTCCCCGTTGGGGAGGTATTGGGTCGGTTGTGTACCATCTCGCTGGCCACCTCGCCGCACGCGGCCACGATGTCACGGTCATCACTCGCTCCCACCCCCAAGCCACGCCCCAACAACCCGGTGTGAGCGTTTTGCATGTGCCCTGGCTCAAGCTACCGATGGCTTTCACGCGGTCCTACGGCAAACACGCCTTGACCGAATTACGTCGCCTGCATCTGGTCAAACCCGTTGATGTTGTCCATGCGCTGCTTCCGCTTGTGAGTTGGACGGCGAAGGAATACCGTTGGGTGGAAGAGAACATTGCTCCGGTGGTGGCGGTTCTCAATGGGAGTTGGCTGGGCGAGCGAGAGGGCATGAAACTCGCCGCACGCCATCAGGAGTCGGCGACGTGGAAAAACCCGAACGACCTCGCTATTTTGCTGACCGCCCATCGATACGCTCGCTACGAACAAGCAGCGCTTGAATCGGCCAGCATGTGCGTGGCGATTTCCCAGTCCACCAAACACGAGTTTGAACGTTGGTACCAACCTCCAGAAGATTGGTTGTGTGAGACCGTGCTCTATGGGGTCGACCACAAGGTCTTCCGCCCCGTCGACCACGACTTTGAGGAAGAACATCTGGCGTATGAAGCGCTCCGAGTTCGCTACGGTGCGGACGATGAAGAAGCGTTGAGTGGAGAAGCGACGACTTCCACCCCGCTCTTGCTCGCTGTGGGACGGTTGGTCGCCAGAAAAGGCCACCGAACCCTGTTGCGCAGCATGCCGACGATTCTCAAGGAACATCCCGGTGCTCGCCTCGTCATCATCGGCCGAGGTCACATGCGTGGGACGTTGCTGCGTCAAGCACGACGATTGGGCATCGCTCACGCCGTCTCCATCTTACCCGGTATGGGCTTTGAGGACCTCGCGCTTCACTTTCGCTCGGCAGATTTGGTCATCTATCCATCCTATTATGAGGGGCAGGGTTTGATTCCTCTCGAAGCCTTGGCGAGCGGGACGCCGGTGGTGACGGTGGACCAACCACCACTCACGGAAATGATCGACCCGTCGGTCGGCGGGTTGTTTGCCTGTGGCGATCCTGAGGATTTGGCCAGAGCGGTGAATCATTGCCTTGCCAACCCCGGTGAACGTGAAACCCAAATGAGGCTTGGACGTCTACGTGTACTGGACCATTACACGTACGAACATAATGCTGAGGCCTACGAGAACCTGTTCAATGAAGCGCTCGAAATGTGAGAACCCACAGCATCGGAAGGTCATTATTCCCATCCTGTTTCGCCTGCTCCATGCAGGGCAGAGCGCTCTTCCTCGCCACGATGATGGTGACTGTCTTCCTCTCGGGTTGTTTCGGTGAGGAGGCTGTCCCGCTGCCCGATGTGGAGGAAGAGCCAGAGGTCGTTCGAACCTTCGTCACCGACCGACATGGTGAGCCGGTGAATGTTCCCCTGATCGACATGGAGTTCTTCTTCAGCGACGTGGGTGAAACGGGCAAAGAGCCCAGTATCGGCATCACCTCCAGCGGGTGCATCTTTTTCATTGCCATGGAGAAGGTCATGCGGTCGTGCGATTACGGCGCCTCTTGGGAGGAGAGCCAGGACCCCGTTGCTTGTTCACCCACCACCAGTGACCCGTACGGTTGGGTGGACCCCATCACCGACCGTGTCTTTGGGGTGCAGATGATTGGACTCGAAACCTCCTGGATTTGCTGGAGCGACGACGACGGCGAAACGTGGATGGGCAACCCTCACGATTCGGGAACAACGCCCATCAACGACCACATCAAATTGGCCAGCGGTCCTTGGACGGACAGCGGCTACGGCGCCCTGGGTCAACTCACCACCAATTTTTACGAAACGGCGGTGTATTACTGCTACAATAAACTCGCCGGGATTTTCTGCTTCACCAGCGTTGACGGCGGAGCGACCTTTGAACTGGGCGGCCAAATCATCGGGCTCGCCACGACCAACGGCGGTTTGCACGGTGCGATTTCCACCGCTCCTGACGGCACGGTCTACGTGACGCCCCGTGTTGCGACACCAACCGTCATCGTCTCGAAGGACAATGGCTTCTCGTGGTTTGAACGAAGCATGGGCGAAGACACGGGAACGCCGAACCCTCGCAAAAATTCGGAAGTGTCTGCTGACCGGGATTCCAACGCCTACCACGTTTGGACGGGGGGTGACGAAGGTGTGTACATGTCCCGTTCGTTTGACTCGGGTGAAACCTGGGAGCAAGAAAGCATTCGCATCTCTCCCGTGAACGTGATTTCCTCGGTGTTCCCCCAGACCGACGCTGGTGACGCAGGGCGTATTGCGATCACCTACCTCGGCAGCGAAAACGACGAGATGCTCAATCAATCCGACATCGACGGCAACCCGTGGAACGGCAACGCTCACTACGCGCCGAACAACGCCACCTACCACCTCTACATCACGTACAGCTTGAACGCGTTGGACGAGAACCCCATCTTCCACACCTACCGGGTGACCGACGACCCCGTGCAGGTGGGCTCCATTTGCCTCAACTCGGGCGACTGTCGTGACATTGGCGGGTCTAACCGCAACCTTCTGGATTTCAACGACCTCCACATTGACCGTGAAGGTCGAGTCTACGTCGCCTTTGCCGACGGTTGTACTGGCGAGTGCGCTTCCAACGAGAACGCGACCGCTCAAGACTCCCGAGACGGGCGCGGTTCTGTCTACTACATGGCAAGCGGCCCCAGCCTTTACGCCGACTTTGGCACACTGATTCCGCTGCTCGACGATTGAGGCTGAAACAGGCCTGCAAAGAGTGAAAAAACATCCACGGGGTCAACGGCAATGGTCAGTGTGCATCACGGTGAAGTGCGAATCCGCATCGGTGGGTTACTCAGCGACGAGGACGACTGGGTTGCTGCCATGGCGACCGTCGTATGCGAGCTGCACCACGCCTTTGACCACTTTCATTGGACAGGGTTCTACCGAACAGTCCGTCCTCAACATCTGAAGATCGGTCCCTATCAGGGCGGGCACGGCTGTCTCGATATCCCCTTTGACCGAGGTATATGCGGGGCGGCTGCCAGAACCGCGCAAACGCAGGACGTGCCCGACGTTCACGCCCGACCCGAACACATCGCCTGCAGCAGCAGCACGAACAGCGAAGTCGTGGTGCCGGTGGTGGCTCCCAACGGGCAGGTGGTGGCCGTGCTGGACGTGGATTCGGACCTTCCCGCTGCGTTCTCAAGCGACGACGTGGAACTCCTGGAGGCCATCTGCGCTGACCTGGGCAAGAAGTACGGGCCTTCAGCGACGCTGTGAGCGATGCGAATCACAGGGTACCCCCTGCTTGGACGGGTAGTTAGAGGGGGACCCTCTGATTGATTATACACAATGGATAATTTTGAATAAAAGGATGTTGTAGTGGAAACATGCCAGGAAAATATCAACAGAGCAGGTTTTGGGCAATTTGCACCTTCCATTGGTGGGCAAAACTAATTTTCCCAAAATCAATCACTGTCGACGGAAACGGAATAACGACCTTTGACCGCAGAGGCGTCATCCTGTTTTGGTTGTCCGATGAAGAAAGAATGAATGCGCGGCAGATCTCATCGGTCAGGGTAAAAAAGGGAATTCTTTGGGACCTTGTAACCGTAGATACAACAGGTGGAACAAATGTTCTGCAGATACATGGTATGAACAAATCAAAAGCAAACGCTTTGCGAAATGATATCCAAGCATTGATTGATGCACAGTATGGTCAGCCTATGCAACAAATGCAGCAGCCAATGCAACAAATGTATCAACAACCTCCTCAATACTGATTCAGTGGTTATTCTCACGAATCAAAGGGTCAATGCACAAACCCACTGATTCGTTTTGACCTCATCAGAGGGCTCGCAGTGGGCTTTGTCATAGCCTACCGTCTGCTTCGACGGGTGAGCGAAGGGCTCGCAATGGGCTGAATTACTCACTTTTGCATCGTGCTAAGCCGTTGATGATGTTGGGGCTTCTTCACGGCCAGCGACGGCACGTCCGGACTCCTCTGGAACGATGACTATCAGGCAAACCAGCGGGCTCGCAACTTTCGCAAACTAAGTCGCACACCAAACAGGAGTTTTCGCCACGAGGACAGGGTGACCGGCTGGCTGAATACATCACCCGAGCGGCGCACGATTTCGCTGAGGATGGAAGCGTAAGCGTCGGCCATGATTTCCGGCTGAACTCGGGCCCGAGCGTCAAGGTAGCCGAACAGGTGATTGGCCGAGGCTTGATGGCGCTTGACCACGTCCATGTATTCTACGATGAAGCCACGCCAGGCGAGGGACTGGGCGACGTTTTCCCCCTTCAGCATCTCGATACTGATGTTATGGGAGGCCAGCACCTCTTGCGGAAGGTAAAGGCGCCCTCGTTCAAGGTCTTCGTTGATATCTCGAAGGACGTTGATGAGCTGCATTTGGATGCCCAGATCGATGGCATGAAGGCGGGCGGCGCGGTCTTCGTAGCCGTAAATCTCGATGAGAATCAAGCCTACGGCAGAGGCCACTTTGTAACAGTAGGAACGCAATTCGTCCCAAGTTTGGTTTTGGACAGGGTAAAGATCGTCTTCCATACCTTCGATGACCGTTTCAAAGTCGTTGAGTTTGATTGGGTACCGGGTGACGACGTCCTGCAAGGCGATGAAGATGGGGTGGTCGTTAGCTGTGATGCCTTGCTGGTAGGCTTGACCGATTTTCATACGAATTTCGGTGAGCGCCATCATACGTCTTCGGTGTTCTTCAGGCGGCAACACCGGGTCCTTTCCAGCGTGAATCTCATCCACCAAGCGTTGGCGTTCATTCGTGGCGGCTCGAAGGGATTCAGTTTCGGTGACGCTGGGCTCTTCGTCCCCGTCCACGATGTCGTCAACCCAGCGGCACAAGGCATAGACGGCGTGAACCGCCTTCCGCTTTTCCAACTGGAGGGCACTGAACGACGAATAGAAGGTCGTGGATGCCTCTCGGCACACTGCCTCGCAGTAATCGTAGGCGTTGGCGAGCAGGAGCGATTTCACGACGGTTCACCTCAAGCAGACGTTGGTGAACCACCGGGATTCTCTTTTGAGGTTTTGTTGATGGCCGCACGCCCGCGCTTGGACCGCTTGCGACTCTCGAACCATGTATCCACGCCGTTCCAATCAGGGATGATGCCGAGGCTGTCGAGCAACAACTTGCTGCTGATACGGGCCGATTCGTAAATCACCGGCAAACCGCTTCCAGGGTGGGTGCCGCCCCCGACGAGGTAGAGGTTGTTGATTTCGTCGAACTGGTTTTTGGGTCGGCGCCATAGCATCTGGTCGAGACCGTGGGCGAGGTTGAACACAGCCCCTCGGTAACAATGGTCGCCCCAGTCTTCGGGGGTGATGATCATCTCGGTCACAATGTGGTCGCGAAGGTTCTCGAAACCAAGTTTTGACTCAATTTGATCGAGGATTCGGTCGCGATACCCATTCTTTTCCTTGGACCAGTCAATGTTCTCGTGAATGTGAGACACAGGGACGAGTGCATATACGGTGGAGCAACCCTCTGGAGCGAGACTGGGGTCGGTGACGCACGCGTTTTGGACGTAGACGGAGGGGTCGTCCCATGTCAGACGGTGGTGCTTTTCGATGTCTTCGAGGTTGTTTTCGTACGTTGCCGAAGCGTAGATTTGGTGATGAGGGAGGTTCTCGTACGTGCGGTCAACACCGAGGTAAATCATGAATGTCGAGCATGAATACTTCTTCTTATCCAACTTCTTGTTGTTCCATTTCTTCCGTACATTGTCGGGAAACAGTTGGGTCATGCCGTTGGCGAAATCAGCGTTCATGATGACGCGGTCGGCATGGAAATCGCCTTGAGCCGTGGTCACGCCACGAATGGTTTTACCGTCCATAATCACGGATTCCACCGCCTCATTCATGCGGAAGGTCACGCCCAAGTCACGGGCAATAGCGGCCATTCGCTCACTCACGCTGCCCAAGCCACCCAGGGGGTGGAAGATACCGTATTCGTATTCGAGGAACGCCAGCATCGTGAACAAACTTGGGCAGTTGAACGGTGACATGCCCAAGTACTTCGTTTGGAAGGACATGGCCAGCATCAGCCGGTCATCATCGAAGAGTTTCATCAAATCTCCTGCCACCGACCGTTGAGGGCGCAGGACACCGGCGACGCGCATCGCTCGCTTGGAAAGAAGGTCGGTTGGGCCGTACCAGGGCTCTTGCAAACAGGCTTTGGATTTGGCCAGTTTGAGCCGGTTGTCGACCACATATCGCTTGAAGGCCTCAGCGTTGTTGTCGCCTGACAGGTCACGAATCCGGTCGGTCATTTGGTCCAGGTCGCTGGTGCAATCCAACTGACCGCCCTTGCCGAAGATGAGTCGGTAATTCATGTCCAGCTTGTGGAGGTTCAATTCCTCGTGAGCGTCCATTCCAATAGCCTTGAAAATGTCCTCGATGACCTCAGGGTAGTGGAAAAACGTAGGGCCAAGGTCGAATTTGAATCCTTCTCTGTCAAAGACCTTGTTTCGTCCACCGACCGAGGCACTGCGCTCAAACACCGTGACATCGACGCCGGATTTGGCCAACAGAAGGGCGGATGCAAGACCTCCGGGACCTGCTCCGATGATGGCGACGGACGGTTGCGAACTGGCGGGCATATTTGGTAGCCCGTTGTAGGTCCATATAAAGGAGGGTTTTTGTTCGTATCAAAAGAACAAAAAATAACAGAATCAAGATTGGCTCTCGATGATTGAATGCGGGTCGATGAGGACGGAGAACTCGTCGAGGTACGGCCCCATTGAACTGATCAAATCCACTTCAGGGTGCCCTTTGAGAACCATGCCGTCCATGTACATCAACGAGCGAATGATGGGAAACGCCTCTTCGCCAAAGGCACAGCCGGCAAGCACCGCAGCCTTCACCGTCTTCATCATCTGCTCCGTTAACGACACCTCGCTCACGCTCGTTCCGACGAAACCATCGTAGAGGTCATTCATCGAAGCGTAGTAGGTCGCCAATGTCGCTCCCGTTGGCTTGACGTCCGCCATCGTCAACATCGCATCGAAGGCGTTGGTTAATTCGCCTTTGGCGAGGAAGTAGAAGAAACCGAACAACGCATTGCGCACATGGTCCGGTGCGTTGCAGATGGCACCCGTGTCGATGAAGAAGAAATTCCCTTGGTCGTCCATCATGGCGTTGCCAGGGTGCAAGTCGCCGTGGAAGGTGCCCAGGCCGAACATAAAGGCGCCGTGAATACGAAACAATTCAAGCATATCGGGCCATGAAAGCGTTCCCGCTTGGAGGTGCTTCTCGAGGGTGGGGTGAATGATTTCTTCCATGACCAGGATGTGCTCGTTGGAGAGTTCTTCCCACATCTTCGGGAACCTGAGTTTTGGCATGGGGAAATGCTGCGAAATACCTGCAGCATTGCGAGTAAGTACTTCTCGACCTTTGATTTCGTTGGTTAAGTCGAGTTCTCGAAGCGTGTAGTCCTCAATGTGAGCCAGCAAACCGACGGGATTGCCAACTTTACGGAGTCGAGGATTGAAGAACAGCCCCAGGCGAATCCATCGCTTCATCCGTTTGACATCTCTTCGAAAGGATGCTTCGAATTCCGATTTGATGATTTTGACCACCACGTTCGTTCCGTCCTTCAGGACCGCTCGGTGGATCTGTCCGATGCTGGCTGCAGCAAAGGGGCGAGGATCAATCGATTGGAAATGGTCGTTGAAGCCCGGTGGAGCAAACTTTGCCAACAGGGCTTGGGAATTTTCCTCCGGAATCGTGGCGGCCCGACTGTAGAGTTGCTGCAGCTCAATGCAACGCTCAGGGTCGATCAGATCCGGCCTCAGAGCAAAAATTTGGCCCAATTTCACGGCGAGCAGGCCCATCGATTGAATGGCATCAACGTTTACGGGTTTCTTTCCTCGCAGTTGTCGATAGAACCGGATAAAGGTGACAAGGCGCATGCGTTCGTCTCCTCAATCTTGAAGTTCAATCGTTTTCAACTCGTGTCGATGAATCAAGTAGCGCCAGAGGTCGTCGTTGCTGCCCGACCCTTCGATTCGTTGGATGACCACGTTGGCGTCTTTGGCAAATCGCGTCGACAACGCCCCTTCGATGATACCATCGTCCATGTGCCACATAGGCAAAGCGTCGGGGTCGTCGAGAGGGGGATGATTCAACCCGACCACAACGTGGAATTGGGGGTCAACATCGTACTGCAGCATGCCCAAACCCGCGTGCTCCCACCAATCCATCATCTCGTCGAGAAATTCGATATCATTTTCTATAGAACGGAGTGAAAAGGCGAGTTCTTGACCAACGCGGTTTCCGATCTGGCGGAGCATTCGTCCGAGGTCAATGCCCAATACCTTGAGGTTGGAGAGTTTTCCTTCGGTGAGTCGCATCCTCGCTTCGTTCACCTCATGTCCTGCAGCGAAGAACGCTTCGGGGTCAAAGGGGGTGTCTTCCGCAGGAAATTCGCCATCGAAGCCCAAGGCGACGGAGACATTCTTCAGAAATGAGCCCTCGCCGATGGTCAGACGGAGGGGGTCGTTGATTTGGTTCTCTGTGAACCGGGCGCGTGCGGTGTCAAGGGGGACAGCGCTCTCCCAAATGGCATCGATCAAGTGAAGATGGGCCTGTGAGAAGGGCCCGGACTCGATGATGAGGGCGGCGTCCTCTTTTCCTCGGCCCACCGGATTGTCTTCGATGTTGAGGTATTGAATGACCTCTGACTGGTCCTGGACAAAGCCCAGCGAGTCCAATTCGTCCGAGTGGCGCACGTCAATGCTGGTGTTCAGCTGGTCGAAGAAGCGAATGGTTCGGCCGTCCAAGTGGGTGATGATTTGAACCACCACCCCGCGAACCGCTGCGGTGTTGACCGCTTCCAGAGCCTCTGGGTTGCGGCACAGGTGGAGAATGCCAAATTGGCCGAGCAACAATATCAGGCGCTCCTCGGCATCGTTCGCCATTTTTTGAAGCCGATTGTAGATGTGGCTGCGCTCCTTCAAGACGGCAAACCGTGGGTCGTCGATATCGCGTCGCTGCTTTTCGTACGAAGCGTCCCTTTCAGTGATGCCTTTGGAGAGTTCTTCAAACCCGCCAATCAACCGGTCGAGTTGTTGTTTACGGGATTGAATGATGTGTTCCATCGCTTCGTTGATTCGAAGGCTGGAAAAGAGCATCGGACGGTCTGCGGTTGCGGTGACGATGCCGATTTCCTGAAGTCGGGACAGGCTGTTGTAGGCGTCGAGCCGCGTGGTGTTCAACTCCTTTGCCAATTCAGACGCCTTCATTTTTGGACGTGAACCGAGAATCATGATCGAGCGAACTTCCCGTTCGTTTAAACCAGCTTCAAGCAGCAATTCTTCCCACATCATGCATCACCCGATACGGTGGAAATGTCGGCTAGAATTTTGGCGACGTGGCGACGAGGTCGAAACAGCCAGTCGTACACGTAACGGATGGTGTTGTCGGGTCCGATCAGGAAGGATGATTTCGCTGGAAATTGGCCGACGTGCAACGGCACGCCAAAGGCCTTGCCAACCGATCGCTCGGGGTCGGCAAGCAACGGGAACGGTAAATCTCCAAGGACGGTTTTGAACGGTGCTTGCTCTTCCTTTGTGCCCGGTCCGATGCCGACGATAGAACAGCCCGCTGATGCAAACAGGTCGTGTTGTTCTTTGAACGTTAAACAACCACGTTTACAGGTCGGCGAGTTGTGACGCGAGTAAAAGAAAATCACCCGCCAGGTGCCATCGAGCGAGGCGCTATCAAACAGCGATCCGTCGTCCTGCTCAAGAACAAAGTGCGGGACTTCTTGGCCAACCAAATTGACTTTCATGCGATGGCCTCAGACGTGCAGAAGATGGCCCATGCGTGCGGCCTTGGTTCGCATGTATGCTTGATTTTGTGCGCACTGCCCCACGATGATGGGGACTCGGTTGACGACATCGATGCCTTGTTCGAGGAGTTGTTGGCGCTTATCGGGATTGTTGGTCACGAGTTGAACGGCGTGAACGCCCATGGCATACAGCATTTCAGCCGCAAAATCGTAGCGCCGGGCATCGCCGGGCAAGCCGAGGGCCAGGTTAGCGTCCAGTGTGTCGTAGCCCTCGTCTTGCAGGGCATAGGCTTGCATTTTCGCAAACAAACCAATCCCTCGCCCTTCCTGGCGCATGTAGACGATGGCTCCCTTGCCGGCCTCTTGGACGGCTTTCATGGAGGCTTGGAGTTGCGGGCCGCAATCACACCGAGTTGAACCAAATGCATCCCCCGTCAAACATTCCGAATGAATGCGAACCAAGGGTGTTCCTTCTGACAGATCGCCGACATATAGGACGCAGTGTTCCTTGTCGCTCACAGGGTCGACGAAGGCTCGGATTCGGAATTCACCGTGTTCGGTGGGCAAAAATGCATCCGCCTCGGGATTGAGAGGTGCTACGAGTGGAGGCGCCTGAATCATGTTAGAAAATCTTCTCAATTTGTATATAAACACTCGTTCTTCACCCCGCTGGGCTCAAACCGTGCTTGAAATACTGTAACCCACGATTTTCCTCTCATGGCCCCTACGAAGTGCGACTTGGGTGTTGCAACTCGGGGGTTGCACAACGGGCGCATTCTCCTGGTCAAAGAGGCATCAGGACGTCACGAGGGCTGCTGGGGATTACCCAAAGGGCGTGTTGAGCCCAACGAGAGCCCGGAAGAGGCAGCGCTTCGGGAACTCCATGAAGAAACCGGCTTCACCGGCATCATCGGTGGTTTGGTCGGTGTACGCACCGCTCTCCATGGCAACTATCCGGCCGTGTTTCTTTGCTTCGATGTCCGGCTGGGCCAACAAACCGGCGACCACGACGACGAAATCTCAGAGATTGGCTGGTTCTCCTTGCGTGAACTCAACGGCCTGCGCTGGGTGTCTGAAACCATGCAACAATTAGCACTGGACGCCTTCACCCAACCCGTCGTCCTCCCTGCCCAAGCCGGGCTTACTCCTCGTACCTCTGCTTATGCCGTTTACCGGTCTTCACGCACATCGCCGTCAAAGGGGGCACGCTGATGGTTGCCAGTTCTCGCATTCAAATCCACGGCACTCCCAACGAGGATGGCCGAGTTGTCGTCTATTGGATGACGTCGGCTCGTCGCCCAAAATGGAACCATGCTTTGGAACACGCTATCGATTTGGCTCGCGAACACGACCTGCCTTTGGTCGTAATCGAGTGCTTGGCGCTTCGTCACCGATGGGCCAACGACCGCATCTCCACCTTTGTCCTGCAGGGCATGGTGGACAACCGCGACGCCTTCGAATCATCGGGTGTCAGCTACATTCCTTACGCCGAAACCAAAACCGGTGAAGCTTCTGGTTTGCTCAAGGGATGGCTACAAGTTGCGAAAATGGCCGTCATCGACGACTACCCGACGTACTACCCTCAACACGTACTGAACACTGCCTTGACCGTCAATCCATGCGAAATTCACGTGGTTGATTCCAATGGATTCATGGCCATGCGGGCTCAAGGCAGGGATTTTTCCACCGCTTATTCCCTGCGCCGCCATCTCCACAAAACCATCCGAGAGCACATGTTTGAATTCCCCTCGGCCGCACCGCTTGAGGGCACGAGCGATTTGAAACCGCTTGACCCCTCCCTGCCACCCCACGTGTTTGATGCAACGCAGACGCCCATGACTCCCTACGAGTTTCTCTGGCGTGTTGCCGAAGGTGGCGACGTGGGCCGTCAAGCCTTGTCCACGCTGAGCATCGATCACACCGTTGCGCCGGTCAATGGCAAAAAGGGCGGTCATGTCGAAGGTCGGCGCCGTTGGAAGGAATTCTTCAGAGAGCGGCTGAGCGACTATCACGAAAAGCGTAACGAACCGCAAGAACGCGGCGCCAGCGGTCTTTCGCCGTGGCTTCACTTTGGCCACATCAGTGTTCACAACATCTTGCACGATCTCTTTGCTCACCACCAGTGGGACGTCTCCATGGTCAACTTGCCCAACGACGGCCGCCGTGCAGGTTGGTGGGGCTTGCCGGAACCTGTCGAGGCTTTTCTCGACCAAATCATCACCTGGCGAGACATTGGCTTCATTCACTGCGCCATGGTTGAGAACCACACGGAGTACGCTTCGCTGCCGGAATGGGCGAAGGCCACGCTGGCAGAACACAGCAGCGACCCTCGACCTTACCTGTACTCCTTCGAACAACTTGAGCAAGCCCAAACACACGACCCGTTATGGAACGCAGCCCAAAACCAACTTCGCTCCGAAGGCATCATTCACAACTACCTTCGCATGCTGTGGGGCAAGAAAATTCTCGAATGGTCGCCTGACCCTGCAACCGCCATGGAATGGATGATTCACCTCAACGACAAATGGGCGTTGGATGGACGCGACCCCAATTCCTACACCGGCATCGGATGGGTGCTTGGGAAGTTTGACCGAGGGTGGACTGAACGGCCGGTATACGGCAAGATTCGATGCATGACCAGTGCCTCCACCGCCCGCAAGTACAAGACGAAATCCTACGTCGACAAATATGCCCAAGCCTCTTCTCAAGGCCAGTCATTGGGGTCCGGACCCTCGTTTTATTCCGCCCATCAATAAGAGTTGATTCCGTTATGCCGACCTATACCCATACCGCCGCCTACGACGCTCCTCGCGAGGCGGTATGGTCGTGGTACAACAGTTCGGGTGCGTTTCGACGAATCATGCCCGAATGGGAGGGCATCACACCCGTTGAAGCGGGCGCGCTGGTGGACGGCGCTCAGACCAAATTCCGTATCCGACTCGGCCCTCTTCGTCCGATGTGGGTGGCCCGTCACCACGGTGTGGTCGAGGGCGAAGTGTTCAACGATTCCATGGTCAAGGGACCCTTTGGGGCTTGGGACCACGAACATCGCTTTGTTGCCGTTTCTGCTTCAAAAAGCGAGATTCGGGACACCATCGAGTGGCGATTGCCCCTTCACCCACTCACCTTCTGGACTGCGCCGTTCACGGTGAGCGGGCGCCTAAAACAAATGTTCGCCTACCGAACCGTTCGGGTTCAGAACGACCTCCAGCGTATCCTTGAACATCAAGACAAACCTCTGCAGAAGGTACTCGTCAGCGGTTCGACCGGGCTGATCGGTTCTCAACTCTGTGCTTTCTTGGCCGCAGCAGGCCATCAGGTGACTCGTCTGGTCCGCCCGTCCACTCGATTGCCCTCGGACGCGAAGAACGACCCGGTGGTGGTTTGGGACGACCAGACGGGCGAGATCATCGAAGGCGACCTCAACGGCTTTGACACGGTGATTCATCTCGCTGGCGCTGGTATTGGTGACCGACGATGGAATCAAGCCCGCAAAGAGGTCATCGTGAACAGCCGAACAACGCCGACCCTCAACCTCGCCAACCTGCTTGCGTCCCTCGATTCTCCGCCCCGGTCCTTCTTGTGCGGTTCGGCCATCGGCCTATACGGCAATCGCTTTGATGAAACCTTGACCGAAGAATCGCAACCTGGCACCAATTTCCTCGCTGATACCTGCCTTGCTTGGGAGGCAGCGGCCCAGCCTGCCGTGGATGCGGGGTTGCGTACAGTCTTCCTTCGCACCGGTCTAGTGACCACACCCTCTGGTGGCGCCTTGGCGAAATTGCTCCTCCCTGCGAAACTGGGTGCGGGTGGCCCGGTAGGCGGGGGCAAGCAGTTTTACTCATGGATTTCCATGGATGACGAAATCTACGCCATCTATCATCTCATGATGAACGAGTCCTGTGAAGGACCTTACAACCTCACGGCTCCCAATCCCGTGACGCAGAAGCACTACGCACGAACGCTCGGACGCGTGCTTCGTCGTCCGGCTTTGGCGCCAGCGCCCGGTTTTGCTCTCCGATTGGCGCTGGGTGAAATGGCGCAGGCCTTGGTTCTCGACGGACAACGCGTGCTCCCTCACCGCTTGATAGAGAGCGGGTATTCGTTCCAGCACCCCGACCTTGAATCGTGTTTGCGTCAATGCCTGGGTCGTCAACGCCTCTAAACGAGCCCCTCATCGCACGGAGCGGTGGTTTTGATAATCCCGCACACCATCCGCCACCATGCACGGTCGACTTCCGCTTCTCGCGGTGCTTGGCCTGCTCTTGCTGGGGCATATGCCCGTTGTCGCCGCCGACAACACCCAAACCAGCGCTAACGGGTTGACAGACGGTGTTTCTTCAAGCGGTTATGTCTGTGACCCAGACGGATGTTCTCCGACCGATAAACAGGATTATTGGAAGATCACCGGCAAAAAAGGAGACATCATTCGCGTTGATTTCTCTGGTAGCATGAGCAATCCGGCATGGTGGTGCCCGGGCGATGGGTGGGAAGGGTCGTTCATGATGGGGTCGGTCACGACCAACGTCGACGACGGCAACCCCACCGCCTCCCTGTCCACCACCTTGTCAACCGCTGGGACCGTCTACCTCAAGGTCGAAGGCAAAGACTCTTGGTGCAACGATGGCTTTGACTATACCCTTACACCTTCCATCGATAAGACCAACCGAGATACGGACGAGGATGGATTTGTTGACAACGAGGACGACTGTGATACAACGGTTGGAACTTCCACCAACGACCGAAAGGGGTGTGTGGACAACGACGGCGACGGCTGGTCAGACCCCGACAGCGGCTGGGGTGTGCAGAACGGGGCCGACGCCTTCCCCTCTCAGACCACGCAATGGCTGGATTCCGACAACGACGGATACGGCGACAACCTCGAGGGATTCCAGGGTGACCATTGCCGCTTCAGCCGAGGGTATTCATCAGCGGACCGTTTCGGGTGCATTGATTCGGATGGCGATGGGTATTCTGACCCTGACCCTGGAGGCTTAAACGGGTTCATTGCCTGGTTTTCTCACCCCGTTGGGGCTGCGGATGCTTTTCCAGCCGATGCCAGCCAGTGGAACGATACCGATGAGGATGGATACGGCGATAATTGGAATGACCCCGCCCTCAACCTCACTCGCGAAGCGTGGGGCATCGGCCAGTTTATCCCAAACGCCACCCAGCCCGATGCCTGCCCCTTCCAGACAGGTTTCTCCTCATCAGACCGCTTTGGGTGCGTGGACACCGACCAAGACACCTATTCGGACGGCGATGCGAATTGGACTATCGACAACGGTTCGGACGCCTTCCCAGTTGAGCCAACTCAATGGTTGGATTCCGACCGGGACGGATGGGGCGATAACCAAACCCTCGGTGCCCAACGCATCGATGATTTCCCGTTCAACCCCACTCAGTGGCGGGACACTGATTCGGACGGTTGGGGCGACAACCAAACCTACGGGGCTACGCAAATCGATGATTTTCCTTTCGTCCCCTCGCAATACCGCGACACCGACGGTGACGGGTACGGGGACAATTTGACCGGATTCGAGGGGGATGTCTGCATGATGTCGACGCCCGAGGAGGTTGATTCGGGTTGGATTTCTCGCTTTGACCGTCTTGGTTGTCGAGATGTCGACAAAGACGGGTATTCGGACCCTACGGATTCATGGATCGCTCATCCCTCAGGATTTGCCGATGCCTTTCCAAACGATGCGTCCCAATGGCATGACACCGACGATGATGGCTATGGGGACAATGTCGAATACTTTGACGGCCAATCGTGGCGGACTGCCTATCGGTCCGACGGTTGTCGAACCACTTCGGGGAATTCAACCTTTGACCGTTGGGGGTGTCCGGATGGTGACGGCGATGGCTGGTCCGACCCCACCTCCACGTGGCTGGCGAGCCCGGGTGGCTTGGGCGATGCATGGCCCGCTGACCCCACTCAGTGGCACGATAGCGACGGTGATGGGCGAGGCGACAACCCACGAGGTACCACCGCGGACGTTTGCCCGCTGATTGCAGGAACATCGGTCGGGCCGTCGATGGGAGGTGACCGATGGGGGTGCAAAGACACCGATGGCGACGGTTGGTCCGACCTCGGCGACGCCTTCATCCACGAACCCTCCCAATGGCGTGATTCCGACGGTGATGGCTTTGGTGACCGCGCAGAAGGACATCAAGGCGATGCGTGTCCTGAAACCAGAGGGACCTCCCTCCTTGACCGTTTGGGGTGTCGAGACACCGATGGTGACGGGTGGTCGGACCCCACTTCTTCGTGGCCTGCTCATCCGTTCGGCTTGGGTGATGCCTTCCCGACCGAAGCCTTGCAGTGGAAGGACAGCGACCAAGACGGGTTTGGCGACCTGCCCATGGGGGCCCTGCGCGACGATTGCCCGACGGTCGCAGGCAGTTCCAAACGGGATGTTCAGGGCTGTCCTGACGGCAATGCCGACGGATGGTCCGATGCATACGGTGAATGGGCAGCCGCTGTCGCCATCATGGGCGAAGACCCAGCAGCATCGTGGCTGACCTACGCTGTCATCGGTGCTGGCTTCCTTCTGGGTGCGATGGCAGCCATGACCGTTCGTTTTTCTCGTCAACGCTCGTTCATCATGGAGCAACTTTTGCAGGAAAAGGAGTCGGAATTGATGAACGCACCGGAAGCACCAGCCGAACCTGTTTTGATCCCGCTGGACGAACTTCCTCCGTTGCCTTCGATGCCGGGGGGTGATGGCCCTGCATAACGAACGGTTGCCTCGCAGCCCCTTCGTCTTGGGTGCCCTGCTCGTGTTGACGATTCTCGGCCCTGTTTCGTTCGTCCAAGGCGATAGCGGAGCAGTTGATGCGTTGGCGGAGCGCGGCCTTGCGCTGGTAGCGTTGCGAAACGACTCCATCGATACCAACCAAGACGGCGATATTGATGCGGTGAGGGTGGTGGCAATCCTCAACTCCACTGCGGCTCAAAACGACCTCATCATCAAATTACGAGGATTGCACAAAGAACGAGAAGTGTTGGAGGTGCAGGAGATCTCCTTCGTCGGTCAAACCAACATCACTTTGCTCTATGATGCATGGTCGAGCGGAGAACACAAGTTGAGACTGGACTTCTTCGATGAGGACGGCGTGTTCATCGCCTCCTACCCTCTGCCCACGTTCCAGCTTCGCCCGTCCCTCCAGATTCCCATGCTCCGATTGAACCTCGAAGCCGACACTCTTCTGCAAACTGGCGAGTCCTGCATCATTCAACGAATGTTTGACGACCAAACGGGGCCGAGGTACGGCGAGACAGGTTTGCGAACCTTCACGGGCGCTCCGTTCAGTGTTCTCGACCATCATGATGAACTGGATTGCTCAACCTGGCCGGCAGGTTCGTATCAACTCAAAGAAACCTACCGCAACGGGCTTGGCCAAACGGCTGAGGCCTACTTGAATTTCAGCATCAACAATCGGCCGGCTCCCGAGTTTGAACTCACCGTGATGGGTGAACAACATGCTGTAGGGACCCTCTGTGAAGTGAAAATGACGGCCGATGCACCCAACCCCACATGGGCCAAGGTGTGGCGAATTCGTGGTGCAGTGGTTGAAGGGGCGAACACGACGGTGTTGGATTGTTCAAATCTCCCGGCAGGTTCGCACTTGATCACCCTTGAAGTCATCACATCCAAGCAGATTTCGTCCATTCAAGGACTCAATCTCGTTCGTTTGGCATCCAACGATTCGGATACCTCCGCTAATACGACGGGGCCTTCGTACTCCCTGGGTCCGGCCACACCGACCCAATCCGTTGGGTGGATGTCCATCGGCGTGTTGGCCTTGCTGGTGGCCGTCATCGTGTTCCTTTCCTTGGTGCGCACCGAGGCTCCCACCCCACTTGATCTTCCTCAACCCGGCGCCCAGCCGCAACTCTTGGAGGACGGGTCGCCCGACCATGAGGGGATGCCAACCATCGTGGACGATCAGGGCGTGTTGTGGCGTCGCCATCCTTCAGGTGACCTCGACTGGTGGGACCGTGATTGGCAACGATGGCACAGGTGGGAATGAAGATGATTCAAACGGTTCTCATTTGGACGGCTTTGGGGGTCCTTGCGTTGGTTTTGCTTCGGTTTGTGTACGTTTGGAACACTCGTGTCCGCCCGCTGCAACCTTCGTTGGAGTTGGAATGGGCCGCCGACTGCGAACATTTGACCACGGCCACGGTGAACGGCAACGACCTGACCTTTCACATGGTCCGAGATTTTACCTGGCGAACCACACGTGACCGTGACGAACACTGGGTTGAACACGTCAGTGTTAAGATCGACGAACTGAAGGATATCTGGTTCATGGTCGACCATTTCCATCCGTTGAAAGGTCTGGCTCACACCTACTTGACCTTCGAATTCAAAGACGGAACCTGTCTTTCCTTTTCCTTTGAAACCCGCCGAGAAAAAGGGGAGCGTTACCACCCATGGGACGGTTTATGGCGAGCCTACGAACTCTATTTGCTGGTGGGTTTTGAACGCGACGTGACGGGGCTTCGCACGAATGCTCGTAAGAACAAGGACTACATGTTCCGAGCCATAACGCCACCCGGCAAAGACAAGATGATGCTCTTGGGCTTGGTTGACAAGTTGAACCAATTGGCCGTGGAACCGGAATGGTACCATTCTTTGCTCACTACCTGCAACACCTCCATTGTCAGGGTCGTCAACCAAGTGACGCCGGGGCGAATACCGTTTCTGTGGCGAAACTTTCTGCCGGGCTACACGCCCAAAGCAGCGTACCGCCTCAAACTGATCGAAGACTGGGGGGGCTTTGAGGCCACCTTGGCCAGCGCCCGCATTGACGAACGCGCTCAAGCATGGGACGGTGAGGGCGACTACTCGGTCATGCTTCGCGAAGGCTTGCCAACAGGTCCACCTTCGGAAGGGTCATGATGGCCAACCGACCTTGGTCGACTCTGAGAAGGATGCGGGCGTCAACCGCTTCGTTGTGGACGCCTCGCGCGCTCATCTCCAACCGCTCGTCGGTCAGCGGGTAGCGGCAACCCGTAAGCGTCACGCCGGTACAGGCTTGCCAAGCGAATACTGAGAACTCACTCCCTGCCTCCATTTCTATAGAGTACGATTTCCCAGCGGCTGAAAACAGCACCTTGCTCTCTTCAAGAGGGACCACGAGTTCAAGGTCGGACGCAGCGCAAGCGAACAGGTTCCCCCATTCATGTTGCGGGTCGCCCCCCTGGACGCCAATCACGACGCACGATGTCCCTCCACGACGTTTCACTTCCATCAACGCCTTGGCAAGGTCAGTGGTGTCCGTCGCCATTGACTCAACGAGTTCGCCTCCGCTAGCGAGGTACGCATCGACGAGGTGGCGAGGAGCGCTGTCCATGTCGCCCACCACGACTTGGGGTGTGATCTGATGGGTCGAACATGCCAACAGTGCCCCGTCGCAAGCCATCACGTCGTCGGCCCACCGAATGTACCGGTCCATTTCTTTGGCGGGAAGCCAAGGTGAATTGAGGAGGACCAACCATCGTTTGGAGCCCATGAGTTCGACGGCCATGTTGGCCTATCTCAACCCAGCGATGTGGGTTGCTGGGATGGTTGGCCGCAATTGAAGAGCAAGGCCGCAATCAACAATGATTTTCAAGGTCGGTGGATGTGAGAGAACCATGTCGGATGGCGGCCAGCAGAAAATTCTTCGTCAAAGCCTTGCGTTGGTTCTCTGTCTCGTGCTTTCATCGTGGTCGATGGCATTCACATCGCCTTCATTCGAGACTCTCCTCGAAGATGCTGCGTCGCCATCCATGCGAACGGGATCATTCAACCTCACATCAGGGTACGGGCACGACATCGCTGGGTCCGCCATCAGCGTAGACGGGTTGGACATGGCCACCGTTCGCCCCGAATCGTTGCTCGACTATTGGTGGAGCGAGGAATTGAACAACTCCTCGGTCGAGCACCACGGTACGCCGGACATGACTCTGACTCGACACAACAACGAGCACTATTGCTGGTCAACCGAAGAAGGCCCTGTCCGAACAGCCTTGCATCGCTCCAACGGTCTGTGGCAAAGTTCTCTCGTTGACAACGTGACGCCTGCCAACACCAGCACGCTGGTCGATTGTGCCATTGCCGTAACGCCTGCACACGAATTGCCGAGGGTGCTCTATGCCGACGGCCCAAACCTGAAGATGGGTCGTTACGCGATGATGAGTCAGACCTATTGGGACGGGCCGAAATGGCACACTCGCACCATTCTCGAAAACGTGTACCCCACCTCGCTTGAACTTGAAATCACCCCCGGTGGCGTCGAGTGGGGATTGATGCGAACCCAAGACGGGGTTTTGCATCAAGTGAACTTTAGCGGAGCCTACTGGACCACCTATGTCCTGGATGCGGGGCCAGTCGGCGAAGATATTGAACTTCAGATGGACGAGAACGGCGTTGCTCATATTCTCTATTTGCGAACCGATACCAACGAAGTGGTCCTGTTGCGTGTGGACGGGTTCGACCGTGACGAGCGAGTTCTGAAAGCCGATACCGACCTCGTTGATGCCGTAGGCATGGACTTGGACGGAAGCCTCGTTGAACAGGTTGCGACGTCAACTCAAGAAGCGACGTCCTTTTCCATCGAGCTGATTCGTTCGCTTGCAGGTCAAGACACGGGCCGGGTGGACCCCACCCCCGTGGGGGTGGTCGAGGGCGAAGAAGATGTCTCAGAAGGTTCGCTGCTGTTGGCCGACCTGAACGACGACGGGCTTGACGATCTGCTTGTTGCAACGCCTGAAGCAAGTTTGGTGGGCATGACCTCCAACGGGCGCGTTGATGTGTTCTACGGAACGCCTCAGGGCGTTTCCAGCATCCCCGACGTGATTCTCACAGGAGCCAACGATGACGCCCTGTTTGGTTCCAGCTTCGATGTCGGCGATGTCAACAACGACGGCATAGTGGATTTGGTCGTGGGCTCGCCTGGCTGGCATCCGGCGAACAGTTCGTCGACACCTTCGGGCCAAGTGGTTGTCTATCTTGGAAACGCCTCCGGACTCTCGTCAACGCCATGGACCACCGTTGAAGGGTCCGGAAGCGAAGGATTGGGGGGCTTGGTCACCGTCTTGGCACAGACCAACGCACCTGACATGGTGGCTGCGGTCGCTCAATCGTACACTCAGACGGTGGGCAGCGAAACTCATGCTGGAAAAGTCAACATCTACATGTCTGTCACATCCGGTCTGGTGCCCGCCCGCAACCTTACACAATCCATGGACGGCAATTTGTTCGGCCGCTCGATGGAAGCATGCGACGTCGACGGCGATGGTTATGACGACCTCATCGTAGGCAACACGGGCTCGTACGACGACATCAACTCTTACTCATCCATCGAGTACTTCTATGGTTCATTGACAGGCTATGATGGAACACCCGATCGCACCGTACAATCGCTGACACAAGGAAAATTGTTGGGTTATCTCATCGCTTGTGTCGGTGATGTGAACGGGGACGGCATTGACGACCACATCATCACCGAGCCTTACAACTCATCGGGGGCGTTTGGCTCTGGCGCGTTGTGGTTGTTTGAGGGCGCGATTGGCTCTATGTCGGGTACGCCCGATTGGTTCCTGTCGCCTTCAACACCCAACGCCCGCATTGGCGAAGACATCGTTCCCGCTGGCGATGTCAACGAGGACGGGTACGACGATGTGTACATCTCGAGCAACATGGGTTCGTCTTCGGGCATGGTGCAACTCTTCCTTGGTTCCGCTTCCGGTCTGCGTTCAGAAGGTCAACTCTTGGCCTCCGGATCGAGTGGCCAACGGCTGGGTGCCCATCTTGCTGGTACTGGCGATGTGGATGGTGACGGATTGAGCGAGGTGGTTTACTCCCTCCGAAACACAAACCGAGGAACAACCTTCGGGTTGGATTACATTATCCTCACCGAGCGTGATTGGGAATCGCTTTCGTTCACCATGGACGGCGACGTCAACGGCCTCGAATTGGCCACGGCAGCACGGGGCGAGACGAGCATCGTGTTCAGCCACACCGATGCAGGTGTGACCTATGTGTCAAAACTTGAACACATGAACGACGGAACCCCCACAGGGCAATGGGTGAGGCAAACGATTCTGAACACCGATGCCAGCAATCTCTCGTTTGCGTTCGAAGTCCGTTCAACGGGCCAACCCGTCCTCATCACTGAAGATGGAAACAGCATTGATTGGTTCTCAACCACCTCCATGACCGCCGTGGTTCAGGATGTGGCGACGACCGGGACTGTGGGGCAATACTTGGGCTCTTCACTCAATCAGGACGGCGAACAAGTGCTTGCTTACACATCTGGTGCAGGACTCAAGATGTATGCGGGATTGGAAACCTCAAGTGGCTGGAGCAATGAGTTGGTCCGCAGCAGCGTAACCCTGGCTTCACCCATCAGCGTGGTTGTCGATAGCGCTAATGTGCCGCATTTCGTGTACCGACATGCCGACACCGATCAACTCGAGATGGCGGTTGGTGGCAGCAGTTGGTCGCTTGAGACATTGGGCGATGCTGGTGAAGCCCTGTCGTTGCAGCATCCAGCTGTTTTCATGCCTAACGGCACCCTCGCAGTGGCGCTTGTGACATCAAACGGTACAGGGACGAACCTATCGTTGTGGATGCACGACGGGTCAACCTTGTACAAACACAGTTTGGGTAATTTCTCCGACACGGGCGCCGAACTATCGCTGGCGTTGCGCAGCAACGGCTCCCTTCTGGTCGCCAGTCTGACCACGAACGGGTATCTGCAAGTCCAGGAGTTGTGGCCCGGAAGCACCGATTGGCAAGCCCATACCGTGACCCAACCCAGTGGAAGCGCCAACGAATTCAGATTGGACCTTGAAGGAGGCGACAACCCCGTTCTTGCCGTTCGTGGCAATGCCGCCTCCTCGATTTTCATGTTGAACCAGACCTATGCTTGGAACCCCATTGCCCAACGGCCCGATGCGGCCGCCAACGGTGCATGGGACATCGTGACGGTGGGCGAGCATCTCCTTCTGCTCACCAGCGACCCTACGACCCAGCATTTGGTGGTCAATACCTTGGAACTTGACGGCGTTCTCGGGGACCAAGCCCCATGGATGAGCGTTCGCTTCGGCGATGTTGTCATCGAGGCTCCTGTGAGCGCAACGCTGGATGCCGACGGCACGGTCAAAGCAGCCTATTGGGACACGGCGCCAAACGACGTCCGCGCGCTTCGCTTGTATGAGGACAGCGACCGCGATTTGGTCTTCGACCTCATCGATGCCCTACCCGAGGTTGGCGACCAATGGCTCGACTCGGACGGCGACAACTACGGGGACAATCCTCTGGGTCCATTGCCCGATGATTGCCCTACAGTCAGCGGCTCCTCTTCCTTTATCAGCCAAGGGTGCGAGGATGTGGATTCGGATGGATTCAGCGATTCATTAGATGCCTGCAACGGGGGCCAGTATTCGGGGACCTCGTGGATCGACCGCTTTGGCTGTCAAGACTACGACCAGGACGGCTGGTCCGACAACGTCGGCAGTTACGTGAACGGGGACCGATTTTACAGCAACTGGAAACAGGCGCTTGACACCGACGGCGACGGATTTGGCGACAACCATGGAACCGATTGTTGTTCGGTGCCGATATACGACCCAAACGCTGGGCCGGGGGATTTGTTCCCCTACTTGGAATCGCAATATGCTGATTATGACGGGGATGGCTACGGCGACAACGACACCGACCTCGTTTACGGTGATTATTGCCCTTGGGACGCTGGCACCTCTTTCCGGGACCGAAACGGTTGCCTTGACACCGATGGGGACGGCTCGAGCGATCCCTCCGATGAAGGGACGATTTTCGAATGGAACGCTGATCAGCATGGGGCCGACCGTTGGCCACTCGACCCCACGCAATGGGCCGATACCGACGGTGACGGCTTTGGTGACAACCAATCAGCCAACGCCACCACCCCAGACCGGTTCCCGTACCGACAGGCGGCGGCCAACGACACCGACGGTGACGGCTTTGCTGACAATTGGACAGCGATGTACGACGGCAGCAACGGCGAAGGCATTCAACTCGATGCCTGTCCCTTAGAATGGGGCAATTCCACCTTACCGGTGAAGGGCTGCCTGGACTCGGACGGGGACATGTACACCGACCAGTATTCATTCGTGCTCAACACAACTTCGGGATTGCGAGAGCAACAAGCGGGTGACGCCTTCCCGTCGATCAAGGATCAATGGCTTGACACCGACGGTGACGGCTTTGGTGACAATCCAGCGGGCTTCGAGGGCGATGTCTGTCCGTTTGAGGCCGGCGTCGCAGAGGGCACCCACCCCTCCAACCCCTCGTTGACTGCCATTGGGTGCCGAGTTGTGGACGTGAACGATGAGGACAACGACGGCGTTATCAACGATGTTGATGCATGCTCCAACACCCCAGCGGGAGAAACCGTCAACGCTGCTGGGTGTGGCGAATCGCAATTGGACGACGATGATGACGGCGTCAGCAACCTGCTTGACCTGTGCCCCAACACCGCAGCCAGCATCGCTGTTGACGCCGAGGGCTGTAGCACCGAGCAACGAACGACCGACTCCGACGGCGATGGCCTCAACGACCCCGAGGATGCGTGTCCAAACACGGCGACAGGCGATGAAGTGGACGAGCGAGGTTGCTCGCAAGCACAGCGAGACACGGACGGTGACGGCATCGTTGATTTGGACGATGCATGCGACGACACCCCGCCTGGCTTCCCCATCCTTGAAAACGGTTGCACGGATGAAAGTGCCCTCGACCTTGACCTTGACGGTGACGGGTATGCAGGCGTGTACACGTACGACATCGACCCGGATACGGGATTGCATGTCAATCAAACCGGAGATGCCTTCCCCACCGAGCCCACCCAGTGGTTCGATCAGGACAACGACGGGTACGGCGATAACCCCAACGGCACCAACGCCGACGAATGCCCCGAAGAGGCCGGAACGTCCTACATCGACTACCTTGGATGTTACGACGACGGTGACGGGTGGCGTGATGACAACGAACCGGTGAACCTCCGAGGTGACCCCACGCAATGGAGCGACACAGACCGAGACGGATTTGGTGACAATTACGGGGATGCTTCCCTCACGGCAACCCGTGACCCATCTTGGCCAGGGGTGTTCGTCGAAGGAGCGACCAACGTCGACCTGTGCCCTCGCACGCCATTTGCTGTGGTGAACATGGTCGATGAGGATGGCTGTCACCCCACCGAACGTGATTCTGATAACGACGGCGTGGTGGATGCGGATGACAACTGTCCTGAGGTGGCCAAAGGCGTTGACGGGTACGACGACGGCTGTCCGTACATTGCTCAGTCTGGCGATGGGACCGAGGGACTCTTTGGCATCGATGCAGGAACCCTCATGCTCGTAGCCGGTGGTGGCGGTGCCCTCCTTCTCCTGCTCATTCTCGTTTCGGTGCTGCTTCGCAGAGAGCGTGACGACGATGACGAGGATGAATACGATGATGGCTTCGATGATGATGACGAGGAAGAGAGTGTCTTTGACCGCATCGACCGACGCGCTTCTACGCCGCTGGCGTCTCGAGCCAATGCAGGTCGTGCATCATCAGGACGTTCACCGGCCTCTTCTGGACCCGGGCGTGGGCCGCGCGGCGGCCCTCAAGGTGGTCCCATAGGCGGGCCTCAAGGAGGCCCAGCCAAGCGCGGTGGCCCAGCAGGCGGCCCGTCTCAGCGGAGCGCACCAAGTGGTCCCCCAGGTCGCTCATCTGGCGGCCCACCCGGACGTTCATCAGGGGGTCCACCGGGTTCTGCCAAACCCGCTGCGAAAGTGGCGAAGAAAAAATCCGTCACGGTCGAGGAAGAGCCTGCTGCAAAGGTACGCAAAGCCAAGATTGTGGTCGATTTGAGCATCTTTGAAGACTGGCAGGTCAACGACCGAACTTCCGCTGTCGACTGGGTGGTTGGTGCGATGAGTGACGGCGAGCAGGAGCGAGGCGTGTTGATGCAACTTCAGGAAACCGGGTGGACGGCTGAACAATCAAGGGCGATTTGGAACCTAGCGAAAAACAAAGCCGCCGAAGGCGGTTGATGAGGACTTAAATGGGGGTCCGAACTCGGCGAATTGTTAGGTGACAAGACATGGCAGAACAAGGCGGCCCCGACATTGAAGTCGATGAGGCTGCTGCTTACTTCGGTGTCACCGAATCATCCGATGTCCTGCACGCCATGATGGCCATGCCTCGGAGCCAAGCGTTGGAGAAATTTTTCGAATTGCTGTCCGACATCGTCCTTCGGCCGGGTGATTTTGATTTCGAAGCCGCCAGTGAACGTATGCAGTGCGAAGGCGGCGAGATTTACTACTTGGTCGCTGGTCACCTTGGACTGATGAGTTTGCCCGATCCGCTGCTCCACGCACTTGGCCAAACCGATTCTATGGGTGAAACAGGAGCCGCAGCCACTCTTGATGACGCACAGCGACAGGCTTTGGAGCAACTTGCTGACCCCATGCGCATGATGAAACTCTTCGCCGTGGCCTTCCAAACAGGAGGTGAAAGCGAGGTGAGCACTTACGACAAAGCCTTGGCTTCCCTCCTCTCAGATGTGGCTTCCCACCTTGACACCTTGGTGGCGGTCCACCACGAACTGAACGCTGCGTTGGACGTGGCCGGCCATGTTCTGCCGATCTCTACCCTTGCCAGCTCATCCGCATCCGCTGCCGATGTGGATTTGCCCGAGCAAACGACCTTGCCTCAGGCCCCTGAAAAGGCACCGTCACCCGAACCAGCGGAACAGACATCCCCTCCGCCGACTTCGTCTGAACAAGCCCCATCAGAGCCAACGCCAAGCGATGCACCCTCGCCCGCTGTGCCCTTGCCAACGGCAAGCGTGGCGCTTCCAGCCGTCGAAAAACCGGTCGTCAGTGAAACCACACCGGTCAACACCGAGAACGAGCGTCAGGTTGTCCGAGCCGCCCAAGACGCCTTTGCAGGGGCGTTCAGCACCGAACTTGATGTCCACGACACCCCTCTCCAAGCCGAATCAGTTTCAGAAGCCGTTGAGTCTCCTGTTGAGGTGGCAACAGATGACGAACCCTCAGAATTTGTCAGTGCCGCCGAGCATTTCATCGCCGCTGATGGCGACGGAAGCGGAGCCTTGGACATTGAGGAATTGGCACAGGCCACCGGCACAACGCTCGAAGAGGCGGCTGCTCTTCACGCCGAAGCCGATACCGATGGCGATGGGGTCGTGTCGCTCTCAGAGTTCATTGCTTCACCCGCAGCAGAGCGAACGGCATCGCTGCCAAAACCCGTTGCTCCCGTCCGTAAACCGCTTGGTCAAGGCAACACGGCACCTTCACCCCCCCAACAACAAGCTCGAGACCCGATGCCCCAACAGCCTGTTCAGCAGGGCTGGCAACAGCCACCTCCGCAGCAACAAGGCTGGCAACAGCCACCCCCGCAGCAACAAGGCTGGCAACAACCTCCTCCGCAGCAACAAGGCTGGCCACAGCCTCAGCAACCTCTGGTTCAGCCCACGATCCGCTCAGGCGTGCACTGTCGAGGTTGCGGCATCGGTCTGGATGCGTATTGGCGCTTCTGTCCGGTCTGCGGTCAACAAAACCTTGGCTATTGAAATCAAGGTACGAACAACCCGTCCTCGATCAGCAGGAATTCGTCAATCCACACGCTGGGCGAGGCCAAGACTCCTGAGACCTGAATGCCAACGGCTGCATGCCCGCCCAGCATGGTGTTGTCGCCGATGGAAAAGTAGGCTGTACCAAGGCGTTTTTCATCCTCCAACACGTTTCCAATCAGGCGGGCGGATGGATTCATACCAAAACCGAATTCAGCTACGGTCCAGACATTTTCCTGGTCCTTCGCCTTCAACCGCCGTGCAGCCTCGCCGTAGGTTTGACGGATTTGGGCAGCGGCAACACCGCCTTTGACGTCCACCACCATGCCGTTTTCAATTTGAAGGATGACGGGCTCATCCACCAAGGCCGAATCCCATGAACCATCGATCACGATGGTTCCGTTCATCGTTCCCTCTCGTGGGAGAGTGAAGATTTTGCCAGCGGGCAGGTTCATCACCATTTTTGGGCGGTTGCAGATGCCGTTGTCGTCGTACTTCCACTCCCGCCAATTCACCTCAAAGGTGACATTGGTTCCGGATTCGGATTTGACGTTCACGATTCGCTTTCGTCGCAACAACCCACTCATTTCACCGATGTTCTTCTTGATGATGTTGAAGTTGGCCGACATCCCGCCCTCGGTGAACATCCGGGTGGTCATGCCTGGCATCGTCGCCACCCGAGCCCCATCGTTCACCGCTTGCCGAACGGCCTTGGTGTGGGTCAGGGAATACTTGGTGGGAGCAACAACCACACGTTGCTGACGCATGAGGTTGGCTACCGGTGTTGGCGGTTCCTCACCGTGGTGTCGGCCTTTTGGCATGACGATGAGTAGGACACGATCGGAACGCTTGCTCGCGGCTTCATGGAGGGCTTGACCGATCTCTGTGGTTGTGGGATCGCAAATGATGAGGACGTTTTCACCTCGGCGGACATCCATACAGGTGTCGACCACCGTGAGGGCGCTTCTGGTCATCCGAGCGCCATGGTCCAAATCCTCGCTCTCGTCGTGTGAAGCGCTTTGCAAAGGGAGGACGACCTCCCCTGAGCGTTTTTCTGAAGCATTGAGGATATCTTCCATGTCGGCATCGATGTCCGTGATCTTCTCACCCGTGTCCCCTTCTGGGTGAGCGGGGAGGTCCATGTCATCGGCTAACTTTACGGCTTCTTGAATGTGTGCATTCACGGGGTCAAGGAAGGCTTGCTTCCATCCTTGTGTTTGAAGGGCAGTCTTGAAGAAGCACCGAGGGTTGAACGCGTCATGGAACTGTATGACGAATTCATCCAACGTGTCAAGGACATCCATCGCTTGAGTGCCCTTCAAGGTCATTTGGGTTGGGACCAGGAGGTGCTGATGCCACCAAAGGGGGCCGAAGCACGCGGAGAAATGATGGCTTGGCTGGCGGGACAACGTCATCAACAACTCACCGACCAGCGAATGGGCGAGTTGCTCAATCAGTTGGAAACCATCTCCTTGTCAGCCGACGAAGAAGCGAATGTGCGAGAGATGCGGCGCGCGCACGACCAGGCCGTTCGACTTCCAAAGGAATTTGTGGAATCCTTTGCACAAGCCCGTTCAACAGCGCTCGTCGCCTGGCAAAAAGCCCGACAGCAGTCTGATTTTGCGTTGTTCAAGCCGGCATTAGAGCAGTTGATTGCTCTTACACGGGAAAAAATAGACCTACTCGGTGTCACTACAACGCCTTACGACGTTCTTCTCGACGAATATGAGGTGGGGATGACCGTTGCCGATTACGACCCGCTGTTTGATGGATTAAGAGGGCGCCTTGTGCCTCTCCTGAAGGCGATAACTGAGGCACAAAACACCATGACCAGCGTGCATTTCCCGGATTCTCTTCGCTTTCCGATTGAGAAGCAGGAAGCCTTCTGCTCGAAGGTGTCCAGTGCGATGGGATTTGATTTTGAATCAGGACGAATGGATGCATCGACGCACCCGTTTTCCGCTGGTTTATGGCCGGGCGACACTCGGTTCACCACGCGGTTTGATGAAACCGACCCGTTCTCCTGTTTGTACGCCGTGATGCACGAGACTGGCCATGCCTTGTACGAGCAAGGTTTGGATGCCAACCACCGTTACACGCCTCGGGGCGATGCAGTCTCGTTGGGGGTTCACGAGTCGCAAAGTCGCTTCTGGGAAAACCAGATTGGGCGAACATCGGCCTTTTGGAAGGTCGCTCTACCGTGGTTTAGAGAAGCCTTCCCCGATGCCCCCTCGTGGGACGAGCATGAACTGAATCGGATCGCAAATCGGGTCGAAAAAGGCTTTATTCGTGTCGAAGCAGATGAAGTAACCTACAACCTACATGTGATGCTGCGTTATGAAATAGAAAAGCAGTTGTTCAACGGCGACCTATCAGTAGACGACCTCCCTTCAACTTGGAACACCATGTTTAGGGATTGGTTTGGACTTGAAGTTCCCGAAGACCGACTGGGGTGCTTGCAGGACATTCACTGGTCCATGGGAGCGTTTGGATACTTTCCCACCTACACATTGGGCAACCTCTACGCTGCTCAGTTGTTGGAGGCGATGAGCAACGATTTGGGCGACATTGACACCCTGGTTGCGTCGGGGGATTGGTCTCCGTTGCTGGCCTGGTTGCGCCCTCGCATTCATGAACGCGGCAGCCAAGTGACGCCCGCTGCCCTGATCGAAGCAGCGACGGGCGCTCCACCAAGCCCTGACGCCTTCCTACGTTACGTCGAAGAAAAATACGGAGCGTTGTACGGGCTTGCTTAGTCCCAAGGACCCATGACAATCGGCGACCCGACTTGCCCCGGTTCAACCAACAGTCTGCCCTTTGGGCCGGTTGCTTCGGTGCGTTCGAAGACCGGTACGCCACCAACAACCGTGACCGATGCCCAGCCGACCAACTTTCGCCCGTGGAACGGACTCCAACCGACTCGAGTCCAGGTGTGCTGGTCATCCACCGTGCGAGGAGTGTTCATGTCGACGAGGACAACATCGCCGTCCGCTCCCTCTTCAAGGCGCCCCTTGCCCATCATGTTGTAACAGTCTGCGACGTTGGTTGACATCCATTTAACGACGTCCTCGATGCTGCACGCTCCCTCGCTTGCATGGGTGAGCATCACTGCCAACGAAGTTTCAACGCCCGGCATGCCGCTGGGGGCTTCTGGAAAGCCCAACGCCTTCGCTTCCAGTGTGTGGGGGGCGTGGTCGGTAGCGATGCACTGAATCGTGCCCTTGCGGAGTTGGTCCCACAACCTCGTTCGGTCCTCTGCGTAACGAATGGGGGGGTTCATCTTCAGGCGCGTCCCCTCGTTCAACACGTCTGTTTCATCAAACGTGAGGTGCTGTGGGAGCGTTTCGGTCGTGATGATGGCGTCTCCGTCCGAGGCCTGAGAAGGCAGCGATGTGATCCCCTCCAACCAGTCCGCCTCAATGCCACTGGTGAGGTGAAGGACGTGTAAACGGTGACCGGAGGCCTGCGCCAACTCGACCGCCAATTGTGTTGCCAACAAGGCCGTGACATCGTCTCGCCATTCGGCGTGGGCGGCCATGTCGGACCGTTCTTTGACCAACTCAAAGCGCTCAATCAATCGTCCCTCGTCTTCGGCATGAACGGCGATCAGCCCGGCCGTCCCCTCAAAAATTGCTTCAAGGGCGGTACGTTCGTTGACCAGCAGAGTTCCTGTTGACGAACCCATGAACACTTTGATGCCGCAAACGCCTGGGATGGCGATGGGTCGGTCGCGAGTACCAACGGCCTCTTGCAGGTCGGCGACATTGTCAGGGGTCGCTCCAATGAAGAACCCGTAGTTGTTGACACACTTGGCTTTCGCCGTGTCCAATTTGCTGCGCATCCCATCCATCGTTGTGATCGAGGGCTTGTTGTTCGGCATATCGAGAAAGGATGTCACACCCCCGCTCACCGCTGCAGCCGATCCTGAACCAAGGTCCTCTTTTTCCGGTTGTCCGGGGTCCCGGAAATGGCATTGGGGGTCGATCATTCCCGGCAATAAATGAAGGCCACGGCCATCGATGTAGAGCTCGTCATCCAACGGCGTGAGCGCCTTGCCGAGGCTGATGGTGTCGATGATTCCGGCGCGAATGCGAAGGTCGCCCACACCAGTGGCATCGGGCGTGACCATGGTCGCCCCGTGAATCAAGACGTGTCCCAGCATCGTTCCTCAGGGTTGGGTGGGATGGTCGGCTCATCAACATGATGCAGGTCATCATTGGGGGCGTCGGGCAGAGGCGGGTCGAAAGGCTGGACACACATCTTCGTTCATGTCCATGTAAGGGCCGTTCATCAGGTCCACACAGTATGGGACCGCTTTCCACACCTCGTCGATGGTTTCTCGAATCGCTTTTGGTCGACCCGGGAGGTTGAACAGAAGACTTGCACCCCGCAGACCACCGACCTGTCGAGAAAGAATGGCGGTGGGTACAAAGGCCAGGGAGATGGCTCGCATCTGTTCACCAAAACCAGGCATCAATCGGTCGCAGACCCGCTCCGTCGCTTCAGGCGTGATGTCGCGTGGTGCAGGGCCAGTACCGCCGGTGGTGACCACCACGTGGCAGCCCGCCTCATCAACAAGTCGAATCAAGGCCGCTTCCACCGCAGCCTGCTCGTCGGGGACGCACAAGTAGCTCGCTTTCCAAGGGCTGCGGATAGCCTCGTGAAAGAAGCCCAAGATCGCTGGCCCGCCCTCATCTTCGTATTCCCCCCGACTGGCACGGTCGCTGACGGTAACGATGCCGAGATGAACAGGGTCACCGTGATGCCCCTTATCACCCGGGTGTTCGCCGATGATCTCCAAATCACCACCTACTGGTCGCCGTATTTTGCAACGATATCGGCATGGAAATTGTCGAGCAGTGTGTCTTCAAACAGTTCCGTTTGGCGACGCATTTTGGTCGAACGAATGTGAAGCACCGCCATCAAGATGAAGACAACGATGATCATGGGAATGAAGACTTCGAGTTTGTATTGGTGCATGAACTTCACAATCCCTTCAGCGGTGTACGCCCAGGTGATTGAGGCTATTGACCCCCCGATGAGGGTCGCCAAAAGGACGCGCATGAATTGCATGCGAGAGAGCAGACCCAACATAGCTCCAACCAATACACCGGAAGCCATGAACGGAATCCATACGAAAAAGATGAGTCCCCAGAAGCCCCACTTGTTGATCATGTCACGCTTTTCATTGGCCATGTATTCCACGGTCGAGAGGGTGTCGCCGAGGAATTTTGTCTGCAGCATTCGACCCCCCAAACCGTCCTGTTTGGCGATGGCCACGATACGCTCGTCGTCGGTCATGGATTGGCGCTCCACCCGTCCCGCTCCTGCTCGGTCGGCGAGGGTGGACACTTCGTTTCGGGTTTTGACGATGAGTTCCTGCGAGCCGAGCAAATCTTCGTTTCGCTCGTGAATGTATCGGAAGAGTTCGTCCTTAATTTGGGTCGAAGTTTTTCGGAATCGGAAAAACGCCAGTCGTTGGGTTGGACGGTAAATCACTGAAACAAACACTACACGGTCGTCGCTGGTAACAACGGCTCCCTTCATCTCAAGGTCGAGGCGGCGAGAGAAGAACAAGTCCAGACTGTCCCGAACGTCGTCCTCGATTCGGGAAAGAGAGTGGAGTTCAGAGAAGAAACTGGAGTAGTCTTGGCGTTGATTGGCTTCGTCTTCAGATTCGGCACGGGTCCCGATACCAACTCCAGAATCAAAATCGATGCTCTGCCCGCTTCCGATTATTCGCACGTTCAGCTGGACGGGTTTGAACACACGAAAGAGAGCAAACTCCTCCAGCAGGCTCCGCAGGAGTTCTGAACGCACTTCCTTGGAATCGGACAGGGTGTTTTCTGTGTTTTTGTACGCTACCATGATGTCAATGGAGAGTTCTCTCACCTCGGTTTTGAACAAGTCCGTGTCAACCTCAATGCCCAATTGGTTGCTAATGGAGAGAACCGTGTCTTCAACGACGCGAGTGATGTGGTTGCGTGAGAGGATGTCGTCAGTATCTTGGTGGTACACCTTGTACATCACTGGATAGATGATGAGCAGTGAGATGATGGACAACGAGAGGGAGATGAACGCCATCCACCAGGCGGGAATGCCGGCGGCGCCTCCGGTGAGCATTGCTGTTTCACGCCCACCACCCAATTCGGCCCCCATCAGAAGGTAGCCCCAATCACCCAAATCCTGAACGGACCAACACGAACGGGGTCCGGCGTCTTCGATGCGAACCTCCGAGTGTTCGCTATCGTCGACAAAGGGCAGGAAGGCAAGCGTTTCTTTGGAAATCGTGTGCTCAAAGGTCAGATGTTGCTCAAGCCCGCCGAGTGTTTGGTTGGATGAACGGTTGCGTTCCACATACACATCGACGGTGAATTGGAGTTTGTAGGTCCCCTCGGGAAGTTCGGAATAGGGGGCGCGGAAATAGGCTCGACCGGTCCCCTCGGTCACTTGGTCGATGATTCGAGTGGTTTCGTTGCTTCCGTACGGCTCATCAACCACCGCAATGGTCTCGTCGTTGAGGACCAAGAAGTAACTGTAATTCAAGAAAGCCACGCCGTTTGGGAGGTTGTGACCTGCGATGGAGAACAACTCCTCGTCGGGATTGGGGAAGATATGGAGCCATGGCTCTTCGGTGATTTGTTCGCACTCGTCGCCGATGTCAAGGAACGTGGTCGATGCCGTGTGGTCGAGGGTGGTGGAATTGCCTAACATCCCCGATGACATGGAGAAGAGAAGCAAGGCGAACAGGATGCCGTACACGATGCCGCCCAGTAAGACGAAATCTTCGATTTTGGAAAGAAACATGCGCCCGCCACCCATTCGGCGTTGGCGAATCTCTTGCAGTTCCTTTCCGATACGATCCGAGGAGCGATGATGCTCTTCGTTGGCTTCTTTGGCCTCGGAATCAACCTTGTCCTCCTTGGCCATGCTTCGCCATGCCCCGAACACCTCAAGAAACCTTTTCCTCGCTTCCATGGGGGTTTTGAAACCTGTTTCATGTTCTATAGAAATAATCGACGGCCATCCAAAACCATCCTTGGTGACGGTTGGTGGGTCAGGCCGGACTTGAACCAGCGACCTCGGCATCTTCAGTGCCGCGCTCTCCCAACTAAGCTACTGACCCGTGCAAGGCTGGCGAGTGCCCTCGCCATATCAAGCCTTCCGATGGCATCAACGGCACAGAGCCAGCCAAGCGAGTGCCTTCTTCACTCATTGAGCACCGTTCAAGGTGGCGGTCTGGAAGGCAAAGAGTGCATCAAGACCGGTGTCTGCTCCAGCCAGCAACTGCGTGAGTTCCTCGGCGGAGAAGGTGGCTTCCTCCCCCGTTCCCTGCACCTCTACATAGCGCCCGTCACTTGTTTTAATCACGTTCATGTCGACATCGGCGTTGGAATCCAAGATGTAATCCAGATCGAGGTAGACCTGCCCGTCGATCAACCCGACCGAGACGGCGGCGAGGTCGTGCGGAAGTACGGCGTTCTCGTGATGTTCCCGTTCAATGTCCGATAGGGTGGGTGCAACCCAGCCCTCCTTTCGTTGTTCAAAGGTGGGCCGAAGGTCCACCGGGAGACATTCGCCTCTAGCGATCAATCGGCGAATCGCCAATCGAAGGGCGATGTTGGCGGCTGTGATGGAGGCGCAACGAGTGCCCCCATCGGCGTTCAAGACATCGCAATCAACGTTCAGCGCCACCGGTCCAAGGGCCTCAAGGTCGACAGCGGCTCTCAAGGAACGTGCGATGAGGCGTTCAATTTCTTGCGTTCGCCCCTTCGCTCCGTTGCGCTCTCGGCGAAATCGGCTATCGGTGGACCCCGGGAGTAACGAATACTCGGCGTGGACCCAACCTTTGGTAGCGTCACGGGGAAACCAGCGAGGTAGGGATGATTCTTTGGTGCAGCAAGCCAACACCACGGTGTTTCCCTGCTTGTAGAGGACGGACGCCAGGGCGTTGGGGGTGAAGTCGAGGGTCACCTCGGGGGTACGCATTTCATCAGCGGCGCGGCTTAGGGCAAGGTCGGTTTTGAATTTCGCCATGAGGATGGCCATTGGGTGGGCCTCATCAAGCCTTCTCACCCCTCACACTGACACGGGCGCATGTTCAAAACCGAGGTGAGTGTGGCTCGGGCATGGCTCAACCTCAAGCGGTCATCTGCTCCGTGGCACGAACGCCCATTGGCAAATTCCTCGGGACCCTCTCCTCGCTTAGCGCCGTGGATTTGGGGGTTGCGACGGTGAAGGAATTGCTGCGTCGGGCCAATATCGATGCCGAATCTGGTCTGATCGACGAGGTGATATTCGGCCAGGTGTTGCAAGCCGGCGCTGGACAAAACCCAGCCCGACAAGTAGCACTTGGAGCCGGATTGCCCGTCAGCACACCTTGCGTCACCATCAACAAGGTCTGCGGTTCCTCGCTCAAAGCCGTGATGATGGCGGCCAACAGCATCCGAGCAGGTGAACACAAGGTCATCGTTGCCGGCGGCATGGAAAGCATGAGCAACGCTCCACAACTGTTGATGGGGCAGCGGACGGGCACGAAAATGGGGGATTCCAAACTCGTTGACTCCATGATTCATGACGGATTGTGGGACGTCTACAATGATGTTCACATGGGCACAACCGGTGAAACGGTGGCCAACGAGTGCAACATCAGCCGCGAAGCGATGGACGCTTTCGCCGCCCGCAGTCAGGCTCGAGCAGCCGAAGCCTGGGAGAAGGGTTGGTTCGACTGGGAGACGTTTCCCGTGTCCATACCCCAGCGCCGTGGCGACCCCATTGTCCTCGCATCCGATGAAGGCGTTCGTAAGGGTACGACGGCCGAATCCCTCGGTGCCCTTCGTCCGGTTTTCGACCGAAATGGTTCGGTGACTGCAGGCAATGCGAGCACCCTGAACGACGGTGCCAGTGCAGTGTTGGTCGCCGATGCATCCTTCGCAGCCGAGCAAGGCTGGGAAGTGATCGCCACCATCGAAGATTATTGCACCTCGGGTGTTGAACCTGCTCGGGTGATGAGCGCCCCTATCCCTGCTGTTCAAGCCTTGCTCCAACGCCAATCCCTCGATGTCTTGGACGTCGACGTCTACGAGCACAACGAGGCCTTTGCCTCAGCCTCGTGTGCGGTCGCCCAAGAGGTTGGTATTCCTGACGACCGTTTCAACCTCCACGGAGGGGCTGTCAGTCTCGGCCATCCCCTGGGAGCCAGCGGCACCCGATGCCTGATCACGATGCTGGGCGTGATGCGACGAACGGACGCCAAATCCGGCATTGTGACGCTGTGTTTGGGCGGTGGCAACGCCGTTGCCATGTATGTCAAGCGACCCTGATTCGGTGGATTCAATCTAGAAGGGCGAGAATGTCCTCGGGCGGACGGCCGATGACCGCCTTTCCGTTGTGAATCAACACAGGTCGTTGCAACAACGCTGGGTTCGAGCGCAGCATCACTGCGACATCCGTCCCTTCATCCAAGGCTGCTTTTTCTTCCACCGTCATGTCGTTTCGACGAAGAATGCCGTCTAATTGCACGAGCAAGCGAAGGTCCTCTTCGGAGATCCCGTCTTCGAGGTAGCGGACGACTTGTACGTCCACTCCTCGCTGCTCCAACAGAGCGAGGGCCTGGCGGGATTTGGAGCAACGCGGGTTGTGGTAGAGGCGCATGGCGAATCGGAACCATCGGCCTGCCATCAGCATTTCTTCACTGCGCCGTGGGTTTGGTCGCTCAACGTTGTTCGGCACACTCACACTCGAACGAGGTGAATGCGAACAACCATTGCCGGCCCTCGGTGCAAATCGGACTCATCCAACACGGTTTCCTCGACCTCGGCGTATAGAACCTTCAGGTCAGGCGCGAGTGGACCGTTCAATTCGTTGAGCACTTCATTAAGGTCAAACAACAACGGTAGCGACTTGGGTCCACCGCTGCTTCGTCCCAATTGCGAGGTGTGGTACCCTTCCATCACAAAGTGCCCGCCTTCCTTCAAACCGTGAAGCATGCGTGGCATGTGCTTCTTGCGAACAGCAGGTGGTGTGTGGAACCAAGAGCAGGCAATTAGCGAGTAGCGGTGAGATGGAAATGATCGCCGCACCAAATCGTCCACCTCGTAAACCACACTCACCTTGTGCTGGTCGGCGAGACGTTGGCATTTCTTCGCCCCTTCCTCGGACAGGTCAAACACTTCGGCATCCCAGCCTTGCGTGGCTGCCCACACGGCGTTTCTCCCTTCGCCATCTGCTGGAAACAAGGCAAGGGGAGTGTCGGGTAACGGCAATGCTTCAATGCGCTCTTTGAGCCATTGATTGGGCGCGGTGCCGTAAGCGTAGGCATCGGGTGCAAAACGTTGGTTCCACATGGCGGCACTGGAGGGTTCATCGGGGTTCATTCTTCTTCCTCCGTTGAGGCAGGGGGCGTGAGCATGCCGTATTGCGAGACCACATCGCAGGCTCCGGGAATCACCGAAAGAAGGTCGTCGGTGGACAATCCCGTCGCTTTGTAAATGGTGTTGGCAAGTTGTTCTTTTTTCGTTTGACCTGGCATCAGTATGGCGTGACGAGGGCAGGTCGACTGAATGAAATTCGGCGTCCCTGAAACCACCAGCGGTACGCCGTTGATGGCGACCAAACCTATGCCAATCTTGACGTCCAAGTCTTTGTACCACGTCCGCTGTCCCCGAATAACAAAAGCTCCCTTTCCAACGAATTCTCCGGTCTGTGCTGACTTGGATACTTGCGCTGGTTTAACGCTATAGACCGTGCCATGAGCACCTCCTCCGTTCCAGGCCCGACTCCATGAAAGGGCGAGAACGGCACCTTGTTCCAATTTCATCGCATCCAATGTTGCATCGGGTAAGATGTCAACGAGTTTGTAGGCCGGAATGTCGGCAGGTAGGTGGGCTGGCCGACGCTCTTCGATGACGAAGCCCTGTTTGGAGCGAAGGCTGCAGGAGGGTGCACCGTGCAGGTCGGCGTGCAGGTACATGTCGTCGCCAGAGAGGTGCTTTTTCACGACGGCGTCGTTGCCTTTTGCGTCTTTTCCGCCGATGATCAGATGGCCGCCATCAACCATGCCCCATCGGTGTTGCTCGAACCACATACGCTTGCTGCGTTTCAAGCGATTGAGTTTTCCGCTCGCTTTTTGTTTTTCTTCGTTTTTCCGAGCACGCTTGAGTTTCCGTTCTGTTTCCTCAAGGGCGGCGACCGCTCCGGAGATCTTGTTTTTCTGCTTGCGTGCCGCCTCAAAATAACGTTGGGCGTTCTGATGAACGGTGGCGTCCAGTTCCAACATGACCTTCGCACCATTCGGTTGGCCTTCGTCATCCGGCAGAACAGCGTTGATGGTTCGATCCGCGGGGGAGACGCTTGAAATCCACACGATTTCGCCGATCGCCTTCTTGACGGCGGACCAACCGTCGCGAGCCACGGCTTCGTTGGTTTGGGCGAGAAGCCCCTCGACATGACTCCAATGCTGCTGGATGTCATGCCCCAATCGTTGCTGGTTCTCGATTTTTTCATTGAATCCCGAAAGGGCTTGTTCCTGTTGTTGCTTTCGGCGCTCGAGGCGCTCAACTTCGGTGGATTGCCCCCGTCCCGGGCCGGTTTGTTCCACCTGCTCCTCTTCGCGACGTTGCAGGGCGTGAGCGTCGTGAACCCCCTTCCAGACATCGATGGCTTCGCAAAGTGAAGATATGCTTACATAGGGCATTGCCTCATGTTGCGGAAGAAGAATTGGCGAAACTTCGTGACCCCGTTGCGACAACCATGCTTGCCGTTGGCCGTGTTCCATGCCCTCCAACCTCTTCTCCCAATCTGGACCGTCGTCTGCCTCGAGTTTCAACAAAAGGTGGGCTTCCTGCGTTTCATCGAGTTGCTTGAGCAGCGAGCGAAGGGCTGCGAAAATTTTGGTCACATCCGCTTCACCGGTTGGCGAATTGGGTTCGTGCGCAGCCAAGGCACACACTGCGTTAGCGTGTGTGGAACCGAGGTTGATCTTTCCACCCAAGGTCGAGACCAAGTCCCGGTCGGACTCGTCAAAGACATCCTGCAAAGCCCTTTCGTCCAATTCGTAGGGATTGGTAGCGGCCGGGGGCGATACATAGGGATGCCCTTTTTTCAGCACTCGACCGGCATAGGAAGCATGGGTCAAAGGTTGAATGATGACGCCCTCCTCGTCGACCAGAATGATGTTGCCGTCCCGAAACACCTCCACATACAAGGAGCGTTGACCGTTTTTGGTGTCAAAGGCAAAGACCAAGACGCGATCGAACCCCAATTGTTTCACGCTGGTTAAACGAGCGTTTCGCAGATGTTTGCGCAACACCATGGCGAACGGGGGTGGCGTCATTGGCATCGGGCGGTCCCGTTGTGAGGTGTAGATACGCTCGCCTCTGACGAACACGAGGTCGCGCTGGTCGGCCTCTTTTGGATTGAGACGGAGCACGATTTGCTCGTAATGAGGCATGTAGGCTTTCTTGATGTAGGCTCCGCTCAGAGCATCCAACTCTCGCGCCATCACGCGAAGGTCAAATCCCGACATCGCCTTCTTCAAGCACTCACCCGCATCAAGGCGAGGCACCGAGGTGTGATGAAGGTTTCAGGAAGCCATGAAACGAAAACGGTTCACGGGTCAAAGGAAAGGAGTACCTTTCCAACATTCTTGGCATCGTGAAGGTGTTGGTGGGCGTCCTGCACGTCCTCTGCCGGGAAAATTCGGTCGATTACGGGTGCAAGGTGCCCCTGGGTGATGCCCTCCACGATTCGTTCCAGTTGGGCATGCATCACCGCTTCGTCTCCCCACGTCCCCATGTGTACGCCGACGACCGAACGGTTTCGCATCATCAATTTCAGCGGGTCGAATTTTGGCGATTTTCGCAAGGCGATGACCGCCCTGAGCAGTGACCGTTTTCCAGTAGGGGCGGCCGCTGAAAGCCCGTAGGTGTACAACCTTCCGCCCTCTGCAAGTACACTCAAACTCCGACGAAGGTGATCCCCACCGATGGGATCGAGGATATGGTCAACACCTCGCCCCTCTGTTTCCGCTTTCACGATAGCGGCAAAGTCCTCGCTGTGGCGGTCGATGGGCCGTGCGCCGTAGGAGGTGATGATGTCGTGTTTGCTTTTCGAGGATGTTGCCCAGACCTTTTCCACCCCTGCCCAACGGCACAATTGCAGGGCAGCTGTCCCAACACCTCCAGCCCCACCGTGAATCAATACAGTGTCGTCCGAACGAAGATGGCCCAGATGGTGAAGCATGTGATGCGCCGTGAGGTAGGTGACGGGCGTTGCTGCCGCCACATCCAATGGAATGGCATCAGGCAGCGCAATGACTCGGTCCACGGGTGCGAGCACACAGCTGGCTTGACCACCGTGACGCATCGCTGCCACCACGCGTTGTCCGACCTCAAATTGAGTGACGTCCGGGCCCAAGGCGTCGATGACTCCGCTGACTTCGTAGCCGGGGGTAAACGGGTACGGGGGGCGAGGGTTGTAGAAGCCCAACCTCATCAACAGGTCGGCGAAATTGATGCCGGCATAAGCAACACGAACCCTGACCTCGCCCTTTGCAGGTACGGGCGTTTCCATGGGTTCGGTCCGGATGCACTTGACGCCACCGGCTTTGGTAATGACCACTTTTCGTTCCATGTTCAGTCCCCCTTCAGCATCCATTGGCCGTCCTGGTTGATGACAAGCCCGTGTTCTTGGTGAGCCAAGAGATGGGCAAGCGTTTGATCGACCGCCAAGCCGGGGTGGGCATCAGGGGTGTCCTTGTACGCCTCTGTTGCGATGGCTCCAAGATCGCTGTGGCCGTCCCGAACCGCAACAAGGACACGCTCATGGCGGGCTTGTCGGTGGGAGATGTAGTGCTGAATCAGGCGGTCTGGCATCGCCACCACTGGTCCGTGGCTTGGGAACACCAAGTGAGGCTTGAGCGCCTTCAAACGCTGAAGTTGTTCCATGTAGGTGTTCATGTTGCCAGTGTGAGGTGGAATCAGGATGGTGCCGATGCCGGCGAGCATATCGCCAGCCACGAGGCCAGCCTCGCCCAACAAGCAGACATGGCCGGGATGGTGACCGGGTGTGATGAGTACCTCCCATGTCTGTGATCCCAGTTTGAGTCGGTCTCCGTCGTGCAATATCCGGTCGCATTGAACGGCCCTCGAGGTGTGTTCGCTGCCCCAAATAGGTGCATTGAATGCCTCCTTGAGCAACGCCATATCGGCAAGATGGTCGCTGTGACTGTGGGTGAAGACCACGGCAACCAATCGGCCATGATGACGCTCAACCGCCGCTGCCAGTGCCTCCATGTCCTCGCGCATTCGCACTGCGGGGTCCACCAAAACGAAATCACCTTCCGGGTCCCCCACGAGGTAGGCATTCGTGTGGTCGGCCGGCGGCAAGGTTGCAGTCTTGATGGGAACGACTTCAACCCCATGGGCGAAGAGAATCGAGCGCCGCCCTGGCAAGCGAGCGGCGATATCGTCAGCAGCAGCGACCATATCGCGGTTGCAGGCATCAAGGGTCCGTTCAATTTCCATCAGCAAAGTGACAACCGGCGGCGCCACCTTGATCTCATGGGCCTTCCAGCGAGCGAGGATGTCCTTTGGACGACCCCACATCATGTCGATGAATTCCGTTTGGGGCTCGAGGTCAATGTCTGGCGTCTCTTGCCACGAGCCCGCGTGAAGGTGGTGGAAGGCGTTGTCAAATTGGACGGGACCAAACGGCGGTGTTATCCGATGCGAGAGGGTTTTCACCCCCGAACGGTCCACCGGAAAGGCATTGCTGGAGGCCAAACCCAACCACTGTGTTTTGTCTTGAATGACGGCGGCTCGGGCATCCATCGGAACCGCATCGAGGCCGTGACCGTTGGGCAACACGCCCAATTCTTCTGTCATTTCACGCAAAATGCAGGCCACTGACGCGGCTTCTGGGCCTGCAAGGGCCTCAATGGCATCAACCGCAGCGTGGTCAACCTTGGACACACCACCCCCCGGAAATGCCCAATAGTGGGGGAAGGCGCGCATGGTTGGCGATCGCAGACCAAGAAACACTTCCACCCCATCAGGCCCGTCTCGAGTCAAGGTCATCGTGGCAGTGGGCCGGGGTGGACCGCGCCCCGCCACGTTCATGACGACGCCCTCAGGCACTTCACTCATGTCGGGAGGACCTCCAATGTGGTTTCAAAGGCTTGTGTTCACTCGGATGCCATCACAGGGCGGATGTACAACGAACGATTGAAATAAATCGGTTCAAAGTTCACTCCATGACCCATGATTCGGTGGAGGAGCACCTCGCCGAGATGGCTGACCTGATCGCCCAAGCCGAAGCGATGGGTATTGACCTGTGGCCCGAAACCAAACCGGCTCGCCCATGGGCGAAGTACGCTCTTGCCTCGTTCATGATCATCATGATGCTCTCGTGGGTCTCCAAAGTCCTCTTTCGCTTTGCCACCGTATGAGGGACGGCATCACCGTTGCTTTGAAGAGGCCTTGATGTTTGGCACGGCTACAGTCCCTTAGTGTAGCGGTCCATCATGGAGGATTCTGGTTCCTCCGACCTCGGTTCGAATCCGGGAGGGACTACCTTCTGCTTGGTATGACAGATTTTTCGGGTGGCCTAAATAATTAAATCCGGTGGATTTTTCGGGTGACCTAAACCGCTGCCCTGCGGGAGGATGTGAACCCCCTTGAACCGGCGAAAATCCCGTTGCTTCCTGATGGCTCTTATGGTGATCAGTGTGGGGTTCAGCGGATGTCTCGGAGGCGAAGAGGAGGATGTGATTCGGATCGCCTTCTCTGTCAAAGACGACTACGATGCATTCGACGAAAACCCCCAACGCCTCGCCACATATCTCAGCGAGGCGACCGGTTTGAATGTTGAATTGTATGCCATCACCTCCGACACGTTGGCGTTGGAAGCCTTGCGTTTCGGGAGTGCGGACATGGCCTTCCTTGATGGTGGTGCGGCATGGATGGGTTGGCAGCAGTACGGGTTGGAAGCCATGATGGCCAACACCCATGCCGACGGACGAACGTATTACGAAGCTCAAGCATGGGTACTCAACGATAGCGAAGCCGGTCGCGCAGCGACGGACGGCGACGATGCCACTGACCCCTTCGAAGTCCTGGCAGGTTCCGTCACCTGCCATACAGGGTGGCTGAAATCTGCTGGCATGCTCATCCCTATGGGGTATTTCATCGGGCAGGGCTACGCGGACGTGGTGGGGGATGTGGAGGACATTGAATCGCTTCGTTCAACGATTTTCAATCATTTTTCGCCCGACGCCGTCATTCCTGAGTCAGGAACATTGTACTACGGATACGGTGGCGCTTTGCGTTGCCTTTCCGAAGGCGAGGGTTCGGTTGCGTTTGTCAAGGATACATCGGTTGACAGTTACTGCGCAACGGATGATGCGGAACGCGCATCTTGGTGCTTGGACCGAGAGGCGTACATCCCGCTACCTGCCTTTGGTCAGGCCCCTACTCACCCGCTGATGTATCAGCCGGACTCGGTGAGCAACGCTGACCGTGAAGCCTTGGTGCAAGCCTTCCTCGCCCTCAACACCACCGATGAGGGACGGTCTATCCTCGCCAACATTCTCAACACACAGGGATTGGTTGAAACCACGTCACAGACCCATCTTGGCTCCTATGCAGCGTTAATTCAGCATGTGCCAGGCATCACCGGATACTTCAACGAACAGTACAGCGAAGCGTGATGCCGATGGACGAAGTATTGGCCCACCTGCACGATGTGACCATCGGGTACGATGAACCGCTTATTCGAGACATCAACGTGGAAATCGTAGCCGGCGATGTCATCGCTGTTTTGGGCCCATCGGGTATCGGCAAGACCACGCTCTTGCGGACCATTGCAGGGTTGGTGCGCCCTCTTTCGGGCGAGGTGGAATTGGGTGTCCCTTCCCGAGGTGGGTTGGGATACATCCCACAACGCCTGGGGTTGGTGGGCAACAGTTCGGTTCGCACCAACGTGGAGATGGGCACACGGGCTGGCCTGTCAGCGTGGTACCCGCCCTTCTTTCCAGTTCCTGCGAGGCAACGACGGTATGCCGAACGGGCCATGGAGGATTTGGGCATCCACGACCTCGCCGAACAACCCGTTCGCATTCTCTCGGGTGGACAACAACGCCGGGTGGCGACTGCCAAAACAGTCGCACAGCGCCCAAGATTGGTGCTGGCCGACGAGTTCCTCGGTGAATTGGACGATGACAACGTTGACATTGTGATGCGAACCGTTCGTCACGCAATTGAAGCCCAAAATTCAGCGATGGTGATGGTGGAGCATCACGAGGAATTGGCCACCCAGGTCGCTAATCGGATATGGCGCGTGGTGGACAATGAATTGGTTGAGGAGATGGTCCGGTGAACACCCGCTCCACCTTGGTGTCGCTGTTTGTCATCGGGTTGGCACTCCTCTTGTTCATCGATTTGGCCGGCGATTGGGGCAGGCTGAGCGGTGGATGGAGCAACCTCAAGGTGTTCTTCTCCGAAAGTCTGTGGCCACCGGATTGGTCCGTGCTCGAAGCCCAATCCTACCCGGTTTGCGAGTCGAGCTTGACCGTGACCTGCTCGGTGGCCTGGATGGGGATGATCGAGACCATCAAGATCGCATTTGTCGCGACCGTCATCGGCTTCATGGTCGCTCTCCCTCTCTCCATTTTGGCCGCCAGCAATCTTTCCCCCATCGAAGTCGCCATCCCCGCTCGCATCCTCCTTGCCGGTATGCGCAGTTTACCGTCCATCATTTGGGCGGTGTTGTTCATGATCGTGTTCGATGTGGGCGCACTGGCAGGCATTTGTGCGATGTCATTCTACACGGTGGGTTACCTCGGAAAATTGCAATTTGAGTCCATGGAGGGCATCAAGAACGCCCCCTTGGAGGCTGCGAAAGCGATGGGCCTATCCCGCGCCGAGATGGCCTGGCTGGTCGCCGTTCCCGAATCGGCCAACAACCTCGTGAGCCATCTGTTGTTTATGTTCGAATACAATGTTCGGCACGGAACTGTCATCGGTCTGGTCGGTGCTGGCGGCATCGGCCTCTACATCAACACCTACCTCAAACTCGCGCAATACGACAAGGTCGTGGCGTTGCTTCTGGTGGTGTTCGTCGTGGTTGTTGTCATTGATTTTCTATCGATGTCACTTCGCTCAGCCTTCAACGAAGAGGGCGACGTGGAACGCCCAACCTGGTCCTCGTTGTTCCTGCCCGCTTCAATTTCTTCGTCCAACCACCCAACGCCGATGACGCGAAATTCTCGCGCAGACAGCGACGAGTGAATCAGTCTGCAGCAATGTGGACGTTACCGTCTTTATAGAAGATTTGAATGCGGTCTGCAGCCTTCTTGGTCAGCGCTGCGACCGCTTCATACACCTCGTCCTCTGTAACCTTGAACGCCTTGGCGGCGTCTTTGGTCGACCATGGTTGAAGGTGAAAATCGCTCTTGGCCAACCACTTGAGCATCTTGGCCTCAAAATCCGTCAGTTCGTCGGCCATGAACCATACACGGGGCTGACCCTCAAAATAGCACCGATGCGAGACTAACCCAAAGCTACCATTCTGCGGCAGCACTCTTCGGCGTCGATGTCGCCGTTGAGCAGGGTGTTGAGGGCTTTGGTGAAGGGGATGCTCAGCCTTGCATCCTCCGCCCGTTCCACAAACATTCGCGTGGCGCGAACACCCTCGGCCACCATGTGCATTTCTTTGAGCGCCCCCTCAAGGCTCAGCCCGGTTCCCAATTTCTCACCCATCGTTCGGTTGCGACCGTGCGGTGAGGTGGCGGTAACGTACATGTCGCCCAATCCAGCAGGTCCGAATGCGACTTCTGCTCGAGCGCCTAATTCCGCCAAAAGCAAGCATCCTTCCTTGAATCCCGACATGAAAATCGCTGCCTTCAGGTTGTCGCCACCTAAATCGCCGACTTGCTTCAAGCCGTCAACCAGGCCGCAAGCCAAGGCCACGACGTTCTTGTAAGCCCCCCACAATTCTGCACCCACTGGATCACTGGCGGGATGGAGGATGAAACTCGGCGTGCTCAAGGTCTGCGCTAATCGTTGGGCGACAGCTTGGTCTTCGCTGGCGACCAAGGCTGTGGTCATGACGCCTCCAGCCGCCTCAGGGGCGATGGTGGGGCCCGTGAGCACCGCAAGCGGATTGGTTTTGCCTTCCTGTTTGAGCCGGGCGTGAATGGCCTCGGAGATCAAACTCTTGCCGGGAGCCAAGCCTTTGGCCAAATCAAGCAGTACGTGGCCTGGTTGCAGGTGGGGTAAGACATCCTCCACAACATCGAGAATCACGGATGAGGGTACAGCGAGCACAATGATTTCGCTTCCTTGAATGGCTTCCTCGATGTGCATCGTGGCATCTAAACCGACGACAGGATGGTCGGGCAGGTATTTTTCGTTGACATCATTCATGGTGATGGACTCGTAAACCTCCTGTTCGATGGTCCACCCCTTGACTTTGTGCCCTTCGAGCAACCACAACCGAGCGATGGCCGTGCCCCAGTTCCCCAATCCCAACACAGCGATATGAGCCATGGTAATCGTCCACTTCGCCGTCTCATGGGTATATACCACTTCGGGCCGAGAAAGCCGTTGAGGGGTGCGTTTGTGTCCGATGTGACGGCAGCGAATCAGAACAAATCGTCATCGTCGTCCTCGAAGTTGAACACATCATCGTCATCGGATGCAGGCTCGGTTTGCTTCGCAACTTCTTCGGTTGGTGTCGCTTCAGGTGCTGGGGCGGGGGCTGCATCGGAAGGAGAGGCCTCTACGGAGGCGGGCTCCTCTGTCTCCCGTTCCTGCTCTTCCTGTTCCTCGCGAGCCTGACTCTCAAGGTCCTCTTTGGCTTGAAGTTCCTCAATGGACTGTCCCGTTTGCAATGAAAGAGCACGGCGTCGGTCTTCTCGGGCTTTTCGCTCAAGTTGTTTGTGTCGGGATTTTTCGATGTTTTGGAGCATGTACATGGCATCGTGCTCAAGAAGTGGAGAGTCGGAAATCAAGGTGATGTCCAGCCAGCCACCGTCTTCGACGATGAATTCAGCGAGCGGTTCGAAGTTCAGGTCGGATTTTTTGATCTGGGTGTAGTGCATTGCGTTACCCGTTCGGTGTTCAATGCCCGAGAAGTGACAGTAGAATTCCTTGGTGCCGATGGTTTCACGGACGGTATCAAACAATTCACCGTAGTCTTCGGAGGTACGCATTCGCCCGTGGCCACGGGCGTGAATGTGCGCGATGTTGAGCACCGGTACGGTCCCGTCGACATGGTTCACGACCTCGAGAACTTCCTCGAGGCTGCCCCACAACTCTTGCCGTCCTGATGTTTCAACGCCGATTTTCGAAGGTGTGCCGTTCTTGATCCACGGGAACACGGGAAATTCATCCTCGTCGTCGTGCCAAATTTCCCCGATACGGTCCACGATACCGGAAAACACGTTGGCGACCTGTTCGTTGGCGGCATGGCCGCGACCAAAGTCGCCGTAGTGGCCGGTGTGCAGCGTGATGTGGCGGGCGTTGATGGTGCGGGCGGCTTGGAGGGTGGCTTCGATCTTCGCCAGCGAGCGTCCTCGCTCAACGCGGTTGCCGAGGAGTTCGGAATAATACGGCCCGTGGATGTTCATTTCAAACTCCGTCTTGTTCGCCAAGACGCCGGCTTGCCAATACTGTTCGAAGTGTTGAGGGGCGACCATTCGAACGGTTTGCACCTCCATAGTTTCAAGGCCCAAGGCGATGATATCGTCCATTCCTTCAACGATGGTTCGACCTTTACAGGAGAGTGGAACACCTGCTGGACCAAGCTTAATCCCCATTTGCTTCCCTCCCCCGAAACCAACCCAAGGGGCACCACATGTTAATCCCTTTCTGCTGGCAGTCCGCCAACCTTTGCAGGTATTGACCTACAAGAGTGAGGGCATACGACTCTTCATGAAGGTGAGGCGTGAGGCCGAGTCATGGAGGCAGACATGGCGAGGGCTGTTGAGGCCTTCAAAAACGGGCTTCCCGTCTGCTTGTTTGATTCCGAAAAACGGGAAGGTGAAACCGACCTTCTGTTCCCTGCCGCCGCAGCCGAGCCCGCAACCATGCGTCAGTTGCGCCAGGACTGTGGAGGTTTGCTGTTCTTGGCCATCGGTCACGAGGTTGGGGAATGCTTTGGCCTGCCTTTCCTGCAAGACATCCACACCACCGAAGACGCCACGAAGCGCTATCCCGTGTTGAGCGAACTCATCACAAACGACCTCCGATACGATGCTCGTTCCGCCTTCACCCTCTCGTTGAACCATCGAGAGACGTACACTGGAATCACCGACCACGACCGTGCGTTGACCACCCGTCGCTTCGCCGAACTCACACAACGCTGCCTCGAAGAGGGCACTGCCCCGAGCGTCGCCATGAAGCGGCTCGGGGAGGAATTCCGCACCCCGGGTCACATTCCGGTATGCCGTGAAGCCGAGGGGGGTTTGGCCGTTCGCCAAGGTCACACGGAGTTGGCAGTAGGGTTGGCCCGTTTGTCGGGCTTGCCCCCGGTGGTCATCGGTGCCGAGATGTTGCAACCAGACGGCGATTTTGCACTTGGCGTTCACGCTGCCAGAGCCTGGGCGCAGACCCACGGTATTCCGTTCCTCGAGGGGGCGCAAGTCGTCGCGGCGCTGGGCCACGGCGATGCACCGTCATCCCTATGAAGCAAGCATGGAACCCAAACAATCGGTGATGGCATGAGGCGTGTCATGGCAGTAGGTGTATTTGACCTCCTCCACGCCGGTCACCTGCACTACCTCGAACAGGCAAAAGCACTCGGTGACCACCTCACGGTCGTGGTCGCCCACGATGACACCGTTCGTCAGCGAAAACACGAACCCGTGACCAATCAAGACCTTCGTCGCCGCATGGTGGCGGGTCTGAAGCCGGTTGACGAGGTCGTGGTGGGCAACGCCCCCGATGTCCCGATTTTCGACATTCTTCCTTCCATCAACCCACACATCATCGCCTTGGGCTACGACCAAGAGCACGCTGAGGAATCCATTCGTTCGGCGCTGTTGCAGCGCGGCTACGACGGCATTGACGTTGTCCGCGTGGAAGGGTTGAGCGATGATTTGGACGGCACACGGAAGATCATCGCCCGCATCCTCGAACGAGCCAAATCTAAGGAGGCCTGACCGTGTTCACCGGCATCGTCCAAGGAACGGGAACCGTCGTCTCGGTGACCAAGGGTGAGGCCGTCTGGACCTTCGCCATCGACCTCCCCGACACCAACAGTTTGCAGCGAGGGGCAAGCGTTGCCGTCCAGGGCGTGTGTTTGACCGCAACCGATATTGCCGGCTCTTGCGTACATTTTGATGTGATTCCCGAGACGCTGGATCGCACCACGCTCTCCTCGTTGGAAGCGGGAAGCGAGGTCAACATCGAGCGCTCGCTGAAAATGGGCGACGAATTGGGCGGCCACTTGCTCTCGGGCCACATCATGGCGACCGGAACGGTGGAGCAGCGCACGGCGGTGGGTGAGGGCGTTGACCTGCAAATTGGCGTGCCGGCTGGACTGATGAAGTACATCAACGAAAAAGGGTACATTGCACTCAACGGAGCCTCATTGACCGTCGGTACCCTCACACAGCAGGCTTTTGGCGTCCACTTGATTCCCGAAACGCTTCGCCTCACAACCTTTGACTCGGTCCAAGTCGGGGACGGCATCAACATCGAGATCGATTCGATGACGCAGACAGTGGTCGCGACCGTGGAGCGAATGCTCAAACAGGATGAATGAGGTGGACGAGGCATGGGCAAGCGAATCGGTCTGGTTTGTGGATCCTTTCATCGGAACGAGGTCGAGCGCATGTTGGCGTTCGCTGTCGAAGAAGCGGAAGGGCTCGAATTCGTGGTCGGGGACGTCGTTTGGGTTCCCGGCTCGATGGAAGTCCCGTTGGCCCTGGACCGACTTCTGTCCAACCACGACGCCGCTGCTTGCTTGGGCATTATCGAAAAAGGCGAAACTCAGCACGGGTTGGCAATGGGTCAAGCCGTCATCAAGACGATACTGGACCTTCAACTCAAGCACGACAAAGCCGTTGGTTTGGGCATCATTGGTCCGGGCGCCGAAGCGCACCACATCGAGTCGCGGTTGGAGCCGCACGCACGCGCGGCGATCCGAGCGCTGGCAGATTTCTCCTAAAGCGACGCACTGCGTGGTATCTTCATGGGTAGCCATAGCATCGTATATGGCCACAGGGGGGCCTCCGATAACTAATGGATAAGGGAAATAGTCATCATACTTTCTCGGGTGACTGGATGAAGAACTCCTCTTTATTCGCTGTAATGAATCCATTTCATTCCTGCTGAAATACTAAACCTCCAAGAATACGGAGTATATTCCTCATCATAATATTCTTCTTCAGTCCTTGGTAAAATGAATTCACCCTCACGAATTTTTGGTCCCAAGGCCACGAGTGTGTAACCTCGTCTGTTAATTTCATTTACCATATCTGCGAGTTCGAAAGGAGTATCAAAGAAAAGTTCGGTGTCAATGCAGCCATCATCATCTAATGTATCCTCTAATGCCAATTCTGCGCCTTTGTAGAAATTAAACTTCTCTCCGTCCCAGACTGTTTCACGGAATGCGTTGTTAGGCATGGTTACCGGCAGATTATTTACCTAAATCAAATGATTCACAATTATTCTTTGGCAATAATTTCGGTAAGATGAGATGAGGATGTACGGGAAAACTCTCTCAATGGTGAATAGTCAAATTTGCTAGGATATACCCCTCATTTACATGGATTGTACAAACAACCCTTGGAGATTAGGGTGTAAGTTCACAAGGGTTCGCAGCGGGTCGTGTTGATGGCTACCCATAGCAACAAGACGGATGGCCTTGTTCAGGCATGAATGACGTGGCTCACCGACACCCCTTCCTGTCGCAACCCCTCAATGATCGTCTCGATGGTTTCCGTCGCCAGGTCCTCTGGCGGATGAACGCCATTCTCGAACAGGGCACCCTTCTGCCATGCCAAGACGCACCCAACCGTCACCAAACCGGTTGTGCGAGCCATGCTTGAATCGCCGTCCTTGCCCGTGTCTTCAACGGTCCAGACCACTTCCACATCGCCGGCTCGGCAACGAACCTCCATCCACGTGAATTCAGGTCGGCTCGAGTCGTAACGCCACGCCTCAACCAACGCGTCGGGGTGGAGGTCCGTGTGTTGGTACCGCTGGATGTGCCCGGGCCAACGAACGGTGTACTCGCCCATGGATGTAGCGGGTAGGTCCACCAAGGAACGCAATCCGTCGGTGAGAAAGGCCTCCATCGCTCGTCCGTTGGCGTCGATGGCATGTAGGTCGCTCATGGCCGGGACGGTCGCAAGTTTGTTGTTACTTACAATGCGTGCTGGGCGAGTGTATTCGGCGATCACATCGTGAGGTGAGAACGGGGCCATGTAGGACCACTCGCCGTCCGGTTGAGCAGGATTACCGCCGACTTTGATGCTCACTTCATCGAGGTGGCCGTGGGTGCGGTGGGCCAAGGCCACCATCATGTTGGACAGGCCCGGAGCAATGCCCACGTCCCACAACACCGGGCTGGGAGGTACTTCCAAAGCATCGGGGGTGGTTTCGCTAAAGGAGAGGTCAATGACAGGCACGCCCGTTTGAGTCACGGTTTTCAGGACATCATGACCGATGGAGCCCGGCACCATGTTGACGATGAGGTCGGCAAGGGTGTGGTCGGCTTGCAGAGCGTTGCCCAGGTGGAACGTCGCCGGTGATTGTCGAGGCACAATGTCGTAGAGGTGGACATCCAACCCCGCCTCAACCAGTTTCCGAGTGACAAAGGAGCCCACGAGGCCGCCACCGAGGCAATGGATTCGCATGTTAGTGCGTGCGAAGGACCCGTGACAAACCTTGCCCAATCTCGCCATGAATTTGGTGGAAAGGGATTATGTGTCAGGTTGTTGAGTTCCCGACATGAGTATCCTTGAACAGTATGAAATCGCCTTCCAATCCGGCGATAAAGACGCCCTTGACAACGTGATTCACAACGACTGCAAGTTTCACGCACACGTTGGGGGCATGGTCATGTCCAAGAGCGACATCATGGCCTTTGCTGGCACCGGTGCCGTGCGTACGGAATCCCATCGAATATTGTTTGAGAACGACGAAGTCGGCGTAGCGCATTCGATAGCCCATTTCGCCAACGGGTCCACGTCCGAGGCCGTCCTTGCCTTTTACCGATTCAAGGACGGGCAGATCATCCACGTTGAAACGGGAGCAACGCCAATCAGCGACGACTACACCGTTATTGGCCAGTGATGGTGAACGTCCACCTCAAACAAACGGGTCCGCCTTGGTCCTCACAGGCCGTTACCGCACTTGGAAGGTGAACATCCAACGGTTGCCGATTATTTCGATGGTGGGTCAAAGCAGGGGCCCGATTTGGACGCCAAGAAGCAGCACGGCCGTGGCGGCCACGGTGATGAGGATGTTATCGTCGATGGGACCAAACTCGTAGCGTTCCACCACGGTGGCCACGGTGGCTGAAAGGAGACCCCAAACGGGTATGCTGGGGTCGCCGGCGCTGGCCGCCAACCAGCCCATGGGAGCACTGACGATGAACATGAAGACGTTGCCGATGGGGCTTTTTGAGCGCTGGCGCACCACGGCGTTGCGAACCACGCCGGTGACGCCGTCACCAAAGGCCATGAACAAGGAAGGAACAATGGCCAGCCAAGGGTCGCCCACCAACCACCAAATCAGCGAGATGGAGACCCACCACATCAAGGCGAATTTGACATCGTTTTGGTTCTGATCGGTTTGGAACCAATGCATGACAACTCCAGCGCGATGTGAAGCGAAGAGCATGGCTGTGAGGAGGAGCCCAGCTACCATGGGGTACCACAGGTCGGTGAACAAAAACGGGACGCTGAGCGAGCCAACACCACCGGCCAACATGTGGACAATTTTGCGGTTGTAGTAGACCGCTCGAATATGTTCCATTCCTCGGTTGACCATCATGCTGTATGGGATTTTGGTCGCCCACAAGACGACCATCACGTAGACGCCCATGCCGGCCGCTGCCAGAAGTTGGGGGTCCATGCCAAAGTGAACGCAAGGGCTTCTATGGCTTTTTCTTGTTCTGGGAAGGCGGAGGCGAATCTTCAAACACCCCCGTTCGTCCACGAAAATTGGAGAGTGCCATGTCGGAAGTTCGCAACGTCATTATCATCGGCTCAGGACCTGCAGGTTACACCGCTGGATTGTACACCGGGCGCGCAATGCTCAACCCGCTCATGTTTGCCGGATACATGTCTGGCGGCCAGCTCATGCTCACGAGCGACATCGAAAATTTCCCCGGTTACCCCGAAGGCATTGGTGGTCCAGAAATGATGACCCAACTTCGCGAGCAAGCCGAACGCTTTGGCCTGGAGGTGCAGGATCGCAACGTGGACGAAGTCGACCTGTCCCAACGTCCGTTCAAGGTGACGGTGGAAGGTGAGACCTTCCTGACCCACTCCATCATCGTGTGCACGGGGGCTGAATCCTTGTGGCTCAATGCGCCCGGTGAAGCCGAGCAAAAAGGACGAGGCATCTCCACGTGCGCCACCTGTGACGGGGCTTTCTTCAGAGATGAACATGTGATGGTCATCGGTGGCGGAGATTCGGCCTGTGAGGAGGCGACCTTCCTGACCCGATTTGCCAGCAAGGTCACGCTGATTCACCGGCGTGATGTCTTCAAGGCATCGACCATCATGTACGAGCGAGCGGCCAACCACCCCAAAATCGAGATTCGGACCTTCCGTGAGGTCAAGGAGTGGTTGTCGGACAGCAAAGGCTTGACAGGCGCTGTATTGGAGAACACCGAGGACGGGAGCACCGAAACCATCGAAGCGACGGGTGCCTTCATCGCCATCGGCCACACCCCCATCACGGACTTCCTAGGAGGCCAAGTGGAGACCGACGCCAACGGCTACATCGTTCACAAGGAACACACAATGACGTCCGTTCCTGGTGTCTTTGCCGCCGGAGACGTGGTTGATACTCGATACAAGCAAGCCATCACCGCGGCGGGCATGGGCTGCGCAGCGGCCATTGATGTCGAAAAGTGGCTCGAAGAGAATGTCCACTGAAGCCGTTTGCTTCTTGACAGGAGCCCGACTCCCCGTACCATGGTGGACCTGCATCGGCACGCCCGGCACATCTCGCTGCCGGACGTCGGCGTGGAAGGTCAGCGTCGTCTGCAAAACGCCAGCGTTCTCATCATCGGTGCTGGAGGTCTTGGTTCGCCGGTGGCGATGTACCTCGCTGCGGCTGGCGTAGGGCGCATCGGTCTGGTCGACGACGACGATGTTGAGTTGAGCAACCTCCAACGTCAAATTCTTCACTCAACCGCCGATGTGGGGCGGCCCAAGGTTGAATCGGCGAGAACGACCTTGGAAGCGATGGACCCGGGTATTGAGGTGGTGACCCACCTCACCCGTCTTCACCCGGACAATGCGTTGTCACTGCTTTCTGGATGGGACATCATCGTGGACGGAACGGACAATATCCCCACCCGCTATCTCATCAACGACGCGTGTGAACTGTTGGGTCTTCCTTGGATTTACGGCTCCGTATTCCGGTTCGAAGGCCAAGTGTCCCTGTTTAATCACGAAGGAGGGCCCACCTACCGTGACCTGTTTCCTGAGCCTCCACCGGCTCACGCCGTGCCTTCATGCGCAGAAGCAGGTGTGTTTGGTGTGCTCCCCGGTATCGTGGGTACCTTGCAGGCAACGGAGGCCATCAAACTGCTTCTCGGCCTCACCCCATCGCTATCGGGGCATCTTTTGTTGTACGACGCCCTCGCTCTTTCCTTCCAAACCCTGACCTTTGCCAAGGATCCCACGCGCCCAGCCGTGGTCGACCTGCAACAGGCTGCTTCGCTCGCTACCCAAGAAGACTGGTGCATGGTGCGTACCGACAGCAATGTCCCATCGGAAGAACAAAAATCCCAACCCCTCACGGCTCACAACATGGTCAACCACATCACTATGGCAGAGGTCTTGCAGCGTCGGAACACCGGATGGGCACCGTTCATCCTCGACGTGCGTTCGGATGCCGAGCATCACCAAGCCCATGTCAACGGTTGCAACCTTCAGATTCCTCACCCTGAAGTCCTCAGCGTGATGGATGATTTGCCTGTGGACACCGACATTCTCGTGCACTGCCAAGGTGGCGTTCGCTCCAACATGGCGGCCAATGCGCTTGCACAGGCCGGCTGGCCCGCCGACCGCTTGTACAATCTTGAGGGCGGTTTGATGGCTTGGTTCGCCGCCTCTCCCGGTGACATCGTCAGTGGGGATTGAGTCCTTCACCGCAATGCTTGCAATAGGCAGCATTGGAATCGTGCCCTTCTTTGGAGCATGAAGGGCAGGCGCGTGTGTTCAAATCACCAATTCGGATCAATTCAGAGGAGAGAATCCCGGTTGGCACGATGATGAGGCTGTAACCTAGCACCATGATGAAAACGGCGAGGATTTTGCCGCCCGGTGTGATGGGGACGGTATCGCCGTACCCTGTCCCTGTGATGGTCGTCAACGACCAGTAAACGCTTTGTGGAATGGAGGTGAAACCGTGCGTGGGTCCCTCGATAAGATACATGAACGCCCCGGAAATAATGCCCAGCACGGAAAGCGTGAACAGGAATACGATGATTCTCGTGCGGGCTTGCAGCAAAGCCAAGCCCAATACGTTGGCTTCTGAAACGTAACGGCTGAGTTTCAGAACACGGAACATACGCAACAAGCGGAGGGCGCGCACGACGAGCAAACTCTGGGTTCCTGCAACGACCAGGCTGAGGTAGGACGGCAGAATAGCCAACAGGTCCACGACGCCATAGAAGGAAAATGCGTACTCTTTAGTTCGCTTGGTGGTGTACAAGCGCAGGATATATTCAACCGTAAACAACAGGGTAATCACCCATTCTATAGTTTTCAACAACCGATGATATTCACGGTCGATCGCTTCCACCGTTTCCAGCGAAACGGTCAGGACCGAGGTGAGAATGGCCAACAAGAGAAGAACATCAAACCACTTTCCCGCCCTTGTGTCCGCTTCGAAAATCACTTGGTGAATGTGCGCCTTGCGTGTTTGGGGCGCGCCGTCACGCTTCGTTTCGGTCATGGGTGTTGAATGTGCGTTGCGTTTAGATGGATTGCGGAGATATCACCGCAACGCTGTCGGTTCTTGAGGCGTTAATTCCGACCCGAACCTGATGAACAGGGCGTGAAATTGATAGGGGCTCCGATTCACCTCACGGGCAGGGGATGGTCATGGCCAGCATCATCATCGCCGACGAAAACGAGGGTCGCCGAAACCTGTTGGGCAACACCTTCGAACGAGAAGGGTATGAGGTCACGCGCTTGGGCACCTTGGCACAAACGACTGCAACGGCCGCTGCAGTGATGCCGGATGTGGTGCTTATCGAGGGCGAGTGGTCTCAAGGCAGCGCATTGGACGCTTGCAGCACGATGAACAATGAAGCACGTTTCCGCAACAGTTCGCGTGTAGTCCTCCTGTCTCGTACGACGGCGCCAGATTTCCTGTCTTCTGCCGCTCTGGCCGGCGTCGCCGAGGTGATTGGAAAACCCATCGACATGAATCAACTCATTGGCCAAATTGGCCGTCATGCATCGAAACAATTTGTTGCGCCCCCCGCTGAAGTCTCCCAAGGCGGCGTTGGAGGGTTGGCCTCACCTCGGTTCGATGTCGGCATGACCATGAACGACAGCCAGTGGGCGTTGCCGATGCTGCGTCGGTTGGTGGAAGCGGGCAACATTGACGAGACGTTCGTGGCCAGTTTGCAAGACGAATTGGGGGATGGCCATGACGCCATCGATGTTTCAGCGGAGACCATGACCAACATGGTGCGTCTGGCGTTGAATCGCTTGGTTGGTCGAGGGCAGACCGACCAGATGGCTCCGCCCGTTGACCCTCAGGCATCATCGAATGACGGGCCCGCATCAGCAACGACGCCCAGTTTTAACGACCTCAATCGAGGGGCAACGCTGGGTGAAGGAGCGGCTCCGACCAGTGCCTCTCTGAGCACTTCCATGGAGGACATTCTGGAGCGTCAAGCCAACGACATCGCCGAACAAGTCGAGCGGGAGATGGACGCTATCCTCGATGAGGAACCGGATTTTGTTGCGTTGTTGGAAACAAACCAACAGGTTACCATCGACCCTGAAACGCTCGCATTGACCCGACTCACGGGGGAAGTGCTGCTTGAATTGTTTCGCTTGCTGCAGCGACCAGGGACGCTCTCGGATTGGACCTTGCTTACGCAAATTGAAGATGCAGAGCGCCTCACGACAGACCTCCTCGAAGCCTTGCCGGCCAAGGAGGAAGAGGAGTGAGTCACGAGCAATCCGAGCAACACGGGCGAGCTTTTGCAGCCTTGCTCGGCGCCTTTTTTGTCAATTTTCTCGGCTATGCCTTCATTGTCCCCATCCTTCCGTCATGGCAAACACAATTTGGATTGAATGCAACACAATCGACGCTTCTCGTATCCCTATGGGCGGTACCGTTGTTGCTTTTGGGTCCATACACCGGCCGGATCACTGACCGCTTTGGTGCAGGCCCTACAGTGTTTGTCAGTTTGCTGTTCTTGACCTTCTCGAGTTGCATCTACATCGTGGCGACTAACGAGTGGCTGGGTCATCCCTTCTTGCTTTTGGCTTTGGCTCGCCTGATTCACGGTGCGTCCGGAGCGACCATCATGACCGCGGGTTTGGCATCAGCGTCGCAACTTTGGCCGACCAAGTTCGGCGAGCAAGCAGGTAAACTCCTGGGCATGGCCGCCATCGGCGGGTTGTTCGGTCCGGTCCTTGGCGGCCTTCTCTTTACGTGGGGGGAATCCCAAGCGTTCAGCGTGTTGGCGGTGTTGACCTTCGCAGTGTGTCCGTTGATGTGGCGAGCCTCCAACGAGGTTGGTGGACCAACACCTGGATCTTCGGCCACGGTCTCCATCAAGGTGTTTTTTGAGGACGAGATTTTGTTTCGAGTCGGCGTTCTCCTCGCCATCACAACGGTTGCAACAGGGGCCCTCGAAGCAGGTGTTCCGTTGTTTCTCAGCGACACATTGGGGTTCTCCTCCGCTCAAATCGGGGGCGTGTTGTTGGTCATGGTTGTGATGCAAGGGCTTGGCTCAGTCGTTTGGGGACGATGGGTTGACCGAAACGGTCCGACACGGTACATGATCATCGGTTGGTCATCGGTCGTCGTGTGCTTGGCGGGTGTTGGTGTGATGGGTGCTTGGTTGAACGGAACAACAGCGGTGTTCGCCATGATCGGTCTGCTCGGTGCCTTTCAATTTTCGATTGCTGCCGCCCAAATCCCGATGTTGCCCATGATCGATACGGCAACCAACCGGGCGTTGGGCGAAGGTCACCCCGGTTTGGCGTTCGGTGCTTTTGGGGCGGCATGGGCCGCCGGTACCATTCTCGGTCCGTTGTTGGTCGGCCCTGTGTTCGACCTGTTCGGTTCGTGGGCTCTGGCGCTGGGTGGACTCTGCGTTCCGGCCATGGTGGGGTTGGCGATCACTTGGCGCAACCGAAACATGCTCGCTGAATGTTACGAGGCTGAAATTGAAAAGCGACAACGCTCCTTGGCTGACGACACCACACAATCCGCTTGAGAAGAGGGTTGAAACCCATCACCTCGTGCGGAGGTTGGGTGCAGGCAGTGTCACAAGGCGAGCTTCCTGAAATTTTTGGCCTGCGATGGACGCCCACTGAAGCCCTCACCTTCACCACTCCCTTGCCCAAAACCGCCGCTCGAAGCGAGGTGTTGGCGTTTATTGCTCAGCGACACGATGCCCATCTGTTTCTTGTCGCCAATATTTGGGACCACATCGTGGAGGGCGAACCCGAGTTGTTTGAGGGCCCATCGTGGCTGGCCTTTTCCAATCGGTTTCTTGAAGCCCTGGATCGTGGTTTAACCAAGCAAACGGAGCGTTCCGCTGGAGAAGAGATGGACACAGAAGTCATTCCGCGACGGGACATGCGGTTGATGCTTGAACGACGTCGTGCACATTTCCTCATCGACCTGCGTCTGATGCTTCGCCGGTTGGCCCACTACATGGCCGTCACCGTTGACCACCGTCTTGAATGGCAGCGAACCATGACCCGGACCCGTGCCTTGGATGCTGCGCTCAAGGAGTTGTTCACCAACGGCGTGGACACGCCTGACGGTGGGACCTTTGGCGGCAAAGGTTTCCGCTCAACGTGGCAGGAAGGCGTGGTTGCCGTCGCTACAGCCCTCGAACGCCAACCCGATGCCCCTCGTACCGCTCGACCGGGCAAAGGCTACGATGGCGACCTCGTCGCCCCCATGATTCGCGACATCGGCCTTGGCTTGGCCATGGGCGACACACCTCTCGACGTGATGGCAGCCAACCTCGGCAAGGTTGGTTCCAACCAAAACGGTGGTTGGGACGACGCCGGTGGGCGCGACCTTCACGTTGGTGCATGGCATGTTGGTGTGCTTCCCCCCACCGCTCCTTTGCCCATCGCCAGCGCAACCATGACGGGTTTGGCGTTTGCCGCTTGGAAAAAAGGCATGCAACGCTTCCATGTAGCCTGCATCGGCGAAGGTGCCTCTTCAAGCGGTGAGTTTTGGGAGGCGATGAACCTCGCAGGCGCCCGCGGTCTCCCCATCACCTACATCCTTCAAAACAACCAAATCGCGTTGGATACGCCGCCTGCCAAACAATCGGGAGTGGAAGTTTGGGCGGACAAAGCCGTGGCGATGGGCTTCCCATCGTGGACCATCGACGGTTCGGACCCAGCTGCTTGGCATGCGTCAACAGCGGTCGCTCGTGAATTTTCCATGGCGGGCGGTGGGCCGACGCTGATCCACGTGGAAACCATGCGAGGCTGCGGTCACGCCCACCATCACGACGACCTGTATTTGGGCAACCCCAGCGGAACACCTCCTGGCTACGTTGACCGTGACCTGCTTGCCTATTGGGAAGCCAAGGACCCCTTGCCAACCCATCGTGACCTCTTGTTGGGGTTGGGCGTGAAGGAGAGTGATTTGAAATCGATGGAGGAGGAAGAACACCAACGGGTGGAAGCGGCCAAAACCGCCCTTCTCGATATGGATTGGCCTGAACCTGAAACAGTCACTCGCGGTGTGACCTCGTTCCACGACGCCGACACCCACGTTGACCATCTGAATCGTATCGGTGGACAGTCGGCCTCCTTGCCGACATCTCCGCCTCTGGAGGTTGGCGAACTCGCTTGGTCCTACGCTGAAAAGGGTGGGTGGACCTATGCCCGAGCCATTCAACAGGCGATGGCTGACATCGCAACGACCTACGACGACGATTGTGTGTTCATCGGGGAAGATATGGAAGTCGCTGGAGCCTTCGGCATGAACATCGCGCTCAAGAACGCCGGTCACGGGGAGAAATTGGTTGACATGCCGCTGTGTGAAGCGGTCATTGTCCACACCGGCGTGGGGGCGGCCTTAGCCGGCATGAAACCCATGGTCGAGATTCAATTTGGCGGATTTGCCGCCCTTGGCTACAATGCATTGGTGAACAATGCAGCCATGCTACGATGGCGATGGGGCGCAGACTGCCCGATGACAGTGCGCATTCCGCTTGGCGCTCGCACCCGCTCAGGACCGTTTCACGCCAACATGATCGAATCCTGGTTCGCCAACGACCCCGGCCTTGTGGTCATCGCCCCCGGAACGCCCCAAGACGCCTACGACCTCTTGGTCGAAGCGGCGTCACTGCCCGACCCCGTTTTGATGTTGGAGCACATTGGCCTGTACGGCTTGAGAGGCGGGTTGACAGGTTGGGGCATGAACATTAATCAGGTGGTTGATACCGAATCGGTCGCACACCACCTCGCTCAAGGGCAACCCTACAAAATCGGCAAAGCCGAGGTGGTGCGAGGTGGGAGCGACCTCACACTGGTGACGTGGGGTGCGATGGTTCACATTGCGTTGGAAGCCGCACAGACTCTGGCTCAAGACGGCGTGGAAGTCGAAGTGGTTGACTTACGGACGTTGCTTCCCTTTGATGCTGCGACATGCATTGCGTCTGTGCAACGAACTGGCCGTTTGGTTGTGCTGCAAGAAGGCCAGTGGTCTGGCGGCTTGGGCCACACCGTGCAGTCACGCATACTTGAGGAGTGTTTCTACCAACTCGAAGCGGCCCCGGTGGTCATCGGAGCACTGGATACGCCGGTGCCGTTTTCTCCTCCGCTTGAGAACCACACCGTTCCTTCCACGGAACACGTGGTCGAGGTGATTCGAGTCACGATGAACGCTTGACGGCCCCACCCACGGCTCGCTTGAGGTCCACCGCCAACCAAGCCCCTAAGGTCGTTGAGGTCCAGTACATGGGCAGGCTCCACCATGCCCCGTTGAGGAGGTTTGGGCCCACGGTTCGGGCCGGGTTCATGCTCGCACCGGTAAGATGACCGGTACTGAACGCTAAAACAGCCACGGTGAGGCCAACAACGCCCGCAATGACCCTCATATCTGAAGTTCGGTTGATCACCCACAAGATGGAGGCCATCAGCAGCATGGTGATCACGACTTCCACAGCAAAGGCCTCCATGACGTGCACTGAAGGTGAGGGGAGCGTGGGCCCGGCTCCGCCGGTGAGCAGTGCAGCAACGATTCCTCCCGTCAATTGTGCACCCATGTACGCACCCAGAAGGTGAGGTTCCAGCCGGCCATCACGGCAAAGCGCTATCGAGACCGCAGGGTTGATGTGAGCACCACTGACGGGGCCGGCTATGAGAATCATCAGCGTGACCAAGCCGCCAAACACGGCGGAGACTACCAACGCGCTGTGACCTTGTGCCACGCTCCAGCATCCGCCTGCGACCATGGTTGCAGTCGCAAAAAATTCGGCTACGACACGCCTGTCCACGGATTCGCCTCATCGGACCTCTCTTGAAATCATTCTGTAACATGATACTCGTCTTTGACGCGTGAGGCAACGGTCAAGAAGTGGCGGGGGCTCGCCAAGCCATGGTGGATGAGGGTTCCTCGCCGGTGATGGGCATCCCTCAACTGGTCCTGAGCAACACCTTGCTCATCAACGGCGTGTTGTTCCTTGGGATTGTTGTGTTGCATTCCACCATCGATGGAAACGACCAGCTCAACGGTCAATGGCTCCCATTAGCGTTGCTGGTGATGGCGATGGTGTTGTTGATCAAATCGGCGGACGTGTTCATCGAGGGAGCCAAAGGGCTCGCTTATCGCGCGGGTCTGCCAGAAGTGGTCATCGGATTAACCATCGTTTCCATCGGGACCTCGCTCCCCGAAATCTTGGTGACATCCACAGCCGCGGCTGATATACCATCCAACCCCAACGTGGGCGACCTCGCTATCGGCGGCATTTACGGCTCCATTTTGGTTCAAATCACCCTCATCCTCGGTGTCGTCGTTACCTTCCGTGGGGTGAAAATACGCCCTTCGTGGCTCAAGAGAGACGGAAGCATCATGTTCCTGTCCATCGCCTTGCTCACCTTCTTTCTGTGGACGGGAGGGGTGCTTTCCCGTCTCGAGGGCGCGGTGTTGGTGGCCCTCTACGGCGGTTACATCTATTGGTTGCTGGCGCATCGAGATGAAATTCTTGAGGATGAATTGGGTGATTCCGAGGCGGTTGAACGGCGGTTGAGTCGAACGACGGCATCGTACGCCATCATGGTGACGCTTGGTTTGTTGCTGGCTCTGTTTGCCGCCCACCACCTGGTCAACATCGCAAGCGACCTCGCGTATTCCCTCAACGTGCCCCACGCCGTCGTCGGGACCACCGTTTCAGGCTTAGGCACCTCCTTGCCCGAACTTACCATTGCGTTCATGGCGGCCAAGCGCAGCGAGGGTGTAGCCATCGGGACCCTCATTGGTTCAAACATCACCGATCCGCTTCTCTCGATCGGCCTGGCTGCTATGGTCTATCCGCTGGCGCTGACCGCAGCCAGTTACGACCTGACGGTCTATCTCATCATACCCGCCACCTTTGTCGGAACGGCTGTGGCGTTGGCAATGATGCGGTCGCAGTATGAATTCAAACGCGGCGAAGGGGTTGTTTTGATTTTGATTTACCTTGTCTTCATCGCACTCTTGCTCGCACAACGGCAAGGGTATATCTTGTAAACATCTCATCATCGCTTCATGTAATCGCTCTTAAGGGAGCGACGCATGGCCGTTGCATGGTGAACTTCCAACTGGATGAAATGCAGTCCATGCTCAAGGAACTCGCACACGAGTTTGTCGTCGATGAAGTGCGGCCCAATGCCGAGCACTGGGACGAAACATCCCACTATCCAAAAGAAACCATTCAAGCAGCCCACGAGATGGGCTTGTTGAATCTTCACATTCCCGAAGCATACGGTGGTGCCGGCCTTGGTTCCTTTGAGGAAGTCCTGGTCAACGAAGAATTGGCGTGGGGCGACCCCGGGTTTGCCACCGCCGCATACGCTACCGCCCTTGCTTCCGCCCCGATCATCACCGGCGCAACGGATGAACAGAAGGAGAGGTGGTTGGGAAAAATCGCCGAGGAGGGTGCTCTCGCATCGTACGCCGTGACCGAACCCGGTGCGGGATCGGACGTGGCTGCGTGCCAAACCACGGCACTTCGTGACGGCGATGAATACGTCATCAACGGTTCAAAAATGTGGATCACCGGCGCCGGACACGCCGACTTCTTCTTTGTTCTCGCCAAAACGGATCCTGATGCAGGCTACCGCGGCATGTCGGGTTTTGTGGTGGAGAAAGATACGCCCGGATTTTCCCTCGGGAAAAAGGAGACGAACATGGGACAGCGCTGCTCCGATACTCGCTCGATCACCTTTGACGATGTCCGGGTTCCGGCCGACCATCTTATCGGCGGTTCGGAATCGGGGGGCTGGATGAACGCAATGAAAGCCTTTGATATGAGCCGCCCCAACATTGCCGCTCACGCTACCGGGTTGGCACGAGCAGCGTACGAGCACGCCCTTCAATACGCCAACGAACGCCAGACCTTTGGCCGCCCGTTGCACCAGCACCAAGCCATTCAGTTCATGCTGGCCGACATGAAGACCAACATCGAGGCCGCTCGATTGCTGACGTGGAAATCGGCTTCTGAATTTGACAACGGTGTCCGAAACACTGAATCTGCAGCCCACGCGAAACGCTTTGCTTCGGACATGGCCATGCAGGTGACGACAGATGCCGTACAGGTCTACGGCGGCTACGGCTATTCAGAAGAATACCCCGTTGCCCGTTTGATGCGGGGAGCCAAAGTCATGCAAATCTACGAAGGTTCCTCGCAAGTACAACGCATGATCATCGGTCGAGAGATCACGAAGGACCTGTGATTCAGGATTTTGCCTTCGATCGTAGGTCATCCTCAAGGCGCCACACTTCATCCTCGTTGTGATGCCACGGTTCATCGTTTCTGAAGGTTTTATCGTCGTGGAATGCGCCTTCCATCTCTTCATTGGTAGCGTTGGCTCTGTCTTCGAGATTGGCACACCAGTGGTTGAAAGCGTTGTGCTCAACGAGTTCGTCAATGGGGCCAGCATCCTCCAACCACGAATCGAGTTGTTCCCATGCGAGGTCCAACGATGCGATATCATCCAGTTCATCCTCCTCTTGCGCCATGAGGTCTTCGCCATAGTAGATATCTTCCTCAAGGACCACCCCTTCTTGGCTGAATTGCCAAACCTCCGCAAGATGTTTGCGCGGGCTAACGATAAATTGCGCGAGCAAGGGAATTCGCATGCCCGTTTTCTTGTCATTCATGAGCGAAAGGGCGAGGGCAGCAAGCCTGTCGCCAATGGGAAGGTCCCTTGATTCGGCTCTCGGATGGATGCAAATCGAGACGGCGTGGGATGTTTCGTTCAACACATCGGTTTTCCATGCGCCGCCCGTCACCGGCAGGTTCCAATTGCTGACATCCATGACGATGCCGAACCCATCGAAGTGAACCTCTTCAAAACTCGGCTCAGCATCGATGCGATACCAACGGCGTGAATGACCTTGGATCAAAACGGTTGGAAGTCGGTGTTTGTTGGGGTGCAGTTCCATCGAGCCGGATTGTTCCACGATGGTTCTCAAGAACGCCATCGAACGCTGATATGCAGAGCGGCGCTCGGCCGACCAGTGTCCGGGTGGTTGCCATTCTTGCATGGGTGTCATGTCTGCCGACCGTATATGAAGGCCCTGAAGCACAATGACCAAGGCCCTCACCTCGTTCATAAGCCATGGCAAACGGTTTGACCCCAGCCATCGTTCTTGCGGCGGGGCGCAGTGAACGCTTGGGTCAACCAAAGGCCCTGGTTAATTGGGGGGGTCGAACGCTGGTTGAACATGCGGTTGAACAACTCCGTGTAGCTGGTTGCGAACCGGTTTTGGTTGTGACTCGACCTGACTTGGCGACAGCTGTTCGGAAGCGGGTTGGCCACATGGCGCTTGTCGTGGTGAATGAACAACCCGAGGCTGGCCGAACCGGTTCCCTGCAATGCGGGCTTCGTTCCTTACAACCATACCTTCACGCCACGGACCAACGCGTTGTCATGGCTCCCGTGGACCGACCAGGTTGGTCTGTGGAAACGCTTCACACGCTTCTTGCTCATGACGGCTGCGTGGCTCCCCGAAGCGCAGGCCGTCAGGGACATCCAATCCTGCTCACTCGCGACGGCATATCGTCCGTCATGAAGGCCGGCCCCGACCAACCGTTGAGGGACCTCTTGACGTTTTCACCAGTTTTAGTCAACGCTCCATGGCTTCACCTCAACGTGGACCGGCCTGAAGACCTCAGTCTCCTCAAAGAGGTTGAAGCCGATTTTGTCACCTATGCCAAGCAAGGCGAAGGGATATGAGGGCCCCCCTCGACCACGGGTCATGACCGCTCATGTCCTCCGTTGGGCGTTGAGCGAGTTGGCTTTGCGCCGTTGTGTTGTTCTCGCTACGGTGCTGACAACGTCTGGAAGCGTGCCCGGTAAAACCGGTGCTCGATTGGCCATGTCGTCCCATCAGCACGCTTGGAAGGGAACCGTTGGGGGGGCGGGGTTGGAGCACCTCGTTCTCGTTCGTTGCGAAGAACTGTTGAAAACTTCGCACCGGCCCACAGCCGAAGTTGTTACCTACGGATTGAACAAAGGGGCGAAGGGCTATGAAGTAACACCGCTTGATTCGCTGTGTGGAGGTCGAGTGACGATCTCCATTGAGGTGATGACGCCCATGCCGCACGTGTTGTTGTTGGGGGGTGGACACTGTGGAGAGGCCCTCGCACAAACGATTCACGGTTTGGGATGGGCACATTCCGTTCACGACACCCGTCCCGAATTCGCTACCAAGGAGCGCTATCCTCACGCCCAGCAGTGTTCAACAGGGCCCGTTGATGAATTTATGACCGCCCTCATCGCCAACGACCTGTCGTTCTTCTCCGATGTGCTTCTGCTGGGGCATGACTGGTCTGAAGATCAGCAGCGGTTGTTGTTGCTGCTTCAAGCGGTTGCCGGCACACCTTCTCTCGATGGTGAAACCGCTCCCCGAATCGGTGTTATTGGCAGCCGTTCAAAGTGGCAAGCCTTTGAAGCGCATTGCCTCGAGCAAGGCGTTGAAGCCTCCCTTCTCAACCAGGTTGTTTGCCCAATCGGCCTGAACATCGGTGCGGAGACGCCCGAAGAAATTGCCGTTGCCGTTGCCGCTCAAATCATGGCGTCCCATACTCGAGTTGACCCCACAGCACCAAACTGGCGTCATTCTTGAGCCTTGAACACCTGTTCTCGGTAATATTTGAGCTCCTCAATGGATTCCAAAATATCGTCAAGCGCCACATGCGCCGCCCGTTTTGGATAACGTGCAACATCGGGATACCAGCGTCGAGCCACTTCCTTAATGCTTGAAACATCTACCATTCGATAGTTCAGGTAGTCGAGGATGTTCGGCATTTCCTTGGCGAGGAATTGTCGGTCGTTCCACACACTGTTGCCGCACAAGGGGGCTTGGTCGCGATGCACCCAGGCCATGAGGAAGTCCAAGGTGGCTCGCTCAGCCTCTTCCGGACTCACGCCCTCAGCCTTGATGCGGTCGACCAGTCCACTGCCGTGATGATGACGTGTATTCCACTCGTCCATACCGTCGATCATCTCCTGAGGGACTCTCACGGCGAGGTTAGGGCCCTCGGCAAGGATGTTCAATTCACCGTCGGTGACGACGGTGGCGATTTCGATGATGGAATCGTGTTCGATGTCCAACCCCGTCATTTCCAAATCGATCCAGACCATTCGAAGTGATTTGGCGTCCATGGCGTTGCGTTGGTCCATATGGCTTTGGTTCTTCGTCTTGTTCGGAATCAACTGCTCTGGCCATCACCGGTTTCAAAGGTCAACATGATTTGACCGGACGGTCCGAACGCCACGACTGGCACAAAGCCATCGTAAGGCGTTGTTTCCAGAGCGGCAAGAATGGAGTTCACTGCGTCTTCGGGCAAGCGAACCGAGAAGCCTTGGTCCGTTGCCAACAATCCTGAATGAGAAGGTGCGGATATGGTCGATGTGGTTTCCTGCTCTTCATGCGCGTGCTCCATCAGGTTGTTGCTGTCATCTCCATCTTCCACTCGAATCTCATGTTCTGTTGTTTGCGCAGCGGGTGTCGCAGCCATGTCGTTCATACCCTCCGTGTCGTCGTCGAGTGCCTCCATGTCCTCAATGTCCGACTCCATGGTTGCGTCATCCTGTTCGACGACATCACCATGCTCTTCGGTCGTGGGTGATGACAGCGGGTGTGATTCAACGGGTGAGGTTGAATCGACATAGATGGCATCGTCCTCATTCATGCGTTGCATGAACAGGAATCCAAACCCGAGGGCAACAATTCCCGCCATCACCATCGAGACAGCCCGGAAGATGTTGCTGTCGAGACTTCCTGAGAAGATGAACGCCATCAAGATGGAACCATATCCTCCGATGCCACGGCGCCAACGTGCATCGAACCGCTCGTCAAACCCTTGAATGCCGAGGACGATGAGGTACACGGTCATCAACAGATAAGCCACGGATTCGAGGCTGGCTTGGGCGAATATCATGAACAGGCCAATCAGCGTGTAAAACACGCTGATCATACCAAGACGGTCCATGAAGGAGAAAAATGCCTCATCGTTTTCCCATTCGTGTTTGTCCCAGTCGTACAGTGCGTCGTCCTTGGTTGACAACCAGGTTATGACCATGCCCTGAAGCATCAATACAGCACCACCGACCATGAACCGATGGTCTTCGGCGCCCCACCCTCCTTGATTCATCACGTTGATGACGCTGGCCATGAACAAAGGAGGGAAGATCAGCAAGCCGTTGACCTCTCCTTTACTCATGACCGACCACGCGACAAGGGCTAGACCGAACAAGGGGCCCACCCCGTAGGCCACATTGAAGGAAAGCAACATCAACACGCCCGCAAACTGCAGGGCAAGAACTGAAGTGGCAGCCTGCATGGATTTCTGTTCGTCGTCCTCAGGTGCGTTTCGAAACAGCCAACCTTGGGTGTTGGCCAGACTGATGCCAAGCCCCAATACGCCGGCGAGCAGACCGCTCCAGCCGCCTGCATCACCGTCGGACAGAGAGGGAAATGCCTCACTTTCAGCGAACCCGAGGTACAACGAAAAGAACATCGCCCACAAGAGATAAGGAAGCGTTTGCGCTTTTTCGGTGTACCACACATAGGCCATCAAGGCTGAAGTGAAGATGGTTGGAATCCAGTACCCATCTGGTAAGACGGAGAGCATGCCCAATGCAAACCAAATGAGGGCAAAGACCTCGGCTGCGCCCGGTTCCTTTTCACGATCTGTGTTCATGACCAACAGGGTCATCCCCATGTGAGCCATCACCAACATGCCAACAAAAGCCGGGAAGGCGCCGAGGTGGTAGTCGACCAAGAAGGCCGTGAGATCCTCTGGCAGGCGAGTCAGCACCTCATTCATCAAGCCGGAGCGCCACCAGTCATCGCCTAAAATCCACACCAACGGGACGGCCACTGTTAAGCCATAGTGACGGTGCATGAGCGTACGTGCGGCGACCAAGGTCATGATGGGCAAGAACAACAACCCACCGGAGGTGTCCAGCAGGGCGAGCACCAAGAGAAGAGCATACATGACTTGGTCAGCCGAGGCATCCAAACCCTCTTCGTCCAACCCCCTGCGGCCGATGTAGGCGTTCACTGAGAGTGGTGCGGTGACGAGAATTGCATCCAACAGCACGGTTGCAAGGAACACGTTGTGTGAGGTCTCGCTCAACGTGATGGAGAGTGGTGCAGCCAAAAACACCAGCATACCGACCGCCGTGGCCCTGGATTTTGATGTCATCCTGTCCATACTCACCAATTCTCGAACCAGCATAATCACGGGAAGAACCATGACCAAACTGATGTACGGGCGTTCGCTCCATACACTGTCGTTGAGGGCACTGACGGACAATGAAAACAAGGTCAGCGATGCAAGCATGGACACGCGTGCGAGGGGCGTCCATTCCCCTTCGTTGATTCGTTCTTCAATATCCTCATCTGATTGTGCTTGAACCACCCACACCCCGGTCGTTTGGTCATAGGTTGGACCGTTCTCTCCGCCTGTCGAGAGCCAAGCCAATACGCTCCCGAGATCGTATTCCGATTGTTTTCCTCGTTGTGAGAGGACGTACATGATCAAGCTGAGGAGCAACAATTGAGGCCTGAACCCATCGCTGTTCATCCACGCCAGTGCCTCATAAGGCGGCCATTGCAATTTGTCCCAAACCCCGAGAACGAGCACGGTCAGACCGGTAAAGCCGAGAGAGAGTGTCGCCTCTTTACGATGGACCATGGAACCGTCGTGTGCATTCAGCACCCTGAGATTGGCTACGATCATGTAGGCGACGAGCAACCACGGGAGGTACCACTCGGGATCGAGGATGGCTCGGGACAAAATCACAGCGGCCAACATGCCGAGGGTGGTGCTCATTCGGACCTTGTCACTCATGCGAGCGCCCTCGGCCATGGCGATGATGAACAACGGGATGGCAATGTGAAGGTAGGTGCCACCGAAGGCGTCCTTCGTTGAAGTATCTTGCAGGATGGCGAGCCAATCCGTCAAGAGGTAGGCGGCACTAAACGCCAGCAGGGTGAGGTTGACGACCCACGCACGCGCCACCTTTGAAACGAAGACCATGTAGGGCAACATCACCATCGCCAACACCCAAGGCACCGTTGAAGTCTCGGTGGGAATGACGAACAGCGCAACGGCGAGTCCGACGGGCATCCACGGCACACGTTGCTGGACCACTGCTGGGAAATACGCCAACAGCAACGTGCACCACAGTGCAACGGCGATGTCGACATAGGGGGCAAGGGCTTCATGTTCAGCAAAACGCAACGGGCCCAGAATCAGGTTGTAGTCCATGTTTCGCACCAGAGCCATGGCGAGAACGACTTGACCCACCAAAAGCAACGAGGCGCGCTCCATCACCTCTTTCCGGAGGTCGGTTCGTGCTGCGTAGGCCCCTTGCATGGCGACGATGAACACAAGCAAGGACAAGGCACCACCCTCGCCACCCGTTGGTGCCTCGGTATTGAGGAGCTCGTAAACGATGGGAACAAGACCCGCAGTGAACGCAATGACCACAAAGTTGAGCGCTCGGTTTGAGCGGAGGGACATCTCCAAACTCAACCAAGTCATGACCAAAATTCCGATGCCAAGTTCCCAACTGACGACGTTGTTCGACCATGAAATCCACGGTCCAACGCCGGCCAGCAAAATAGCCATGGGGGCGTAGGTGGCGACACCCCAGCCGAAACTCGTGTCGCCTTTGTATCGGTTGAGCAGGCGGAAATGACCGTAGGTGAGCAAGAGGGCGGTCGCTGTTTGGGCGTAAATGCCGTTGGCATTGGGCGACCAGTCCGATTCGGTGTACAGTGCGGGGTCGCCAAACACGGTCCATTCCAGCGTTCCCGTTGCGACGCCCATCAGATACCGTGTACCCCACAAAACACCGACCGTGGAGAAAAAGAAGGCGGTGCCGAGGGCGTAATTTTGCACGTCGTACAAATGGCGGTCGTTGTTTTTACTTTGAAGTTCTATAAAGCCAATCGAGACGAGGAACGATGCCACACCGCCGACGAACAGCACGAGAAAATTATCGTTCGTCGCATTTTCGTCAAATGCAACGCTGAATACGCCGCCCCATATCGCCAAAAAGCCAATGCCGAGCATGACAATTTGGGAGAGTTTCATCATCCATAGGTCATGAGCAACCTTTGCTGCATCCGGTGCTACCATTGTCACTGCTGGTGCGGGTGAAGTTGAATTCAGACTGAGCGAACCTTGCATCGGGGGCGAAGGCGAAGCCGGGTTATGGGGCGACATTCGGCGAGTGCTTCGTTGCGGAGCGACCATGGTAATCATAGAAAATACGAACATGGCGAAAATAAGTCTTTACCCGTTATTCATACATGTGGTCGTGATTTGCTCATTCGCTTTGTGCTACGGAACCTCGCATCAATGAATTGAAAGCCCCCGTCCGCGTGGGAATCAACGGGCTGGTTCAATGAATCAACGATTGTTAAGTTTCTTCTGTCTTTTTTGCATGGTAGCACCTGCCCTCATGTTCGCAGTCCCCGTATCCTCCGAGACTGTAGAGGCCGAAGACGGTTGGTGGGTATCGACAACCGTCGACCGAAATCAAAACGGTATCGGAGACATGGTGGAGAAGTATCACGACCATCCGCTGTTCCTGGATGAGGATCAATCGCTCCCGCTGATCGTCGATTTTGACCACACGCCAACCCTCGACGACGTCGCCATGCTCGAGCGCGAGGTGGGTTATGTCCACCAGTGGCATCTGCCCCTCATCAACGCCGTTGCAGGCCGAATTCCGCACAACATGGTGTTGGAAACCACGGCGCTGCCAGGCGTCGTGATGTTGGAATTGGACGGCATCTTCACCGTTCAGAACGGTGACGCTGCTGTCATCCATGAAGTTGACATCGCTCGCCAACAAACGGGGTACGATGGCTCCGGCGTCACCGTTGCCGTCATTGATACGGGTATTGATAGCACCCACGTCGGCTTGGACGATCTCGACGACGATAACAGCACCAACGATCCCAAGGTCATTGCGTTTTACGATGCCGTCAACAACCCCGACAAAACCAACGGAACAGAGATTCAAGCCTATGACGATCAGGGGCATGGCTCGCACTGTGCCGGAACCGTGGCCGGAACCGGAGCGCCTACGTACGAACACCCCGGTATGGCTCCACAAGCCTACCTTGTGGGTGTGAAGGTTCTCGACGCCGGAGGCTCGGGTTCCTTCGCCACCGTCATGGCTGGGATGCAGTGGACGGTGGACCACCGTTACGAATTCAACATTCGAGCCGCCTCCATGAGTCTGGGCGGTCCCGGCCCCATTGAATGGACCTCCTCGGAGGAGGACAGCGTGAACCGCTATGCCAACGAAATGGTGCGAGCAGGTATCACCATGCTCATCGCTGCTGGAAATTCCTTCGCCTCAGCCCAAATCGGAACACCGGGGTCAGCAGAGGATGTGATCACCGTTGGTGCACTCGACAAGAACACCGCTATTGCCGTTTACAGCAGCCAAGGACCGACAGAGGAAGGCCGTATCAAACCCAACATCGCTTTTGTTGGTTCTAACGTCAATTCCGTGGCTCACAACACTGGCGACCAGTACACCCAAATGAGCGGAACGAGCATGGCTACGCCAGGTGTGGCTGGCACCGTCGCCCTCATGCTTCAGGCCAATCCGGACCTGTCACCGTTTGACGTTCGAAATATCCTACAGGAAACGGCAACCTACCGAGAATGCCACTACATGTTGGCCAACGAACCCTGTGGCGAGGATCTGATTCCGAAGAACCGACAGAACAACGTGTACGGCCACGGTCATGTTGAAGCGGTGGCTGCGGTGATGGAAGCCGCTCAGCGAGATTACCAATTGGACTCAACCATCGCACTTACCGTTGACACTTCTGTGGGCATTGACGACCGGATCCACCTTTCACCCGGTGACAGCATCAAAGTGGAACTGAGCGGGTATCTTGACACCGTCCAGTGGCGAAGCAACCACCTCCGTGACGACTGGTCAAACCTCCATTCCTTCGATGAAGGCGACGCTGTCGCCTATCTTGACCTCAAAACGATCGTGCATCAACTCGAGCATCTCCCGGGCATTGACGTTGAGGGGAACCACACCTTGTCACTTCGTGGCTTGGCTGCCAACGACAGCGGTGGCCACAGCTCTTCAGCATTGATTTCGGTGAACGTGATGCTCATGGACACGGCGAACGCCAAGAATGCGGGCGGGAGCGACGGTGTCCTCGCAACGCTCTCGGCATGGGCAGTGCCCGCAGCCGGTCTGTTTGTGTTGATGCTGATCGTGCTCGGGGCCCTCATCATCAGCAAGGCCGAAGAAGCAACGATGGTGGAATCGGTCAAGTGGTATGATGATGACATCGAAGCCGTTGCCGATGAAGCATCGCTTGATTGAACTCAGGCCGACGCTTCGTCCCACTTCGCTTGAATGAGGGCACTGTCATCCATTCGGCCCTCGTTCTTGTAGGTCACAATACCGTCACCGTTTACGAAGACGACCGACCCTGGGCGCGTGATATCGAGGGCTTTTCCGGCTTCGCTGCCTTTCATGAAGGCGTAGGTGGTGAGGGTGACACCTGCTTCGGATTCGTCGGTTACACCGTCATTGTTGGCGTCGTCATCATCATGGGCATTAGCTGATTCGTGCCACTCAGTAAGGGTAAGGCCACCAGCGTTCTCCACCGGATCGGTTGACATCACCAGCACCATGGTTTCAGGGATGGCGTTCCAAATAGCATGCATAGTTGTGTAGCATGGGTTGTTGCACCACTCTGCTGAGAAGATGACGATGTACGGACTTCCGCTCAATCGAGCGTTGTCGTAGTCTTCTCCGTTGTCAGCCGTTGCAGAAAATGAAGGAAATTTGGTTTCCTGAAGGTCCTCTTCACTCGTGCAGCCGGTCAACGGGGCAATGAAAAGGGTAAGGACCAAGAACAACGTGATTTTTTGCATGATAAAATTCTCGTCTTAAGACCTATACAAAAGTTCCTCGTTATGCTCTGCCCATAAACCCATTAAGAATGCCCCTCAAGAAGAGACCGTGAGGGCAAGTACACATGCCGTGTTGCTCTTCCTCAGCATCGGTCTTATGTTCGGTGGAGCAGTGGGCCAATCTTCGGGCTCTTCTTCGTGTGAATCAGGGAATTCTACCGAAGACCGACAGGGGTGCCTTGACTCGGACGGCGATGGTTGGTCTGACCCTGACGAGGGGTGGAACACCAGCAACGGGGCTGATGCTTTTCCATTCAACGCAAGCGAACATGCAGATCTCGACGGCGACGGAATCGGCGACAACAGCGACGCTGATCGGGACGGCGACGGGGTGAACAACGAGGTGGATAAATGGCCTCAGGAGCCGTTGATTTGGTCAGACCAAGACGGCGACGGGTATGCCGACCAAGGCCAGCACGCACTTTCGGATGATTGCCCCTTCACATACGGGAAGAGCCGCGTTCGTCTGATGGGTTGTTCGGACATCGACGGTGATTTTGTCCCTGACCAGTACGATGACGATGCAGACGGTGACGGCATTCGTAACGAAATGGAGCGGTCTGCCTCCTCAGGTACGGTTCTTTACGACCCTTTCAATCCAGAATCCACTCCCCCCGATACGGATGCTGACACCATTCCCGATGTTCTCGACCACGACAACGACAACGACGGTTGGCCTGATGATGTTGAACTGGACCGTGGTTCTGACCGATACGACCCCGATCAGACGCCATTCAACATGTACTTTGGCGTCAACACGGGGTTCTTTTACGCCGGCGGATTAGGCCCCGGTTCGTTTTCCACAGACTTTCACGAGGATGAAATGGAATTTTCGATGTCGGGTGTCAGTGAGATTGTATTTGAGGAACTTGTCATCCCCTTTTTGCTGATTCCCGTTTATCTTGGGGTATTTTTTGCGAGAAGACAGGAATACAAGCGGTGTTTGACGACCATCGAGAAAGCAGATTCGCTCCAAGAACTTCAACAGGTGGAAAAAGTGGTCAATGACTTGGTGAAAACCCGAAAACTTCGCGTGTATCACGGTCTTGTCCTGCGCAACGCCATTGAGGAGCGAGAAGGTGAGTTTGGAGGGGAAGGAAGCACCCTCATAGGCGACGATTCTATAGAATCTTTACCGAAAGTCGACCCGCTTCAGACGCAGGGCCTTGCACCCTTGTCGTCTTCGGGGCCCAGTGAAGTTGAAAGCGAATTGAACAGCGAAGAAGAATGAAGGCGGAATTCTCACATATTCTTGAGGTCGCCCACCCCCAATTATCAAAGAGTGAAGAGCCTACGCAGAGGCAGGGACGACTATGGTAGGAACAGAACATGTCGCGATGATCCCCTCGCCCCCCGGTCAGAGGTGGTCTGCCACCGTGAACGGGCAACCTCACGAAGTCCTTGCTCCGAGCAACGCTGTCCTCCTCGACGTATTGCGCGACAAGGTCGGTACCCTTGGCGTGAAGCGAGGTTGTGATTTGGGGACATGCGGCTGCTGCACGGTCATGATCGACGGCGAGCCTCGGTTGTCCTGTTTGACCTTGGCCGGTCAAGTTGAAGGTTGCAGCATCACCACCGTTGAGGGGCTGTCCAATGGGGCCCATCTCGCCCCCATCCAGACCTGCTTTGCCACCCATGGGGGCTCGCAATGTGGCTTTTGCACCCCCGGATTCCTCATCACCTCTCAGGCGTTGTTGGAAGCCAACAATAACCCGACTCGTGAGGAGATTGCTCAAGCGATTGAAGGGAACCTTTGCCGATGCACCGGGTACCAGCAAATCATCGACTCCATCGAAGCGGCTGCTGCGATCCATCGTGGCGAGGCAGAACCTGCCGCCGCTGCCAGTGAGCCTCATCCCGACCCCCATCCCACAGGACCGGATGAACCCACCATGCCGCCCGGCCATGCGAAGTGATGAACATGGGAAGCTACCGTCAACAACCCGGATCCTCTGCACCGGAGGTTCGTCAAGACGGTAAACGCGTTGCGGGCAAGCAAGTGTTTCCTCCGCCCGGGTCGGGCGGTTCCCGCCCGTCCATGAGTCCACGCGACCTGAATTACATCCCTGAAACGGTTGGCGGATTGGAGCCGAAGCCCGCAGGCGATCACATCCACGACCGTGACCGAACCGGCACGGTGGTGGGGAAAGCCATTCCTTTGGTTGACTCAAACGCCAAGGTGACGGGACAAGCATGGTACGGCGATGATGTCCGATTACCGGGGGAACTGATCGGTAAAATCCTTCGATCCCCCCATCACTACGCTCGCATCAAATCCATCGACACCTCGAGGGTCGAGGCCTTACCGGGCGTTGTCGCTGTGGCCACAGGCGCTGATGCCCCTCACCGGTTCGGTGTGTTGCCGGTTACCAAGGACGAGCATGCCATGGCGGTTGAGAAAGTTCGCCATGTTGGCGATCTCGTGGCTTGTGTGGCAGCAATTGACGAGGCCACAGCCATTGAAGCCCTGTCTCTTTTTGACATCGAATGGGAACTGCTTGAACCCGTCTTTGACCCCAAAAAGGGACTTGAGGATCATGATGAGCCGATTCACTGGAGAGGCAAATACCACCTTGCCCGGACGAACGTCCAAAAGCGTGTGTTTCAAGAATTTGGCGACCGCTCTCTGGTGAAAACTCCGCATGCATCTTCACACGGTTCATGGACGATGTCTGGTGTCCACCACGGGTTCACTGAACCCCACGCCGTGGTCGCACATTGGGACCCTAACGGCCGATTGCAACTCTACACGCCCCAGCAGGTGCCGCACTACACTCACCGTGCCTTGTCCACCGTGCTCGACGTGCCGATGCACCAAATCAATGTCATACGTACCTTCGTTGGTGGCGGGTTTGGTGGCAAATCCGACCCGTTCCCCCACGAAATGTGTGCCGCGTTGCTCGCCCGTTCCTCCGGCCGCCCTGTTCGGATCACGTTTGACCGTGAGGAGGTGTATTGGATCAACCGAGGACGCCATCCAAGTCACATCGACGTCAAGATGACTGCGGATGAGGAAGGGCGGATATCAGGATTCGACATCGACGCTCTGATTGACGGTGGTGGTTTTGCTTCCTTCGGCCATGTGACATCGTACTACAACGGGGTGCTAGCGACCGCCCCATATGAGTTGGGCTCTTTCCACTACACTGGCGCTCGTGTTTGGACCAACAAACCCGCTTCAGGCGCCATGCGCGGCCACGGTGCGGTCAACACACGTTGCGCTGTCGAAGTCGGATTGGACGAGATGGCCGAGTCCATGAACGTGGACCCCATCGATCTTCGATTGGCCAACCTCCTCCCACCGCACAGCCGAACGATCAGCGGATTCCGCATCACCTCCAATGGCATGCGTGAAGCCCTTGAACGGGTTCGTCAGGGTTCCAATTGGGACGAGAAATTCCGGCAACTCCCTCTCGGCAAAGGCATTGGCATCGGTTGCGGCTTTTTCATTTCTGGCTCGGGATTGCCGATTCATTGGGACCCGAAGAATTTCCCTCACGCCACCGTCCATATCCAAGTCGACATGGACGGCGGGGTTACGGTGCACACGGGGGCAGCCGATATCGGTCAAGGTTCCACCACGGCGGTGGCGCAGGTTGTAGCGGAAGTGCTGGCTTTGCCCATCGAGATGATTCACGTTCGCAGCCACGAAAGCGACACCAGCCCGGTTGACCTCGGCTCGTATTCGAGCCGCGTCACCTTCATGAACGCCAACGCTGCCATTCGAGCCGCTATCGGTATTCGCGACCAGTTGCTCAAGGCAGCGTGGGAGATGCTGGGCTATCACCCGAATGTGTTGGTACTGAACGACCGCCGAATTTACTACAAACACGACCCTTCGATTGGCGTCTCGTACCTTGAAGCCCTCCACAAGGCCCAAGCGGACACGGGGGCGCTCATCGCCCGCGGCGCCTACCGCTCTCCTCCGATGGGCGGCGTGCACAAAGGAGCCGCTGCCGGATTAGCACCGGCATATTCCTTCTCTGCGTACGTGGCTGAAGTGGATGTTGACGTCGAAACGGGCCTCATATCTTGCACCAATGTTTGGGCTGCTCACGATTGCGGCAAAGCCCTCAACCCGTTGGCGGTCAAAGGCCAAATCATCGGCTCCTGCCACATGGGCCTTGGGCAAGTTCTGAGCGAGAAGATGGTCTACGGTCGAACAGGCCACCTTCAAAACGCCAACCTCTTGGAGTACAAGATTCCCTCCGTTCACGAAATGCCGCATGTTGAGGCCATCATCGTTGAATCTAGCGACCCGGAAGGTCCGTTTGGGGCAAAGGAAGCCGGAGAAGGACCGTTGTTGCCAATCTTACCGGCTGTGGTCAACGCTGTGTATGACGCCATTGGCATTCGATTGCGTGATCTTCCACTCACCCCAGATGTGGTCTACAAAGGCATTGAGAAGCACATGAAGGCGGCGAAGATTGATGACCCATTGAATATGGAGTCGCCTCGTTTGGTCCATGGTCCACTTCAGGCGACGCTGGTCAAGCGGTCCGACGAACATCGGGAACGGGACCGACTTCGTCAACGAAGCGAAGACACATCGGCATACGTCAACGGCGTTTTGTTTGGGTTTGACCCGAATCAGCCTTTGGCTGACCAAGTGGACGGTTGGCGAGAGGCGGATGAACCCTTGCCCGAACAACTGGCGGAGTTGGGCTTCGCTGGTCGGGCTTGGTTGAAGAAAGAACAACGGCATATGGGAGGTGATGTTTGATGCTGATGCCACCGTTTGAGTTGCACCATCCTGCATCGGTGAGAGAAGCCGTTGACCTTGCTGCCTCCTTGATGAAGCGAGGTGAGCCCTTTGATTGGGTTGCTGGTGGCACCGACGTACTGCCGAATTACAAATGGCGAATCAACCCCAAACCGCATGTTATCTCACTGGCCGGTATCGAGGAAGCCCATCGTTTGACGCCCAACGAGATTGGGTGTATGGTGTCCCTCGCTTCACTAACGGAGGCCAATGGTGTGCATCCTTTGTTGGCCCAAGCCGCCTCGAAGGTGGCTTCGTCGTTGATTCGAAAGAGCGCCACCGTTGGAGGGAACCTGTGCCTCGATACGCGATGTTTTTGGTACAATCAATCCGAAGATTGGCGTCGTTCCATCGACTGGTGTCACAAAGCCGATTGCGGGACGGGCGCCGATTGCCGTGTGATTCCAAATCAAAACACGTTGTGCGTGGCGACCTATCAGGGGGACCTCGCTCCAAATTTCATGGTGTTGGGGGCCTCGGTGGTCTTGGTGGGTCCCGAAGGAGAGCGTTCCTTGCCGCTGGAAGCCTTTTACGAACTGGATGGCATGAAGAAGAATGTCCTTCAGCCGGGCGAATGGCTGTTGAAAATCGTCCTTCCGGATTCAGCTTCCTCCATGGTGGGTGCTTACCAAAAACTGCGCGTTCGTGATTCCTGGGATTTTCCAGAAGCCGGCGTCGCCGCTGCCTGGGTTCCAGGCCAACTTGAGACGCTCTCCGTGGCGAGCACGGCTCTCGAATCCATCCCCCGCCTACACAGCGAGCAGGTTGAAGGACATGTTGCTGGATCTTCGTTGGACATCCTGGCTCTTGCTGTTGACATCCAGGCCGCTGTTAAGCCTGTCAACAACACTGCGCTGCCGCCTCGGTACCGCCGAACCATGGTCAAAACGCTGGTGAAGCGTGCTCTGACGGCCATCATGAACGGGGAGTGAAAGCCATGAGAGCAGTCGGTTTCCCGATCCTTGCCGCTCTCCTCCTCCTCGCCTTGCCCCCCGTTGCTGCACAAGACGTCGGCGGCCCTTCATGGGAGATGGGTTGGGTGACCGACGTTGACCCAAAGTATGTGGTTGACCTTGAAGAGGATTGGGACCTCACTGGCGAATTGGTCTATTACGTGAGCAACGACGGTCCTGCTGAATTAAACCTCGACCTGACCTATGACTACGACGAGGATGGCCCTTTCTCCTTTGACGGGCCCGACAGTATCTCAGTCCCGGGGAATGGTAACGAGACCTTCCGCATCACCGTCACAGGTGGTTCAGCCGAGGAGGTCCGCTCGTTTTCCCCCTCGTCCAGCATCGAATTACTGGTCGTCGGTGAAGAGAAAGTTGGCGATTCAACCCTTCGGTCACAGGACATTGAGGCAGATGTCGCCGTTCCTCGTATGTTCCGCCTTGTGCCTGAAATCATACCGCCCACCAACGAACTCTTTGCAGGTTCTTGGGTTGAGTTTACGCTTGAAGTCAGTAACCTCGGCAACACCCAAGACGCTATCACATCCGGAGAGGCCATCGTGCGAAGTTGCCCACATCTGGCGGTTGGTGACCTCGAGCAACTCACCGATGTGGTCGTCGCCGTCACTGCCCCAGACGGCAAGAACAAGATGGCCTTCACGCTCAAACTCGAGGCCAGCAGCAGCCATCAGGAACGTACCTGTGAAGTGTCGATTTCCGTAGCTTCCGAAGGTGACGGCGCCCAGCGCTCTGCAACGTTCAACGTCAATGTTGTCGCCCCATCAGTGGACAATTCACCTGTCGATGGTGAGGGCGACGATGACGATGACTACACCACCGGCGATGACAATTCGATGCCGTGGAGCGGCTCCGCAGAAACCCTCGTCCTCCTCCTCGTCACATGGGCGTATCATCGTCGCCGATGAAACAGACTCGCCGAGAATGGCGGAGCGGGGCGAAATGTTAGAAAACACCTGTTTTTTGCCAAACAAGCCTTTTCTCGTTCGTCGGAAAACCAATACATAGGGCCGTAAAACAGCGTTTTCGCCCTGCTCATCGTTGAGCAACTATTATGTGTGGAATGTGTCTCCGAAGGTTGTAAATCTGTCGTTTATGAACGAGGTCAGGAGTGATACAAAATGGCAGAAGCAGATAAGACCAAACTCAGCCTTGAAGCATGGCTGATGGTTGGTTTGGTCGTCTCGATTCTTCTTTCATCGGTGGTCATCGCCCTGGTTTCCGCTGGGAAAACCACGGTGTTTTCGCCCTATGAGAGCGAAGGCGACTATCAAGACCAGCAATTGACCTTGATGCGGGAGAGTTTGGAAGACTTCAACGTCGCCAACACGATGTCCACTCCCATGCTCGTCAACGACTGGCAGGACCCCCACCGAACCCTCCTCGTGATCGCTGCTCCCGAGAAGCCCTTTGATGCGGCCGAGGCTTCAGCCGTCCACGATTTCGTCACGAAGCGGGCTGGCAAGGTGATCATCGCTTCAAACTCCACCAACGCTCAACTCGTGGCTGAAGAGTTTGGAGTCAAATACTTCGATTCACCCATTCGTGACGACATCAATACCGGTCGGTACTACGAAGTCACCGATGATAACGGAGAACGAATCTCCCCAGATACGAAGAAAATCTGGTCCGTCGCTAGCGTGAACCGAGACGTCACTACAATGGGTGCTGAAAAAGCGGTGCCGTGCTCCGAGCAAAATGTTCGTGACGAACAGATCAGCAACTGCCGAATGCCGGTCCTCTTCCACCGACCCACTGCGATTCAGGTCTTGGACGAGCAGGGCGACACGGGCCGAGAAGTCCTCGTGCTTGCCCACGCCTCAACCTCTGCAGAAATCGACGCTGGCAAAGGTGAGTCCAACCCCACGCTCGGTGAGGGAGAAACTGGATTGATCATTCGCATCAACTACCCCGGTCAGACGGTGTTGGACCAGCGAAGTCTCAGCAACGGTGGCGATTACGGTGAACTCGAAGCCACCGGTAGCATCGTCTTTGTTTCTGACCATTCTGTTCTCGCCAACCACCTATGGGACCAGAGCCTCGCTGAAGAAACAGGGAAGCAACAGTGCGATTCCGAACTGTACATCCAACACGGCCACATGTGCTGGGACACCGATTCCGAGGGCTTGAACAAAGGTTTGGGCGAAACCACCTGGTACGGTAACGAGTTGTACTTTACCGCTCTCATCAACGACTTGATGGAATTCGACAACGACGCATTGTCCCCAACTGTCTCCCGCTCGACCAGCGCATTCAACATCGTTTTCGACGAAAGCCGACACGTCTCCAGCAGCCTCTCCATGCCCTTCACCGAAGCCATGGGAGCAATCGTTCTGTTGACCAGCGACGGCGTTCTGAAGTGGCTCATCATCTTGAACATCTTCGCCTTGCTGGCTATCGCCATCATGGTGGTGCCGGAAAAAGAAAACTGGCGCCATGTATTCGACTTGACTCGGTTCCGAGAACGTCCAACCAAGTTGGATCCCTCGCAGTACCAGCGGCGAACCCGAGAGGCCTTCCTCTCGAAAGTTCGCAATTTCAATGACCTGACGCGCGACGAGTTTGCGCGTAAATCCCCCGCAGAGATCATGCAGATGGTCCGCGAACCCCGATTGGTTGAACTCGTGAGTTCAAACCGTGCCTACTCCAACGATGAACTGAGGGAACTCATCCCTCACATTCGCCGTTGGGGTAATTGAAACAAGGAGGAAAAGACATGCAACCCCCAGCTAACCCAGCAGCCCCGCCCGCGCCAGCACCTGCAGCGCCAGCAGCTCCGGTGGCACCTGCACCCGCCCCACCCATGGCACCTGCCGCTCCAGCGGCTCCTGCCGCACCGGTGGCGCCCGCAGCACCCGCCGCACCTGTAGCACCTGCAGCGCCGGCCGCTCCGGCCCAGCCGAAGCACCAAAGCACCCCGGAAGTCCGAGAACGCCTGAAGGCCGTCGGCGCTATCGCTCAAGCGATTTCAGCCGAAGTTCAGAAGGTCATTATCGGTAAGCCCCACGTGATCGACAACGTGTTGATCAACATCCTGTCCAACGGGAATCTCCTCTTCGAGGATTACCCTGGTTTGGCCAAGACGTTGATGACCAACACCTTCGCTGATGCCTTGGGTTGTGACTTCAAGCGTGTTCAATTCACGCCTGACTTGTTGCCCGCTGACATCACCGGTACCAACATCTACGATGCCAAGAAGGGTGAATTTACCTTCAAACCCGGTCCACTGTTCTGCAATCTCCTCCTCGCTGACGAGATCAACCGTGCTCCTCCCAAGACCCAAGCTGCTCTGCTTGAGGCCATGCAGGAGAAACAGGTGACCATCGGTACCGTGACCCACAAGTTGCCAGCACCGTTCATTGTTATGGCCACGCAGAACCCTGTCGAGCAGGAAGGTACCTACCCGCTGCCCGAAGCACAACTTGACCGTTTCATGTTCAAGATGTCCGTGGGGTACCCCGATCGAGCCGATGAAGACGAAATCCTCGCCCGACGTATCAACCGTGGGAAGGACGCCGTCGATGTCGACGTCATCACCGACCCCGCTCGTGTTATCGCCATGCAACAGGCTTGTGAAGACGTGTACGTCGACCCTGCTCTGCGCATGTACATGGTGGAAATCGTTTCTCGCACCCGCGAAGACCCACGGGTCCTCGTCGGTTCTTCGCCTCGTGGCTCTCAGGCCTTGCTGAAGACCTCCCGTGCCGCTGCAGCGTTGCGCGGCCGCGATTTCGTGACCCCCGACGACGTGAAGGCCGTTGCAGAATTGGCCATCGCCCACCGTATCATCCTCAAGCCTGAGCACCAAATCAAGGGACTTGAATCTGGAGAGGTCATCCAGGCCATCCTCCGTGAAGTTCCGGTGCCAACCGTTTGAAGTTGAATCGTTCAACGAGGTGATTGGAAGATGTGGAGTCGCAAGTCAGCCATGCTTGGTAGCCTCGCGGTTGCCATGTACCTCCTTGGCTTGACCTTGCGGAACACGCAACTTGTGACGATTGCCGTTGTGATCTTCGTGTTCCTGACCTGGGCAGCCCTCCTGGGCAACCACGCCGACGTCGCCTCGAGTGGACGACGTGCTGACGAATGGTCCGGAGAAGAAGGTGTTGCTTTGGGTAACGTCGTGGCGATGCGAAAGCTCTCCAGCGCTCGTATGTTCGAAGACGGCGAGCTGAACGTCACGCTGAGAATGCAAAACACATCATCGCTGCCGAAGATTTTGGAAGTTCGGGATCGAGTTCCTGAAGTGATGCGCATCAAGGAAGGGGCCAACTACATTTTGATGGAATTGGGCCCTCGCCGAGAGACCTTCATCGAGTACACCGTGGAATGTCCACTTCGAGGCTTTTACAGCCTTGGGCCTGTCACGGTGCGAATTCAGGACGCCTTCGGGTTGTTCCACAAGGAAAAGGAATTGCATGTCTACAACGATTTCCTTGTGTTCCCCAAGATGGAGGACTTGAAAGAAACGTTCGTGAAATCTCGTGTCCCCAAGATCTTCACCGGTGCCGTCAACATTCGACAACCAGGTCCCGGTTCGGAGTTCTACTCGCTGCGTGAATACTTCGAAGGCGACTCGTTCCGAGCCATCAATTGGGCTGCGTATGCCCGGTCTGGTAAGTTGATGGTAAACGAACGCGAGCGTGATGCTGTCTCCGACATCATCATCATCATCGATTCTCGAGCGGTGGCAGAAACCGGTCCTGTTTCACGAAACGCTCTGGTGTACTCCACCCGAGCCGCTGCCTCTCTAGCGAAGTACTTCCTCGGGCGTCGTGACTCCGTTGGTGTTATTGTCTACGGCGATGAAGTCGTCAGCGTGGACCGTGACACGGGCAAAAAGCAACTGTACGTGATTTTGACCAAACTTGCGGGCGCCGTGGCTCGTGGCAACATTCCGTTGCAGGTTGTGGTCAATCGGATTTTACCCCACATCAACAAAGGAAGCCCGATCATCTTCCTCTCCAACCTGGAAGACGATCCTACCATTGTGAACGCTCTGCGGGATTTCCGAGCCCGTGACTTTGATGTAACGGTCCTCTCGCCCTCCTCGCTTGAGTTTGAGTTTGACGCGAAGCGCATCGACCGAACCGGGTACGAGGTCATGAAGACCGAGCGCGATGTGCTGATTGGCGAATTGCGAGGACTTGGCGTGAACATCATGGACTGGGAGCCCGATATGCTCCTTTCAACGGCCCTTGCGGGCGCACGAGGATTCTGAGGTGAGACGATGACCATCAACAAACCATCCGGCGACACCTCGCACCTTTACGACGGCAAAACCGTTCGCTCCTCGGCACCTTCTCGCAAGAAGGCCGCCGGGCAGGTTGGCTCGGGTAGCGACATCCCTGCGGACGCCATCCCGACGGTTGAGATTCCCAGCTTCATCGAGAGTCTACTTGGCGGCCCGCTGGTCCCCAAGATGAAGTTCCTCCCCCCCGACAAGATGGTCCAGAACTTGCAGATTGCTGTCTACGGAGTACTGGTTGCGCTGGCCTTTTTGACGTACATCATATCACCCCCAGAAGGAACCATGTGGTACATTTTGACCGGCAGCCTTGGGTTCGCGAACATCATTCAGCTCGTCGTTATCGCATCGGCTACCGTGCTTGGGTTCATGGGGACGCTCAAGCGTGACGCTCGTATGTCCTTGGGCAGCAATCTCCTCTTCATTCTCGCCATTCTTCGTTTTGCTTCCTCGAAAACGTCGTTGTCCAGCGACCTTTTCAACCTTCAGGACAGCCCAACGATGCTCTCGATTCTCGTGGTCGTATATTCGGTGCTGCTGATCATGTACTTCGAATTAAGCAACGGCGTCATTCGATATTCGATGCTTGACACCAGCATTCGTACCAACGAAGTCTATGTCATGAACCCGAAGAAAATCGTCTCTCGCTACCACCGTTCCTTGGTGATCAACCCCATCCTCGCCACCTTTTTGGCATGGTTTGTGCTTTCAGCCAACACCATCTTGCCGGCCATTGTTGGTATCTTCTCTGGCGACACAGCGTTGCGCATGCGGGAATCGGTTGAGCTGACCTCGGTGTACGGCGTGGCGCTGGGGACACTGTTTGTGTTCATCACGGTGGGCATTCTCTTTGGACTCAACCTGCCAACTCACCTGCAGCGCTTCCGAGAGAAGCAAGCCGAGTGAGACGCTGTCCCGAATTACGGCCGATTCACGGTTAATGCCGACATCAAGGATTCAAGCATCTTGGAGAGGTCCATCCTTTGCGTCAGCATGTGGGCGGCAAACGGCGTCAGGTGGAGAGGGTTGTTGTCCCAAATGCCCGAGTTGAGCATGCTGGTTTTGAGCACCTCCGCATCTTGCGAGCCGATGAACGAGAGCATGGCAGCGTAATAGGTCGTGGTGATGTTGCTGGCCACCGTGGAGAGGATCGTCTGTGTCCGGTGCACATCTTGCTGCAACACGATAAATCGCCAAACGCTGGGTTGTGTTTCAAAGGAACAGATTCGGATGTCGTCTCGGTCCAGGGTCGCAATGATGTTGCTCAACGTGATGGCGGCATCCTGTACGTAGTGAACGTTCGCCTCAATGTATGCCACCTTGGGGACACAGCCAATGCCTTTGATGGTTTGATGAACTTCGATATCAGGCCCAATGACCGTTCGTAAACCGCTCTTTTGGTACCCTGAGAGATGACGGATTTCGATGGGGATGCCCAGCGCATACACCGGCTCGACCGTGGCTGGATGGAGGATGTTGGCGTCAGTGTTGGCGAATTCAATGGCCTCACTGTAGCCGAGGTAGGAAATCGGTGTGGACGGTACGCCCCATCGTGGGTTAATGGGATGAATGCCGATCACGTCCTTCCAAAGAATGACCTTTTGAGCATGCAACAGGGCCGCTAACGCAGTGGCTGTGTGGTCGCTGCCACCTCGCCCCAACAACGCAATTGAACCGTCCAAACCTTCTCCAAACCATCCTGTTACGACCGGGACACCCTCAAAGGCTTCACGGTCAAGGTGTTGAGCCGAACGCTCCATGTCCACGGTCTTGGCGATACCGATGCCGTTCAAATGCAACCCGATATCTTCTGCACCCAACGGATGGGCCGGGAACCCGCGCTCGCTGAGAGCATGAGCGATCACCAAGGCCGACAATCGCTCTCCGGCAGCCAACAATTGATTGTAGGCGCTGGTGTCGTCGTGTCGTTCAGCCAACAAGGTCAGGGAAGTCTCGATTCCTTCGAGAACCTTCGAAAAAACATCGTACAACGGTGAGTTCACCAGCTGTGGGGAAAATCGGAGATGATGCTTGGCCAAGTCGTCGACCAGTCGTCCTGCATACCGAGGTTCCTTGGCTGCACGCATCAATCGGTCGGTGGTTCCCCATAAGGCCGAAACCACGACAATCGGGGGTCCCTCGCTGTCGTTCAACACATCGGCAATGTGGTCGACATCCGAGGCATCACGTAGGCAAGAACCACCAAATTTGTGAATCACCGCTGATTCAGTCAAGATGGAAACCCCCTCGAATCATCAGGTCCGCCACGACCAAAATTGCCATGGCTTCAGCCACGGCCACGCCTCGTGGGCCAAGCACAGGGTCGTGACGGCCTTTGACCAGCAATGGCTGTTTCTCGTTGCTCTCCAGATGCAGGGTCCACTGCTCTCGGGGGATGCTGGAGGGTGGTTTGAGTGCCACGCGAAGATGGACCGGTGAACCTGTCGCCAATCCAGCCAATGCTCCATCCGGCTGTTCACCTTCCAGAACAGGATGCTCTGCAGTACCCCCCCAGGGGCTGTTGTGTAGGGAGCCATTCATCCTTTGAACACCAAACCCGTGGCCAAATTCCACCCCTCGGGCTGCGGGAATGGCCATCATGGCTCGTGCCAAGGCAGGCTCAAGACCGTCAAACCAAGGTTCGCCCAAGCCCAAGGGCAAGCCATCGATCACGACGTCAACGCGAGAACCGATGGAGTCCCTGTCCGAACGGGTGCGATCGATCAGGTCCGCCATCGCCATTGATGCATCGGGATCGCGGCAGCGGAGGGCTTGACAGGTGTCGTTAGCCCAGCGTGGAGGACATTGATCCAATGGTTTCGCCTCAATGTCGCCCACCGCGCCAAGATGGGCTTCGATAGCAATTCCGAATGGTTTCAACCATTCACGAAGGATAGCAGCAACAGCGACCAACGGAGCGGTCATTCGTGCGCTTGATGTCCCCCCTCCACGCAAATCGGCCTCTCCTCCCGAGCGTTTGTGCATCACCATGTCTTGATGACCCGGTCGTGGGTGAGAGGGAAGGAAACCGTAGTCGGAACTGCGAGCATCGGTGTTGTCAATTCGAAGTTCAACCGTTTCGCCCGTGGTGAGACCGTTCCTCACTCCTGACAGCCAACGCACAGAATCATCTTCCGAGCGCTGACTGCTGTATCGTCCACCGGTTTTCCTCAGGGCCATCGCAGCGTTCACTGTCTCGTCGTCAATCAACAGGCCGGCGGGCAAGCCTTCGACGGTAGCCCCCACGTACGGTCCATGACTTGAACCATGAAGGGTCACCCGCAAGACTTCACCGAGCCTCATGCCCATGGTCCAACGGAAGTTGCATGCTGCGGCCCTTTTAGAAGGTGTTCACTCCAATTCATCTTCTTTATCGTGGCTGTGGAAGGTTGTTTCGATGAATTCAAGACCTTTGTAGCGGCTGGAATACCAATGTTTGATTCGCTCGAGCGTTGAGGCAAGGTTGCTCGGAATCACCACCACGAGCGCTGGACCTGATCCCGATACGCCGGCTGCTCGGGCACTGTTCATGAATGAATCATTGGCCATCTTTCTGCCTTCGATGTCTTGGAGTGCGGCGACCACACCTCGTCCGTTCCAAGTCAGGGCGACGAGTTCGTTTCCGCCCTGAATGGCTTCAAGCGCCTGTTGGAACGAAGCGAGATGCGGGGCAAAGTCTTCCAGAACAGGTTGCTTTTCCCGTTCGCCACGTAACACCAACAGCACGGTCCAATCCTCTTCCGAAGGTCCTTCCCCTTCGAGCAATACACCTTCTTCAATCGGGGCTTGCACATCCACCAGTTTCCACCCGGGCGCCATGCAGGCCCACGCATCGTCGATGGAGCCTGTGAGGGACACGCCCGCCTCCAGTTGGGCCTGAGCGGCCAACCGAACCATTGCTGCAGGAGTCAGGGGCGTCGAGGTTGCGTCGCATAAGGCTCGCAAGGCGGCGATGCAGGTGGCGGAGGATGATTTGAGGCCCTGCTTGGCAGGTATGTTGGAACGGACCCCCCAGTAAAGGTCGTCGGCGTCCAACCCCTCAGGTAGCGGGTGGCCCGCGGCGACCCAGCCTTGGAGGACAGCGTTGAGCACGTCGTCCTTGTCATTGACCTCTCGTTTGCTGGGACGGTCCAACAAACGCACGGTGATTGGGAGATTGAGAGCCGTCGATGCTCCGTAACCCAACGCAGCAGCATGAAGAAGGCTGCATGCACCATGGGCGGTTCCCTTGCCGAGCACTGCCATCCTTCAACGCTCCTCAACTGGACTGCTGATCGCTCGACCAAGATGGCGTGCACCTCGGTCCGTCCAGCCAAGGATGTCTTGATTCCTATCAATTGAAGTCACAGAACATGCCTTTCCTGAATCAGCGACCAGTCTCACCGTTTCCGCTTGCTGCATGAACACATGGACCTTATTTGGTTTACCCTTGTTGTTCGAGGTGTCTTCTGCTGTGATCTTCAGCATTGGACGTTGTTCAATTTTGAGGCGGCCCAATCCAACGCTGCGGGTTTCACCTTCCACGTTCACCGCTAACAACCGGTCGCCAGCCACCAACTCGGAGAGGTATTTCGTCGACCAGTCCGCCATCAGCACGTAGCCGTGGGGGGCGCCGGCGTTGACTCGAAACGGCCGAGTGGGGACAAAGGTGGAGGGAATGGTTTCGCTGTGCACCAACACCAAAGCGCTGGCCGATGAACCGATCAACAAGCCTTCGCCTCGCGATAGCAACGAGAGCAAGTCCAGGCAGTATCGGTCCCCTACGCCTGCTTCCTCCACGCTGACCACGGTGAGGGTTTGCAGGTCAATCGATTCGGTTTCAACACGAGCGTTTTCGGACACCTCTTCGATGTGCTCCCCTCGTTGTGACTGAACACTCAAGGCTGCCTCAAACAGGGGCATGTGGTTGTCAACCACCAGAGCATCCACTCCAATATCCAAGGCAAAACCAGCCCCCTGCGCTTCCATAGGGGTCCGGATGACCGCAGCAAGTTTGGTATGGCTTCCCTCGCGAGCGGCGAGGAGGTTTTCAAGCGGGATCATCGACCATGTTTCGCATTCGACCAAGATCCAGTCCACGCTCCCCATCAGTGCAACGCCTTGATGTTGACCTTCACCGTCCCGAATCATGAGGTATGCCCCAATGGGACTGTCTCCATCCATCAGTCGCTCGCCATCAACCCACATTCGGTCTGGGCGAGGAGTGTCGCCAAGGTAGCGGGTGGCTTCGCCCTGGTCCACGGGAGCAACATCGTTTCCCAAACGAAGCCAAATTTCCATGCGGTCCCCTCAAACATTGTTCGCCTTCGCAGCCTCGTGGGCGGTCGCACCGTGGTGGACCATCATCACCAGCGCCTTCGCCATGGCTTCGGGGTTGGCGTGTCCAAACACTTGACGCCCCATGCACACACCTGCTGCGCCGGCTTGCAAAGCCTGCTCGACCATCAGCAACACATCCATCGTGTCTTCGCTCGTGGGTCCACCGGCGACCAACATTGGGATGGGGGCTGCATTGACGACCTTGCTGAACGTCTCTGACTGGCCGGTCCAGACGGTTTTGGCCGCATCGCACCCCAACTCAAAGGCCAATCGGACTGCATGCGCTTGCCCTCCAGTGGTATCGTCGTCTGTGGGATTGAGGTTGGGACCCCGAGCGTACACCATGCCAAAGGCAGGGAGGCCGAGGAGGTGGGCTTGTCGGTTCAATTCGCCCATGCGTTCGATCATAGCCGGTTCTTCTTCGCTGCCCATGTTGACCTGACTGGATACCCCGATACCACCCCTCGTGAGTGTTTCATCCGCATGTCCAACCAGAACCTTGTTGCTGGTGTTGCTCCCTGCGTGGCGTGTGGATACGGAGTAATGCACCACCATGTTGGTGTGTGTACCTTCGCAGAGGTGGGCGAAATGAGTAACCACGCCTTTTTGTGCCAGGATGACATCAACTCCGGCATTCACCAAGCCTTGAATTAATCCCTCCAAGTTTTCCAGGCCTGCGTTGGGATAATCTGACGCCCCGTGGTCGATGGGTATCCAAACGCCACGACCGTTGGGGAGGATGGATGCCAAGCGTTGGGCCTTGTCCATGATGTGCGCTGCCTCCTGTCGCTCAAGAAAGGTTTGTTTCATCCTCCAGCGGTTCAAGGGTGGACCCCACCCATCTCAAGATGGCTTGCTCCGCCGACGTCAGGTGCTCCTGGAAGGTGGAGCGTGCCAACTCCATAGTGGCCGCCAAGGCTTGGACGGTGATTTGTTTGGGTTCTTCGTAGAAACCGTACTGATGAGCCAACGCAAAGCACTGGCGTTGTCGTTGTGTGAGGGCGCTCAACAAGGGGTCGTTTTGTTCAAGCAGGTCGGTCACCTTGACCTCAGCGGGGGGAAGGATCGCTTTGCTCATCTTAACAAAGGTCGAGACCGCTTGCGGCAAACCACGCACGGTGACGGTGATACCCCCGTTTCTAAACTCGTAGGGGGCGACCACGTGGATATTGGTGGTTTGGCTGGCCAACCGTACAACGGGATGTTCATTCCACACGACCAAGGCTTGGCTATCTCGGTCGTTGACACGCTGTTCAACGGTTAAGAAACTGACATTGGCGAGGTCATCCACTCCTTTCCCTTCTTTGAACGTCGGCAGGACGATTTGCCGGACCCCTTCGGGAGAAACCAACAAGTGGCCTACGATGCGCAATCGCTCGACGACCTCGCTGAGTTCGTCCAAGGTGGTGCCCGCCAGTGCATCACCCGTCCATCTCAGGGTAACTTCCCTCATGATGTGTGCTGTTCTTCCCGCGGTCTTAGCCTCTCGTATCGTATCTCGTGGACTTCCAACGCATGTTTCAAGTGGTAGTTCTGTATGGTTACGATTCATGCCGTGGGCCGACTATGCACTGACCGCCGCCCTCGGTGGTGCATTTGGTCTCGGTTTGGTCTTCATTGTCATGCGTCGCGAAGCCCAAGTCAACCTCCAAAGCGGTATGAGCGCCGAGGGCTTGATGCAGCAACATGCAGGCATGGGATTCGGTAAGGCGAAAAAGAACCTCGACCGTAAGTTAGCAGCGGTTCAAGACATGCTTCGCCAACAAAATCAAGGCGACCGGGCTCTCGCAGAAGCCCGTTTCAATGAACGAAGGCAAGCACAAGAGGCTGAAGAAGCCGAAGCACGTCGCCGACGCGAAGAGGAAGCCGCTCGGATGCAGGCTGAACGCGAAGCAGCGTTGCAACTCGAACAAGAGGAAGACGCCCGGCGGGCGTTGGAGCGTGAAGAAGAAGAAGCGCGTCTCGCCGCTGAACTTGAAGCCAATCGTCAGGCCGAACTACAAGCTGCAGAAGAAGAACGTCTGGCCGAAATTGAAGCGGCCAAAGAACAAGAGATGCTTGAGTCACGCGCTGCCGCTCAACGCGCCATGGCTGAACTACGGGCTCGTTTGGAACGAGAGGGCGCGCAATCGTCGGATGTACAAATCTCCTTGATGTGGAACAACTACAATGATTTGGACCTCCACGTCCTGTGCCCCTCCGGCGAACGCATCCACGGTGGCAACAAGAAGTCGGCCTGTGGTGGCGAGTTGGACGTTGATGCCAACGTGCGCGCAGAGACCCGGAAGCCGGTTGAAAACGTGTTTTGGGAAGAAGGCAAAGCCCCAGCTGGTAAATATCAGGTGTACGTTCACTATTACAAGAAACACAAGAAGCGAAAGAGCAAGGATCCGACCAAATTCCAGGTCATCGTGAACCAAGGCGGGGACGCCTTCGAATACAACGGTGAACTCAATGCCGGCGACCCCATCATGATGGTGGCCGAATTCAACTTGCCATCACCCGAAGAGCGAGCACGCCGACGGCGCGAACTCGAGGCAGAACTTCTGCAAGCCGGTGGTGAACTCCCTGACGCTGAGGAAATGGAAGCGGCCGAGGAACAACGCCAAGCCGAACTGAAAGCGGCAGAGGAACAACGGCAAGCGGAAATTGAGGCCGCAAGGGAACAGGAATTGTTGGAATCCCGTGCCGCAGCCCAACAAGCTATGGCTGAACTGAAGGCTCGACTGGAACGCGAAGGTGCTCAATCCTCCGATGTTCAAATCTCCTTGATGTGGAACAACTACAACGACTTGGACCTCCATGTCGTGTGTCCTTCCGGTGAGCGCATTCACGGAGGAAACAAGAAGTCGGCTTGCGGTGGCGAGTTGGACGTTGATGCCAACGTTCGCGCCGAGACCCGAAAGCCCGTTGAAAACGTCTTCTGGGAAGAAGGCAAAGCTCCTGCCGGTACATACCAAGTTTACGTTCACCACTACAAAAAGCACCAAAAGCGGAAAAGCAAGGACCCAACCAAATTCCAGGTCATTGTGAACCAAGGCGACGATGCGCGTGAATACAACGGCGAACTGTCCAGCGGAGACCCCATCATGATGGTTGCAGAATTCACTCTACCCTCCCCCGAAGAGCGTGCTGCATCCCGCCGCGCTCTCGAAGAGGAACTCGCTCGGGCACAGGCGAACATGCAGACAGAAACTGAAGTGGTTGACGAATCCTCGGATGTGGATGCCATCCCAGAAGCCCCTGACCTTGACGCCATGATGGGCGATGAGAATTGATCACGAAACGATCTCGTCCAAGCGGTCAGCTTCAATCGCCTTCTTGATGGAACGAGCAATCCGGCGCCCGGTTGACATGAACCGTTCGTTGATGTCGGAGTAGGGGGAGCCGCCGATGAACGGATTGGAGCCTGCCACGATCCGAGCACTGATTTCGAAGACCTTGAACTCCAATTGGTCCGTCACAATGGTCTCCAAACAGAACGGGCCAAGCATGCCCCGTGATCCTTCCTCGAGGTTGTATGAGGCGGCCACGGTTCCCTCAGCCAGTTCAAAGGCCCGAGGCAGCAGGGATTCGCGGATGACAACGGGTTGGTTACCCGTCACGACAAACGAGGGTTCAAGCGACATTTCACGCAAATCTCGCAACGAACCGAGTTTGTAGAATTCATCCACGTTGCTTTCGTCCCTTCGGTCCATGGACAGCAATTCAAGCCGTCCGAGATTTTTCCCAGCGTGCGCACCACGTCCTTGAACTTGAAATCCATCATCAGCGGTCGGGTCGAAAAAGAAATGCAAATAGTAGCGACAACCCAGGACATACTCTTGGATGGTGAACTCCTCTTCAATGTCCACGTTTCGGCGGAAGTCTCGATAATCCCTGGCGATGAAGTAGCCTCGGCCACCTTTCGCACCGGCGTACTTGACGATCACGGGGCCTGCGATGTTGTGGGGGTCTTCGATGACCTGCGGCATGGTGCAACCACCGTCTTCCAACCATTCTCGCTGGAGGGCTCGACTGCTTTCCCAATGCAAGATGTTCCGGTTTCCGAAGGTCGGCACCTCAAGGGTTCGGAAGTTGTTCGCTCCAAGGTACTCAACCAGCGAGCCGTGGGGGACGATGATGACATTCTTTTGGCGAAACCATTCGGCATGGTCGAGCATCTCTCGGTAGTCTTCGAGCATCAACCACTCGTCAGGGTCGGCTCCTGGAAAGGCCTTGTAGAAGCGGCGACGATTTTCACCCACGGCAATTCCCAACGTTCGGAACCCTTCTTGTCGCGCACCGTGGAGAATCTGCAGTGAAGAATGGGATGCAACAACACCAATGGTGATGGACGCTGGGTCGTATGCCTTGAGCCACGCCTGCACGGTATCGAGTGGTACGCCCATGCGGAGGGGTTTCGTACTCGCTCTATGAGTATTATGTCCTCTCTGCACGATGTTCGGCTGCGTTCGAGGCAATGTTGCCGCGCCAGCACGGAGGTATGGGTTTGCTTCCTCATCGTAGACAAGATCGCCATGGCATCATCTCCTGTGTGTCATTGCATGCGGTTGTCGCACATGGTTTGCCGTCCGGTCCTTTGCGGCCCAAAGATGAGTGAAGTTTCATGTGGCGACAGGCGTTCGACGAAGCATGACAGACGCATCACTCCCCTTTCGCATGACGTACGGTGGATACCTTCGTCTCGAGGAACTCTTGCGCTTGCAAGACGGCCCCGATGGGTATGCCCCGCCCCCGTCCAACGATGAATTGCATTTCATTATCGTTCACCAGACCTTTGAATTATGGTTCAAATTGATTCTCCGGGAACTCAAAGAGGCGCGTAAGCTGCTGGTCGAACCCAAGGTTGAGGAATCCACCATTCCCGTGATTGTTCATCATCTTGAACGCGTAAGCGAAATTTTCCGCCTGCTGGCCGACCAATGGAAGGTCATGGAAACCCTCACCCCTCAGGACTTTTTGGCATTCAGGGACCGGTTGGGAACGTCCTCCGGGTTTGAATCCTGGCAATTGCGGGAACTGGAAATCCTGCTCGGTTTGGAACCCGAGCAACGCACAGGCGGAATGGATCCTCTAGCTCACATGCAACGGTTGGCGGACGAGGGTAAAATTTCCTCCTCCGTTCTCGCTGAGGTGCAAGATACGCACCGCCAAGCCTCACTCAATGAGGCTCTTACCTCCTGGCTGGCGCGAACACCCATCCACGGATCAACAGCTGCCGACGACGGCGATGATGCGGTGGTCAATGCCTACATCGAACAACACCTCGAAGCCATGCGCACCCATGGAGAGCACGTTATCTCGCACATGGTGGCCATCGGCCACGGCACCGAAGCATCGGTTCGACCTCGGATTGAAGCGGGGATTGAGGGTGCTCAGGGGTTCTTGAAGCCAAACGGCGAAGCCAACAGAGGCCGAGCAGGGTTGTTGTTCATCGAATCCTACCGGGACCTACCGCTCCTCTCTTGGCCGCGACGTCTGATAGACAGTTTTGTTGAACTCGAACAGTCCATGCTGCTGTTTCGGACCCACCATGCCCGTATGGTGGAGCGAATGATTGGCCGACGCATGGGCACTGGAGGGTCAAGTGGCGTGGATTACTTGGACGCCACGACCAAGTACCGCGTGTTTGTTGACTTGTGGGCTGTCCGGACCATTTTGGTCAAGCGAGATGCGCTGCCTGATGTTGAGCAAGCGTCCTTCTACGGCTTCCAAGCCGAGTGACATCACTCATCAAGGTGGTCCGTCACGTCGATGGGAATTAGGTGATTTTCGTACTCGTAAAGTGCGATTTTCAACGGGTCGAGAACAAAGCGAATGGACGCTTCTTCGAGACCGTACAAGGAGACCAACTCCTCTTTGAATTGCTCGCGGAGGATTTCCTCCGTGGCGTAGAGGGGCGCCCCCATTCCGATTTGGAGGGCTCGTGCGCCGATGATTCGTGCGCGTTCAAAGCGGGTGTGTTCTCGTGCAGGTTTTACCATCCAACATCACTTGCGAGAGGTCTCGCAGTTTGGCGAGATAGCGACTCTTTTTGAACCTACCTCATTCCTCGTCCGTCTCGTTCTCTGTGAAGGACGGCGCCGGTGTGTTTCGAATTCGGAGATGCCAAACAAGAGCAGGTGTGAACAGCATCAACAACACGATGGCCGAGCCGATGGCGACCATTGGTGGCGTCGGGAAGGCGGTGTTTTCCGATGGGACGGAGACTTCGCCGAGATTGAGGTCAGCGTTGCCCATCGGAGCCAAGGAACTGATGTTGAGAACTCGCCCGCCCTCACGTTCGAGCAGGACCACCAACCGGCTGTTGGTGGTCGGCTGCACCTCGCTCAGGTTCAACCATCCCGTTGAGGCATTTTCATTCCATGATTTCACCACGAGGTGCTCGTGAGTTGTGTTCGCAGAGGTATGGGAGGTAGGTTGAAGGAACCACACAACCACTGTTGCGTTAGCGATGGGTGTCCATTGCAGCGTTGAGTTGTTGAGTGCTAAGCCGTTGAGGCCATGCCAATTCGTGGTGCTGTTGTTGAGCGTCGTTCCGAGGTCCATGGCTTGACGTGTGCCCGTCAAGAGCTCTGTACCATCCACGACCATCGATGGGAAAAACAGGAGGCGGTATGTCTGGTCAAATCGCATTTTCGAGCTCGGTTGAAAGGTTTCGTCAAGCGGAGATGGATGGTGCTGCACCACCAAGGTATCTGTGCGATTTAACGCTCTGAGTTGCTGCGAAGTCTCCAAGCACGGCTCGCACCAATCGGCGCTAAAGTATTCGATGAGGTGACCTGGGCGGTCGGCCATGCAGCCGCCCGAGGTGATGCACTCACCTGGTAAAACATGAACATCCAGAATAGCGCCTTGGTCGGCTGTCGTTGATTGTGCGAGACTCAAGGTGCTCAAAAGCACCATGGTTAGAGTGCACAGGGTCGCTATGCGCCGCCTTTGACCCATGCACACGGGGGGAGGCATTTGTTCAAAAGGGGTCTGCTCCCCCCAAGAGGTATGGAGGTGGAGTGGTGGCGACGCCCGTCGACCCTGCCGCTTCTTTTAGCCGTCATGGCACTTCTTATCGTGGTTGTTGGCGGATCCATACGCATCAACGATGCTGGAGAATCGTGTCCTGAGTGGCCGACTTGCTTCGGCACATGGCATTTTGACGTCAGCGAAGACGAGCAAGCAGCCTATTGGGCGGCCCACCCTGAAGAAGTGGACTCTCGGGGTCTTAACCATCGGTACACCACCTTCCAGATATTCGTGGAATGGTTTCACCGCCTTCTCGTCGGCGTGATCGCTGTGCCCATTGTGGCCAACGTATTCCTCATGCGTGCTCGTCAGAAGGCCTACGGTCGAGGGGTGAGCAACGCTGCCGTGTTGGCGGCCGCCTTGCTGTTCATCCAAGCCGCAGCAGGGTACATCACCGTCCGTTACGACAATGCGGACTGGACGGTTGCCCTCCATCTGTCCCTCGCCTGCGTGTTTGCCTCTGTCTTGATTTGGCAATACATCGCTATGCGACTGAGTGAGGGGGCATCATGGACCTTCATGCGCGCTCCGACGATGTTTCTCAACAGCCAACGCCGACGCGTTCATTCTGTGGCAGGCGCCGTGGGGTTGTTGCTCATATTGGGGGCATGGGTTTCTTCCTCAGCAGGCGGTCAGTACAATCAAAGTTGTTCTGTCGGCTTCCCCAACGGGTGGCCGAAATGCCAAGGTTCCTTCTTGCCCTCCCTGGCAGGTCCCGGGATTTTTATTCAAATGATTCACCGAATTGGGGCCCTCGTTGTCGGTTTGGTTTTGGTCTTGAGCCTCAGCCACCTACGCACGGCCGCTGCTGGCGAAGAAGGAGCCACCTCCTTGGTGCGAATGGCGGAAATCACAACTGGTTTTTGGGTCCTCAATGTGATGGTGGGGGGCTCCTACATCGTGTTTGCTCAAGTCGGCGATTTTCCAGAATGGCTTTCTCTCCTCCACCTCGTGGTTGGCGTCATGGCCTTCCTGTCGGCCGTGACGCTGATGTTTTGTCTCCGCCTCGCTAGCAGCCCCCCTTCCTCGATGTTGGATAGCCATCGTTCTGCAACCGCAGGAGAGGAAGAATCGTGACCGCAGAGGCCGTAGAATCATTCTCCCGCCCGGGAACCCTCAAGGTGATGATGCAACTGATGAAGTTGCGCGTGATCGTATTGCTGCAGATCACGGCGCTATGCGCTCTCGTGATTCACGATACATTGGCTCGCTATGGTGTTCTCGCCGTTGAGCGTACATGGCAAGACACGTTGGTGACAGCCTTGGTGACCATCGTCGGAGGGACGTTGTCAGCGGGAGGATCAAACGCCATCAACATGTGGTACGACGCTGATATTGACCCTCACATGCGACGAACGATGAATCGCCCTGTTCCGCTCGGCCACGCCACGCCCCGATTTGCGCTGGTGTTTGGGACGCTCATCGCCGTGGTCGGATCAGGCTTGTTCTTGTTGGTCAGTGTGAAAGCAGCCTTTTGGTCCGCCTTTTCGGTCGTCTTCTATGTCTTTGTTTACTCCATATGGCTCAAGCGACGAACGCCGCAAAACATTGTCATCGGCGGTATTGCTGGCTCCACTCCTCCGCTCATTGGATGGGCGGCGGCCGCAGGTTCGTCACTGGATGGATGGAACGTGTTTGACTTGGGCTCCCCCATTCCTTGGATGCTGTTTTTCTTGATTTTCTTGTGGACGCCCCCTCATTTTTGGGCATTGGCGCTGTATCGGTCTGGCGAATACGGTCGAGTCAACATTCCCATGATGAACGAAGTGAAGGGGCCTGCTTACACTCTGCGTCAATCCAAAATGTACGTGGTCGCTCTGTTCATGCTCGGTTCAGTGCCCTGTTTTTGGCCGGAGTCAGGAGTTCCATTGCTTTGGGCCTTCGTGTCGGGTGGGCTTACATTTTGGTACGCAAAATCAGTCTGGGCGATTGACCCGTTCGAGGCAAAAGACGACAACGGGCGAATGCCCAAAGCAGCAAAATCCTTCTTCAGAAGCCTGTTTTACCTCGGATGGATGTTCCTTTCGCTGGTCCTTATCATGTTTATTCCTGCGTCGTGGCTGGGCGTTTTTGGGCCGCTTTGAGCGTTCAGCATTCGCTCGAAACACGGCCTCTTTGTGTTGAATTAGACAAGCACCGGTGCTGATGTTGTCCAAGCGGCATTCGGTTTGTGCCAGTCCCGTACCTGATCGGTCTCCAAACGGAGTTGAATGCGTTGTCCCGGTTCAAGCACCAATCCCTCAACGGAAAAGTCCACCACTTGCTCGTTTGAGCGGAATGTATCGTCGAACAGCACGTTTTCTTCAATTAAGTTCCCACCTTCAAGGCGTTGCCACAACACTCGAAGGTGGCATTCCTGCAGCGGGTTTCGAAGCGAACATGATTCGCTGCTACCGTCGTGTTCAACCCTTACGAAACCCTGCAAATTTGTTTTTCCCTCACTGTCCGCCAATACGATGACGGTGTCCTTGGCGGTTGGAGCACATACACACTCCATGTTGTCGACCTCGGCGGTGGAGGTTCGGTGGACAGCAACCGTCAAGGATTGAACCTCTGTGGTCGCATCGTCTGTTCGAGTTGCCGTCACGGTGTACACTCCCGGCTGGGCGAAGGCATGCGAAGTTTGCGACCCGGTGGCGGTGAATCCATCGCCAAAATCCCAAACGATGAGGCCCGAGGGACCTGACGCAGAGAACGTAAATTCGTGAAGGATTTCATCGATCTCGATTTCTTCGTCGTTGTCCCCTTCATCCACTTCAACCAAGACATAGGCGTTCGTTCCCTCGGGGGTGTCAACATCTATGGCAAAAGTCCCTTCATCGCTGGACCATTTCAGGCCTTCCGAGGACAGCACAAAGCCAGTTGCGGTGCCCATCACGAACAACAGCACGAAAACGAGGGGGAGACGTGTGGAATTCATGAAATGACTCCATTGTTTCACTACATAAGGGAGTGTTTGATGCGCCTGCGGTCTTGGTTCACACTGCAAGTGGTGATGTTGGACTTGAGCGGGTGCGTTGACCGTCATGTTCATGAGAAGACCGAAAGTCGCCAGCCTGCGAGCGGCAGTCGCATAGCCTGGCCATTGCGCCGGATTGCTAATCCGGTGGTGTCTCACCTCGGGAGTTCGAATCTCCCCTGCCGCGCCAAATCAAAAGAATTCATCGAATTCATCCATTGCAGCGTTTGAATTTCGCTTTCGTGCTTCGAGGACACGGCTCAGCCGCTTCCGTTTCTTCATCAACATGGGCAGCAATATGAAATTGAGGACCAACGTGGCCAGCAAAACCAATCCGGCGACTTGGAATTCGGGTACACTGGTGGCATCGTTGAGCTTTTGCAACCACGGCAAACCAAGTGGGGGTTCGGGGGGTTCTGGCTCAGGAGGTATGATGTGTTGGTTGTACGTCCACCAATCGTCTTCGATTTGGACGCGTTCAACACTTGGTGAGGGATAGGACACGAATTCTTGTTCGTTGCCAACGCTGTCGATCGGTGCCAGAATGTAGTAGTACGTTCGGTAGGGGCGGATGCCATCGGGGTCGATCCCCGCTTGACTGAACGAACCCTGCTCGCCAGGCACATTGGCCATTCCTTCAACGACGGGATCGATGAATCGGAGATTCACTTCGTCCGGGGCGTGCTCAACACGGTACAAGTTCCACGTAAGATTGCCCTGAGCTTCATGCTCAGGCCATGTCCAGGTCAGGTCCACCTCATAACAGATGGACCAGTCGTTCTGTCGGTCAAAGCACTCCGAGCTGTTGGTGAATCGCCAAACATGACGAAAGTCGGTGATGCTCACGGTTGGAGCGAGTGCATCGCCGCACGCAAGACCCGTGACTCCGTTGACACGAGTGATATTAGCCCGGTTGAAATTGGGATTACCTTCCCTGTCGATGGGAGCGATGGCGTATGAAGCACAGATTCCGGTGTCAAGATGTTCCGGGTCCGTCCATGTTGTGTTGGCCAACTCAAGCGTATCGACCAAGGTCGTCAGCGTCAGTTCGTCCCAAATGAACTCGTTCACCCCAGCCAACGGGTCGGGGAAGGTCGTTGTGCCTTGGATGCCTTGGAGTTTGTAGATATTCCAACCGCCGACATAAGGGTTGGTGATGTCGCCGTCGATGGTCCAATCAAGGCGAAGTTGCCCGTCTTGGAGTTGAGTCCATTCAACATCCCGGACCGTCACGTTGGTGTTGGGCAATTCTCCCACCAAGAGAAGGACACCGTCGTTGACGAGGGACACCGAGGCCATGTAGGTCAGAGGGTTGATGCTGTAGGTGTTATCACCGTCGAGGTAAGTCCACACGGTGTCGTCGGTGGATGGAAGGTAGCGCAGTTCAACCGTACTCAGGTCGATGGTTGAGGGGAGGATGGCTGATAGGTTCAATTCAGCAGATAGGCTACGTAGGCCGATCTCGTCCTCGTTGCCGCCCGTGACATCAAATCCGAGCATCATAAGGGGTGAATTCCCTTCCCCAATGCCATAGTCGGAGCCTAAGTGAGGAAGTAAGACGGTGTCGTCAATGGATGCAGGACCTTCGGTGATCGCCGTCACATGGTAGGCATTTGTGGTCAATTCAACCGAATTCAAAACATCGAATTCGATGTAGGCGTAGTCGGTTTCGCCGAATGGGTCGCGCACTTCAAGGGTGATGTTGTGGTGGCCCAATCCATAGGTTGCTCCGGTGAGATTCAGCACCTGTCCGTACCCCCACAGGTAAAACCCTTCACGCCATGTGAAATTCAGAGGTTGAGAGGCAATGCTGCTGAATCGTCCGACCAACTCGATGTCGTCAGATGTCAAATACATGCCCGACTGCTTGTTGGTTTGAATCACGGGATTGATGGCACCCACCTCTATGTTGACCGTTCGCTGGTAGGTGTTGTCGGCCGGCCGGGTGTCATCCCCGCCGAGGAAGGTGACAGGGAGGCGAACCCGCAATAACCGGTTGTTACCTGTGGTGGTCACGTTAAATTCACAGGAGGCATCTTGGCCAGGGTGGAGAACAGAAATGGTGCAGGCATCAGTAACTTCCAACTCAAACTGAGGGCTGTAAATTTCGAATTCAACTTCGAGATTGAATACCGACATGTAGCCGAGATTGGAGATGGTGGTGCTGGCTCGGTCGTTGCCGTAAAAAAAGACAGAAGCCTGAGCATCATGGGTTGCTACCAGCGTTTCAACCTTGATGTCGATGTCATCATTCAAGACGATCGCCACTTCGCCGATGTTGTTGTTGGGGTTGAGGTCGCCGTGCGGGTTCCCGCTGCTGCCGAAGAGGCCGTGTTTCAAGATGAAAGAGCCTTCGCTGTTGTAGGTGAAGACGGGGAGGTTTTGATTCAATGCATCATAGCCGCTCCAAGCGGGCAGGTTACTCACGCTTGTGTATGCTTCGTCAATCATGGCTGTGCCGTCAGAGGTCCACAACTGCCACCCGAAATCCCCGGTGAACAAACACCCGCCGCATACAGTCGATTGGCCCTTGGTTTTGAAGATGTATTCGGTATTGGAATTCAGGATGGCTTGACCGTTGTCCTCGCCGAGGTTCTGCAGGTGTGCCAAAGGGTCGTGGTTTGGGTCTATGGAGACATCAGTAAAGTTAGGTGTGACGTTGATGGAGAACACCATGGTGTCGTCTGCAGGGGTCGAATCAGGGGGAGTCATGTCGTACACGATCGTGTAGGTAGTCTCTGTGTTGCCTCCCGGGGTCCAACTGGGTGAAGCCGTAAGGTTGAGTGTTGTGCCTCCGGGAATGCTTTGCATGATGAACGTGCCCGAGGCGTCCGGGGAAGAGCGGCAGAAGCTGGTCGCCACCACGCCCTCGCAAGCGTACCAAGCAAGGGACCGCGTCGAGCCTGAAGCAGTGGACAGATAATTTTCAATCTCGACGGTCAATTCGATAGGCTCGTTGGCTGAGTGCCACGAATCTGGCGTGGGAGATTGGCTCGTTTTGAGTCCGAGGGAGCCGTGGCTCGAGGCGGCGACAGGGAGGGCCGTCATCATGACTGTCAGCGACGATAGGAACATCATCAGCACCAACCCGATACCGATGCGCTGATTCTTGACGATGCGTGGCTCTCGCTCGCTCATGCATACTTCGTCGCTCCCGTGCTTCAAAGACTCATCGCTTTTCCTCTCCGCTTCAACACCATTTCTCTCAGGCCATGCCGTTCGGCAGTGGTCAACGGCGTCGCATCATGGTTGCATGGTCCTGAGACGGGCGGCAACCTCTTCAATCGGCGGGTACGTCGATGTGGTATGCGCACCACCCGCTCCTCGCCGTTCTGCGAGGACGAGGACGGATTGACGGCGGTGATTGAATTTCTCTCCGCGTTCACGTTGTTTTTGATGATTCTCACCGCTTTCATCTCGTTGGCCCAACTTCAAATGGGTTCCAACGACCCCGACGTTGACCGACTTGACAGGGCTGCAGCGAACGGACTTGACCGGTTGACCTCAGGTGAAGGATGGTTCGTGCCGATGGCAGACGACCTCGATTACGCCAACGCCACCTCCATGTGGCACCGGATGCCTGCAGAAGCATTGGAGGAAGGGAGGGTACAACCTGGATTGATATCGGGCAGTCGTTTGGATTTCGATCGGTTGGCGGCCCTCCACAACGTGACGGAGAATGGAATGGCCAACGGGCTTGGTTTGGACCAAGACATGAGTCTCCACTTGACGGTGCAGGTGGTTGAGAGCGACGACTCCGAACGGGATGGTTTGACGTTGTTTTCGGGCGGGACAATGCGAGGCACAGCCCCCTCCTCGTCCACGGCGTATCGCACGTTCCAGCAGGACGGTGAACTTCTTCGCGTGGTGCTTGAAGTCCATGATGGCGGTAGAAAACACAACATGTTGGATGTCACGGAGGTGATGACGCGCCCATCGCTTGGCGGGCCTGAATGGATCGAGGTTGTGAATCCCAACGATTTCGCCATCGCCCTCAAAGGGTGGTCGTTCAACCAAACTTCCAGCGCAGGCTCCAGCAACCTCTTGCTGCAAGAGGGCGTGCTTGCCGGACGCTCGACAACGCTGTTCACCGGCGACCCCAACAGCCAATCTGTAGGTAATGCAACGCACATGGTCGACCTCGGCCAGTACGGTTTCCTTGGCGTCGGGCAACTCAACGGTTTAGGCGATGGACAAGGGCGACTCAACCTTCGGTACACCCAATTGGATGAATTCACGCCCGTGGATGTCGTGCGTGTTGAATGGGGTGGCAACACCGGCCTGTTCATGGTCAACGGCCAGTCCTTGGTGTGGGACGGCGAGGACCGTTTTGCCAGTTCATCGTGGTCCATCAACGACACACCCACACCTGGAAACTGATCGCAACAGGTCCATCTTCACCCGATGGATGCAAACACTTCATCAAGGAGCGCTCTCCCCTTCGGAACGGTCCTATGCAACCTGCCAGTGTCTACACCCGAGATCGATGCGTAACGGGCATCCACGGTTTGGATGAGATTCTTCGTGGTGGCATCCCTTACGGCTCCACTGTCTTGGCTGCAGGCACCTGCGGTTCAGGCAAAACCACGCTGGCCATGGAGTTCCTCGTCCGAGGTGCGTTGGCCGGCGAAGCCTGTGCCCATTTTACGGCGACGGAACCTTCGGTGAAACTTCTCGAAAACATTCGCCAATACGCCTTTTTCGACATGAACATGGTCGACAGCGGCCTTATCAACGTCTTCGACATGGACGTGTTGTACTCGTGGCTCGGATTGGACAAGGCTTCCTTTGACCTTGACGACGTCCATGCGCTCATCAAAGCCATCGTTGACATCGTGAACACCATTGGTGTGACGCGGCTGGTCATCGATTCAGTGACCACTCTGTGTTACAAAATCAAGTCCGAGCAACTCATTCGTGACTTCCTCTTCACACTGGGCAAGAAACTCGCCACGCTTGGGTGCACCACCATCCTGATTTCCGAGATCACTTCTGCCACCGAAAATGCTCACTGGTCCTCATTTGGTGTTGAAGAAGCCATTGCCGACGGCATCATCGTAATGGGCGACTCCGAACGAATGGGGCACCTTCTTCGCTTCCTCCAAGTGGTGAAAATGCGAGGGACATCGCACAGCCGTGCCAAACACGCCATCGAGCTCACGCCGCTGGGTGTGATGCTCATTCCAATGCTCAAGTGGGGCGCCTCGGCGGATAAAACATCGCGATGGGGGAACTGAGGATGTTTGAACTCGACCAACGTATCGCCGAGCAATTAACGCAGGTGTCATTGAGCAGCTCCGTCCAAGTTCGAATGAGCGCAGCCAATTCGTTCGCCGTCACGGCTAGCACGATGGTCCCCTTGATGCAGATGTTTGAGATGGGGGGCGTCTATATTTCGGCCAGCAGGGGGGCTGTTGAAATCATTCAAGCCTTCGAATCCATCGGCATCGATGTGTCGAACATCCACTTCCTCGACCTCGTATCCTCTGGGGTTTTGGGTGGTACCGATGTCCCATACTCAAACATCAGTTTTGTTGACAGCCCCATCATGCTTGAGAGCATCTTGCTGCGAACCTTGTTCACGTTGCGAACGGTGACCAATCAACGAAATTTCGTGTTCCTCGACAGCGTGAACGCTCTGGCTATTTACAACGACGACCGAATGTTGGCAGAGTACCTTCACACGTTCATCAATACCTTCCGTCAGCGAGAGGTCCTCTCGGTGATTCTGAATGTTCCTGACCAAACACCACCGTTGGTGTTGGCTAACCTGGACACGTACTGTACGGACTTGATCGACCGTGGTCAAGTCGTCCTCATGTGAGGTGAACAAGCATGGCACGAGAAGTAACCTTTGACCCTGAAGACGAGGAATTCTTTGGCAGCGTCGGCTCCTTCGGCGTCCCAAAATTCGACAATGAAATGCGTGGAGGAGTCCCGCGCGGGTTCACCATGATCGCCTTCACCGAGACCGGTTCTGGAAGCGAATTGTTTGCCAAGCAGTTCACTTCGCCCGCAGAGGAACCAGAAAACACCCTGTACATCGCCACCGATGAAGGCAAGCAAGAAATTGTTCGCATTTTTCAAAAATACGGCTGGCCTCTTGACATCAACGTCCGTACCATCGGTGAGGAATACAACGCAAATGTCCTTGAGCGTGATTTGTTGGCCAGCCGCTATCGCCTCGAAGGCTTCCAACTAGCCGATATTCAGCGTCTGGCTCAAACGCGGTTCGTTGATGACAGCAACCAAGACTATCTGACCGAGGTGACCAACGAAATCATGGCGCTTGGCCCCTACTTCCGAGCGGTGCTTGACAACCTTGATTTCTTCCTTCAACGAGAAGACCCCTCTCGCGTCCTATCCATGGTTCGCATGCTTCAGGCACACGCTCAAATGGTACGCGGTCTGCTGATGATTTCGGTGTCCACCGACGGGTTAGAGCCCTCAATCAAGCAGGAACTTTCTTCCATCGCCGACATGGTTCTCTCGTTCAAGGTGCGAACCATCGGTACGGAGTTTGAAAATTCGATGATTGTGTCCAAGTTCCGTAACGCCCCAGAGAATCTGAAAATCCTCGTCTTCCGGGTGACGCCTGAAGAGGGTATCACGCCAGAAACCGTGGAACGTATCGCTTGAATCGCCACACGGGCAAAACGACACCTCCAAAACGGTCGGGCGTTCGCCAAGGAGTATGGGCAAGCGCTCGGCGACCGGAGGGTTCGACCCGTCGGGCATTGACGCAGAGGCATGGGACGAGCTTGAGGGTCAGCTCGAGGCGACGATTCCCAACTACGACCGTGTCAATACGTGGATGACCTTCGGCCAGGACCGTCGTTGGCGGCGTAACGTCCGAAACCATGCTACTCCGGGCATGAGGGTCCTTGAAGTCGGCTGCGGCCCAGGCTCGTTTGCTGAAGACTTGGTCGGCCTTGATGTGACCTGTCTCGACCCTTCTTCGGACATGCTCGCAGCGGCTCAGCCCCGCGTCGACAGCGCACGGGCCAATCGCGGCGAGACTCCCGCCGTCTATGTGGAGGCAGTGGCCGAAGACATCCCGTTGCCCGACGACACCTTCGACATGGTGTTTTGCTTGTTTTCGTTTCGTGATTTCAAAGACAAGCGCAAGGGGCTCGAAGAGATCTATCGCGTGCTCAAACCGGGCGGGCGTTTGGTCATGTGCGATGCTGGGAAAGCGAACAAACTTCACGGTTGGTTCGGGTATCTTTGGATGAATTCCGTGGTCCAGATCATGGCTCGGCTGATTACGGGCGAAAAAAATCATCCATGGAAAGGACTCGCGAAGAGTTACACCCATTACGGTACCAACGGCTATTACCGACGAATGATGCGTGAAGTGGGATACGAGCACGTTCAAGGTCGCCTGCTCTATCCGTTTGGTATGGCAAGCCGTTTTCGTGGAACTAAGCCCCAAAAATGAGGCCATCACGGGCATGACCATACACTGATAAACCCCCTCTCGTTGGATTTTGGCAAGAGGTGTCCTGCATGGGTATGTCCGACGTTCTTCGCAGCATCAAAAGCGCTGAACAAGACGCTGAAAAGCGTTTGAGTGAGGCCCAAGACGAGGCGACCAAAATCGTTCAGGATGCCCGTCGTAAAGCCTCTGAAGCGGTTCAACAGGCTGCCGACGCATCGGTCGTATCAACCCAAAAAGCCCTCGACGATGCTCGAAGCAAAGCCCAAGGCGTGGCTGACACCGTCAAGGCTGACGGGTCCAAAGACATCGAAGCCATTCAATCGGCTTCCGAATCCAATCAATCCAAAGCCGTCCAACTGATCGTTGACGCACTTTCCGTTGAGTGAGGCGATTTCATGTTTGACACGGTGGCCATGTCCCGTCTGACTGTGGCGGCCCCCGTAGACAAAATGAACGAAGTCCTTCGAACATGCACAAACTTGGGCTGCGTTCACATTGAGACCTACGCCAATTTCGAGGATGGCGTACATGTAGGCCAGGCTGATCCAAGTGAGGAAGCCAGCAACGTCAGCGCCCTTCTCGCTCGAGTGCGAGCCGCGATCTCTGCCTTCAAACCGGTCAACACCGATGGGCCCATGCCCGTGTCAAAGGTGAAGGATTTGCTTGATTCTTCGTTTGCAGAAGATTTGCAACGAGGCCTTGCTCTGCTCGACACACAACGAGACGCCGAAGGCGAGTTGGAAGCGATTCAAGAACAGATTCACCTCCTCGAGAAACTCGCTCCTCTGAATATGGACCTCGATCTCCTCGCCGGTTCAGACCGTGTGGAAGTCCATGTCGCTGAAACCAAGAAAGCCAGCAAAGCCAGGAGCGTTTTCGGAACCCTCTCTGACAAGGTCCAACTCGTGTCCGCTCCCGGCCTCGTAGCCGTGGCATGCTTGCCAGAAGACAGCGCTGAAGTACAGATGGCCATGAGCGAACTTGGAGGTAAACCCGTTCAGATTCCACATCTCGAAGGCTCCGCTTCCGCCGCCCTCAAAGGACTCGTGGCCAAGAAGAAAGACGTTGAAGGCGCCATGTTCTCTGCAACCGAAGAAGCACAACGCTGGGGCAGGAACAACGGCCGACAACTTCTCGCGCTCCATGAATACCTCGCAAAGGAGGACGAGATTTACACTGCACCCACGCATCTTGCCGTGACCGGGCAAGCATTCGCATTGGACGCTTGGATTCCCCAGTCCAAGGAATCCGCCGTGAAAGCAGCCCTCGACGACGTGGCGTCTCATGTGGAAGTTGTACCGTTCGTTGACGACCACCACCATCACGGTGACCACGACGACCACCACCACGAACCAACACCGCCCGTCGCTCTGGAAAACGACCGTGTTTCGCGACCGTTCGAACTGATGGTTGGCTTGGTGGGGCGGCCGACCTACGGAACGTTCGACCCGACATTCTTCTTGATGCTCACGTTCCCGATGATTTACGGACTCATCCTCGGCGATTTTGGTTATGGATTTATCATCTTCCTGCTCGGCCTTTGGCTTGGGACCCAACCCTTTGCCGCCGATCCCGTGGCCAAGAACGGCATCACCATTCTCAAATGGATGGGCGTTTGGTGCATGATCTGGGGCTTCTTGTTCGCTGAAGGATTTGGCTTTGTCTGGGACAACACCGGACAGATGGGCGACAGCTCTCCTCTTGCCGGCCTTTATGCTTGGACCTATGAAAACATCCACTTCCCCGCTTTTGTTACGAAAACGCTGAACATGAGTTACACTCACATCCCCTTCCATCGCGCCACGAGTTCGCTCAATGAGTATGTACTCCTCTCGGTGTACCTCGGGGTTGCCCACCTGATGTTCGGTTTTATTCTCGGCTTCATCAACGTCGCACGGGCTCACGGATTGGTGGCTGCCTTCTTCGAGAAAGGCAGTTGGATGATCATCCTCACTGCCGGTACCCTCCACATCTACGGCTTCCTGACCTCTGACCAGGGTGTCTTTGACGCCACACCCTATGCCATCGCCACACTCATCGGTGTCGGCTGCCTCATCATTGGTTTGGCCGTGTTTGAGAAATTCGGATGGGCTGGCGGCCTGATCATGGGGCCGATTGAAACCTTCGGCCTTCTTGCCAACACGCTGTCCTACCTTCGGGTCATGGGCGTTGGTGTAGCCGGCGTTAAAATCGCTGAGGTCTCAATCTCGATGGGATGGGACCTCATGCTCTCGGGCGGCGGCGTCGTATCCATCGTCCTTGGATTTGTCCTCTTCGTCTTCATTCAAGCATTCGCTCTCGCTCTTGGTTTGCTCTCGCCGAGCATCCACGCAGCCCGTCTCCACTTTGTGGAATGGATGGGCAAGTTCTACGACGGCTCCGGTCGGGTTTTTACCCCGCTCGGTGGTCGCACCCTCCACACGGAGGGGCAATCATAGTCCCCATGGACAACAAAAGGAGGTAGAAATATGAACAAGAATACCCTAAAAATGAGCCTACGCACGATGATCGTCCTGCTGACGCTCGCCTTGGTCGCCCAAGGCGTCGCTGCAGCAGAAACCACGACGGACACGACTGCAACTGATGGAATGACCGGCGACGTTGGTGTCGGACTTGCCCTTGGCCTTGCTGCCATCGGCGCAGGTTTCTCCCAAGCCGCCATTGGCAGCGCTGCTGTCGGCATGCTCGCCGAAGACGGCAGCAAGTTCGGTGTCGCTCTCATCTTCACCGCTCTTCCAGAATCCATCGTGATTCTCGGTGCTCTTCCTCTCTTCCTCGGTTGAGGAAGCAGATCGAACTGGACCACGGGCTCTGCCCGGTTGAACCACGAACACAGGAGACGATAGGATGACCTTAGAAACACTCGCCAACGATATTGCCGCAGCCGCCGAAACTGAAGCCAAAGCACTCATTGCTGAGGCCAAGGCCGAAGCCAAGAAGCTCATGGCCGAAGCCGAAGAAAAAGCGGCATCGATCAGTCAAGATGCTCAGCAGCGTGCTGAAAAAGAGGCTGAACAGATTGCCCGGGAGACTGTGGCCAGCGCTCGTCAGTCCAATCAGAAGGATGTGCTCATCGCTCGCCGCAAGGCGCTTGATGCCACGCTGGCTGCCGCACGAACCCACATCGCCGACCCCGGCATGAAAGGCCGAGCCGCGTTGCTGAAGTCCCTGCTTGCCGAAACCAAGAAAGTCGGTAAGGGGGCCTTTGTGATTCGACCTGTCGAAGTTGACCGAGCCGCCATCTCCAAGGACGCTGGCGACCACAAAATCGGTGAAAGCATCGACGGTCTTGGTGGCTTCATTCTCGAAGCCGAGGACGGCTCTGTGTCGTACGACATGCGCTTTGACACAATGCTTGAGCGCGCCTGGTCCAACCAACTCTCCGCTGTGAACGATACGCTGTTTGGATGATGAACGAGGTGAACACATGATGCTCGGTAACACCCCCTACGTTGTTTCTCGTGCCAAAGCACGGCGACAGCAATTGGCGGACCGAGCTCGCTTGCGTCAACTCATCAACCAATCGGTAGACCAACTCACCGTAGCTGTCGGTGACATCGGATACCGTAACGAGATCGACCTCTATGCAGGCAAATTGTCTGGCGGGGATTTGGTTGAAGCAGCCTTGACACACAACCTTGAACGAGAATTGACGGAAATTGTCAACATGGCCAACGCCACCATTCGTCCATTGATTGAGATCTACACCTCTCGCTTCGAATACCAGAACGCCAAAGCCGTATTCAGGGCCATTCACAACGAAGTTTCGGTGGACGAGGTTGGCAACAGCATCTTGCCCGAGCTCAACGAGGTGAACACGCCGTGGCTCAAGGTGGTCGAGAGTTCCGACGACATGAAATCCGCTGCTGTCTTGATGCGACGGAAGTCGTTCGGATCCTCGCTCGCCCGTCTGCCAGAAGATGCCAAACTCTCGGATTATGAGGACGCGCTCGACCGTCATTATTACGCTGCAGCGCAAAAGGCCTTGGTTGCATCCAAGGGCGCACCTGCCCGCTTCCTGTCTCGATTGTTGGCTTCGGAAATCGATCATAAAAACATCGTGAACATCCTCGAAGCGAGCGCCGTTGGCATCGCTAACGAGCGTTTGGTCTCGCTGTTGATCCCCGGGGGGCGTCTCATCCCGAAGCGGTCCTTCACGGCCATTGCCAACGGAGGGCGTGACGCCATGATGGATTTACTGCGTGCTGGCGACCAATTTGACATGGCAGCTTTCGAAGACATCGTGGCGGAAGCCGAACAACGACGAAGCCTTGACCCCGTCGTGACCTGGATGAAGAAGCGTGAGTACAACATGATGCAGCGGATGAGCTACCTCCATCCCGTGTCAGCGTTGCCCATCGTCCACTACATCGCCATGAAAGTCCAAGAGGTCATGGATTTGCGCCTGATCGTTCGCGGCCGTCTTGCTGGTCTGTCCGCTGAAGTGCTTGAGGAGCACGTTCTTTGAGGTGATATCATGGAAATCGCAGTCATTGGTTCTCCTGCGTTCACCCTGGGCTTCCAACTCGCTGGCCTGTCCAACCTTTACAATCCAAGCGATGATGAAGCGTTGCATGCAACGCTTCGTGACTTGCTCGCTGACAAAACCGTTGGTATCATGGTGGTCGACTCCGCCGTGATGCGAACGTTGCCAGACCGGTTGAGGGATCAACTGTCGGCATCTGTCTCCCCGACCGTGCTCGGCATCGGTACGGAGGAAGACACCACCTTGCGGGACACCATCCGCAAGGCAATAGGAGTCGATCTATGGAAATGATGTTCCAACCAAACTGGAGGAAGAAAAATGAGCAATGAAGGAGTGATTTACCGAATTTCGGGACCCGTCGTAACCGCCACAGGCATGAACGCCGCCATGTACGACGTGGTTCGCGTCGGCCATGAAGGTTTGATGGGTGAAGTGATTGAACTGCACGGCGACAAAGCCGTGATTCAAGTGTACGAAGACACCTCAGGTATTCGCCCCGGCGAGCCTGTGCTCAACACGGAAGAGACCCTTTCGGTGTCCCTCGGCCCGGGCCTGCTCACCCAAATTTACGACGGTATTCAGCGCCCACTCGCTTCCCTTGAGGAGGTCATGGGTGTGTTCATCACCCGTGGTGTGGATGCCGATGCATTTGACATGGAAAAGCTCTGGACCTTCGAGCCACAGGTCGCCAAGGGCGATGAAGTCGTGGGTGGACAAGTGATCGGTCACGTCCAAGAGACCGAAACCATCGTCCACAAAATTATGGTTCCTCCCGGCAAGGCTGGAAAGGTCAAGAGCATTGAATCCGGCGACTTCAACGTCACGCAAACGGTGTGTGTTCTCGAAGACGGTTCGGAACTCCAAATGATGCAGAAGTGGCCGGTTCGAAGCCCTCGGCCTTACACGCAAAAATACGCACCCGACACGCCTCTCGTGACTGGGATGCGTATCCTCGATTTCTTGTTCCCCTTGGCAAAGGGCGGAGCTGCTGGAATTCCCGGGCCGTTCGGCTCGGGCAAGACCGTCACCCAGCAATCCCTCGCGAAGTATTCCGACGCTCAACTTGTGGTCTACATCGGCTGCGGCGAGCGCGGCAACGAGATGACCGAAGTGTTGGATGAGTTCCCTCACCTGATCGACCCGAACACCGGCAAACCGCTGATGAACCGAACGGTCATGATCGCCAACACCTCCAACATGCCGGTCGCTGCTCGTGAAGCATCAGTGTACACCGGTATCACCATCGCCGAGTACTTCCGTGACATGGGGTACGACGTGGCCTTGATGGCAGACTCAACCTCTCGCTGGGCTGAAGCCATGCGTGAAATCTCATCTCGCCTTGAAGAGATGCCTGGTGAGGAGGGTTACCCTGCGTACCTCTCCTCCCGCATTGCCGAGTTCTACGAGCGTGCCGGACGTGTTGAAACCCTCAACGGCGACGACGGCTCTGTGACTGTTATCGGTGCCGTTTCGCCTCCTGGTGGTGACATCTCTGAGCCTGTTTCCCAAGGAACGCTGCGAATCGTCAAGGTGTTCTGGGGATTGGACGCAGGATTGGCTCGTCAACGCCACTTCCCCGCCATCAACTGGCTCAACTCGTACTCGCTGTACCCGCAAAGTTTGGACCAGTGGTTCCGTGATAACATCGCTCAGGACTTCCCTGAAATTCGAACTCAAATCAGCGGTTTGCTGCAAGTCGAGGCCGAACTTCAAGAAATCGTGCAACTCGTCGGTTCCGACGCCCTGCCCACCGACCAACAACTCACCCTCGAAGTCGCTCGTATGATTCGTGAATTCTTCCTTCAACAAAACGGATTCCACGACGTCGACGCCTACTGCGATATTCACCTTCAGTACCAAATGGCCAAAGCCATCCTGTCGTTCCAAGACGCCGCAAAGAGCGCCATGGCAGACGGAGCTTTGCTCAACGATGTGGTCAACGTTCCCGCACGGTCCGACCTCATGCGTGGCCGCTTCGAACAAGGCTACATCGAGCGTATCGAGGCCATGGTCAAGGAAATGAACGAACAAATCGCCAACGCCGTGGAGGCCAACTGAGGAGAGGATGAAGATGAGTGGAAAAGAATACCGAACCATTACCGACGTGAAAGGCCCTCTGGTCTTTTTGAACAAAACCGAGCCCGTTGCGTTTGGTGAAATCGTGACCCTCCGTTTGTCCAACGGCGACATCAAAAACGGTCAAGTTCTCGACACCTCTGATGACCTCGTCATCGTTCAAGTGTTCGAAGGAACGGCTAAGATCGACCGCCAAGCCGGTGTGACCTTCATGGGAGATGTGTTCAAGCTCCCTGTGAGCACGGACTTGGTTGGCCGTATCCTTGACGGTGCTGGACGACCCCGTGACGGCGGACCTGAAATCGTCGCCGATGAGAAGGCCGACATCATCGGTGCAGCCATCAACCCCTACAGCCGACAATCCCCTCACGACTTTATTCAGACGGGTATCTCTGCTATTGACTGCTGTACGACGTTGGTTCGTGGACAAAAGTTGCCGATCTTCTCGGCTTCTGGTTTGCCCCACAACGACATTGCTTTGCAAATCGCTCGCCAAGCCAAGTTGAAGGATTCCGATGAAGAATTCATCGTGGTGTTCTGTGCGATGGGTATCACGGCTGAAGAATACAATTTCTTCCGTTCCGATTTAGAGCGAACCGGTGCTCTGGAAAACGCTGTGTTGTTCGTTAACCTGGCCGACGACCCTGCAGTCGAGCGAATTATTACCCCACGTCTCGCCTTGACGGCCGCCGAATACTTGGCGTTTGAGAAAGACTACCACGTGCTCGTTATTTACACCGACATGACCAACTATTGCGATGCTCTTCGTCAAATCGGCGCAGCACGTGAAGAAGTTCCCGGTCGTCGTGGCTACCCCGGTTACATGTACACCGACTTGGCCATGCTCTACGAGCGTGCAGGCATTGTGAAGGGCAAGAAGGGTTCCATCACCCAATTCCCGATTCTCACCATGCCCGGTGACGATATCACGCACCCGATTCCCGACCTGTCTGGTTACATCACCGAAGGTCAAATTGTGATCAGCCGTGAGTTGCATCAGCAGGGCATCTATCCTCCCATCAACGTGTTGCCATCGTTGTCCCGGCTGATGGGGTCCTGTATCGGTGCCAAAACCACCCGTGAAGACCACAAGTCCGTGTCGGACCAGATGTATGCTGCATATGCCCAAGGCCGCGAGTTGCGAGGTTTGGTCGCTATCGTTGGTGAGGATGCCCTCAACGAGCGTGACAAGCAACTTTTGGACTTCTCCGGTGTGTTTGAAGACAAGTTCCTTCGCCAATCTCGTGATGAAGACCGTTCCATCGACGAAACCTTGGACCTGTGTTGGGATTTGATGTCGTCCATTGATACGAAGTACCTTGTTCGACTTGACCAAAAGTGGATTGAGAAGTACCACCCTGACAACCGAGCTTGAACACAGAATGAGCAACAACAGAGGAGGTGAGAAGCATGGCATTGGACATCAAGCCAACCCGCAGCGAACTCATCAAACTGAAGGCTCGCATCAAGCAAACGAAGAACGGCTACAAACTCCTGAAGATGAAGCGAGACGGTCTGTTTCACGAATTCCGGACGCTCCTCTCCGAGATGATTGAAGCGAAGCGTGATCTCACAGACGCCTACCGGCTGGCAAAGACACGTATTGACCTCGCCAACGCCATTGAAGGAGGTTTGGCCGTGAGAGCTGCCGCCATCGCCAATTCAGCCCATCCCGAGGTTGAAGTTGAGCGCCGTAATATCATGGGTGTTGTAGTTCCGAGTGTGACCGGTAGCAACCTCAAATCGACCTTTGCCGAGCGAGGTATCGGGTTCATCGGGTCGTCACCTTACATCGACGAAGCGAGCGATTCGTTCAGTGAATTGATTGAAAAAATCGTCAAGGCCTCTGAAATGGAAGCGACCCTCAAGCGTCTGCTGGCCGAAATCGAAGCCACCAAACGCCGTGTGAACGCTCTCGAGTTCAAGGTCATCCCTGAACTTGAGGACGCCAAGGTCTTCATTCAACTCAGACTTGAAGAAATGGAACGTGAAGAGACCTTCCGCCTCAAGCGTTTCAAAAACAAGTGAGCCTCAACGTCTCCAACGCCCAACGAGGGATTCATGGGGGATGGGCCATAGCAACATCACGAGGGGGGCTGGCCATGGAGGAAGAAATGCCCCCTTCGGACCTTGAATCCCTGCCCCATCAACGCAAAGCATGGGAGCAACAGGACCTTTTGGCCCATATTTTACGACGCTATGTGAATGTCCATCGACGAGACGGAGGGCGTTGGCCTTCTTGGACCGTCTCTGCCAAGGGCGATGATTTGGATGCCGAACTTGCTGCGATCAACACCCATCTCGCCCAACTCGGGTGGATGGGAAAATTGACCCCGGGCGAAGACTGGTCAATCACGATTTTTCCCACGCCTGAACGCCAGTTTCCTCGAAGCAAGAACATCGTGGTGTTTTGGTTTCTTTCCTCACTCACACTCTCGCTTGCTGGTAGCATTTGGATGAACCCGTCTCGACCAACCGAGGGCTGGTTCCACCCGTCCACTCTGGTTGATGCCTTGCTCGGCTATACCTTGCCGGTGCTTGCTGTATTGTGGGTCGCATCAAGCGTTCAGCGGGCTGTTGCTGCTCGCTATGGCGTCCGTTGTGGGCATCTACTTCCCGTTCCTGACCTCACCATCGCCTTCTACGCCATGGGTCTGTTTCCTACGAGTTGGTTGATTTGGCCGTTTGGGGTGTTGCTCATACCTACCATGCCGAGGATGGATGCCCGGCCTTGGCCCAATCGCCCAGCGCTTGGTTACACCGCTCTTTCGGTCCCTCTGGTCATGAGCGTTCTGGGCATGGTCCTGTTTTTCGTTGGCCTGGCACTGACACCTGAATACTTGGCCTCTACCGCTATGCCGTTGCTGACCGACCCGCCGCTGTTCATGTCGCTCATCGCCTCAAATTTCATCGCTTCAGATTCACTCATTCGGCTCGCCTGGGCGCACCCTTGGGTCCACGCCGGAGGGATGCTCATGCTGTTTGCTTGGATCTCTCTGCTACCCATTCCCACCTTTCCCGGTGGACGATTGATGATTGCACGAATGGGGCTTTTCAACGCCCGCAGCTCGAGCAATCAAACCCTCATCTTCGTCACCATCCTCTTTTGTGCGTACGTGTTGGGTATTTTCGAATCGTTCTCATTGTGGTATTTGGTCTTCGCTCTGTTGTTCCCGTTGCTGCTGACCTTGGGCAGTGATTTGCGCATCCCGATCATCCTTAACGAGACCACTGGGTTGAGCGAAAGCGAACATCGCCGTATGGGAGTGATGTTGTTCATGGTGTTCCTCTTGTTTTTTCCCGCTGCTCAACCGGTTGTTCACGATGAGTCATGGGATGCCGAATTGACCTACACGTTGAGCGACAGCGAAACCGCCGTGTTGTTGGAGAACGGCACGTGGCAGGCAAGGACGGAAATTCAAATCTCGAACCCGTCTTCTCTTGAGCAGCCCTATGCTATTCGCACCGAGTGGGAACATCCAGATCATGGTTGGCAGGTTGATTGGGATTGCGACGGGGAAGACACCCTGTCGGTGGGGGGCGAGGGATGCGGCGCTTTCTTGTTACCCGGACGGACAGCCTTTTTCTGGCTGAACCTAACCTGGTCTGGGGAAGATGAACCCACGTTGGCAACCTACAGTTATGTGCTGCACATCAACGATGCCTATGTCGTTTCGCCCGCTGAGGTTCGACCTGCGCTCGAAGTCATGCCTGCTCAACAATGGTACGATGTCATCGATGGATCAACGGTTCATCGTTGCGTCGACCTGCACGGGATGTTGACGGAATCGACTTACCTGAACGTGAGCGTTTCCCCCTCCTCGTTCGGATGGCTCAACACCTCGTTGGTTGAGATGGATGACGGTACGAACATGTCGGCCAGTTTCACCGAGGTTCCCGATGCTGTTTGCTTGAGAGGGTTGGATCCGTTGGTCTTCGAGCCGTCCATGGCCACGCTGCATCTCAACAACCATACCTTCGCTCCGTTGCTGCCCAATCGTCGACCGTTGGAAGCCCACGTCCCCGCCACCGGATGGACCATTCAACCCAATGCCTCCCTGCCGTGGGGGGCAGTGTTGGAGGAAGGTGGCATATTGATGAGCGGTGATGCATCCTGCCCCATTAACGCCACCATTAGCACCCCCGCTCGCCCGTTAGAAGGTGAATGGGTGTGGGACACCTCGATTCGTTCATCAGGAAACCTCCCCTTGGTTGAGCAGGACCAACGTCTCACCCTCCAGATCGCTTCGGGCATCCGTGTGTCCTTGTGCAAGTCCACCTTCTCACCTTATCCTGAAGTCGCCTTCGATGCAGTTGAAGGCCCTGAGTTGCTTGTGGAATGGATGAACACCACCACTCGCTTTTGGACCACTCCTTGGGCCATTGCACACAACGGTACGCTGCTGCATCCCGATATGGGGGTGCTCACGTTGACCAATCCAAATCAAGACCCCGTTCCCTTTCGCTTGGCCAAAGAGGGCAGTTTGGGCGATGATTGGGCCACGACATGGAGCGGTGGCTCCCTGCCCCCCGGTGATTCCACCTTGGTTCTGACGCCTCCGGATTCCCCACTCTCGACCATGTGGCTCACCTATGACGGAAACACCGTTGTCATGCATTTAGCCAGTTATCAGTGAGGGGCGAGGATGCGAATCTCTGTGTTGGGTGTCGGGGCTATCGGTGCGATAATGGCCGCCCATTTGGCTCAAACAGAGCACGAATTGCACCTCCATGTCCGGGGCGTGCGAGGTGCTCGAATGATGCTGGAGGGGGTTGTTATCGAGGGTCTTTCGCTTCCAGACGTTCCCCCCGAACGTCTGATGTTTTCGAGCGAAGAATTACCGTTGGACGATAGTTTTGAGCACCGCACCGATGTTCTCATCCTTGCTTCGAAGTCGTACGCTCTTGACGACCTGTTGCCCCTCGCTCATCGCTTGCTCAAGCCTGAGGGCATTGCCTTTACAGTCTGCAATGGGTTGGGCCATGTAGAAGCCATGACGAGATGGCTAGGACCGGAGCGTGTCCTAGCCGCTACCACGACGCTTGGCGCCTATACCGAAGGCGAGCGGACGGTGTGGGCCGGAGCAGGTTCGGTTGGACTGGCGGTTCCACCATTGGGGCCCGGTGACCATAGGGTGGCGTCTGTGGTTGCCTTGATGGAGTCAGCTGGCTTCTCCATTGAACGGGTACACGATGCTATGTCGTTGGTATGGCAGAAAGTCCTCCTCAACGTGGCGGTCAACCCTGTGGCTGCCCTCGCCGGATTGAACAACGGTGAGTTGCTGGATGCTGCGTTGTTTTCAACATGCATGTCGGTTTACCGCGAGGCCGCCTTGGTGGCAAAGATGGAACGAGTGACTGTGGATGATGAAGTCGCCTTTGAACATCGGTTACGAGAGGTGCTCACCGCAACAGGCGACAATGCTTGCAGTATGCTGCAAGACATCAAAGCAGGGCGGCGAACGGAAATCGACGCCTTAAACGCCTTTGTCGTTGAACTGGCTGAACACCATGGGGTTTCAGTCCCGTTGAATCGTGCCCTCTCGGCCATGGTCAAGGCTTGCCATCCTTGAGGTCGACATTGAAGTGCAGGCCACGATTGACACGCTGCTCCAGTGCGTCGGCGACCACAAGTTGGCCAACCAACGCCAAATTCCTCAATTCAACGATGTCTCGAGACGGCCGACTGCCCTTCCATATCAAGTCCACCTCTTTGTTGAGGAGATCCAACCGGCGCTTGGCCCGTTTCAATCGTTGGTCGCTTCGAACAATGCCAACCTCGTCAGACATCGTTTGAACCAAGCTTCGTCGGTCGTGGACAATGGGCGCGTGTTCGCTGAGGTGACTCAAACCGTCTGCTCGCCATGGTGGGCGTTTACCTTCGTAGGGAGAGGGTGGAGTGTCCAACAGATGTTGCGCCACACGCCGAGCATAGACCACCGCCTCGAGCAAACTGTTGGACGCCAATCGATTGGCTCCGTGCATGCCAGTACTTGCCACTTCACCGATCGCATACAAGTGGGGCATGGGTTTTCCGTTGCTGCGTTGGTGGGCGCGACCGGTGCTGTCCACCTGAATACCTCCCACCATGTAGTGGGCGGCCGGTGCTACAGGTACGGGATCGACACCCAAGGTCAATCCCATTTTGGCCAGGCGTCCTGCAATGGTAGGGAAGGTGCTGTTGAGCATCTCAGCATCGAGGTGCGACGTCACCAGCCAAACATGCGGTCGTCCGTTTCGTTTCATCTGTTCGTCGATGGCCCGTGCAACAATGTCCCGAGTGGCCATTGAGCCGTGAGGTGAGTGGTCCAGCGTGAAGGAAAACGGGGCAGGTTCAGGTGTTGTCTCACCGGTCTCTCGGGCTGACTCGCAGGCCGCTTGCCATGTGTTCAATCCAGCCTCGTCCATCAAAACTGCACCCGCTCCCCGGAGCGCTTCGGTGATGAGAAATGGTCGGCTGGATGCACCGAATAGCGAGGTCGGATGGAACTGGATAAAGGCCAAGTCTCGTACGCAGGCTCCTGCTCTATAGGCCATGGCTAAACCATCACCTGTCGCCACACTGGGGTTTGTGGTTTGTTTCCACAACCTGCCCACGCCCCCGGTGGCTAAGATGACGGCATCGGCCTCAAGGGTCACGACCTCCGACGTCTTTTGGTTCAGACACCACACTCCTGCCACGCCTTGTGATGGGTCGCCGTGGTGTCGCTGAATCAAGTCGATGGCGAGGGTGTTGGGCTGGAGGAGAATGCGTTCGTGACGTTCAGCGAACCTTGAGAGGGCCCCTTCGATTTCCTTTCCGGTTGCGTCCTTCGCATGCAGGATGCGACGTTGAGAATGGCCCCCTTCCTGAGCGAGCGAAAATCGCCCGTCGCTTTCGCGCTCAAATCGAACGCCGAATTCAATCAGCTCGCGAATACGGGCGCCGGCTTCCTCGATCACAGAGCGCACCACCGCTTCATCACAGGTTCCGTCGCCCGATGAGAGTGTGTCTCGGACATGCGCTTCCATCCCTTCCGTGTTCGTTTGGTCCAAAATGGCGGCGATGCCGCCCTGCGCCCAGTTTGTTGAGGAGTCCTTGGTCCGTTGTTTGGTCACGACGGTGACGGTGTGCCCACCTTCAGCCAACTGACAGGCGCAAAAAAGGCCGGCAATCCCGCTGCCAATGATGACGATGTGACTCATCTCAGCCCCCTCCGTGCTTCCCTTGCCAACTCACCTTTTGACGGTGATGGGTCGCCCCATTCCGTCGTTCTCGCAAGCACTATGAAGCAGGCACGCATCGTTGGCGACGAGGTGGAGGTTCGGTGTTCGGCTTGCGCATGCGTAAACTCTCCACAATCATAGGGCTCGCTATCCTTCTGTTCGTCATCGCAAACGCCCAATTTGGAACGGTTGCCCCTCAATTCATCAGTGGAGCAGAGGGGTTCAAACTTGACACGTTGCTGATGTTTGACCCTGCTTGTTCATTCTCGGCGGTTGAAGAAGAGTTGGCAACCATGGGCACCTCCTATTGCCTGGGTGAGGCGGGTCAATGGTCAGGTGCCGACTTGTTGATGTTTGCCGAAGGCCTGTTTTTGTTCGCTTTGGGCTTCGAACTGCCGCAAAACAAAGCCTGGGCTCGTCGGGTGCGAAAGGTGGCGTTCATCGTGGGGAGTGTGATGTGTACGCTCGCGGTTCTCGACCGATTGGGATGGTTGCCCACGCCTGCCAACTCCGAAGGCCTCTCTGCCCTGTTCCCGTTCCCAGTTGAGCCCTGGGTGGTACAAATCGCCTTCGCAACCGTGGGCGTGATGATGATCCGTGGTCCTAAATATTGGGAGGCCGAAGCGGTCGTTCAAACTCAGCAGAAACTCGAACGTCGCCGGGAAAAGGCCGGGAAATTCCGTAAATCCTTTTTTGATACGTCCAGCCAAGAAGCCAAAGCAATTGAACGCGTGGAACGTTCTCGATTGTTGAAATCCGACAAAGATCTCGCTATGCGCCGACGACGAAACCAATTGCTGGTGATGGCAACCTGCCCCTACTGTCAAGGTGCTGGATGTTCAAAGTGCAACAATCACGGCGTGTTTTGAACGGTCTCGGCTTCACAAAAATGGACCCGAAAATCAATGCACGGAGCCGTGTTTCTTCGTATTGTTTAAAACCTGTAGGAAACGGGTGGTTTCCGAGTGGTGGAATCGTTGATTTCACTCTCGAGGGATGGGTATGTATCTAAAATCACTTGAAGTGCGGAATTTCAAATCCTTCAAGGGTGAAGTGACCGTTCCGATGGACCGGGGATTCACCGCCATTACCGGGCCAAACGGTTCGGGAAAATCGAATTGCGGTGACGCCATTCAATTCGTCCTGGGGCCCAAATCCAATCGCGTCATACGGGCACAGAACTCAGCCGACCTTATCTTCAACGGTGGGAAGAACTCCAAACCTGCCCGTGAGTGCTCTGTCACGTTGGTGTTCGCCAATCCTGTGATGAGCGGTGGGCGTCGCCGACTACCGCTGGATAAAGACGAGATTCGAATGACGCGTACCATTCGCCTCACCTCCTCCAACAATCCTGTGACAACCTACCTGCTCAACGACGAGGAGAGCAGTCAGAAGGTGTTTCATCGTCTCTTGGGAGCAGCCAATGCCCGTCCCGACGGCTACAACATTGTCCTGCAAGGGGATGTGACCAGCCTTGCAAAGATGACGGCCAATGAACGGCGTAAGGTGCTCGACAACGTCGCAGGTGTGACTTCCTACGACGATGAACTTCGGAAAGCCAACAAGCAACAGGAACAGGTCGAGAGTTATCTCGAGCGAATCGGGTTGCTTGAGCAAGAGCAACTCGATCGCCTCTCCACGTTGGCCAAAGAGCGCCATGTGGCCCAACAGGCAAAAGAGGTCACGGACAACATACAATTGACCAATGCTATGTTGTTACAATCTCGGTATTCTTCTATGAAGAACGAACTCGCATTCCACATCGACCAGCGCAAAAATTACGTTGATGAGAGCGTATCGTTGCTTGAGGAGCACAAAGAGACAGCAAAAATCTTGTTGGAATTGGACGACCGAATCAGCGAGATTCAGCAGGAGATCAACAAACTCACGGGCGGAGAAACCTCTGAACTTGGGCAAGCGATACAAGCCCTCCAGGTTGCGATTGAGCGAAACACCGACCGAATCGCTGAAGCCTCCAAGGAGGAAGAAGACGACGCTTTGGAATCGCAGGAACTTGCAGAGCAACTCGACGAGGCCACGGCCGAACTTGCCGCATTTGAAGCCAACCTTGAGGCCGCAGCCACCTCACTTGAAGCAGCCAAAACGAGTTTAGAAGAAGCACAACGCGAGGAAGCCGATGTCCGCCTAGCCCTCGAATCGGCAGGCGCCGAGAATCAACAATTCAACGAAGCCCTCAAAGCCACTGAAGCCACCGTTGAACGGTGCGAAACCGAGCGGGCGAAGGCTCAATCAGATGTGGACAGGCTCGCCGTAGAGGCAGATTTGGTTTCTGACCAATTGGCCAAAGCCCAACAAGAATGCGAAGATCTCCGGCTTGCCTTGGGCGAGTTGGACTTCCAAATTGAGGAGTTAACCCAATCTGCACCTGATATGGACCGAGAATCCCTTGCGCGCAAACTGACCGAAGCGCAGCGAGCAGAGGGCCAACTCAGCGAAGATCGCAACCGAATTGAAATCAAACGAAGAGAAGCGGAACGGGCTCTCAACCTTGCACGGGCCGAACTTGAAGAGAAATCCGGTGCAAAAGGCCTCGCAGGGGGCGCGAGCGCAGTCATGGCTGCACGAGAACGTGGCGAGTTGCCTGGCATCATTGGCACCATTGCTGAATTGTGCGCTCCAAAAGATCGTTCTCATGAGATTGCGTTGGCCACAGCCATTGGCTCTGGCATGGCGTCCGTGGTGGTGGACACCGATGAGAACGCCGCTCAGGCGATTCGATGGTTGGCCGAAAACAAAGCAGGACGGGCCACCTTCTTGCCTCTCAATCGCCTCACCACAACCCGTGCTGCCGGAAAATCGGTCATGGTTGCTCGAAAGGAAGGTGTGATTGGTTTTGCTCACGAGATGCTCGATTACGATCCAAGAATCGATATTGCGGTGAAATTTGTGCTCCGCAACACCCTGCTCGTGGACAACATGTCCACTGCTCGCCGCCACATGGGAGGCGTTCGTCTTGTCACCCTACGCGGCGATCTCACGGAAGCAGGTGGTGCGATGATCGGCGGTTCACAACGAAGGATGACCATCCCCTTCGGCGGCCAAATTCAGGGGGCAAGCGACGTTGAGAAGTACACGGCTGAGGTCGAAAAATACTTGTTGATGGAGCAGACCGTTAACGAGGCACTTCGAGAAGTAAGAACAAACCAACAAGCCATACGTGATTCCATCAATGCGATGGTCGATGACTCACACGCCACCACCTTGCGAGAAACCCAAGCCGAGCGCCGACAGGTTGCTTCCGCTCATCAAAAAGCCTTGACAGCCGCAGCGGGTCATGAAACCGCGTTGGACGAGATTCGATTCAAAGCCCAAACCGCCTTGAAAGGCCTGGACGAAGCCACAGGCTCCCTGCAGCAAGCACAGCAGTCCCGAGACGAGGCCAAGACCAAACTGGAAGAAGCGAGTCCTGAGCATTTGCGTGAGCGCTTGCATGCAGCCAACTTGAAGCGGGTTGGTGCCAAGGGCGCCCAAACAACAGCAGAAGAAACCCTCAACAGCGGCACGGCCCATCTCACTCTTCTCCGTCGGCGCGTCGATGAGACGCAAAAGCGAGGCTCTGCATTGGAGCGCCAACGTTTGGAACGTATCGACCGCGTGGACGAACTTGAAGCAGCATTGGCCACGGACAGAATCGAACTCAAGGCGAAAAAAGACGAGCAAGCGGTCTATCTTGAGGAGAACCAAGGCTTGGAGCAAGAACGTCAAGAATTGACCGACCAACGTGCAACACTTCGGGTCAGAAACGAGGAACGCTTGAATCAAGCCAACAATCATCGTCGCATGGCCGAGGATTTGCAACGCACCATCGCTGACAAAGAGCGAGATGTCGCCGAGATGGCCGCCGAGGTGATCGAGGCGGGGCTCTCTCCCGAGGAAATGCCGGAGGGTCTCAAGAGCGTCGGAGAATTGGAGCGCAACCTGCGTCATTTGCAGCGTCAACTCGAACAATTCGGTAACGTCAACATGATGGCCATTGAGCAGTACGATGCTTGTCAGGCTCGACTTGACCTCATGAAAGATGAATTTGCGACCCTACAAACTCGCCGAAAGGAACTGCTTGAGGTTGCCGAAGAACTGGAATCGCAACGCAAAGAGCGTTTGTTGGATGTGCTCGAAAAAGTCAACACCAACTTTCAGAAAGCGTACGAAATTCTGTCCGACGGTGGTCGAGGGGAATTGTTCCTCGAAAATCCCGAGGAGCCTTTCAAAGGCGGTCTTGAGTTGTGGGCTCAACCCCGAGGGAAATCATCGAAGGTCAGCCGCCAGCAACTTTCTGGCGGTGAACAATCCATGGCGGCCTTGGCCCTCATCTTCGCCATCCAAGACTACGACCCGAGTCCGTTTTATTACTTCGATGAAGTGGACCAAAATTTGGATGCGTACAACGCCGAACGCATCGCCAAGATGTGTCGCGAGCGTAGCAAGCGGGCACAATTCATTATGGTCACGTTGCGTAAGGTTTCGTTGAAGCTGGCTGACCACCACATCGGCATCACTCACGGAGGTGACGGATGCAGCCGTCGGATTCTGGACTTCGACCGAGAGCGCGCTATCGCCATTGGTGAGGCCGCCCTTGAAGAGGCTCAAAAAGCCGCTAAAAAGAACGAGGAGCGCTTGAAAGACGCTGTCATTCTCGCGGACGAGATGCCGAGGGTTCCTGGTGAATTGCCTGTGCCCAAGAGTCTTGGAGGGCTCGTCCCTCATTTACAGGAATCAGGTGAAGTAGAGGAAGCAGCCCTCGAGGGATTGATTGAGCGGACAGCAGAACTCTCGGAGGACATCGCCGAACGCGCCGACCTCGTTGAACATCTGAGCGAAAGCGACGTGGACGAGGAACTTGATTCAACGGCCGATGAAACGATGGCCGAAATGAACGACCAGTGAGGTGAACGGCATGGTGGAACAACAAAGCGTCTTGGACCGGTGGTTCCTCAAGCAGGAAATCATTGACCAACTCCTCGCTCATGGCGAGGACCAAGAAGACGCCGAACTGTTTGGCCAGCGAATCGCTACCATCGCTGCAACGGAAGAAGCAGAACATCAGAGCCTGCATGATCCTTTTGATCGTTCAGTGGCCTTGGTGCTCTCCCTAGTGCGAGAAGAGGCTTTCAACCCCTGGAGTATCGATTTATCGACGTTCCTGTCCGTTTTTTCCCAACGCGTTCGGGAGGCGGACGATTTGGACCTTCCTGCATGTGGGCGCTTGATTCGTTTGGCATGGGAAGTCCTCCACCTCCAATCTGCCTCCTTGTTTGACAAGATACAGCCGGTGTACGAAGACGAGGAGTGGTCCGAGGACATTGACTTTGGATGGGGGGCCGATTACGACGATGAAGCGTTCTTCTTCACTCAATCGGTCATTGATGGGGGGGCCGACCATCTGCTGTCCGGGTTGTTCGATGAGCGTGTGCGTCGCGATGAAGGTCGCCCCGTGACGTTGGCAGAATTGCTGTCGGCGTTCAAGGATGCGGCTGACGACGCTGAATCCTTGAAGTTGCGTGAACAAAACCGAATTGAGCACGAGCGTGAACTTCACGACTACCTCGACAACATTGGCGGACGCATGCACAACGAAGATTTGGAGGGCGACATTGAACGGTGTTGGATGGCCCTCAAACAAACATGTTCGGATATGGCCTCCCTACGTGTTCCCTTGGTTCAGGTCATGCGGCGGCTTCAACCGATGATTGAATCGATGTTAGGTGTGCGTTTGGACGATGAGGACAATGAGAGCTTTGTAGCGAGTTTTATCGCTGGCCTCTTCCTTACCCACCGTCGAGTTGCTAGCATTACTCAAGAAGACGAATCCGTTGAGAGCATAATGATTGAAGACCTCTGGCCTGAATTAACTTCCTTTGAGGAGGTCATGGTCGCCGTGGAAGCCCTGATGGCCTCCGATGCCGAAGACCTTGAAGGGCAATCCACCGGTTCAGACCATCGCCTGGAGGCCATGGCGGCAAGAGCCAGGCAGGCGGAAGAGCGGGAAGCTCGTCGGCTGGCACGCGAAGAGGCGGCAAGGGTGGGCCATGTGGTCGGGCCCGATGGAGAAGCGATAGAAGTGGACGAAAGCGACGAGCAGTCGACGGAATTCGATTCAACGATGGCCCATGAATGGCTGGTGGAGTGAGGCATCATGACGGAATTACCTCTCGAAACCCTCATCGAAGCGACCTTGTTTAGCGCAGGCAAGTCCATGTCGGCCGCTGAGTTGTCAACTGCTCTCGGTTACGATGAGGACGAAATGCTCGATAGTTTGGGGTCCTTGCAAGCCACGCTGCGCCGACGCAAAGGGGGTTCTCTCCAGTTGGCTGAAGTGGGCGACCGATGGGCTCTGGAAGTCAAACCGGCCATCGCCTCGCATCTTCCCCGGGAGACCAAGACTGCAATGGCCCCAAAGTTGCTCAAGGCGGCCGCATTGATTGCTTACCACCAGCCCATGCCCCAATCGAGATTGGTCGAGTTGTTGGGGCAGAAGGCCTATGATTACGTTCGGGAATTGGCGCAATTGGGTATGGTTGATCGCCGAAAGGACGGCAACACGCGTCGTTTGTCAACCACGCGCCGTTTTTCAGAGTCGTTCGGATGCCCACACACCGACCGGAAAAAGGTACGAGCATGGTTTCGTGAGCAAGTGCAATCGTCAGGTTTGTTGGACGAATTAGGCGACAGAAATGAAATTCTTCGGGACGCTAGCGATGAAGCGGGAACGGTTCAGGCAGCCTTGCCGGTCAGCGAAGAAGAATGAACTTACTTGTCTCGCATCTCTTGAAGCCAGGCTTCAACCATGGATTGGGTACGATGTCCTTCATACGCCTCTAAACGTCGCGCTAGCGAATCGATTTCTTCACCGACGGCGCCGGCAGAAACAGCCATGTTTTTGGCGTGCAATTTCATGTGGCCGGCTTGGATGCCTTTGGTGGATAGGGCCCGTAACGCACCAAGGTTTTGAGCCAATCCAGCGCACACCATGATGCCCGCCAATTCTTGAGCGGTGGTGACGCCAAGAATCGCCAGGTTCGCCCGTGCTGCGGGGTGAACCTTCGAAGCGCCTCCAACGATTCCCACTGCCATAGGCAAGGTCATCTCTCCAACCAGATTACCATCCGCATTTTTGGTCCAGGAGGACATGGATGTGTAGCGTCCTTCGTGGAGGCTGGCCCATGCATGGCATCCTGCTTCGATGGCTCGCCAGTCTTGTCCGCAGGCCAGTGCTACGCTACTGATCGCATTCATGATGCCCTTGTTGTGAGTTGTGGCCCGGTACGGGTCGGCCACGGCGAAGGCTTGCGCCTCAAGAATTCCATCGATGATGTGGAGTCCTTCTTCACGGTCGCCCTTTGTCGCCATTTCTTCGGGTGTGAATGTCGCAGCAACTCGCGCCAACCGCTGGCTTGCGAGGTTGGAGAGGATGCGTAGGTGAGCACGCCCTTCACTGAGGGCTTCAAGGCGAGGTGCCAATCGCTCCACCATGGTATTGACCGCATTGGCCCCCATGGCGTCCCTGCAGTCCACCAGCAGGTGGACAACGAGCATCGCTCCGAGGGTGGATTGAACGACACGCGATTCAATCGCTCTGCAGCCGCCACCAAGTTCGATCATTTTGGAGGGGATGTCGTTGCAAAATTCGATCAACTCTGCCTCAGCCTCTGCAATCGCTGCTATAGCTCGCTCCATATCGGCGACGTCCAGCAATTGAATCTGTCCAATCATCACTGGTTTGTCGTTGTTGGTGCGGAATCCGCCATGAACAAGACAGCGTTTGGCCATGTTGGAGGCAGCCGCCACCACGCTTGATTCTTCAAGGCAGAAGGGGATGAGATAATGTTCCCCGTTGATGACGAAATTGGTCGCTACACCCACGGGCAAGGACATGGTACCGATGACATTCTCAATCATGCGATCGGCCGCATTGCTGTCCAGTTCACCGTGCGCAGAGAGGGCTTGGACGTGCTCTGGGGCGAGCTGGGTGGCCTCTGCAACGACGGACAGGCGTTCTTCGACCGTCTTCGTGTACAGGCCTTTGATGCGGCTGTTGTTGACGGGCATGGGCTGTCCTCATCTCACTTCAAACGCTGGCGTTCTTTGAATCAATCGCCTCTCTACTACACGCTACGCTAACGGGTTTAACGGTTTAACTAACGCGTTAATTAGGCGTTAATGTTCCGTTAATCACGGCCGATACAGGAATCCCGCTGAGCGAATAACGGTTCGTAACGGGTGGATGAACCCCTTCTCTCTTGTGAAACATGATATAGTTGAGTTCCGTTGGTCGGCCATGGTCAAACAGACGAACGTTTTCGGCCTGCCCTATTTGCAAGACAATCCGTTTTCCATCCGACCTCTCGAAGAAGGTGAAGCGCACAAACTGGTGGGTCGCCAACGGGTGTTCAACACCTTGCAAGGATTTCTCCGACTTCGCTCCCCCCGACGTGTGATGTTGCTGGGTCCACTTGGTTCGGGACGTACGTCCTTGGTTCGGTGCCTCAAACCCTCTGCAGGGGCGTTCGCGCTGATCGACCACCTTCCCGCCACAAATCCGGCAAAGGCCCTGCTTGAGGCGTGCTACACGCAACTCGTCGGTGACAACCCCCCCAGCAACCGTTCGTCTTTGGCCAATGCCTTGGTGAATGAAATGTATGCGTTTGGCGGGCATATGCCCATGATCGTCATCGACGTCCCCGCCAGCGACGTTTCTGTGCTCGAGGTCGCCCTTCGTGATGCTCACACGGCCCTGGAGCGATTGAACGCTATGCTCGTGTTGGTTTGCGACCAGCATCAGCGAAGGCACCTTCCACAAACGGTTCTCGAGGGCTTTGAACAGCACCATTTGGGTGCCTTGAATGAAAGCGATGTGATGGACCTTGTTTCGCAACGTCTGACATCCGTGGGATGCGAAGAAAGCAATTTCACTCGGTCCGATGCAGAGGATTTGCTGAATCAATGCGACGGGTACCCGGCTTCGGTCGTGACCTTACTGAGGGATGCCATCGACTCGATTCGCATGAGGGAAGCGGAAACTGTCGGTGCAGAGCCCTTCCCCACGGCTGCTCAACCGCACCCGAGGGACGAAGAGAACCGACTCTCCGACCTGATGGGGCCATCCAGGTCCAAAGGGCTTCCATCCAGCGACCAATCCCCTGAACAAGTCGGTGCGCAAGCCTCGGGTTCGACGCCCCCGTCCTCAATGCGCTCCGAGGAGCATACCATACATCCCTCCGATGTTCGTATGAACCAAGATGCGGACGAGCAAGGAACGCTGATTGACGCCTCCGTGCCTTGGGACCAGCGAGACGGCCTCTTGCCCGACCATGCTGCAGAAGAATCCGGTTTTGATTTGAACATCGAACAACTCAATGCTGACCAGGGCAACGATGAACCATTGCAAGAAACGCCGTTTCGAAGTACCTACATGGATGCCTCAGAAAATGTCCCCTCAAGGGTCAGGAGAAATTCAGGCCCGTTTCATCGTCTTGTAAACCGAAACATCGACGAGCTTGAGCGCAGGGATGCTGCAGCCAACTCTGGAGAAGCACAGGATGATGCCATGAACACCCGTTTGCTTGAATCTTCGAGCGTGCACGAATATTGGGGCCCCGAACCTCTGGATGAGGAGGATGTGGCGGAGGAGGTGACCGAGGACGAGTCTGCAGCCCTTATCCATGACGAAATCGGACTGCCAGAAGTCCCGATAGAGACTGCGATGAAAGCCCCTTTGGAAAGCGCGGGTACTGAGGAGCCCCTTGACCTACCGGCGCAGCTTGAAGCGACCTTCACGTCATCTCCTCAAGCGCCAAACGGTGGGAAGGAGGGTATCGAGCACCTTTTGAGTGCCCTTATGGCAATGTTGTCGGGTTCGACGCAGGACCCTCCGAATGAGGCGACTAGAGCTGCAGGAGCTCTGATGGACTTCTTTGCGGGGCGTCAACGTCCAAATGTTGGTTTGCGAGAAGATTTCCCGCTCAACCCCACTGCTCTTTCTTCCCTCAACATGACGGAGGCGTATGTGCTATCCATCGCCAATGAGCGGGCGTATTCTCCATCCGACGAGACCATGCTCAAGCACATGGGTATCAAACGGTCCAGACTGTCGCAGATCAGCAACAAATTACTCCAACAAGGCATTCTGAGTGCACGCTCAGTGGGCCGTAGTCGCCAATATATGCTTACTCAGGCTGCTAGGGCTCAATTGATCGCCTGGGGCGGTCTTCAAGGAGGTGCTCAGTGATGACATGGAATATCGCTTGGTCCTGGCAAGCGCCCGCCCGAGTGGCGACGATGGCAGCGGCTGAAGGTGGCGTGGTGGTCAGTTCTGGTCTCAACCTCACCTTCTTGGAGGACGATGGTTCAATTCGATGGGAGGTTGAGGTCCCGTTCAAAATCCACGCAGCGTTTGCGGCACAAGGTGTGCTGGGCGTGCTTGCTGCCCATGGATTCTACTTGATCAGCACCCAACATGGTGGCATGATGGGCGAAGGTCGCAGCACGCCTGGAGGGTTCAGAGATATCGTCCACCGGCCTGGAGGTGGCTGGGCCTTAGCCGGTCGAAACGGGCAACTCCATCTTTTCTCACAACAAGGGCGAGGCATTCGTCGCGTGGAAACGGGGTCCATCCGTCGGCTCCTCGGATGGCTCGACCGTGAGCATCTGTTGTGGCAGGACGATGATGGCGTCCTGTGGTGTGGGCGATTGACGGGCGATGACAGAAAGCGGCCGTTGGAAGACCGAACGTGGAGTTGGTGTTCAACGCTCCAAGACAGCCGACTCCTGCTCCAAAGCGGCGACGGCTCGATATGGGAAGGCGTTCCACACCCCTTTGGTTGGGACCTGCTCGAACGCCTCGAGCATGATTCTCACGAGCCCATGGACGCCGTTCGCTCTGGGGACGGTTGGTGGGTCTTAGGCATTGAAGGCCACCTGCATTCCATGTCGGCTCCTGTTCGCCAGGACGATGAAGCTGATCTCCCACTCACGGAGCAGATGCCACTGGGGGATTTGCTCGTCCTATCAACGCCCGATGCGATGGTGACGGGTTCGCGCGACGGGTTGCTCCGTCGATGGACTGCGCCTCATTTAGCCGATGCAGAGCGGGCTGGACGCTATCAAGCGGCTGCGGAGGCGGCAATGGCGCGAAATTGGGAAGAGCGAAGGCAGATGTTCCTGCGTGCTCAGGAGGCTGAAGACCTCGGCAAGTTGTCAATGGCGATTGAACTCTACGAAGCACTGGGCCGAACGGAGGACGCTCGACGATTGCTTCTTCGTCAAAAGGAGGGTGGGGAGTGACAGAGGTCAACGACAGCATCACGGCCGAGCGGGTGGAACACTACCTGCAACTGACGGCGAGAGCGAGGGCGAAGGCAACCCCCTTGGTGGATGAGGTGAGCACGGAAGGTCAACAGTTGGGCCTGATGTTGCGCATGGCGGACGATTACGCCTCCGATGCTCGGCATTTTTTGAACACGGGCGATTTGATTCGTGCCTTTGGAGCCATCAATTACGCCCATGCATGGATCGATGCTGGCGTGAAAATCGGGTGGCTTGACGGCCACGGTGACGATGTCCTGTTCACCTTGCCCTAAATTTTCACGTCGAGGATGCTCAAGCAACCTTTCTATAGCGATTCTATCAGATTGAGGTGGTTGTTCTGGCGTACTTCGATCACAGCGATGTTGGCCTCGTACAACCGATGTTTCAGGCTGTTGTCAACGGTCAACGCCACGCACCCGTGTTCGATGGCGTAAGCGAGCAGGGCATCATCGGGATGAAGGGCGGCATCAACCTCGACACGGGTCGCTTTGCCTTCTAACAGGGACAACAGGAGTGGTTGACGAGAAGGGCGTTGATGTTGCAAGGCTTTCAATTCCTCGTGAATTGAACTGAGAAGAACCCACTCGCAAGGCCCCAATAACCCCTCAAGGCTTCGTTCAATGTTGATCGAAGCGTCGACGCAGGCAACCCAACCACATGCATCGATGAGCACTTGAGTCATCTGTAGAACCTCATTCAATGGTTCCGTAGCCGATCAGTCGCCATCGAGAGCCGATGCGGCGTGAAAGGGAGATTCGCTGTCCTTTGTCAGCGCAGATAGGAAGTCGCAATTCAAGTTCAGTTCGGCTCTTTTCGGCGTTTCGAGTCACGCCAACCGAGGTGGCGGTCGCCACGTTGAGCATCAACATCTCGTTGTTGCGAAGCGGCTGAATGGGGTCAGGAGATTCCCCATCGCCAGCGACCATGTGCGACATGAGGTTCACGCTGATGGCGATGTTGGAATGGATATCGGGGAGGTCGCCTTTGCGAGCAACGACCTGGCCTGAAAGGTTGTCCGAACCGGTGATGGAGGGGTCAAGCAAGGTCGCCATACCGCATAAGCCACCTGCGTGCATGGTGTTGAGCGTTAACCCTCCTCCCTGCATGCTGCTGACAACGGCTTCAATCGGCTCCCAAGTGGCTTTGTTTCCTTTCTGTATCTTCCGTCCTGGACCAATGACGATTTCGTCGCCTTCGGTAAATTCGCCCTCAACAATGCTTCCGCCGATGACACCACCCTTCAGTTTGGTGGGCCGTGTGCCGGGTCGATTGATGTCGAAGGAGCGGGCTACGTGCATGATGGACCGCTTGTCCTTGGAGCGGTCAGGCGTAGGAATGGTGGCTTCAATGGCCTGAATGAGAACGTCGAGGTTGACGTCGTGATGAGCAGAGACGGGGATGACCGGGGCATGTTCAGCGATGGTACCTTTGAGGAAGGCCTTGATTTCAGCATAGGACTCAAGAGCGCGTTCCTTGGTGACCAAATCGATTTTGTTTTGCACGATGACGATGTTTTCAATCCCGGCAATCTCCAAGGCCATGAGATGCTCACGTGTTTGAGGCTGGGGGCACGGTTCGTTAGCAGCAACCATGAGCATGGCGCCGTCCATGATCGAGGCGCCTGTGATCATAATCGCCATGAGGGTCTCGTGGCCTGGAGCGTCAACAAAGGAAACCACCCGTTTGAGTTCGTCGTTTCTGTCCTCACCGCCATCGGCTCGCTTCCCTGTGGCATAAAATTGGCCCGTATCGTCCTGATAAAAAGCGGTGTCAGCGTAACCCAGTTTGATGGAGATGCCGCGTTTGCGTTCTTCAGAGTGCGTGTCAGTCCAGACGCCCGAGAGCGCTCGTGTGAGCGTGGTTTTACCATGGTCTACGTGACCAACCAAGCCGATGTTCACTTCGGGTTGAGATGGAAGCGTTCGTCCCATACTCCACCCTCCTTTGGTTCAGCGACAGCCCTCTCGGGTTCACTCCGATGCTTCCTCGGGTGCAGCCAGAATGGTTTCCAGTGGCTTCTTTCCGGACTCAACCACTCGAAGGTTGATTTGGCGGGTGTCTTGGGTGATGGTGTTGCCTCGGAAGGTGCGTCGCTTTCGCAGACCGTCGGGCTTGTATCGGAAACGCTTCTTGTCGCCTCCTTTCTTCTTCTCGACGACGATTTGACCCTTGTATCCCGTGGATTGGGTGACGAGGATGGATTGGCGGTTGCCGCCTTCCAAATCTCGACGCATGGGCGTCCCGGTTTTGTCCGAGCCTCCGGTGATTTCGAGTTTGTAGCCGGATAGGGTCTTGTCTCCCTCGCCCACAAAGAGACCGTCGACCACGTCACCGATGCGCTTGCCGAGCATCTGGGCGTGGTTGTTGCCCGTGATCTTCAGGGAGTAGGATTTCCCGCCGTTTTTTGGGTCAGTGTCGTTGACCACTGCGATGAATTCAACTGCGTTTGACCTTGCCATATCAGCACCTCTCGGGATTTGTCCGACTCAAGACCCGTATTTAGCCCCATCGTCTCATTTGACGGGCTCAGGAGCGCGGCAGACGCTTTGGAAGAAGCAATTCCAAACGGGCGGCCAAGTCGGCAGGCAGAAAATCCGGCATGCTCAGATGGGTGGTTCGCCCCCTTCCGCCAGGGACCGTCGCCACGTTCGTGCTGATGATGCCCGCCGCCTCGATTTCCTTGGCGTACTTCCACAGCGTCGTGTGGCTTTTTGCCTGCTGTTCGTATTCTTCACACACCACAGCGTACAAGCGTTCCACTTCACCCATCGTCATCGTTTCTTGTGTTTTCAGACGCCGGCACATGGCAAGCAGGACGAGCATGCCCTGTGGGGCTAGATCATCCACAACCTCGAGTTGAGTGGACAGGTCCATGGCTAAATTCTCGCTCGCTTCATGGATGTCTTCGGGAAGGATATGGCGTTCAGCATGTTCATCGAGTCGGAATTCACACCGATTGGCTGCGCCGCTGAGGTACTCAATGACACGACGCGCGTCACCGGTTGGTGCTGCCCGTTCAGCGATCAGATGCATCGTTTTTTCATTCCATGTGCCCCGAACGAGGGCCAATTCAGCGCGTTGGTTTGCAATCGCTTTCAGTCCCTCCAACGTGTACCCCGCCAATCGAACGTGATTGGACTGGCCAAATTTGGAGAGAACGGCCCGTTCGAGAACATCCAATACCTGCTCTTGACTGATGAGCAACAAGGACAGTGTGCCGTTGCCTTCGTGATCTTCGTCGATTCGCAGCAACTGGTACAGCAGTTCGTCGCCTGACCGACGTAGCATGTGGTCCACCTCGTCCAACACGACAATCAGGTGCGTGGATGTTCTACGCAACATTTTGCGCAGGCTTCCTAGCAACTCACCCAGCGAGAGGCCTCGGTCCGGGTGGCCAGGGTCAAACTGGTGGAGAATGCGCTGGGCGACCCGCATGCTGGTGGAGGCGTTTCGGCAATTGATGTGCGCTACCTTGACGTCCCTTTTGCCAGCGAGGTGTCGTTGCAGGTCTCGGCAAAAGGTCTTGGCCAGCACCGTTTTTCCTGAACCAACCGGCCCAGTGATGATGGCTTTGGACGACCCTTCGGGCGAGGTGAGTCCCGAAAATTTGGAAGCGAGCTCCCGCTGAATGTCCTCGCGACCGACCAGTTCATCGGGCACGAAATCAAAGTCCAACCGTTCGGGATGGGCGATGATGAGCCCTTCGCCGTACCGCTGCAGGTAGTCCGTCATATCATTGGAATCCTGTTGTCAACCGTTCTAAAACATGTGGTCTTCAACGCGTTGAGCAAGTGGCGTTTTTCCGCCGTTTGGGAGGCGGTTCACGGGATTTCGTCAAACTGGTAACCCGTCTCCCATTGCTTTTCGCCCAAGGCTACCTCGAGTTCAAACGGCGTGATGAGCGGTTTACGATACTTGACGGCGTCATCAATGGCGATACGGGGGCAGGCAGTGTTGACAAAGGCATCAACGGGATAGAAATCAATGAGTTCGGGGCCAACGTGCTCAAGAGCGAGCAAGTAGCCTTTCTTCCCGTGTTTGGCCAGCATGCGCTTCATGCGCAAGGCCAGCGTGCGGCGCATCTGACCTGGTTTTTCGCCGATGAGGATGCCGAACGAATCGGCGTCTTGGACGCTCATGATGAGGCCAAACCGTTGGCGAAGGATGCGCTCAATGCGCTGGAGGGACATTTCCTCGGCTTCGCCGGTGTACGGGTCCAACATGGCCAGTGGTTTCCCGGTGTGAAGCACCAGGCCAATCGGGTGGAAATCGCCGCTTCCGAGGAACAGGTAATGGCCAATGCTCGGGTCGTCGCCCGAATAATTGCACCCCAACACTTGGCCCGGGAACGAGAGGCGAGCCCCTCCGATGGGGATGGTGACATCGAAGCCCGCTTGTTCAAGACGGTCGTGAAATTCAGGGAGGAGATGGAGGTGTTGGATGGAGCCAACAAGGCCGAGTTTGGTATCCGTCAACGGGGCCAATCGGCCCACGGCGTCCATAAACCGCTCTTGGGCTTCACTTTCATCGACCGGTTGGGACGGTGTGTTGTTCAAACGTTCCATAGCCATGGCACGGTGCTGTTCAAGCCATGGTAAAACCGGGCTCAATTCAGGGTCGCCGTCATAGGTCACGTTGATGAATTGTGTTGGCATGCCGGAATCAATGTTCATTTGCGAGTGACCCATGTGAGCGACGAGTTCAACGCCCATCAGTTTCATCTTGTCGTGCACCAAGTCACAGGCTCCGTAACACGGGTCGGCTGCGAGCACAACATGGGTGCTTGTCTCCGTTTCAATGGTGTCCATCATCTCCAACGCTTGCATCTTCAGGCCCTCTGGCACTTGCAGTGCGATCAATCGATGGTCGTTGGAACGAATGCGCTCCATCAATTCATCCAATTCGAAATCGTGGCGGTCAAGGTCCATGGTCTGCCTCAAAGCGAGGGCAGCGCCACCCCCTCATGAAGCCACCCATCAGCATTCAATCCAAAAGAACAACTTTGTCGCCGTCCATTTCCAAGCGAACCAACGACTGGATTCGGATGGCGGGGTAGAGTTCTTGCAACCTTCGAAGTCCCCCACCTTTTTCCACCACAGCGATGATGTCTGTCACCACGGCGTCTGCGCGTTGTACTCCACGGATGACGGCTTCCAATGTGCCGCCGGTTGACAGAACATCGTCGAGGATGGCAATCCTTTCCCCGGGTTTGAGGTTGTTGAGGTACATCGCTCCTTTGGAGTAGCCAGTGGATTGGTCGATTTCGACTTCCCCTTCCAATCCGTACGACCGTTTGCGGGCAATCACGAGGGGAATCCCCGTCGCCATGCTCAGGGGGGCGGTCAGGGGCAACCCCATCGCCTCAATACCCAAGAGGAGGTCAATTTCGCTCCAATCAACCCGTTGTACCACGAGGTCGGTGATGGCCTGAAGCACCTCGGGATGCATTCGCGGTACCCCATCGGTGATGGGGTGGATGAAGTATGGGTAGTCACCTTTCCAAATGACGGGAGCCGATTGCAAACTTTGTCTCAGTTGCTCCATGGGGTCGTCCATACGATGAGGACAGACCCTGAGTTAATCATCCTTGAGGCGTGTTCGCCTCGGGTGGAAGCTCACATTTCAGCTAGGTACTCAATGTATTCGTCGTGCTCCATCAGGTTTTCGAGCAACTGTTTCTCGTCTGGATTGACCTGCAATTCATGGGGCTCAAGGAGGATGATCCACCCGTCGTTGTAGGCGGAGTCGTTGACGAGATCGGGGTTGATTTCAACCTCGCCGTTGACATCGGAAATGACGCCTGAGAAGGGGGATACCAGGGAGATTTTTTCATCCGCCGACCACAATGAGAAGAGGCTGCCACCTTCGTCCACTTCGGTTTCTGCCTGGGGGAGAATCACTCGGAGAATGTCACCGATTTCAAAGCGCATGAATTCGCTCACGCCGATCATCAACTTCTGTTCCTTTTGTTGGAACCACAAGTGGTCCCTCGAATATTTGCGGTCCTGTGCGATGTTGAACTCGATGATGTCGTCATCCATGGTGTTCTCCTCAAAACGCGGCTTCCACAGGTGGTATATGAAGACTGGGGAAACTGTGTTTTTTGAATCAAACAAACGGGTTAAGAAACTCCTAGGTTTGGCCACCATGGGGAGCGCATGATATTTGCAGAAACCGACGAACAACAAATGATTCGAGAGATGGTGCGGGATTTCGCAGAAACCGTTCTTGCACCGACGGTTGAGCATCGCGATCAACAACAAATTCCACCCTCAGAGGAATGGGCCGCCTTCCTTGAATACGGATTGCATGGGATTACCATCCCCGAAGCGTACGGAGGTTCTCCTATCGATGATGTATCGGAAGCGATCATCATCGAAGAGTTGGCCAGAGTCGACCCTTCGTTCGCCGTCATGTTCTGTGTCCACGTTGGCTTGTGCTCGATGACGATTGCCCTGCACGGCGATGAACACCAGAAGAGCACCTATCTCCCTCGCCTTGCAGCGGGCGAAGTAGGTGCATACTCACTTTCTGAAGCTGGTGCGGGAACCGACGCCGCAGCGATGTCCTGCAAAGCCAAACTTTCCGAAGATGGTACGCACTACATCCTCAACGGCGAGAAAATGTGGGTCACGAACGGTGCCCAAGCCCAAATTTTGGTGCTGTTTGCAAAAGACGTGGACCATCCTGAATACGGCGTGAAAAAGCACGGGGGCAGCACAGCGTTCATCGTAGATGCATCCTTTGAAGGATTCAGTGTCGGCAAAAAGGAGGACAAACTTGGTATTCGATCTTCTGATACATGCACGTTGGTGCTGAACAACTGCAAGGTGCCGGTTGAAAACGTCATCAAAGGCGCGGGTAACGGGTTCCCAATTGCTATGAATGCGCTGGACAACAGCCGCATCGGCATCGCTGCGCAAGCCCTCGGGATTGCTCAAGGCGCTTACGAATCAGCCTTGAAATACGCTCATGAACGAGAAGCCTTCGGCAAACCCATCGCTCACCACCAAATGATCATGGCTTACCTGGCAGACATGGCGACGCAAATTGAAGCCGCTCGGATGCTGGTGTACAAGGCAGCATGGACCAAGGAGCAACACTACCACGCCAACGGACCCCGTCATTCCAAAGAGGCGAGCATGGCAAAACTGTTCGCTGGCGACACGGCAATGTGGGTCTCCGAACGTGCTATACAGGTGTTGGGTGGCTACGGTTACACGAAGGAATTCCCTGTCGAACGGTTCTTCCGCGACGCCAAAATTACCCAAATTTATGAGGGGACACAAGAAGTCCAACGCATTGTAATCGCACGTGCTCTGAAATGAATCAACGCTCTCGGCACACCAAGCGCCGCGTAGCGATGGACCACTGCATCGGAACGACAGTCCCCGTCATTCGTTGTCCCACTGTGGGGGGTGCGTCCGTTGGGCGGGTCATCAATTCAAACTCAAACCCTTCTGGGTGGCTACAAGTTAACGTTGTTCCGTTCTTGAACTCGGCTTCGCCGAGCAGGGTCCGATGCTGGCCCGTCACTACGAAGGCGACATCGAGACTTGGTTGGTCCCTGAGCATGGCCACGGATTCACTCCTCAAGCGGGTTTTGTCAAGGGCCTGAATGAGTTCGACCAACGGGCTTGTAGGTGTGTGGTCCTCGACGTTGACCACCATCGGTGCGGCCATATCTTCGGTGTTTTCAACCCCGGGGGCTTCGTCGCTCTCAACCTCGTTTTCAACGTCATCCTCCGTGTTGTTTTCAGCAGAGGTTTCCTCGTCAACGGTCGGTTCCTCGCTCGACTCCTTGATGACGGGGGCATCGACCATCACCTTCGTCAAAGCAAGCAATTTACCGAGATGGATGAGTTGCACTTCGTATTCGCCAGTTTCGTCCGGCTCGAGGACAAATTCGTCTTTGTTTGGGGCGTCCATGTCCTCAACGGGTGTCAAAAACCCTTCTTTCTCACCCGTGGTGAGGTTGGTTGCTGCAATTTCGTAAGCAAGGATGTTTTGGTCAAACTCAACGACGACCTTGACGGATTCGCCCACCATGACCGAGGTTGGGTTCACAACAATGGTGCCATTGACGTCCTTCATCGAGGGAAACATGTCTTCGGGGATGTCCATGCCACTGGCCGCGAGGAAGGCCAACCAATCGCTCAACGGTATGCCCATGTCAGACTTGGCGTCGACAAAAGAAAACACCAATTCGCTCACCCAGTTGGGAGGGCGCTCACCGGTCATGGACTCAAGAAGGGTGGCGAATTCGTGCTGAGAAATGTACCCGTTTCGGTCATTGTCCATGTCCAGCGTGAGCTGAAGCGGCGATATTGATGAGGAGTTCAGCCATGTTTTGAAGTTGCCATGAAGGAGTTTCGCCATCCGGTTGCTGGAGGTGATGTTATCAACGCGCTGTTGTATTTCAGCAACTCGGCTTTCAAACACGACCTTCTCCGGCAAGTCAACCCGGGCCATGATTTTCCAGAATTGGCAAAAGTCTTCAAGTTGATGGCGACATTCATCAAGGGAATTCGAGGCGAGGCCAGGATTCGTAGTCACCGTGGACATAGGGGAGGCGTGCAAGAATCCGCTCCATCTCACTGGGCTCAGTCACGTCCTCCTCGATTTGGAGTCGGTGTATCCACGATTTCAGGCGTCCGAGTTTCATTCCCTCGGCCAGTGCTGTCCGTTCCATGAGCCAGTGGCCGTCGACCAGACATCTCTCTGGCGAAAGGCGAGTCGGAAGCGACTGCCATGCGTCGTGCACCAGCAATGCATCACCTTCCAATATCCGTCCACCCACCTTGGCGATGTTCATTCGCTGAAAACCGCATCGAATACGTAAATGCGAGCCAGCAGCATCGCCCAGGACATGGTCGAAGACCCGCAATTCAGGCTTGGTCGTGCCCGGCAGATGAGCCAAACGCTCGTGAACTTGAAGCGTCTCTTTCATCAATTTCTTCGGGACCTTCAAGGCTTCCAATTGGTTCAACAGCGCCCTGCCGTCGTGTTGCGACATGAGCAAGGCGAGTTGTTCGGCCAACGAAACAGGGTGGATTCGCTCATCGTCGAGCAGGCTGAACATGGCAGGGTCAATGATGGAGCACTGTTCAAACACAGCGCCCAAAACGCCGTCACACGCCATTTCACGCAGGACTGCCCCTGCGCAGGGTCCTGCGAGCATCTTTTGCATCTCAATCCACTTCCGTTCAACCGCCACCATGCTCAATCGGTCGCGAGCGTTTCGTACGGCTCCCTGCAAGGCAGGGTCCATCGTCCTCAGCGCCGATCCTGATTGGTCTAGAAAACGATAGGCGCGCAAGATGCGCAGGGCGTCTTCTTCACAGCGAACATTCGCGTCACCGACAGCACGGACCCGTTGCATGTTCAAATCACCCACGCCGTTGTAGGGGTCGTAGAATCGGGCTCGGGCAACATCGACTGCCATGCTGTTGAAGGTGAAATCCCGTCGGCTCAAGTCCTCCTTCAGCGAGGTTCCCCATGCGACCTGATCCGGTCGCCGACCGTCTCTGTACAACGATTCAGTTCGGCAGGTTGTCACTTCGTAATGACGAGCGTCGCCTTTGATGGTCACGGTACCAAAATCAATACCCGTGGCGATGGCGCGCTGGGAAAACAACAACATCACCTCATCGGGTGTTGCGGTGGTGCACATGTCGATGTCATCTCCAGCCTGTTGCAACCATGCATCTCGCACGCACCCCCCCACCAACCAAGCACCGTGGCCAGCCCTTGCGAGTCTGTCGAGGATGCCGAGAGCATCGCTCGGTAACGAGGCCAACCATCGGATGATGTGAGGCGGGCAGGGTTGTCCCTCGAAGTCAGCCTCGACGCCCAAACTCAACGGTTGCCGTTCGTCCATGGGCTTCCCTTGACATTGCCTTATCGGGTCCATGAAAAAGCATTATGGGACAATCGCTGCACGTATGCACATGGAGTGGACCGAAGACGATGTCCACCTCGTTCCACTGAGTTGGCTCAAGGCTCATGAAGAAATCAAGGAAAAGAACCGCGACAAACTCCTCGAGATGACGCAGCGATGGGGGGGTTACACCAAGCCACTCATCGTTGACCGGGCTACTGGAGCGATTCTTGACGGCCATCATCGGCATTCAGTGGCGATCATGCTCGGGCTCAAACGGGTTCCTGCATTGTGTGTTGACTACCTTACGGATGAGGGAATTGAGGTTGATGTTTGGCCTTCCTGCGGCTTGGACGGGTTGACCAAGGCTGATGTGATTGCCATGGCCTTATCCTCAGACGTTTATCCTCCGAAAACCAGTCGACACACCATCGCGGATGAAACTCCTCCAATCTTCGTCTCGCTCGAGCGTCTGTCGGCTCTTCCGCCCTTCACGGGTCCTGACGAGTTGTGATCCACGAACGCCATCGTTCATTGCCCTTCCCGCTCAGCGTTACGCCGTGTTGGGGCGAGGCAGGGACGTCAAATTCAGCGTGTTGGACAATGCCTTCGTGGATGAAATCCATTGCCAAGGTTTGGCCCAGGGCTCCTTGGATGAGTTTTTGCAGATGCGACGTGTTCTGGACCCTCACGCCGTTCAAGGCCAGCAATTCATCCCCCACCTGCGTGAGTTGCCGCAATGGGGAGCCGGCAAGGTAACTGGTGATCACCACTCGTCCGGCGGTGTCCTTGAGGGTCACACCCAACCACCCGTTTTCGGCCTTGTCGGATGTGTGAGGGGTGAGTTTCAGTCGGAAATAGGAAAGGGCTTTGCTGATGGCGGGCAATGTCCGGTGTTTCACCAAACGGTCAAGGTACGGGCCCATGCTGCTGCCTCCAGGGCAATCCTTCAACGTGTTCCGAATGTCACGATAATCCACGCCTTGACCGATGGCTTCATCCGAGGTAATGGAGAACCGGCGGACCACTTCAGCCATCAAGTCACAAGCACCGAAGGTGTTGCCGTTTCGTCGTCGTAGTTCAACGTCGAGACACAGCATCGCCAACTCGCCCTCAAGGTAGTATGATATTTGGCTTTCGCGTGAATAGGGGCCGCTTCTATAGAGGTGTATCCACGCATCATGGCTCGACTCGGCGAGGGATTCTCGGTGCATCCCATTGGCGTTGGTATGGCGTTTCATTTTGCGTTCAAAATCAATTTTCCAGTCGTCCTCGGACCAAGCGCCTGAGCGAACACATATCATGTCACCCAACCACGATGTTCCGCCTTCAAACCACCACAACAGATCCGTGTGGACTTCTGATTGCAAGTCGTAGTCAAGGAAGCATGCCGGTCGTAGGCGCTTCACGTTCCATTGGTGCAAGTACTCGTGGGAGAACAGGCTCACGAGGTCTCGGTACTCATCCTCATGCTTGGGAAACAAGCATTGGCGTGGCATCATCGATGTTTGGGAGTTCATGTGTTCCAGTCCCCCTCGTGAGTGTTCGGTGAGGTGAAGGATGGTGGTGTATTCCGGCCAATCAGGGACCCCAAATAGGGCGTGATGCTCTTTGATGATTCGCTTCGTGTCTTCAATAAAGGCGTCCATTCGCTCGTGTTGAGGTGCCAACCCTCCGCTGTCCCACCACTTGAGGTGGTGGACACGGCCGTCCACGGTGTAGGTGATCGCTTGGTTGGCATTCGCTTCAAGGATGGAATCCAGCAACATGTCTCGGCCGATAGCGGAAAACTGCCAGATGCAGGTTCCCTCGCTTCCTTCATCGTGACCAAGAGCCCTCAGTTGTGTGGCAGGAGTCCATTCGCCAGGACAAACCAATTCAACATGGTGGGTCATCGTCAATCGCTTCGCATCGATTCCCTTTTCCGGCCACATCCACGTAAATGGTGGCATCATGTGCAAGTGGGTGGCATCCAGGTGATTGGAGCGGACAGAGAGCTCATTTGCTAAGAGGGTGTAGTGGATGTTGAGGGTGGAGCCGTTGGTCGGTGCTTGGACGGATAAGCCGTCCACGCCGACACGCTTCCAGTTGAGGTCAGAGCCGAAGTCGTCCACGGCGGAAAAATCGAACATGTGCTGAATCGGCTCTCGTAAGAAGTAGGAACCGGGGACCCACCGGGGAAATCGAAACACCAAGCGGCGAGCGGTGAATGGCCCCTCCAGCCGAAGTCCGACCTTCAGGTGGTGCATCGCTGCGTCGGTAGCGTCAAGGTGGAACTTCAAGCCGGAGAAAGGCTCGCTCATGGTGCTAGTTCGCCTGCGGCGGTTGATAGGTTCTCGCACGCCACCTTGAGCAGTTCTTCAAGCGGCTGTGACAACAAGCGTTGAACCTCGTCCTGTACCACTTGCTCTCCCGCACGACCGATCAAGCGCTCAAGGACCTTGCTTCGCTCAATGGTCTCCAGACGGGCATCGCCGACCAATTCCCACCGCAGGTCGTCCTCTTGCCGGCCTTGTTGCACCACCCAACGGGCGACGGGAACGAGCATATTGGCCTCGAGCAACGCCTGAATCAGCGGGTGAGAGGAATCCCTGACATGGCCTCGCAGGTGTGTGGTGAGGGCTCGAACGTGTTGGCTGGTGAGTTGGGGGGCGAGGAGGGTAAACCGTTTGGTGTCGTTGGTGACCAACCAGGAAAGAATGTCGGCCTGTTGCTCGCCTTCCCACAGGAAAGGCTCAACATCATCGAAGGAGAGTTCGCATCCCGTGGCGATCGCAGCGCTCAAAGCCGCTTCTCGAACCGGCATTGATGCATCGCTGAGGCAGCGAAGAATCGCCTCCTGTGGGCATGCAGGGTGGGTGATTCCAAGTGCGCGAACATGCTCGTTGCTGTGGGCGAGCATGGCCGAAGCTGCGTCAATCGTCGGCGACTGTAGAAGCGAACCCGCCGCCTTTTTTTGAACGACATGGTCCTTGTCGGTGAGGGCGAGGAGCGCCATCTGTTCTGCATCTGCACCAAACTGACCCAGAAGGTTGGCCCCAGTACGGCGTACATGGACTGACGAGTGGTTCAACAATGGCGTGAGCGTATCGATGCCCGACGAGGGGCACCATCGCCGATAGGCCTCCAACGCCTTGCTGACGAACCACGAGTCTTCGTCATCCAGCAGGTATTCGAACGCTTCCAAGGCCGTAGGGTCGTCGTTTTCAAACAAGGTGCGTACCGCTCGCCGCCGAGTACGAACGTCACGATGTCGAAGCCGTGCCATGGCCTTCCCCATATCGCTCACCATATCGCCCCCCAGTTCGCCGTCCCTCATAGCCCTGTTGAGACCTTCAGCGCATCTCCAGCCATGCAAAGAAGACGATGATGGGAAGGATGTAGAACAAGCGTCGGTGCATCCGATGGGTTGCCTCCATGTGTTCAATGGCCGATGGTGGAACAACGTCGATAGAGGACGTGCTGCGCCGCCGTCGACCGATGTCGATGTGGTTTTCGATATACCCCAACGCTTGTTGCCTCAATTCAGGTTGCCTGCTGCCCGCGCTACCACGGCCCACGATGTAGCGAATCGGATAGTCCTGCGTCACGGGCAACGTGGCTGCGATGATGGCGAGGGGTTGGCGCGATTGGTGCAAGTCGATTCGAACGGTCCGACCGTCGCCCCGAACATGGCTGAGCACACGCCAGCGTCCTTGACCTTCGTTCATGGGCTCAAGGAGTGTACGGACCACTTCGAGGGGATCTTCCGTGGGGCGAGGAGGAGCTTTTCGCAAGCCCAGGAATGGGCCAATAGCAACAGCGGAGATGAGGGGGGTGAGACACAAGAACTGAACGAGTTGCACCAGTTCATCCGGGTTGGTAAGGGCCGATACTACCGCAAGGGAAAATCCGAGGAAGAGGCCCAAAAAAGCACCTGCTTGCACACCGGTCCACAGGCCAATGCGCTGGGAGGGTGTCTCGCCCATGGACCGGCGGAGGGGTTTGCCCCTTCAACCGTTTCCGGGTCAATGGAGCCATAAACCGCTTCCACTCTCACCGTGACATGGAGCGAAACGGCTTGCCCAACCGCACGCGGGAAGCGAAGGTTGGGGCGTGGGTGATGGGCGTCACCGGGTTTCTTCTCGCCTCGTTTTTTCTCGCCCCCCTCACGATCCCGGCGGGCACGGTGCAGCAACTTGAAGGTCGAGCGAACGCCATCGATTTTTTCAGCGATGAAGAATGGGGGTCGCACGGCAACCAACCCTCGGTTCATGAACACGAGGGGGAGGTTCACGCGCACGGGACACTGGTGTGGTCGGAACTCAATCCCTACGCTGCATTCTCGTATGGTTTCGGCGATCTGAACTGCCACCAAAAACATGAGCGTTCATGGGAAGTCAACGATAACCAACTTCCTGTATGCACCCGGGATATCGGGATTTTCGCGGGGCTATTTGTCGGCGGTTTCGTGTTCTCGAGGAGAGGTTGGAACCGATGGACCGTTCGTGACACGTGCCTTTCCCTGTTTCCGGAATCGTCGTTGCACACCGTCTACGCCAACAACCGGAGAACACTGCTTTGGTTCGGGACGGGGTTGCTGCTGTGCATGCCGTTGATATTGGACGGCTTCCTGCAACTGCTCACACCTTACGAATCGAACAACATGAAGCGTGTGCTGACGGGCATACCCTTTGGTTTTGGATTGGCCATCTTGATGTGTTCAATGTATTCGGCCAATGCGGCTGCTTTCTCCGGCGCTCAGAGCGTGCTTTTACCGGGAAATGCTCGTTTCATGCTGGCGACCAAAGATCATGAGGATGAATGAGCAGGTGGGTCCATCGACCACCAAACGTCAAGTTCTGCGGCGTTGGAAGGCACGGGGCAACCCTCATGACCGCTGGTTAAGATGGTGAGTCGTTCGTGGACGTCGTTGACCGCTTTTGCCAACGCAGGGCTGAGCGGGCGGTCACCATCCAACCCGAAGATGTCGCTGAGTGCTTCGCTCCATGGGGAGGTCGGATTGGCGCGTCGCCAGGAGGCCAAGGCGGAGCGGAGTGGCCACAGGGCGAGCGCCAGGCGCCCGAAGCCCACTCGCTCTTCTCGTAGTTTGAATACCTGTGCGTCGGCAAAGGGCGTGTGGTGCTGTTGTTTGTGCACCCAATGTTCGGCCAGCAGCCATTTGATGAGCCGTTGTGTATGACGACGGGTCACCATCCGAACAGGGCCCAATGCGGTGTGCAAACTTGGCACTTCACACGAGCCCACCATCAACGACATCGTTCCTAGAATGGACCAGCATGAATGGGCCATGGGCGATGTCGGAACATCGTGGTCCTGAGCGGAGTTCTCGGGCCAGTTGGCTTCAGCATCCTCCATCCATGCTGCGGGAGATTTCCCACCCAGCCATCCAACGTGAATGGCCGTTCGCTCTTGGGGGGCGCCGGGTAAACGCCGCTGTTTCTTCACATCATGAACCAAGTCGTTGAGCAGGTGGCGGTCGACTTCGTCCATGTCGACATTGAGTGGGTCGGGCTTGCGATTGAAAAAGCGGCGTAATTCCTTGCGCAATACCGACTTGAGTTCGTCCAAACCCCCTTCGTTCATGATAGGGCCCACAACGTTGCATTGATGAAACGGTGGAGGGAGGGTTCGTCCCTGTGCAAACAAGTCGTGAAATCCTTGGCGAATTGTGGTTTGAATTTCTTCGGTTTCGAAATATTCTTGCTTTTGACTCGTCATTCTCAAGGTGCCGGATTGAATTCGTTTCATGGCTTTCTCGGGATCGCAATCGATCCAAAACACCAGGTCGGGCACCATCGCCGCGGCGTTCATGGCTGCCACGTTCTCGATGCCCAACTCACCGACGACGCCTTGGTAGATGATAGAAGAGTGAATGTTTCGGTCGGATACGACCACTGACCCTGTGGCGAGGTGGGGCCGGATGAAGGTGTGGGAATGGTCTAATCGGTCGGCGGCAAAGAGGCCTGCCTCTTCCAGAGGTGTTTTATTCCCTAATTTGACTGATGCCAAAGCCAGTTTTCCCAGTTCGCTGTGGCGGCGAGGCTCGTGCGTCATCACCACGTCCGGAAAGGGAAATTCCGCCAACAGTTCACCCAACAGTCGAGCAGCTTCGCCCTTGCCGGAGCCATCGCCGCCTTCAACCGAGATGAGGTACATGGTCAATCCTCGCGTTGGTCTTCGAAGTCTTCGCGAGCAACTACGTTGAGGATCATCCCGAACAGGATGAACGCAGGCCCGATGATGATGAGCCCGCGGCTGAAAAGTGCAAACCCAGCCAAGTATTGGCTGCGTCGATAATGCCGCCCTCGCCTCGATTCAATGCTAGCCTGCACGCCCATACCTGCTGCGATGAGCGTCACCAAACCGATTGCCGTGGAGAGGCCGACTGCGTTGTCCAACGTCCAGCCGCTGTCAGCGTCTTCGTCTTGTTCGTACCGAATTCCTTCGCCTTGTTTCATGGTGACCGGGTCCAAACCAACACCATCCGGTATGAAGGTGCGCTCCACGGTTTCATAGCCTTCTTTGGAGAAGACGATGATGTGGGTTTCTTGGCTCAGATTCTTGAGGGTAAAATGCCCGAAGCGGTCGGTGGTCGTGGTCTGCAAAAGGGCTCTTGTCTCACCTTCAAGAAGTTCAACCGTCACCAGTTCAACCCCGTGGCCCTCAACATCCTCGAGGGCCGAGCCCGAGATATCCACCGCCTCGCGTTCGGCAAATAACGAGGTGTTCAGCAACTCGCTCGGGTTTCCCTGAAGGATGAGCAGGCCGCTGATGGCGCCGAGAATACTTCCAACCAAGATGAGTGCGGCAGCAAGCTTCCGCCACCTGTCAGCATCCCGGTCCAACATCTCCAACCAAGCGGCATCATTGCTTACGCCGAGGCTGTCATCGGCGTCAACCACATCTTGGGGGGTCACAACCAGTTCGCTGGGTTCCACCGGCAAGGCCCCTTCCTGTTTCTTGGCTTTGACCCTGGCCCTCAACGCTTCCATGCGGCGCATCCGGTCGTCGTCCAAGTGCTTCCCCTCGTGTCTTCCACTTCGTGCGCGGATAATACCCCTTCCCTTCCAAGCCGCGCACGGAGTCGGTCAGTGTCGCTTCCATTCTGCGATGACCAACAACGCCAGCACCGTCAGCAACGAGACAAAAGCAAGACCGGCGAGAGCGACATTCCCTCCCAAGGGTCCCGCCTCGTTATTCGAGTTGTTGGTGGTGTTGATTGGATCGTTATCGATAGTGGATGTATAGTCTCCTTCGAGCACAAAGGCCCCGGTGATCAACCCAGCCTCTACCAGCCTTCCGACCTGGCTTAGACTGGTCGCACTGACTTTGTCCGGTGTGTCTTCCATGGTGTGCCAGTGGGTGCCAAACGTACCGAATTTGGCATCTCCGTATTCCGGGTCCATGATATCAATGCTTGGAATGTTCAAGCGGTGGGCGTGGATATGATCGTCCAACACACCAACTTCATCGTTGTACTGCATGACGTCCAATCCAATACTGCCGTCGCAGGCCTCCGTGCCGTTGACCAACCCCAAAGCACCGCCCAATGTCACCATTCTCTGCTTGAGGGTTTCATTTCCTGGATTGATGTTCTTCAATTGCAGGTCTGCGTCGCCCACCATGTCAAGGAGAACAAAGGCGTGGGTGTTGTTGATGTCGTTCTCCGAGAGGTTGGACGCCCATGCTTCTGCACCAACAGTGTAGTTGTCATTTTGGTCTTCGGCGTCATTCCAAAACAACACGACATCGTGGCTGAGGTTCATGCTTGGTATCCATCGGGCGAGTTCGATCAGTACGGCTGTGCCGCTGGCTGCATCGTTAGCCCCGGGCACCGGCAAACTCCGATTGGAGACATTGTTGTCCTGATCGGCGATGTTTCGGGAGTCGTAGTGGGCTGACATCACCACTTGTCCTCCGTCTGCGTCGGAGCCGTTCCAACGAGCGAAGAGGTTCGTGAGGACCATCCCGTGCCGTTCGTGGCTTTGTTCTTCGACGTGCCACCCCGCCGACAGCAGAGTGGAGGTGATGGTGTCTCGCAACATCCCAGAGGCGTTTGAACCGGGAAGCCGGGGGCCGAGACTGACCTGCCACTGCACGGATTCGTTCGCCCGTGTTCCGTTGAATGCGAGGTCGTCCAGGGACGTACATATCGCATCGGGGGTCCATTGACCGTGGGTCCTTGCTGAGACGAATTGAAGGCTGGAAAGAGCAACCAGCATCACGATGCAGCCGACGGTAATGGCGACAGCGCTGCGGTGATGCATCGTGATGCCGTAACCACGGACTCTTAAATACCTCCTTGCGCTTCGCAAAAATGGGAATCAGTCTCACGATTCTTCCCGGTGATTGACATGTCGGAACGGCGCTCTAGTTTTGCATTGACCTTGGTGCTATTGATGGCCTTTGCCTCTTTTTCGCCGTTCTTGAGCAGCACCGCCCTTGCCACGGACGATACAACGGACGCAACCCCACCCTACAACGCTGGTGGCATCGTCATTGGTGATCTCGATAATTTCGACCCCAGCACAGGAAGTGAGTATTTGTTTATTCATGAGGATGAACCCGTTGTTTCGGCCACACAGTTCATGCGTCAAGCGTGGATCGATGCCGGTCGACCTGGTGTGGATTCCATGGTCATCGAACCCTCGATGGGCCGTTCGTCAGGGCGCGCTTGCACCCCGCATTCCGTTGGCGACAACCTCAACGTCAACACGGCAGGCGGGCAAATTTCGGCCTATGTTGCCAAGACGACCACCTCCGTGGCGTTCATTGTACAGAGCGGGCGCACCCTCTCCTCCACGGTCCTCAACAACCTCGCAAGCACATGGGATTCTACCATCTACCCTACCATGACCACATACTACGGCAAGGACTACCAAGACGGTCGTGGTTTGGCACCGCCCGATGTCGATAACAACTGTCAGGTTCAAATCATCATTTACGATATTGATGGTGCCTACAACACCGGCGGCTACTTTGCCCCCTCGTTCTCGAGTTCCCGGGAAGCCGTGTTTGTTGACTTCGCCGACATTACCTTGAGCTGGGGCAAATCCATTCTCGCACACGAACTCGAGCACCTGTTGCACAACGCTCTGGATCCCTACGAAAATCTCTGGATCGATGAGGGCAACGCCGATGTCGCCATCTACCTGTGCTTTGGAGCCGACTCCACCCTGACGGGTCACGTCAACGCATGGACGGGGTCACCCGAGCAATCCGTCCGTTGGTGGAATCAGCGCATCGCCGACTACGGCGCCGGCTACATGTTCACGATGTACCTCGCCGAACACCTTGGCGGAGGGCCAGCCGTTCGTCAGCTCGTGCAAGACTCAGCCACTGGCGGTCGCGGCGTGGAAAACCTTGCTTTGTCCCCTCAAGCCGGACAGGTGGGCTTGCTGGGCCGCACTATGAACGAGATTTTTGCCAATTTCAGCATCGCTGCGACCCTTGACTCCGATCAAGGCATCTATGGATTCCCGAATCTTAACCTGAACCCCGTTTGCACTGGAGGTGCGTTTTGTGCAGCCCAGCCCACCGAAACCAACAGCGATTGGTCCGCACCGTGGTCCTCCACGGGCAACACCCTCGAAGGCTGGGGTATTCGCTCGTTCAAATTCACGCCCGGAAGCGCTTCCCCTGCTCCGCTCACCCTCCGACTGACAGCCGATAAGAGCCAATTTGAAGGCGTCATCGTCACCAAGGCTGCCTCCGACGGCCTGCTGTCCGTCAGTCACCTGAAGTTCGTGAACAACGTCGCCACAGGGTTGGTGCCCGGCTTTGGCAACTTGACCAATGAAGTCTGGGTCATCACTTGGTACGCGAGCACTGTCGCCGACTGCGATTACACCTCCTGCGGCCCTTCGTATCCTACCGGCGTTGTTGACATCGAGGCTGCACGCATCACGTCCCCGGCCACCCTGTCGCTCAACTCAACCGCCTTGTCGGACCGCGACGGTGATGGATTGGACGATACGGTTCAACTCAACTACGGCGTGCTTTCCAACGCCTTCTTCGAGGACTTGGACGTCACGGTAAATGTACGTGATGGGAGTGGCCAAGTGGTTGACACCCTCGTGGACCGTATCTCTGCTGGAGGAGGGAGTATCGTGAGCAGTGATGTTTACTTCACGGCTCCGCTCAACGACCAGTACAACTTCGAATTGGTCATGGAAGACATGCTCGGCGACGTGGTTGACACCTTGCAGACATCGCCTCAGGTTCTCAACAACATGAAACCAGTTGCGAACGGTTCTGTCTCGGTCAACATCGCCCAAACATGGGAAAACATTCAGTTTGTCGGCGGTGGATTCGATGCGTGGGGCTTGTCCCTCTCCAACAACAGTTTGCCCTATTACGACAACCCAACGGCCTACGCATGGGTCTTCGGGGACAACGGTTCCTCGAACCTCAAGTCCCCCCTCCGACCATACACCGAGGTGGGTGAGTTTAATGCTACTTTGCGGGTCAAAGACCGTGGTGGCACATGGTCTGAAACACAAATCCACGCCATGAACATCACGGACCAAACCAGCCCCGTCCCCATCATCACGGTCAACAATGTGGTCATCGATCAGGCCATCACATTGCTCACAGGTCAGCGAATCCTGTTCTCCGCAGGCCGAACCGCTGATAATGTCCCCATCGAGCATCTGTCGTTCCAGTGGGACTGGGGCGACGGGACCTCGAGCGGTGGCCTCGGCGCCTACGCTCAACAGCATGCTTGGGATGATATTGACGGGGAAAACGCCACGTTCAACCTCACGCTTTCGGTTTCCGATGGCATCAACACGGGCATCAAAACCATTCTCGTCACCATCAACAATCGGTTGCCTGTTCAGGTGTTCACCGAGACCCTCACCACAATGACGTACACCACGTTGGTCCTTCCCGATGTGTTTGTGGATGACGATGGTGACATCGTCGCCTACGAATGGACCTTCACGGACGGCGTTCGACTGGGCTCGGGTACGCCGACGCGAAGCGACGACTTCTCGACGGTTAGCAGCAACGTTGCAAACCCTCTGGTGGCTTGGGATGTGGCCGGCAACAAAACCGTCACCTTGCGAGTCACCGATGATGACGGTAGTCAATCAACGGCGGTTCTCGACGTCGTGGTGCTAAACCAACTCCCCTATGCGACCTTTGACGTACGAACGTTGTCGGCCATGGGCTCTCGGAACGTGGATTTCCGTCAGGAGGACGGTGAAGTCGATACTGCCTACGTGTTTGACGGCCTTGACAGCCGCGACCCTGACGGGCCGATTGGCGATTCAACCGACATCGCCGTGTGGAACTGGACCTTCTCCGACGGGACATTTGGTGACCGGCCGCAAATGACACACACGTTCACCACGCCCGGGGAGCACACGGTGCGTTTGGTCGTCACCGATAATCAAGGCGAGGAAAGTTTCGCCCGCATCATGACGGTTCGCATCGCCAACCCCCTTCCAATCATCCAACTTCGCATTCTCGACGGTTGGATCAACGACTCCATCATCACCACCTCCACCGCCTTCCCCGAGGGAACGACACCCGATGCATGGTCTCACACCTTCAACGAAAACGGAGATGTCGTCACGGCCCCCGGGCGCTTGCTGTATTTTGACACCAGCGGGACACGAGATGGCGATCGGCAGTTCGAAGGAAGATACGTGCCCTTTGAGGTCGAATCTCCCGAATGGAACGGCTTGGTCCAATACACGTGGGACTTTGGGGACGCAACGCCGTTAGCGCACGGGGCAGCACCTTGGCATGCCTACACGTTGCCTGGAACATACACCGTCACCCTCACCGTACGGGATGCCTTCGGCACAGGCGATGTGAGCCGAGCAAGCTACACAGTGGTTGTGAACCACCCGCCTGAAGTGAAGGATATCTTCGTCCCCGAGAACATTTTTGCTGGCTCTTCAAACTCGTTTGATGCCGAGGTATACGACAAGGAAGCAGGAACAGCCACTGAAATTTATCGCGACTTGGATGTCGAGGATGGTTCCATCTCGGAGAGGGATGAACGAATCAGCACTGAATTGAGTGTCCGTTGGGATTTTGACGTCGATGTTGATGAGAATGAGAACGGCGACCCGAGGGACGACTGGGTCTTGCCCATCGCCGGGTCGACTGTGCGTGCCATCTCAACATGGGAGGCGACAGGATACTACACTGTGCTGGTCGAGGTCTGCGACGGGATGGGTCAGTGCAACCAACGAGCGACCGACATCGAAGTGATCCCTGAGCCCGAGGGACCCCCTTCTCTTTCGGATTTCAGTGCTGAAGAATGGAAGTCCTGGCTCGCTGAGGCAGGGTCTGAATTGGCCACCTTTGTTGCGCTAATTGTCGTTGCGCTCATCTTGGGCTGGTTGGTGATGCGAGAACCCAGCCAACTCGAAGAGGAAGCCAAGGAAGCGGCTGAAACCTACACCGATGTCGAGCACGTTGAAACACAAGGAGGTCTCCTTGGTATGGACCATCACCAACCACCACCTGCTCCAAAAATACTGTCCAAAGAAGAACGTCGCAGCGACGACAGCGGATACGTCCGCCCACTTCGTCGTCGTTGAGCAATGTCCTAAAGCCCCCAACCATGCCCGTGGTAACAGGTACCATCATGCGTCATTTTGTGGTCGTCGCCCTTCTCCTCTTGCCGCTTGTGAGTGGTGCGGGCTTTGTCCACCCTGCCCAAGCTGCAAGCGGTTGCGAGGGCGAGATCAGCACCACCAAATGGAACACCACCGTTCAGCGACACGCTCTGGTCCCGTTCGACAACAACGGCGGGTGGATGTGGGCAGAAGACCCGATGTTGACCGAGGATGAAGCCATTGAAAACGACGACAAGTTCGGTGGTTGGGGTGGTTGGGACGATGCGTTGCACCCCGAAGAGTCTTGGATGTACACCCGCACATGGCCTGAACCATTACTCACACAGTTGAACACGAACCATTACATCACTATGGAGATCGGTAACGACAGCGTTGGTGCTCTCCGCTTCAACCTCTCGAGTCAACACCGTACAACGTTTTGCGTGACCCTGCTCACCATCGAGAACAATGTAAGCACGCCTGTTGATGCTGACGTCTACCTGATGACTTCCTCACAGTACAGCCGCTACGAAGAGGTCTACAGAGCCATCCACGGAGGGTGGTATTGGTGGGACGAGGGTTTCTCTGACGGAGATAGCACGCTCAGCGATATTCCTCCCGAGTGGCGAAGTTTTGACATCACTGGATGGTCCCCGTACCGAGACGTCCATCAATACGAGAACCGAGATCAAGTGACGTTTTCAGTGGCACTCGACGGGCCAGAAACCTATCGTTCATGGATTGGAGAGGACGAATGGGAAAATTTCTACCTCGTGGTGGATGCCTGGGACAACGCCCACGACAACGATGCAGGTGTGGTCAACGGTGTTGTGGTGGCGGACGTGACGGTCATCACCGAAGAACGTACCATTGTTCTCCCGCCCTGGACTGTCCCGCTGCTGGTCGGTGGATTGATGGTTGGAGCCGTGTTGATGCCCGTTGTTTTCAACAAGCGATACATGGCAGCGGGCCTTGGTACTGTCTCGGAGATACAGAGCAGCGTGCCCCTGCTCGAGCAGGCCAGCGATGGATGAGGACGTGAAGCCTCAATATTCCATCAAGGTCCAAGCGTTCTTCAAATCTCGAATGTTCACAAGACCCTTGAGTGACAATTTGAATTCGCTTTGCAAGGTGGCGTAGACCAAGGATTGGCCAAGGACCGGCGCGTGAAGGCGGGCCCAGTCGCCACCGTTGCCAAGTCCCATCATGGAAAATGCGTGCTTGCTGTCCTTGAGTTCATACGATGCCTCAACGATTTGGAGGGCGTCTTGGTGGTCGTTGACAGTGCCGCAGAATTTGAAAATCTCGCCCTCCTTAGCGTGGGTTGAAACCATCTCCACCAAATCCTCAGCGCTTGGCGTGGTGGTGGTGTTGTGAATCGATGAGATGATGCTCACATTGGCGCTTTTGGCGCTGTCCACCAGTTCGCTTCGGGTGGCATCATCAATGGACAGTTCGAGGTCAATGGACGATACGCCCGATGCGATGGCCTGGGTCAAGATGGCGAGGCGCTCATCTTCATTCCCGGGGAAAAAACCGCCCTCCGAGGACGGACGAACGGTGAAGATGACGGGCAGAGGGATGCTCTCCTTGAGTTGCTGAATGGTTTCGTCGACATTGACATCATCCGTGGATCGTTGTGGCCATTCCTCTTCGGGCGGCATGATGTGTTTGGTCTCGCCGTTTTCGTCTTCAACCACGTTTGCTTCGGGTCGGATGAGGTAGAGGCGGTCAAAGCGGACTTCGACGAAATCTGCACCAGCGATGTTGGCACGGGCCGCTTCATCGGCCATTTCTTGGACGGATGTGCCGTCGAGGGATACGCACACTTTCGGTTCAGTCATGGGTGGCCCACTTGCCTACTCCTCTTAACGCTCACGCTTGATGCATTGGCGACGGTTCGGCGAGGCTCGTCATGAGGAGGTTTCGATGGGAGACGGTTGGAGGTGGAAAAAACGATTGATTTTGTTGGCTTCCGAGACGCCAAACTTCGCCGCTATACGCCGTTTTTAGAGAGTCAAGAGGGGTAGGTTTATACTGCTTCACGATGAGAGTCTTTTGATGGAGGGAAGGGTGTAAATTTCCCTGCTCGGCTAGCATGCCGCGTGACGATTCCACCCTTTCCTTTGACCTGATTGAGGCGATGAATATGGCAGAAGATTACGGTGCAAGCAGCATTCAGGTGTTGGAGGGTCTTGAAGCCGTCCGAAAACGACCCGGGATGTACCTTGGCGACCCGCACGACGGCTCCGCCTTGCATCACTGCATCTGGGAAGTGGTCGACAATTCTGTCGATGAGCACTTGGCCGGACACAACGATGTCGTCGAAGTGACGCTCCACGCTGACCACTCGCTTTCGGTGCGTGATTACGGCCGAGGAATTCCCGTCGACAAGCACGAGGAGTACGGCATTTCTGCCGCAGAGGTCATCATGACCAAACTGCACGCCGGCGGAAAATTCGATAACAGCTCGTACAAGGTCAGTGGCGGATTGCACGGGGTAGGCGTTTCGGCTGTGAACGCCGTCTCAGAGTGGATGGTGGTCGAAATCCATCGCAACGGGACGGTGTACACCCAACGATTCGAAGCCGGTGTCCGCGTGACCGAACTCGAGGAAATCGGCACCTGCGATGACACGGGCACGACCATCACCTTCCGCCCGGACCTCTCAATTTTTACCAACATCGTCGAATTTGATTTTGAACAAATTGACAACCGACTCAAAGAGACGTCCTTCCTCAACGCAGGACTGAAAATCGTGATCAACGACGAACGCAGTGAGGAACTACATTCGGTTGAGCACCTTTACGAGGGTGGCATTTCTGAGTTCGTCAAACAAATCAACGCCCGACGCGAGGTTCTTCACCCTGAACCGATCCTCATCAACGGGGAGAAAGAGATCGAAAAGGGCCCCGTCACCGTGGAGTTGGCCCTGCAATGGTCCGATGCCTTCAGCGAAAGCATCCTCTGCTACACGAACATCATTCGTAACAAAGACGGTGGCACCCACCTCTCCGGTTTGCGAACCGCACTGACCAGCAGCATTAACGGGTATGCCAAGCGTAAAAATCTCCTCAAGAACGACGGGTTATCTGGCGACGATGTCCGTGAGGGGCTTGCCGCTATCGTCAGCGTCAAACACCCCGACCCCTCTTTTTCGTCCCAAACCAAGGATAAGTTGGTGAGCAGTGAAGTTGCGGGAATCGTTCAAACGGTCGTCTATGAGAAACTCAACGAATACTTCGAGGAAAACCCGGCCATTGGAAAGATGATCATCGACAAGGCCGTACTCGCCTCAAAAGCGAGAGAGGCTGCCCGAAAAGCACGCGACCTCACTCGGCGAAAGGGCGTTCTCGAGGGAGGTGGCCTCCCAGGTAAACTGGCCGATTGTCAGTCTCGCAATCCCGACGAGTGTGAAATTTACCTCGTGGAAGGAGATTCTGCGGGTGGCTCGGCGAAAACGGGGCGCGACCGGCGCACGCAGGCCATCTTACCTCTGCGTGGAAAGATTCTGAACGTTGAACGTCAAATGCACAACGTTGCGAAAGTGTTCCAGAACCAAGAGATTCAAACGATGATTCGTGCCTTCGGCGCAGGCGTGGGCAACAACAGCGAAGACGAAGGGTCCTTTGATACCAGCAAACTTCGCTACAACAAACTGATCATCATGACCGACGCCGATGTTGACGGTGCCCACATTCGCACCCTCATGCTCACCTTCTTGTGGCGTTTCATGCAACCCGCCATCACTGGCGGACACGTCTACATCGCACAGCCTCCGCTGTATCAAATCACCAAAGGAAAGGTGAGCCGTTATGCGTTCAGCGATGACGAGCGCGATGCGCTGATCGAGGAGATGAAGGGCGATAACCCGGCTTCCAAATTGGGCATTCAACGGTACAAGGGTTTGGGTGAAATGAACCCTGAACAACTATGGGAGACGACCATGAACCCAGAGACACGAACAATGTTGAAGGTGACGGTGCGTGAAGCGGAAGAAACCAATCGTATGTTTGAGACGTTGATGGGAGAAGATGTCCCCGAACGCAGGGCTTTCATTGAACGCTATGCCAAGGAGGTGACCAACCTTGACATCTGATGATGAAACAACCCCCGTTGACGATTCATCTGCCTCTGGTGAAACGGTGTTGAACCATTCCCTCAACACCGAAATGAAAAATTCCTACATCAACTACGCTATGTCCGTCATCATCGGCCGAGCTCTGCCGGATGCACGAGACGGACTGAAGCCTGTTCATCGCCGTGTTCTCTACGGTATGTACGAGGGCGGCCATACCTCAGACAAAAAATTCAGCAAATCAGCGCGTTCCGTTGGTGAAGTGATGGGAAAGTACCACCCACACGGCGACCAATCGATTTACGACACCATGGTGCGTATGGCTCAGGAATTTTCACTCCGTTATCCGTTGGTGGACGGCCAAGGCAACTTTGGTTCCATCGATGGCGACCCTCCCGCTGCGATGCGATACACTGAGAGTCGCCTCGACCGAATCGCCAAGCACATGCTGGAGGACATCAACAAGAATACCGTTGAATTCCAACCAAATTTCGACGATTCCGAGCAGGAGCCCACGGTGCTTCCAGCCCGCTTGCCCAATTTGTTGCTCAATGGCAGCGACGGAATTGCCGTGGGCATGGCGACCCGAATCCCACCTCACAACCTCACAGAGGTTGCGGGTGCGGTCAATCTCCACGTTGACACGATCCTTGAAACCGGCGAATCCGGGCAACCACATATCTCTATAGAAGATTACATGGAATTTGTCAAAGGGCCCGATTTCCCGACGGGCGCCACGGTTCACGGCATCGATGGTATCGCCGATATGTATGCTACAGGCAAAGGGCGATTCCACGTTCGAGCCAATTGCGAAGTCCTCGACGACGACAAAGGAAAGCGAATCATCGTGCATGAAATTCCGTACCAAGTGAAGAAGGCCGACATGCTCGTCCAGATCGCAGATTTGGTGAACAAAGAGCAGGTCGTAGGCATCCGAGACATTCGTGATGAATCCTCGAAAGAGGGTATTCGCGTGGTTATCGAAGTCAAGAACAACGCTGACCCTCACGCCGTGCTTAATCAACTGTTCAAGTCCAGTCGCCTGCAAGAATCGTACTCGGCCAACATGATGGGAATTCTCGACGGCCGCCCGGTCTTGTTGAACTTGGGGACGATGATTCACACCTACGTGACGCACCGAGAAGGCGTGATTGAACGCCGTGCTGCGTTTGACCTGGAGAAGGCTCAGGCCCGCGCTCACATTTTGGAAGGCCTCGTCAAGGCCCAGGACCGCATCGACGATGTCGTAGCCGCCGGCAAAGCCAGCACCAGCCGCGAACATTTCGAATCGGTTCTCCGAGGCGACCAAACGATGGCTGGCATCGCTGCTTTTGACTTCAGCGAAGCGCAAGCCAAGGCCATCGCTGAGCGCCGTCTGTACCACCTCAGCCAAGTCGACGTTGCCAATGTGATGTCGGAGTACGACGAACTCAAACTGAGAATTGCAGATTTGGAAGATATTCTTGGTTCACGCCCTCGGCGCCTTTCCATCCTAAAGGAGGAATTGGCCGAAGTGGTCGACCGTCACGGCGATGAACGCCGATCTGAAATCAACCAGATGCCGCTGTCGATGGACCGAGAAGACCTCATTCAGGAACGAGCCATCGTGATCACGCTCAGCGAAGACAACTACATTCGGCACATGCCAGTGGAGACCTTCCGCACCCAGAACCGTGGAGGGCGAGGCCTGAAGGGTGTGGCGACGAAGACGGAGGACACGCCTCAACTCATCACGACCTGTTTTAGCAAGGACCGCTTGTTGATTTTTACCGACCAAGGTCGCGTTTACGGCCTGAAGGCATGGGAAACACCACTTGGTAGCCGTCAATCTCGAGGAACGCACATCCGCAACCTCCTTGAAAATCTACGTGAAGATGAAAACATCGTCAGCCTGCTTCCTCTTTCGAGGGAGTTGCTTGAAACCCCTGATGACCACTTTTTGCTCTTTGCGACCCGTTTGGGGCTGATCAAGAAAACGGCACTTTCCGAATACGTTCGCATCAATCGCAACGGCAAATACGCCTTACGATTCAAGATTGAGGGCGACTCGTTGGTGAATGTCCGAACCGCCACCAATCAGCACGATGTGGTGATGATCTCTACCACCGGCTATGCTTCGCGGTTCAATTGCTCTGCCATCCGAGCCTCAGGTCGTGTTTCAGGTGGCGTCTTCGGCATCAAGGTCGCGGACCGAAAAGGTTCAGGTGGTGGTGTGGTCGCAGGGATGGTGGCGATGCTCCACGCCGATGAATACATCCTAACCATATCCAAGTACGGAATGGCCAAACGAAGTCGTCTGGGCACCGCTGAGCGTGTCGAAGACAGGGACGCTGAAGGCAATGTCCGACGGACCGAAGACGGTGAAATCAAGATGGTCACCGACGGGTACCGTTCCACGAAACCAGGAGCGAAGGGCGTACGCACCATGAAACTCGACGAGGAACACAACGATTCCATCATCAGCGTTCGCATCATCCCCGACCTCAACGACCACTTGTTCCTCTTGACGAAATCAGGGATGATGATTCGTATTCGCATCGACCAAACGAAGGAGACGACAGGCAAAGCAACCCGTGGCACTCGCGTAATGGAACTTCGCGATAAAGACAAAGGCGGCTTCACCGATGAAATCGTCTTTTCGTCACGGGTCTCGGCTTCGTTGATGGACGCTGACGAGGAGAGCGACAGTCTTCCTGCTGCTGAATCCTCCGAGGAAGAGTGAAGCGACGCATTCAAACGATACGGCACCTCGTGGGCAAGTGCCCGGGCGCTCGCACCGGAGGTGAACAGCATGGATGAACATTCGTTGATTTATGATTGGAACACGGTTGACTACGATGTTCAGCGCAATCCTGCAAACCACCCGCATGGTGTTTGGTTTGACGACGAAACCCTCCGCGACGGATTGCAGAGCCCCAGCGCTCGCAACCCAACCATTGAGCAAAAAATCGAACTTCTTGGCTACATGGAGCAACTCGGCCTGCAAAAAGTTGACCTCGGGCTTCCCGGAGCTGGCCCGTTTCACCGCTCCCACATCGACGCTATGCTGTCTCATATCAGAGAGCATGAATTCAACATCCGCCCTGGCGCCGCCGTTCGAACCTTGATGGGCGACATTGAGCCCTTGGTGGAGATGCAAGCCAAGCACGAGATGGAGATTCAAGCCTCTGCCTTCTTGGGAACGAGCCCAATTCGGCAGTACACCGAAGGCTGGACGATGGAGAAGTTGATGAAAACGATGGAAGAAGCCGTCTCCTACGCTGTGAGCAACGACGTTCCTGTGATGTTTGTGACCGAAGACACAACCCGTTCCAATCCCGGAGATGTGAAAATGATCTACCAGCGAGCCATGGAGTTGGGCGTTCGCCGCCTCTGCATTTGCGACACCTGCGGACACGTCACGCCCAACGGTGTGAAGAAACTCCTCTCGTTCATCGATGAAGAAGTCATCAAGGACGCTGGCTACCAACGCCGAGATATCGAAGTCAATTGGCACGGCCATCAAGACCGTGGATTGGGCGTGGCCAACAACATCGCTGCTGTTGAAGCCGGCGCCGACGTGATTCACGGAACGGCTCTGGGTGTGGGCGAACGAGCCGGCAACGCTCCGTTGGACCAGACCCTTGTGAACCTCAAACTCATGGGCGTCATTGACAACGATTTGACACTGCTCGATACCTACATGCAAAAGGCAAACGAGTACATCGAAGTTCCTCTGCCTCGTAACTACCCCGTCTTCGGTGAAGATGCCTTTGAAACGGGCACGGGCGTGCACGCCTCTGCTGTGATCAAAGCAATGCGCAAAGGCGATCACTGGCTTGCCGACCGTGTCTATTCAGGGGTGCCTGCTGGGGACTTCGGCCTCAAACAGGTGATTCGGATTGGCCACATGTCGGGACGCTCCAACATCGTGTGGTGGCTTGAACAACACAACATTGAGCCGACCGACGAATTGGTTGCACATTTGTTCGAGATCGCCAAGAACCAGAAGCGAAACATGCTCGACGACGAAATTCACGCTGCTGTCGCTGCATTTTCGCAGTGAGGGTGGGTTATCCTCGATACTTCTGAGGGTAGCGATCCAACACCCGTCAATACAGAGGGGGCCCTTTGTACGAATTACTGAAATAGGGATTCATCTCCGGCCTGACATGTACTTCACACTGTTATTTGAGAATGAAGAAGGCCCAACTGAAATTTACGAACTTGTATTCCATCCCAGTCCTATTTGGTTCAAAGGTGGTTCAACCGGTCTTGATGAAGCAGTATGTATTCCATCACACAGAGGGCCACATTATGTGATGGGCGATTTCCGTTGTCTACTTGATAATACTGAGATTGAAAGAAATCGTAAAGTTGGGATCGTATGTCATGATTCTGGACATGGTACTGAAGAAGATTTGAATCTACTAATGTCTGAGATGAAATCGGAAGGATTCTCCCCTCAATTGATGTTTAGAAATTAATGCATAAACAAATCGTTTCGGATAAGTTGTAAGGGGTCATCCGAAACCCCTTTGCATTTTATTTTCCGATACGAAGGGGATTCAGTTGGTCGATACAGACGCTAGCGTTCCAACCAAGATGATTGATCAAGCCGCTTCCTCGGCTTCGCTCTCGTCGTTGGCCAAATTGGCCCCGACCCATTCGGAATCCACTTCGCCTCCGCTCCATTCACCCAACAACGAAATTTCGCTGGTCTCGTGTTCTTCCCGCCACACTTTGTCCTCGAGACTACCGTTGACGATGAAGCGTCCGTCGCCGTCGATTTGCTCTTCAAGCAGAGCGAAATGCTTCGATATCGGCAAGAAATGACCCACGGGCATCCCAGCCGCCGTGAACGGATTGGTGGCTGCCCCGATGATCAATCCATCCTCGGGAGCGACGATGTCAACGGTCATACCTGGGGTGGCTGGGTCCGAAATTGTTGCGACCACTTCGCCCTCGCGCATCACGCTGCCCGCTGAGACGAACATGTCCAACAAACCGCCTTCGCCAGCCCGTAACCACGTCGAGCCGCTGGCCAGAATACGAAATCGAGGACGCTGTGGTTTACCTGGAATCATTCGCAACGAACGGAGCGCGTTCATGACGCCGTGAACGGCGACCTTGACCGATTGGTCGCCCAGAAAATCCGCCCCACCGCCCTCGTAGGTGATGACGGGGATGTCGGCTGCATTGGCGGTTCGTCGCAGGGTTCCTTTGGGCGGGATGGAGTCGAGGAGGATTTCAATGCCAAAGGATTTTGCAAGTAAATAGGAACTTGTATGTGTCAAGTCGACCCGAACTTGAGGCATGTTGCTGCGTCCTTTCGCTGCGCTGTGAAGGTCGATGATGCCGTCACTGTCCTCGACCAAATGCTTCCAAATCTGGTCAGCCACTCGGCGGGTGGTCGAACCACCGGGGTCACCGGGGAATTGGCGATTGAGGTCTCGACCATCGGGGAAGTACCTTGATTTTGCTCGGTAGCCTGGCAGGTTCAACACCGGAACGATGCGTAAGGTGCCAGCCATCAATTTTGGATCCAGCGGGCGCCCCTCGTCGGTGAAGGCGTTGCTAAGCAAGTGGGTGCAGGCGGAGGGGCCCGTGAGTTCATCGCCGTGGATGGCGCCCAGAACGGTGATGCATGGCCCCGGGCGAGCACCATGGATGACGGTGACGGGTACGGGCCACTGGTCGCCAAGATTCACGTCGAGCAGCGGGAGGTGAACTGTTCGCAAGGTTCCGGGTTTGATGCGCTTGCGGTAAAACCGAACGTCACCCCAGTCTGAGGAACGGTCCCATTCGGGGCGATCCTCGGTTTGGTGGGCTTTCATGGCCTCTTCAATCGCCATTCGACGGCGTTTGGGCAATTCGTGCGCCACTCGAACGGTGCGCACGGACTTCTCCTTGCGCTGGCCCATGTGCGTGGCAGGCACGGTGTGGTCATCAACGCTCCGTCGGCTCGGGCAGTGGTAAGAACCATCAAGCGACCGCCCCACGTTCCTCCATGGCATCCAAAGGCGTCCAACGCACCCACGCTCCCAACTCAATTTGTTTCGGCTGTGGCCCTGCCAACGAGGCTGGCTTGCAAATCGACTCCTATCTGACACCCGACGGTGGGTTAACCATGAGCTTCCAACCTCAACTGCACCACCAGGCCTTCCCAGGCATGGTGAACGGCGGCATCATTGGAACGCTGATGGACTGCCACGGCAATTGGGCCGCAGCCATGGCCATCATGGCCGAACAAGGTCTCAGCGAACCCCCGTGCACCGTCACCGCCTCGTACGAGATCAAACTGCGTCGTCCAACCCCCGTTGACAGCGAACTCACGGTCAACGCCAAGGTGGTCAACCTGCTTGAAGACCGGGCCACGATCACCATGGAGTTGCTCGCTGAGGGCAAGGTCTGTGCCACGGGTGAAGGTCTGTTCGTGGCGGTCAAAGAGGGCCATCCGGCCTTCCATCGGTGGAACTGAGGTGGCGAAATGGCGAAGGGAACCGCCGCCCAACGCGAGGCGTTGGAAGCGATGCGGCGAGATGTGCTTGCAACGATGGCGACCTTTCTCCCGTTTCGCAACATGAATCTCGAACCGTTAGCGACCACCCCTCTCGGATTCTTACGGACCTCCGCCACCCAACGCCACGGCGTAACCCGATGGAAGCGTGGAGAAAACGGTACACTGACGGTGGACTGCGTCGATTTGCATCCTGCCCTCCTGGAAAACGAATGGCAACCCTACGGATTGTTCGTCCTGTTTCACGAATTCATACATGTCTTGGGTTTTCGCGCCCACAATGCAGAATTTCGAGCCCTTGAAGCCGTGTGGCCGAACGCATCGGCTCGTACTTCAGGTCGTTGGTTCACGCACGCCATGCGTCTGCAACGGGCATCGTGGATCTGGCAATGCCCCTCCTGCGAAGCGACCTTCCCACGACGGGTTCGGGGCAACCGTCGCTATCAATGCCGAACCTGCAGAGTGCCCCTTCTCGATGTTCGCCGCGAACACGCCCAATGAAATAGGGGGCAAGATGTGGGATTTCTCGTGACACCGGTTCGCATCCAAGGCTGGCGATTCGGAGCGCTTCAACGTAGTATTGTCCTTCTCCTCTTCCTCACATCCCTTGCTTCCACGCTGCCCGCCTCGGCCGGCCTTCAAGAGGGCGACAGCGGCGAGACGCTGTACCTTTCCTGCAGAGCCGACAACGATTGCGTGCTCACGCCCACGCCCATCGGCGAAGAGGTCGTGACGGGTCAGTCCTCGGCCAATCTCTTCCAAACCGAACAAGTTCGTTTCGAATTTGAAGCGGACCCGCCTCAACACCATGTTGCTTTACTGGTCGACGAATTAACGTCCATGAGCATTGACTTTCGTCATCAAACCGAAACAGGAGCGTTGTTTCGCCCAGCCCTTGACATTCGTTTGGTTCTCGGCGCCAATGTGAACACCTGGACGTTTGAGGCCACCACCCTTCCAACCACGAGTTACGAGCCGTACAGATTGGACAAGGAACCACTCGATTTGTCAGAAGGTCGAGTCTTGTGGAACGATGAGCCTGTTCGCCTCATCCTTACGTTTTCCTTGGACAGGCCAGGCTCCTGGGAATTGAACATGCGGGGGGCCTCCTTTTTCGAATTTGATGTCCCCTGGTCAATCGACCCTGAAACGGTCGACCTTGACGAACCGACGTCCACGACCCAACCCCGACCAACCGTGTTTGAAGATGTACATCAAGGCGGTTTAATCGGAGCCGACCATGATTGTTGGTCGTTTGAGGTCGAGACGCATGAGGTGCTACGTTTGATCGTGCAATGGGACGCTGTGCCCATTGAACTCGAGCAACCACATCCTGTGCCCGACCTGATCACCGCAGCAGGGCGCCTATCTCCACCTCCTGAAGTGGTGGTGGGCGACGATGGTGCATCGGTGCAATTCACCTATCGATGGCGTGCGTTACCCACTGGCGACTACACCCTGTGTTTCCATGGTTCGCCCGACAAATTGCAAGGATACACTTGGTCTGGGGCCTTCGGTTACGAGAGTTTGGGGCCCACCGACCCCAGCGGATTCGGTTCTGCCAGTTTTTTCCCACATGGCGCTGCTTTTGTTGGTGATATGGACGAAGCCTCCTCCATCAGTGGTCGAGGCATCGGGTTGCTCTTGATGTCCATGGCAGTCTTGGGCGTTTTCCTACTGTTTGCCTTGCGGCCCACCACCTCCTATCCGCTTCGTATGGGACTGTTTGTCCCTGGTGTAATCTTGCTTTTTCTGGGGGGGGTGATTCAACCGCTGGTGGTGATGGTTGATGAGGTGCAACAGGACGATGAATGGGAGCTCGACGAACTGATCGATATGCGCCTGCAGCAACTCTGGGATGTCTCTGCAGAGGGTGTCCCGGACCAAACCCTCGTGACCCATACTGGCGCAACCTGGGGTATGTTGGATGGTGAGGTCCTCAAACTGCGTTTATCCGTTCAGTCCGCTGTTCCCTTGGACGATGGGCGTTGGCAACTCGTCGTCCCAGAACTTGAATCGCTTCGACTGGACCAAGCCATTTTTGGCCAGGTGGCCAAAGGCCAAACACAACAATCCGACACCGGGATGTTGGAAAGCCAAACTGTTCGCTTCATCTTGCTCGCAGGGCGTTCCCTCCTCTTGGACCTGATGATGCTTGAAGCCTTGTTGGTGGTTGACCAACCGCCGCAGTCCCCCGTTTTCCACCTTGAGGCGACGATGGTTGCGACTCCAGCGGTAGGCACCATTGCCGCCCCGGCGTGGGCCACTCGGCCTGACAGCATACCGACCTCCGACTGGGTTCGGCTGCAAGGTTCGCTGTTTCCCGAACGAATCTCCATCAGCCTCTGCGATTGCGATCTCGACCTGCTCGACGTGACCTTCCTCGCATCCTCCGGTTTTGGGCTTGAAGACCTCCCAAGTTCCACCATCGTTCGCAACGCATCAGGTGTTGTTCCTTACGCTTCGCTGCTGCTCTGGCTGGGGCTGTTGATGGGCGCAGTGGCGGTCATCATTGAACTTCGAAGGACCTACAGGGCGTTGAATTTGGCTCGTTCTCTGAAGGGCGCCAACGATCATCGCTGGTTATGAGTTCGGCCTCTGCATCCAATCTCCTCGGAGGCGGTTGTGGGCTTGGGCATCGTCGAGTGTTGTTCGGAAGCATCAAATCAACGGATAGGACACGGGAGCCATGGACGGTCACCAGCGCTGGCTTGAAGCATGTGCCGCCATAGGGTTTGAACCGACGCCGCGCCGGTACGAAGAAGGCACGAGAACCAGTGCCGATGCCGCCCAACAGTTGGGATGCGAAGTCGCGCATATCGCCAAATCGATCGTCTTCGAGGGCATCGAGGGTGCCGTGGTGGTCATCACCAGCGGTGCCCATCACGTGGACCGGAAAAAGAAGTTGAAACGCCTGCTCGGTTACAAACCCTCGATGTGTTCGCCCGAGTATGTTCTGTCATCCACCGGATATGCTCCGGGAGGGGTCCCGCCCTTTGGGCATCTTCACCCTTGCACTGTGTTGATGGATGAAACCCTGCTCGACATCCCCTTGGTTTGGGGTGCGGCAGGGAGCGCCGACACGGTCTTTCCCATCACGCCCGAGGCGATGATTCACCTTGCGGGGGCTCAAGTGGGCGATGTGAAGCAAGAGCGTTCGTCCGGCGCTGCCTGACGTTCCAAAGTGGCATGAGGGCGGCTCAAGCCTTGCTGTCTTTCTTGCTCAACTCTTCGTCCACGGCCTTCGTGACGTCTTCTTCGCTCATGTTGGCGGCCTTTGCGGCGGTGCTGATCGAGGCAGCTTCCTCGGGTGAAATCTCACCGTCGGAGGCCGCAGATTTGATGGCAGCTTTGACATTCAAATCAGCCGCTTCCTCATCGCTGATGCCAAGGGCGGTTTGGAAGGATTTCAATTCCTTCAGTTCTGCTTCGGTGATGACGCCGTCTTCCCATGCTGCTTCATATGCATGAACGAGGAAGTCCCGATATGCTTCCTGGTTCATGAGAACATCTCGAATCAAGCCTGTGTCGACGCCCCCGCTTTCATCGGCCATGTCCAAGACGGCGATTGAGCGGCGAACCTCCTTAACAGCCATGTCCTTCAATCCATGACCAGCCCAAACGGCACCGGCAGCGACGACCGCAGCGGCGAACCATCGCATCACGTTCGGGTCGACAAGGTTCCCGGGTTCAACGAGGTGGAAGATACCCAGAACGGCCATTGCAGCACCGCACATGACTTCGACCCAGTCGTTGAGGTCGGGTTCATCGTCAAACACCGAGAGGCGTTCTTCGACCATCGCATCAACATCTTCGGTCATGGTTCCACCACGCCGAATCGGATTTTAGGTATGTCGGCTTGAAAGTCGAGCCGTTTTCCTTTTGAACCGTTGGCCCTATGCTCAAAGTATGGAAGCGGAGATGCGTGACGTGTCCCTTCTCGCACTCCCTGAACGGTTCCGCCACTTCCTCCAACACGAATGGGCCATCGAGCGCCTTCACCCCCCTCAAGCACAGGCAGCGCCGAGCATTCTTGAAGGCCGCAATTCCTTGGTGGCGATTCCAACGGCTTCAGGAAAGTCACTTCTTGCTTACATGGGCATAGTGAAGCGCTTATCAGAAGGTAATGAACGGTCGAAGGCGATCTACATCGTTCCACTGAAGGCCTTAGCGATGGAGAAATACGAGGACCTTTCGGCCATAGCGAAGTGCATGAATTTGAAGATCGGATTGGGTATTGGTGATGCGACATCTGAAGCGAAAAACATCGATGAATGCAACATTTTGGTCTGCACGTCGGAAAAACTGGATTCGCTGTTGCGCCATCGCTCTGAACTGGTGGCGGATGTGTGTTGTGTGGTGGCTGACGAATTCCATCTCATGAACGACACAACACGCGGGCCGACCTTGGAGATCAACCTCACTCGATTACGCCATTTACGGCCGGATGCTCAAATCATTGCCCTCTCTGCGACGGTTGGAAACGCCCCCGACTTGGCTCGCTGGTTGGATGCCGACTTGATCGAGTCGGAATGGCGTCCTGTGGCGTTGGAATACGCTACGTTTCACGATTTTCACGTTGAGCCTCGCAAACTGCAATCGCCAGAGGAGAAGCAAGGCCAGCTTGGCCCTCCTCGTGACCTTGACGGAATCAAGAGCCATCCTGTTTGGAGCGTGGTCGACGATGGTATGACGCATGACGCACAGGTGTTGCTTTTTGTCGGCACACGTCGTGGCGCCCAATCGGAGGCGAAAAACCTCGCTAAACGCGTCAAAAAACGCCTCGTAAAGGACGACCCTGAACGATTGGACCGACTTCAGGAACTGGCTATATCGCTGTCCGGACGGGGCCAATCAAACCTCGCAGATGTTTTGGGAGAATGTCTAGCGGGCGGCGTTGGATTCCATCATGCAGGCTTGACCAATGCCCAGAGGAGGGACGTCGAAGGGGCGTTCAAGTCCGGCTTGTTGGTGGCGCTAACGGCCACACCAACGCTAGCGGCGGGCGTGAACCTTCCTGCACGTCGGGTCCTTGTTCGCGATCTCAAACGTTGGGACGACGGCATGAGTCGCCCGCTTCCCGTGATGGAGGTCCGCCAAATGCTCGGTCGGGCAGGTCGGCCAAAATACGACACGCAGGGCGAAGCATGGGTGTATTGCAAGGGGACGGACGGTTGGGAAGTTGCTGACGCCGTGGCCGACCGATACTTCTTCGGGCCCGTTGAGGACATTTCCTCGAAACTTGCCTCCGAGCCCGCGATGCGCATGCATCTCTTGGCCAGTGTGGCGACCGGGGGCTTAGTGCACAAAGGCACCATTGAGCACTTTTTCGCCTCCACTTTTTTGGGTGCCACACTACCGAAAACTCAACTTCATCAACGCATTTCGACCATGTTGGACTGGTTGGTCGAAGAGCGTTTTTTGAGAAAATGCGGGGTAGATGAACACGCCACCGTCCCGGTTGCCTCTGCCAGTTTGATGGATGACGGTGCTTGGGATGATGCGATTCCGGCCTGGGCAACGGGTGCGAGCCAAACAACGGGCGTCCATTGGCAACCCGGTGGCCTCGATGAAGTGCATGTGCGAGGCCCCAGTGCCCATACCACTCCCTCCCTCGGTTTTACCTCGGCATCGACCCTGCGGGGTGGAGGCGGGGCATGGAACCGGCCTGCCCATCACGACCCTGCTGAGATGCGGTACGAAGCAACGGCCATGGGCGAACGGGTCACACAATTGTACCTCGACCCCCTCTCCGCCTCAATCTTACGAACAGGGCTGCGCCGTGCTGTTCGTCGTTCGGTCCGAAAGGACGGCCCAGTGACGGAGTTTGGCTTCCTTCATTTGGCCGTCGCCACCCCCGACTTCGTTTCGTTATGGGCGAAAACCGCCGACATGGAGCCCAACTCGCCCACCTGGCTCAAAGCCAATGCATCCGAGGACGAATTGTTGATCGAACCGGGGTATGCCGAAGCCATGTTGAGCGACATCAAGAGCGCATGGATGGTGGAGGAATGGACGGATGAAACTACCTTGCGTGACCTTGAGTCACGCTTGGACGTTCTGCCGGGGGATGTGCATCATCGCGTGGACTTGATGGGTTGGTTGCTCACTGGGGCTCAACATGTACTCCTCACCGATGACGTGTTCTCCGAGGAGCACATGGCTGATGTTTCTGATCTCGTACGACGCTTGAGCGTCCTTCAGCAACGGGTTCGCCACGGGTGCAAACCTGATTTGTTGGCGCTCGTCAACATTCGTCACGTCGGTCGCCAGCGTGCCCGGGAATTGGCAGCGTTGGGCTTGCGAACGCCCAACGAAGTGATGGACATGCCGCCCAAGGTACGCTCGACCTTGTTAAGTCAACGCGGTTGGGGGCCATTGCTCCTTGACAAGATTCAGGGTGAAATCCAGCGAGTCCTCCGCCGCCAAGAACGGGGCGAGGAGTCTAAGGCCGTGCCGCGTAGCGACGATACACCGTTGGACGGTGAGCAGCAAGGGTCGCGTTGAAATTCATGAGGGTGTTGGTGGAGGCATGGGCCCGGACCTCCCTGCGGTGTTGGTTGACCTCCCGGATGGAATTTCGTCATCGGACGCCGTCAAGCGCTTCCTTGACCTCCGTCCCGATGTTCGCTGCGTGATGCTGGGTGGCCATGCCGTCCAATCACGCATGCAACTCATCACAGCGTGGATTCACACAACTCGAAACGAGCTTCGGGGTTCGATGGTGGCGCGAAGCGTGGATGCAGAGTTTTTGCGCTACCTTGCCGGGACACATCATGTCTCCGAGGCATTTGCTCGGGCTGGTCTTCAGAACGAACAACGACATGCGTGGCTCGTTTATCTGCCTCTCGCCCGAGGCCAAGCCAATGAATTAGGGCACCTTCAGCCCGAAATGGACCACGACCAAACCTCGTCCCATGCGACGCTTTTAGCGCTGGCTCAAACCCTCGACTGGAGGAGTCAAGAGTCCAGTATGCATTTTTCTATAGAGGGTGCCATTCAACTCGGCATCGATGTGGATGCTTGGGTCGAGGGTCGTGAAGTAGAGTCCCTGGTCGCCCACATCATGATGGCCGACGACCAAAGTTCGTCCTACCGGTGAGGGGAGGGTTCAAAGGCTCCCCTCGCGTGTCAATGTTCATGGTGGTCACAGCACAACGAGGAGAGGCACACGGCCCATCTTCGGGTCGATTCCTTGATCAAAGCAAGGTCCAGCGCGCCCTTGACCATGCTCAATCCTGCGGAGCTACGTACGCTGAAGTCCGGTTGGTATCGTTAACCGAATCCACTGTCGCCATGCGCGACGGGGTGTTGGAGCGAGCCATTCCCGGACAGGAATTGGGCTTCACCCTCCGTGTGCTCGCCGATGGGGCATGGGGTGTGCATTCAACGACCGATGTGGCTTCACTTCCAGACCAAATCGAATCCACCACTCGTCTTGCAAAGGCCGTCGCACGACGCCGACCCGCCTCCGAACGACCGATTGGTTTGGCCGAGGTACCCATCATACAGGACGAACAGCATTGGCGCTCAGTTCTCGATGTTCGTGACACCGACTTGGACACCAAGATGGGGCTCATGAACGACCTTTACCGCGGGGCTACGGGTCACGACGACATCGTCTCGGTTCGAACCGGTTGGAGCGACGAACACATTCACACCGAACTGATGACCACCGAAGGCATGGACCGCGTTTGGTCCTTCCAACGGTCCTTGATACACGGTATGGTGACGGCTCGGCAGGGGGGAGAGGTCGTGTCGTACAGGACCCGTCACGGCGGCCGTGGTGGTCTGGAAATCATCAACGCTTGCGATTTGGTCAACCTTGGTGAGCAAGCACAGAAAGCGGCTCTTCGGCTGTTGAACGCCGAGCGTGCCCCCTCTGGAAAAATGCCACTGATCGCCGACCCCGACCTGACCGGCGTCTATATTCACGAGGCGCTCGGTCACCCCTGCGAAGCCGACCTGGTCGCAGCCGGTGACTCCTGTTTGGACGGGAAATTAGGTCAGCAAATCGGCAACGAGCTGGTCACGGTGGTGGACGACCCCACGATGATGGATGGGTACGGAGCCTATCCAGTTGACGACGAAGGCGTGAATACACGTCCAAAAGTGCTCATCAAAGACGGTGTGTTGACCGAGTACCTCAATCACCGGGAGACTGCCCATCATTTCGGCGTGGAGCCCAATGGCGGCGCCCGAGCTCAAGATGGCTTGCACCATCCCATGGTTCGCATGTCCAACACGATGATTCACGGTGGCCGCCACAACGACCTGGATGCGCTGATGGAAGACGTCGAGTACGGCGTGTATGCTTGCGGGACTCGTGGCGGGCAAGTCGACACGGGGCGAGGGTCCTTCCAATTCGCTGCTCAAGAGGCCTGGCTGATCGAAAACGGTGAACTCACTCGTCCACTCAAAGATGTCAGCGTGAGTGGACTCACCCTTGAAATTTTGAACAATGTCGATGGCCTAACCCGCGATGCTTCGTTGGCTTCCCCTGGCTTCTGCGGCAAAGGACAAACGGTGCCTGTTGGCGACGGCGGGCCCATCATGCGAATCAGCCAAGCGTTGGTGGGGTGAGATGCTTCCCGAAGGTGCTGAAGACCGCCTCTTGGCCAATGCGCAACGACTTGGCGAGGTATGCCAGGCCAGTGGCGTTCAGCAGTGGGAGGTCGTCGGCTTCCAAGCCTACGGTCATTCTCTGGATATTGAGGCAGGAAACATCACCATGGCGAGCGGTGGCGGAGAAGGTGGATACGGTGTGCGCTTAGTGGACGAAGGTCGTTTTGGCTTTGCACATTTGGTCGATGTATCCGGGGCTGAACGAGCGGTAGCACAAGCACTGGCGATTGCCAACCAATCTCCAAGCGTCAACGGATTTGTCTTGCCTTCCAACGAAGAGGCGAATCCCGTCGGTGGCCGGTTCGATGCCACGATTTTGGACGTTCAACCGGAGGATTTGCTTGAGCAGGCCGATGCAGTTCTCTCAGCGGTGCATTCTCTCGATTCGCGTGCTGTCCTGACCGGCGGTGGGCTGGGAGTGTCCGCTACAGCCGGCTGTTTTCTTTCAAGTGAAGGAATACTTACAAGCGGGCTTACGACCTCACATGGCCTTGGTTTGCAAGTGACGATTGATGAAAACGATGCGCTGACCAGTTCCTATCAAGGGGCTTCGAGCCGTCAACGCTTGGAGGCCGTTCCTGAATGCGTTGCACAAGCTGTTCACTGGGCTCAAATCACCCGTGATCTCATCGAAGTTGACAGCGAACCGGTTGATTCGCCCGTGCTCATGACCAGCGAGGGTTTTTCACCGTTGTTTTCCATGGTGGTCCCTCCGGCCCTTTCGGGTGAAAAAATGGTTCGCCAAGAATCGTTCTGGTCGGGTCAACAGGGCGAAATCGTCCTCAATCCGGTTTTGAGCATCACCGATGATGGGCTGTTGGAAGGCGGGATGTCTTCCAGTTCGAGGGACGGTGAAGGCGTTCCTCGCCGTCGGCAGGTGCTGGTCAACGACGGTCGATTGGAGCACATGTTGTGGTCAACACGCGACGCCGCTCAACAAGTCGCCGAAGGGCGCATTGACCAGGCATCATCCACCGGTTCTGCCACCGCTGGTGGTCATCAATCACCACCATCCACTGGTTGCACCGAAGTGTTCCTCACTTCCAACGTCGCAGGACAGTCCTTTGACGAACTTCTCCAGCGTATGGGTGATGGTTACGTCGTGAACAGCGTCATGGGGGCGCACACGGCCAATCCAACAAGCGGAGACTTTTCCGTAACAACGAGTTCAATTTTGAAAGTGGAAGGCGGCGAGATTGTCGGTGCGCTCAAACAAGCAGGCCTTTCTGGTAATCTTGCGAAAGCCATGCGGGGGGAACTTCATCTTGGCGATGAAGTTCGTCGACAAGGCTCATACTCCTCAGGTAGCATGCACCTCCCCGATGTGTTGCTCAACGAAGGACTGCGGGTCAATCCCGCTTGAAGGTCATCAATTCCCTTGATGGGATTCTTTATGTCCTGTCGTCGTTGGTAATCAGTCCCATGGAGGTCAAGGGAGTGTTCAGTCTCAACCAACCCGCACGTAAGCCCGCCGCCTGTTCTCCACACAGGCTTGAATCAACAACGCCTGGTGGAGGGTCGCTGCATGGCTGATGAAAAATACGCCGACTACGTCAAAGCCGTGCAGAAAGAATGCCCGGAGGCCGATGCCCAAGAGGTGGCCGAGGCCTTTGCCAAGTACGAAGAAGAGTTTTACATTCCTCCGCAAGATGCGATGCGTTCCGTACTTCGCCGATTCAAAAGTGGAACCGGTCCTACGCCGCAGTCATCCAGTACGACCTCCGCGCGGGTGACAAAGAAAGTGGCTTCCCTGAGCGAATTGAACGGCGAGGACCGGGACATCGAAATCGAAGTGGCCATCATCACGCACAATGTTCGAGATCAAACCATTCGGGGGGAAGAGAAACAAATCGCCTTTGGGATGCTTGAGGACAATCCCTGGGAAGAAAACGGTCAGAGGACGCGGTGGGATTACAAGGACTGGGGCCCCCATGCAAACCTCGCCTCCGGTAGTATCGTTCGGATTGAAGGAGCCAGTGTGAACGAATACAACGGGAAGATGTCCCTCAACATCAACCAATCCACCCGCATCGTCGTCCTCAAGGAAGGCGTTGCCACGCTCGCTTCGTCGAACGATCCGCTCGACATTGCCGACATTCCTGCCGACGGCTACATCTGCGTGGTGGGCCGTGTCCTCTCGTCTCGTCCTGACCAGATTCATCGCAAGGACGGTTCGGGTTCCATCGATGTGGTTCGCGGCCGCTTGGCTGACGGAACTGGCAGCATCGGCTTCTTGTCGTGGGAGCCGTTTGAACACGAAGTCGGTGCGTTGTTGAAGATTGACGGGGCGCAAGTACGCAGTTTCCGAAACACACCCGAACTGAATTTCGGCCGAACCACTCGAATCGAAGTGTTCCACGATGCCAGTTTCGCCGATGTCGAAACACTCTCCAACGAGGCCAGCCTCACCATCTCGGCGCTGACCGACGGTTTGCGTGACGTCGATGCGACGGTCCAAATCACGGACATCATGAAGCGGACCTTTGACCGAAACGGTGAGGAAGGCTTCCTTTGGTCCGGACAAATCGCCGACCCTACCGGTCGATGCAGAATCAGCATTTGGGATGACCTTCCCTTCAAGGAGTCTGATCTTCCGGTCACGGTCTCCATCCGCGGAGCTCGCGTTCGGGCTTGGCAAGGCATCCCAGACATCACCGTGGACGAAGGCCACCAACTCACCGTGCTCGAGGCGCCTCCCTGGGACGAAAGCATGGATTTGAGCGAACTTTCTGTTGAAGTTCCACTCCCAGAGGTCGTCGGAGGCGCAAGCCGTGTAGGGTTGAAGACCGACGGCATTGTTGTCAGTGTTCGCGACGATTCTGGCATCATCCATCGATGCACGGAATGCCGCCGGGTGTTGCGCGAGGGTGCGTGTTTTGACCACGGTGCGAATCCTGGCGAAGAAGACATCCGTCTACGTTTGGTGATGGATCAAAGCGGTGCGACCGCTGCCTTGCTGGTCAACAAGGAGGCATCCTTGGGGGTATTGGGCCTTGATGAGCCCGGTTTGAAAGGAATCGTCGAAGAACACGGAGGCCTCGGCTTCGTTCAACACGTACGAGGCTTGCTGCTGGGCCGGCGAGTGGTGGTCAGTGGCCGTAGTATCGTGGACGACCAAGGGGCCATGATCCTCGCTGATGCTTGCGAAACGCGAGTAGAAGATGCTCAAATGAAAGCCAGCGAACTACGAACCTTGTGGGGGTGGGCTTGATGGAGCGTGCCCGAATCAGCCGACAACCTGCTCACCTGTTGCTAGCTTCGGAATTCGGAAGCGCCACGCTGCACGAAAAAGGCTCTGGAGAATACGACCCCTCATTCGTGATCACCAAACTCGGTGCGAAGGTGAACAGGGTCGTTGCCGCTGGATTGCTTGAGCGATTGGAATTGCGAGAAACTACCAACGGTTCCACGCTGTATCAAGGACAATTACGTGACCCTACCGGGCTTCACTATTTCTCCGTGGGTGATTACAACTCTGAGACATTGAGGGAACTCTCGCACCAGTGGCTTGAACGCATCGATGATGGTGAACCACTCTTGTTGATGATGACGGCCAAAACACGGTGGTACCAAACCGATGAAGGCGCTGTGTACACTTCACTGAGGCCCGAAGAAGCATGTGTAGTGAGCAGGGATGTGTATGCAAACTGGTTGTTGGATGCATGTGTGAGCACCCATGAGCGCATGATGGCCTACACGGCCTCACTCGAGGTTGAGCCAACCGTTGATGCCTACCGGCGAGCGAACCTGCCGGTCAGTTTATTGTCGGCTCGCCAACATTACGGTGACATTGACCTCGAACCCTTCAAACTGAACTTGATGCAATCCCTCGACATCGCAGAAGGGCGAATGGAGGCTGCCACGACGCCACCGCCGATGATGTCGCTGCCCGATGGCGATGCAGCCGTTGCCAACGACGGAACTTCGACGCCGCTCTCGGACTACCTCCTCCAAGCCATCGGCCACCTCGATCAGGGCGAAGGTGTTGATTTTGAAACGGTCATCAAAAACGCCATCGCCAAAGGCCATGTCCGAGAGGCCGCCGAGGCCAGTATCGAAACTCTTCTCGAATCCGAACGCATCGTTGAGGCCCGGTTTGGGTGGTTCAGTGTTGCCCCAAGCGATTGAAACTCTTCCAACACATTGAAGGTCTTCTCGCACTGTGGTAAGAGCAGGGGTCAGACATGGCAGGGATGGACTTCTTCATTCGCCCGGCGACGGGTACATCAAGTTCCGATTGGGTTCGTATCGCCAACGCCGACATCAAAGTTCGCATGACGCGTCGCTTGACGAGAACCGTGATTCGCGGGCAAGAAGGCGATGACCTTCACGATGAAGGCGCTGAGTCCACGATGTACACCGTTCGCGGAGAATTAACGCTGGACGAGTACAAGCGCATCGTTGCGATGTTTCGCACCGGGCAACCCTACATTCACGACCCCTTTGAGGAGCGAGATGTGAAAGTCATCTTTGCCGTCATGGAATTTGACTCCGCCTCGGAAAGTTTCCACTTTGAACTGTTAGAAGATGTCATTTGAGGGGATTGTATGCGTAAACTCGAGGAAAAGCGAGAACTCCTCTATGTGATACGTACCCTCGATGTCTTGATGTCATCCGGTGTTGGTCTTGAAGCCGGCCTACACACCATTGGAAAAGGCGGGTACGGCATCATTTCTCAAGATTTTTCAGCCATGATGAAGCGTTTGCAAAAAGGAAATTCAGGAGGCCTTGACAAGGAACTCAAATCTCTGAGCAAGGTCGCCGAATCCGCTGGTTACAAGCGGTTGCTCAACACGCTGTACACCAACGTCACGCAAAACACCGATCTGGTGGAGACGCTCAAGAAACAGGGCGCACGCATGGAGGAAGAGCGCTCGGAAGAGGTTGAAAAGTACATTGAAGAATTGGGCGGTGTTCCTGAAACCCTTCTGTCCATTGGTATGATTGGCCCAATTATTCTGGCCATCGTTGGCTTGGTGCCACAACTGATGTCGGGTGATTTAGGGGCGTTTATGTCGTTGCCCGACCCCGCCGTGATCAGCGGTGTCGTGAACATGGGCTTGATTGGAACCTTGGTGGGCATGGCCCTCATCGGCTTGAAAGCCCACACCAAGGACCCTGGTTTGTGAGGTGATTGAATGATTTTTGGCGTGCTGGAATCGTTCAACGACACTCCGTTGCTGCTGTACCTCGCCGTCTTTGCTCTCGCTTGTGCGGGCGGTGGCATACCTCCTATGATCGAGCGCCGTCGGCGCCGTGGCATCGAGAACGAATTGCCCTCCTTCCTCGAATCCCTGGCCGATTCGGTGGGTGCTGGACGTGGCCTTCAGGAGGCCATGAAAGAACAATCCGAAGCGAGCGAGAGCCCGCTCGCCCTGTTGCTGCGTGAAACACTGAAAGAAGGCCATGCCTCTTCTTTTGAGGCCAGCCTCTCAGCGTTCGCTGCCAAAACACGCTCCAGCCAAGTTCAGCGCGTGATGATGCTCATCGAAACGGCTATGGCACAAGGGTCATCGTTGCGAGACATTCTCTCGGATTTGAGCCGAGATTACGAACGCCTCAACGACCTCATGAACAAGCGTGAAAGCGAATTGCAAGGTCGAGGCATCCTCATCATTCTTTTTGTAAGCGTTGGCTTACCTGTTCTGATTGCCTTCATTGTCGGTCTGTTTGCCCCGGCAAGCAAAGGCTTCCAAATCAGTTCGTTTAACCAGACTTTTGGGTTGTTTTTCGCTGCGGCTTCGGCTGTTGGTGTTGCAGTTTCCGGTCGGATGATGGGTCGCTTCAAAGACACCTTGTGGTGGCTCCCGATGTGGATGGCCGTTTCCATGGGCCTGTATTTGGGCGCAGTCAAATTGGTAGGGGGATGAACATATGTCAGAGCAAATTTTGGAACAATACGGTCGAGTGACCATCTACACCGAGGCCAACCACCCCTCGCCGATTTATCACGTCGAGGGCGATATTCAAGCCAATCCGTACGGAGACTTGGCGGCCTTGTTTGAGGATGATGCGCTTGAAGAAGTCATGTACAACGGTGGCACCCAATGTGTCAAAGTCGCCCACAGAAATCACGGCATGTGCCGGACCAATATTTGGATCGACGATGATTCCGGTTTGCAAATTGCCAAAAACATCGCCTCGTTCACCAATGTGCCCCTCGGCGATGGCCCCGGTTTGGTTCCCATCTTTGACGGGCGCCTTCCCGACGGTTCCCGTGTCAACGGCACCATACCTCCTGTATCACCCGACGGGCCTACGCTGACGATTCGCAAATTCAAGGAAGACCCGTTGACCATGATTGATTTGGTGAACTTTGGAACCGTGAATTCCAGATTGGCAGCCATGATGTGGGTGTGGATCGAAGGGTTGGACAGCCGACCGGCCAACTTTGTCATCGCTGGCGGGACAGGTTCGGGTAAAACCACCACACTCAATTGTCTGGGGATGTACATTCCGTGGGATCGTCGGCTATTGACGGTCGAAGACACGGCTGAATTGCAGGTGTATCACGACCACTGGTTGCGCATGGAGACCCGCCGAGAGCGTCCCGATGGAACACCTGAAATCGACATGAACGATTGTCTCAAGTCAAGCCTGCGTATGCGTCCCGATCGCATCATCGTCGGTGAAGTTCGTGGACCTGAGTGCGCCACATTGCTGACGGCCATGAACACCGGCCACGATGGCTCCTTTGGTTCCCTTCACGCCAACACCGCTCAAGAAACGGTGACGCGAATGATCAATCCACCGATGAATGTTCCACCGATCATGCTCAGCGGTCTTGACCTTATCATCATCCAAGCTCGCCTCCACGTGAACGGGAAGACCGCTCGTAAAATCACAGAGGTCGCTGAGGTCGCGGGGATGGAAGGCGACAAACCGCGGCTCAATGCGATTTGGAAATACAACGCAGCCACGGACCAGATTGAGGAAACCGGCATTCCTTCGAAGTTACGGGAGACCATCTGTAACGCTGCTGGTGTGACGCCCGATGTCTTCGAACGTCACGTCGCCCAACGCCAAGCCATCATCGAAGACCTATGTCAGCGTGGTATTTCAGACATCCAAACAGTGACATCCGTCATACAGAATTTCTACGCTCAGCAGCACTGATCAACCGTTCAATCGGTTCAGCAAGGCATCAATACGGTCGATGTTTCCGCGGACGCGTTCAAGGTTGTCGGAGGCCCCAGCAACCGATTCTGACATTTCCGTCCCAGGCTCGTCGGGAGCAACTTCGGACGAGACCGGCTTGAAACTTGAGGCGAGGGCCTTTAATTCCGCCACGATGCTATCCACCTCGGTTTCGCTTACGAGGATGCCAGGGGCAATCCGTGGTATCTCGGCGGGCGACAAATAGCCCAGTTCAGCGCCGAGAATCCCCGCACACGCCAGCACACGAGGTCGCAGGTCGGGGGTGTTGACCTCGTAGCCTTTCGATTCAAGAAACCGGATGACGAGGGCTTGCTGTGCTTCCAAAAAGCCATCCTCGCTGGATTCGAGAACGGTTTGAACCAGTTCTTCAAACGCACCGATGTTTCGTTCAAGTCGGTCAATGGTACGCCGCTCGCTTTCGTTCATGTGGACCGAACCCCGGTGCAAAATGCGCATCATTCGTTGCCGCCGCTGAACAACCGGGTCGTTGAGAGCCTGTGCTTCGTTGATCTCCAGGTGTAAATCAAACAACGCATGAAGTCGTCCGGAAACCGAGGGAATTCGCAAATCCAACCCCAATTCTCGACCTTCGCTTTCAAAGGACATGCGCGCCTTCACCGCATCGCCTTGATGTTGAGCAAGAACGTTTTCCAAACGGTCTCGTAATTCGCCGCGAACGTCTTCGAACAAGCGGAGTGCCTCGCGCTCCGTCCATGATTGGGGCAAGGCAGAGGCAGCAACACTTTCGTGTTGCATGGTGTAATCCATTTGCATGATCATGTCGGCCACGGCTTGGCGCACAGGTTGAAGATCGGTGGCGAAGCCTTGCCGACGCAGTGAATCTATAAATCGGTCCATGTCGTCGTGATTTGTCGTCGAACTGACCATCAAAAAATCACGGCTCAACGCTTCAACCTCCGCCCGCCGGTCGTGAAGTTCCATCAGGGCCGTCTCCACTTCCAAACTGTGGGGTTGCTGTTCGGTGTGTTGGATCATCGGAGGTGTTCGTGGAGATTCTTCAATCGTCACCCTACGCAAGCCAGCATCGACATTCGCGCTCACGGTTGCATCCGTCACGTTGGCGCCAGCGTTTTCGAGGGAGGCACGTAAGGCCGTTTCTTCTTCAAACGTCCAGCCATCATCGTGCTCGTCGATGAACGTGGAGATTTGCTCCGTCACGGTGGTGGAGGGCTCGGGGGGCGTGACCGGTTCGGGTGCTTGAGGGATTGAGACGTTGTCCTTCGGTCGTCGCAGACTTTTCTTCACCTTGCCCCAAGCATTTTCCTGTGAGGCCAATACACCTGCTACGCGCGCCAAGAGACTCGCTTTGCTTCCCGACAAGGGGAGTTCAAGCGCCTTACACAAGGCATGCAGGTCGTCCTTCGTCATCTCGTCAAGAGAATCGGTGGTCAGCGTCTTGGGGTCGTGGTGGAGATGGAGGTGGAGGCGTTGCCTTCGGGCTTTGATGGAGCCTGATTTCTTTATCCCGAAGACGCCAAGGAGTTCGCCGAGGTCACCGTTTGAAATGGCTTTGACTCCCTGAGGAGAAAGATCCCAATCGCTGAGGACCAACGCCTGAATCAACTTCGCACGTAGGACTTCAACAGGTCCTGTTTTGGGGAGGTTGTGCGCAGAGGCGATCTCTTTCAGGTCCTCAAATCGACCTTGGTAAAGGTCACCGAGCAACGCTGATGTGTCCATTTGTTCTGCACCTCGATTGTTTTGCAGCATTCAAAGCATATATGTCTTCGCAGGAATTCAGGACTCGAGCGAGCGATTCGAGGCCGCGAGGGACCCTGCCAGCACCCTTACTCATCAAGGTCAAGCAGGCCTGGTTTTGCCTCGTGGTAGCCTTCTGGCATCCCGGGAATCCGACGCAGCGAGGTCTCGTGTTCACGGGTCATGATGGTGAGCAATTCCATGAATTCCTTGAGCAAGTTCACCATCCCGATGTGACAGTTTTCAGGGAGGACGATTCGTTCGCAAGCAGCGGTGACGGTTCCTGATGAATTCAAGGTTTCAATGAGCATCTCGACCCGTGGTCCTCCACGGTAGGCGCCACGTTTTTTGTTCGGGTCAACCAACGTGTTGAGCATCGTTTCATCACCTTGGTCTGAAGCGTTTTTGAGAAAAGTGGAAATTTTTCGTTGTTCAACATACGCTCCGACCAAATCCCGGAGGTGTGGATCGATGCCGTTGATGATGGCGTGTTCCATGCGGTAGGCTAACTCGGCACTCGGGTCCGTCATGTCGGCGAGATTGGCTTTTGGAAACCCGTCACGAGCGACCAGGAGCGTGAATCCGTGGAGTGGAGGAGGAATGAACCGTTCACGATGGTCTTCGCTGGGGTCTCGTTGCAACCCAAGTGTGTGACGTCGACTCTTCATCCGATGATCGGCGTGAATGGTGCGGGGTACAATGAAACCTGCAATGTGGCCTTCGGTCCGCAACGATTCCACCCAAGGCCACACCTCGTCAGGGTCAAGCGCAGCGAACGCCTGCTCAAGGTTCAATCGCTTCACGACCTCGTCGAGGGAAACAAGGTTCACATCGTTCCGCAGTCGCCGCATTTGGCGCCGAACAAGTTCGTGATTGCATACCAAGAGAGCGTCTCGCTCAAGATATTCAGGCTTGTCTTCACCCACCAAGACCCAGGTGGGCTCTTTTCGAGTCAAATGGCCCACAATGGTCAGCCCCTTCGTGTCAAATTGTTCCCAATCAAAGGCGCTCATCGCTAAAATATCGCCGTTCCCGTTTCGCAGGGTCTCGATGGCCGTTTCCATGTGTGGGAGTTGTTTCAACAACAAATTGCGCCGCTTGCCATGGGTTTCCACGGCCTTTTCAACGTGGGAACGAACTCCGTCACCCTTGGAAGGCGTGGTCAAAAACACCACCCGTTCGCTTTCGTCCATGGTTTCGCCTCGGTGAGAGTCGCCCCTCACAGGTTGTGGGCGTGGACGACCGGTTAAGAAGCCCACCGTTGTAGCACGGCTGTGCGCAGCGATGTTCACCATGTGCAGTCATCCCTTGAGCGGATGCGCGAAGAGGTCAACCAAGCCCTTCAGCAACTCATTGAGGATGAAATTGCCGGTGGCGCAGGCGAAGTTGCCATTGAAGCAGGGCGCGTCCTCAACGCAGGAGGAAAGCGACTACGTCCACTCCTTTTTCTGTTGGCTTACGAATTAGCCGGAGGAAAAGAACGTGAACAGGTCATGCCGCTTGCGTTGGCCTTCGAACTGATTCACACTGCGACCCTCGTCCATGACGACATCAACGACGAGGCCGTCCAGCGCCGTGGTATTCCTACCATCCATGCCAGCGTGGGACAGGCAAAAGCCGTTATTGCCGGCGATTGGCTGTTCGTTCACGGCTTTGGTCTGGGTGGGCGATACAGCGAACAAATTGTCTCCGTCATCGCTCGTTGTTGCGCCAACATCGCCGTGTCCGAATTTCATCAACTCGACCATGTATTGAACCTCGCCACTTCGCCCGAAGACTATCTGTCCATCGTCAAAGGGAAAACAGCCGGGCCGTTTGCCTCGGGTTGTTATGCAGCCGGCTTGGTGGCGGGCTTGCATGAAGACGATGCCAGAGCGCTCGAGCGCTTTGGGATGGAACTTGGAATCGCCTTTCAACTCGTGGACGATCTGTTGGACCTCCGGGGGGATGAACGAATGGGCAAACCACGGGGGGCTGATGTCTACGAAGGAAAAATGACGCTTCCCTTGATTCACGCCCTCACATTGTCCCACGGGCAACACCGAATCCGTCTTTCCGAACTCATTGAATCCTTCTGCGATGATGATTTTGACGAATTGATGGCACTCCTGGAGCGCTCCAGCAGTCTCGAGTACGCCGATATCTTGGTTCGAACGCACGTCGAACGGGCGCAAGAGGCGCTGGATAGATTCCCTGACAGCGAAGCCAAAACACTCATGCTCAGCATCACCGACTTGGTCATGAGTCGACACGATTGAGGTGAGTGTGTGAGCATTCAGCAGGTCGAACATCGGCAAGTCATCGTCATCGGGGCGGGTCCAGCCGGATGTGCAGCAGCCCAACGATTGGCAGAAGATGGGGTTGATGTGTTGGTCCTCGAACGTCGCCATACGGTGGGAAACCCAGCTCAGTGCGGTGAATGCATCCCGAATTGGGGAGAAGTTGTTGGTACGTTCAAACACTTGGACGAACACACATGGCTCAAGGACTACTTCGACTTTCCAGAACGCTTACGCCTTCATCGACTGGACAATATGCGTGTATTTTTGCCGTCCGGAAAATCCTACCACTTCAAATTGGATGCGTTCGCTGGGCACCGTCTCCAATTCGACGGATATCTTGCCGAAAAAGCCGAGAGGGCCGGTGCTGAAATCCGAACGTCGACGGTGCTGAAACGAATCCAACACCAACGAAAGGCCAATCGAGACCTGCTCGTGACCAATAACGGGCGTTTCTCATGCGATGTGCTGATCGATGCTTCGGGAAGTTTGGCCCATGTTGGCCGTTTACGTCACGGTCAAGATCCCGATGTCCGACCCGAGGATCAAGTTCCCACCATTTACGCACAAGTCCGGGGCGATGTGCCCGAGACCTTCGATGTGTTCCTCGGTTCGGTGGCTCCTTCAGGCTACGCTTGGATCATTCCCAAAGGCCCGGGGTTCGCCAACGTGGGTCTCGGGGTGCGTGCCGGCAAGCTGAAGGGTTCCTTGAAGGACCATCTCCAACGATTTTGCGACGATTTGGGCTTTGAAATTTTGTCCGTCGGTGGTGGGTGGATACCCATGGGGGGGCCTGTCAAACGAATGGTGGACGGGACGACGCTGGCGGTTGGCGATGCAGCAGGATTGGTGATGCCCAGCAATGGAGGTGGGATCAGTCAAGCCATCATTTCAGGGTGCTTCGCTGCTGAAAGCATCATCGATTATTTTCGAAATGGGGCGGACCTCAACGTTTACGAAACAAGGGTGCGAGCAAGCATGGGTGGGGCTCTGAAGAACTCGTTACGAACCAAAAACATGGGATATGCGTTCATGCGAGGTGACATGATGACGGAACTCATCCTGCGCTGTCTCGGGCCGATTGGTGGGATCAAGCGTGCGATGGAATGCGACCGACCTCTGTGGGTGTTGTAAAGGCGATGAACATCGATATGTCGGCCCTTCTCCATCGGTTGGTTCAAGTCATTGGACGGTGTGGTTGACTCATGGGAGGGACGCTGCGACGTGACGACGCAGCGGTCAGCCCTGTCATCGCCACCGTTCTGCTGTTGGCCATCACGGTGATGCTCTCGAGCATGGTCTTCGTGTTGATGCAAGGGGCGCTAACGACGGTTGAAAAAAGTCCTCCGCAAGCCACGGTGAGCGTTCGGGCGCTCGACAATGGATTCCACGTCGTTCGCATCACCAGCCTTGACCAATCCATTGACCCTGCACGGCTGAAATACGACCTTCTCCCTTCCAACCTCACCGAAAGCCTTCCCGTTCGCGGCCACGTGAACGACGCTGACGTGTACGGTGTCATCGGATCCAATTTCTCGTTCCATGACCGTGACGCAGGCTATTCTGTGACCCAAGGCGATTACTTTGTGATCGACTCCACGACGCTTGGTGCGGACGACGGGACATGGCGATTCAGACTCATCGAAGAATCAGCGGGCGTGTTGCTCATTGACATCACCCTCCCGGCGATGGCGGGTTAACCGCCGATGAACGACATTTCCACCTTGTCGTGAATTTCGGAAGTAGCTCGGTCCTGGGAATATCGGTCGTTGCGCTTCGTCCAGATACTTTGAACGGCTTGGCGGACCTCGTCGTTGGTGGCGTCCATGCGCAACATGGATTTGAGGTCGTGACCAGTTGAAGCAAACAAACAGGTGTAAAGACTCCCGTTGGCTGAGAGGCGTGCACGCGTGCAGTCGCCACAAAACGGGTTGGACACCGACTCGATGAAGCCAAACCGATGGCCAGCAGGGGTTTCATACACCCGAGCAACATCACTCTTGAACTGTGATTCAATCGGTTGTAGTTTCCCAAATCGCTGTTCGAGGACCGAACGAATTTCAGCACCCGTCACCACGTCCTCGAGGTTCCAGGAATTGGTGTTCCCGACGTCCATGAATTCGATAAATCGAAGCGGTACCCCGAGGCGATGGCAGGCTTCTGCTAACGGCTCGATCTCTCTTTCGTTGACCGATTTTTGAATAACTGCGTTGACTTTGACGCTAAGGCCCGCCTGCCGGGCTACCCGAATGCCTTCCAACACGTCCTCGGGTGTGGTGTGCTTGGTATCGGCCATTCTGGCAAAGAGCGTTGAATCGATGGCGTCAAGGCTCACCGTCACGCGATTCAAGCCCGCCTCCTTCAGTTGTTGAGCGTGCTCGCCAAGGAGCGCTCCGTTGGTGGTCAATGCAAGGTCCAAGGCAGGGTCGATGGAGCGAATCATGCTCACCAAGCGAGTGAGATCTCGACGGAGCAACGGTTCACCACCCGTGATTCGAATCTTGCGCAAACCAAGTGGAAGCATCGCTTGGACGACGTTGGTAATTTCTTCATAGGAAAGCAGGGCACTGCGCTCAAGGAACGGGTGGTCGGGTCCAAAATGTTCGCGGGGCATGCAGTACCTGCAACGAAAGTTGCAGCGATCGGTTACGGAGATACGAAGGTCAGTCAGTGGACGATTGAAGGCGTCCACGAGGTCCATGTGAAGATGAGCATGCGAGCAGTTCTTCAATGTGTAGTGCAAGGGTTCTTGACAGAAGCGGATGACCTCATGGCATGGGAAGGGCGTGGGTGAAGCGATGGTCTCCCAAGCCCCCGACAGGCCGTGGAAACCTTGTCCCGTGCTTGACCATCCATCCGAAGACCTCTATAGAACGAATTGATTGGGACCTGCCTCCTTCAAAAAGCCATGCGATTCGAGCCCTTGCGCTGGCGGCCCAATGCGAAGGTGTTACGGTGATACATGGTTTGGAACACGCTGGTCAGGATGTCGTTTCCATGCGGCGCTGCCTGGCCCAACTCGGCGTGAGATGCACGGACCTCGACGCCTCTGGTCAACCCATGGCACTCGACTCCAATGCCGACCATCAACCTCCACCCGGTTCGATGTCTTGGTCGGTTCAAGGCGTTGGAGTTTCCGGTTTTCGTCAACCATCCAGCGTGCTGCACGCTGGAAACTCCGGTACAGCCCTTCGATTCTTGATGGCGTTGTGTGCTCGATTGCAAGGTCCAGTCATGTTGGACGGTGATGCCACGTTGCGCTCACGAGCTTACCCCGTGATGTTTGCTTCCCTCGCACAGATGGGGCTTGACCTCTCGTACGGCGTTGAGGAAGAGGGCCTTCCCCTGTTGATGAAAGGGCCGTGGAAGGTGCCGCAAACATTGGCCATGGATGCTACGCACTCAAGTCAACCCTTGTCGGCTTGGAAAATTGCATCAGCCGCCTTCCCCCATCCGGTCCGAATTGAGTTAGCAGGCGAAGCGGTCTCTCGAGAACACCGACGATTGACGTGGAAAATGGCTCAAGAATTCGGTTGTGATGAGGCGACCGATTCGCTCACGCTGATTCCTTGGACTCCACGCGCAGGAACTGACGTACATATCCCAGTTGACGCCTCCATGCTGGCCTTCCCCATGTTGACGGTGATTGCTACAGGCACCACCGTTACGCTGCCTCAACTTCCCTCCCATTCTCATTCTTTGGGTCACGACATCCTTCTGGAATGTGCAGCAGATTTGGGCGTCATCGTTCATGACTCAACCCTCACTCGTGGCAAGAGTGAGTTGAACCCGTTGGAGTTGGACCTTCGTGACGGCAACGACCTCATTACCCCCCTGGCAGCCATGATGGCGCTGGGTGGGGGAGGGACGATTGATGGCGTGGCGCACGCAGCCCACAAAGAATCCAATCGGTTGCAGGGCACAGTGAACTTGTTGGAACAATTCGGACTTATGGCCACGGTTAAAGACGCAGTGGTTCGTGTTCCAGGCCATCAAACCATCACGACTCCGAAGGCACCGGTGCAAACATGGGGCGACCATCGTATGCAAATGACCGCTCTTGTTTTAGCTCTGGCTTGCGATGACGAGGTGGCGGTAGTGGGTGACCGATTGCACGAAGTGGCGGACCCAGATGCAGTGGCCCGGTGGCAACGCGTCGGTGTTTCGATATCTGCTACACTTCTTGACTCGTCATAAATCATCCATGACGCCCAAAGTGATGGTCGAGGCTGTCGATCGGAATTCGCAGTGAGGTGGGGCGCCCGTGGACACAGGCCCAAGGGTTTGGGATTCTTCGCATGTCATCCAGCAAGCGCCTCATTTCGGGAAGTGACAGACGTTCATTGGCTTTCACCGCACCTCGGCAGGCGTTCATGAATGCGATGTGGTCCTTCTTTGCTTCAATGGTTTCCAATGGCCCTCCGTCGTTGGCGAGGTCTTGCAGGAGATCGAGCAAGAACGGGCGCAATTCATCGCCCTGAAGCAACCGAGGGGAGGCCATCAACTGCCATTCACCCTCGTGCTCTTCCAAAACAAAGCCCAATTCTCGAAGTTTCGCTTCGTGTGCTTCTACCACGGCAACACGGCGAGCATCCAAGTCCAATCGAAGCGGTGTTAGCCTTTGTTGAGGTTCCCATGCCTGCCCTGCATGTCGAAGACGCTCGTAACGGACGCGCTCGTGGAGGGCGTGCTGGTCGATGAGCAGCAATTCCTCTCCGGCTTGGACCAAGATGTAGGAATCAGCAAATTGCGCCAGCGGTTCCATCGGTGGTAAATCGTTCAATTCACCTTCTAAGGGCGCTTCACGGCTTGGCCAACTCGTTGCTGCCGTTCCTTCCAATCGGTGGAGGGCGCGCTCGGCGGGAGAGAGACGATCAGCCATGGGTTGGTCGGGAAGGGTTGGAAGAAGGGCTTGTCCGAGGGGCGAGGAGGACATAGGTCGCGGTTTGGATTTGGATTCAGCCTCAACCGCTTGTTGCCCAATGAGGTTGAGTTGTTGTCCTGCAGCCACCGCCCATGCTGGTGGTGAAGGGGCGGGGGCGGAGGGGATTGAGGATGGCGCTGAGATGCCCGAGGCTTGGGCCAGTGAGGAACGGATTTCAGATGGTTCTGGCTCTAAGTAAGTTTCCACCAACTTAATATCTTTCGAGGTGTTTAATCCTTGAAGAGCAGGGATGCCTCCGGTGCTGTCTGGTTCGGTTGGTATCGCTTCAAGTGTGTGGGCAATGGCGCGCTCCAGACGTTCAAGAACCCGCCAAGAATGACGGAGGCGAACCTCTCGTTTCGTTGGGTGGACGTTTACATCCACCTCGCTGGGGGGGCATCGCAAATTGACCACCGCCAGCGGGTGGCGGCCATGCATCAGGCGCGTTTTGTACCCGCGTCGAACCGCCTGAAGAAACGGACCTGCTGCTACGGGCCGGTCGTTGATGAGGACGTGGATATCATCGCCTTTGCCGCGAGTGATGTCGGGAGTGCTGATCCATCCTTCCCATCGTTCTTCTCCGGGTGCCTGTTCATCCTCGGGTGGAGATAGCAGGGTGACAAGTTCCGTGGCTTGGGCCCCCATGATGTCGTACAATCGGTCCAGTGCGTCCTCAGTTGCGGGGATATTGAGCAAGGTTCTCCGTTCGTTCTTGAGGTGAAAACTGCAATGCGGCGACCCCAAGGCGTGGTCGACCACGACGTCGACGACACGTGCGGCTTCAGTTTCAGGTCGCCGTTGGAAGGCGAGGCGTGCGGGGGTGTTGCGAAACAAGTGCTCCACCGTGATGACGGTTCCCTGCGCCATGCCTTTGGCCTTCACCTCGGATTTAACACCGTCCTCCATCACGATGAGGGCCCCTTCATCGCCGGGCGGCTTACTCGCCACCTCAAGGCGTGAGACCATCCCGATGCTGGCCAAGGCTTCACCTCGGAAACCCAAGGACGCAATGTTGGAGAGGTCTTCCTTTGAGCTTAATTTGGATGTGGCGTGTCGGTCGAGGGCAAGTGACAGGTCGTCCCGCTCGATTCCATGGCCGTTGTCTTCAACAACCATGCGCTCAAATCCTCCCTCTTCAATGTGCACGGTAATGCTGGTTGCACCAGCATCAAGGCTGTTTTCGATGAGTTCCTTTACGACTTGGGCCGGTCGTTCAACCACTTCACCAGCGGCGATGTGGCCGATGGTGGTTTCGTCGAGTTGACGAATGCGCCGAGGCGTCATCGTTCACCCTCCATGTCCTTTTTCATGCTGTACAACAGGTCCAATGCCTCTCTTGGCGACAATTCATCGATATTTGTCGAAGAGAGTTGGGCAAGGACGGCCTTTTCTCCATTGGTCAAGGGGTCGGGTCCGGATGATGTTTGAAGGGAGGCAGCGGCGAAATACCCCATCAAGCTGGCTTGGCCCTGGTCCCTTGCTTCGGGTGCTCCGTGTTCACCTGCCTTTGCACCCCCTGCTTGGCGTTCAAGAAACGACAACAGGTCGCTGGCTCGTTCCACGACGCTTCGAGGCAAGCCTGCGAGCGCAGCGACTTGAACACCGTAGGATTCATCGCAAGGTCCATCGGCAACGGTGTGCAAAAACCGCAATTCACCGTTGTCTTGGGCGACTTGCACGTGGACATTATGCAATCCGTCAATTTCGCCCTCCAAACCAATCAGTTGGTGGTAATGCGTTGCAAAGAGTGTTCGTGCGCCGATGCGCTGGCAAATATCTTCGGTGACCGACCAAGCGATGGAAAGGCCGTCAAATGTCGAGGTACCGCGACCGATTTCGTCCAATAAGACCAGCGAGCGAGGTGTAGCACGTTTCAGAATGTGGGCGACTTCGATCATCTCCATCATGAATGTGGAGCGCCCTCGCTTCAAGTCGTCGCTGGCGCCAACACGGGTGAAGATGCGGTCCACCAAACCAAGTTTGGCTTTCTTCGCCGGTACGAAACATCCAGCCTGCGCCAAGACGGACACCAATGCCACGGTCCTCAGATAGGTAGACTTCCCTCCCATGTTGGGCCCTGTGATGAGTAAAAACGACCTTCGTTTGTTCATGTTCACCGGGTTAGGGACAAAGCCCTGCATCGTCTCAAGAACGGGGTGTCGGGCCCCCTCAAGCTTCAACGTTGTCCCCTCAACCATCTCCGGCTTGACCCATCCTCGTTCACGACTCACGCTTGCAAAGCACTGCAACACATCAACGGCGGCGACCCTCCGAGCAATGTCGGCCAACGACGAGGCGTGTTGGTGACAGTAGGTCCTCAATTCAAGGAAGCGTCGATACTCGAGTTCCTTGAGGGTCGAATCAGCCCTCAAGAGTAGGTCGTCCCGCTCAACCAATTCATCGGTCACATAGCGTGACCCGTTGGTCAATTGTTGCTTTCTGCGCCACGTCTGAGGCACACTGTCCTCGTGCGTTTGGGTTACTTCGATGTACCACCCAACCTGACGGTTCATTTTGACCTTCAAGGAGGCGATTCCTAAATCTTCCTTGAGACGTTTTTCGAGTTTTGTGAACCATGATTTCCCCTCTTGAGTCACGCCGCGCAGGCGATCGATCTCCTCATCAACGCCGTCGTTGAGAAGGCCGCCGTCGCGAAGACCAAGCGGTGGCGCTTCCACCAGCGTGGCTTGAACCATCCTTCGAACGTCGTCAAGTCGGTCCAAGCCCTGACTGAGGTGCATCAGCAAGGGGTCGTTGCTGTCGTTGCACCACTGCATGACAGCAGGCATCTGCTCGAGGGCATGAGCCATTGCGACCAGATCCCGGGCGTTGCACCTCTGGTAGGCCAGTTGCGTGGCCAATCGCTCCATGTCACGAATCCCGCGCAAGGTGGTGCGTAGGCCGTCCAGACGGAGGGCCGACCGTGAGAGCGCTCCCACCGACTGGTGACGAGCATCGATGGCCTCGAGATGAGCTAAGGGTTGAAGCAACCATGTGCGAAGCAAACGACGCCCCATGGCCGTCCGGCATCGGTTCAAACTTGAGAGAAGGCTGCCGTCGTGTTCACCTGCCAAGGTTCGGGTCAGTTCAAGGTTGCGAAGCGTGGTCTGGTCCAACAACAAATGACCCTGTTCTTCAACCACTTCGACGTCCTGAAGCGGGACATCGGATTGCAAGTGAACGGTTGCGAGGTAATCCGCCGCTAAGCCCGTAGCGGAAATCGCTAAGGGGGCGTGATCAAGGTCGAGGTGGCCCAAATCCGCAACATTGAGCATCGATTGAAGGCGTTCGTTTCGTTTGGAATCGCTGATGGAGTGATGGCTCACCATGGTATTGTCGAGGGCGAGGAAGATCTTGCTCATCGCCGGATCCTCCGTGTCGCCTGGCGACATGACCAGTTCGCTGGGTTGCCATCGCTGAAGGTCGTCCAACAACCGCAGAAATCGGTCCTCGCCTTCATGCGTTGCCGCCCAGGCTTTTCCCGTGGAAGCGTCGATGGTGGAGACGCCCAACTCGCCTTTTCCGATGACCACAGCGGCGAGTAGGGCTGGCTCGTCCCCGTCCAACAACCCCTCCTCAAACAAACTACCAGGGGTGTACACCCGAGTGACGACCCGTTCGAGCAATTTTGCACCTTCTCTAAGCTCGTCTTCTTGTTCGGCCACCGTGACTTTGTAACCGGCTTTCAGCATTGTTCGGAGGTGATCCTCAAGACCGTGCCAGGGGAATCCTGCCATCGGAATAGGCTCCTCTGCGTTTTTGTCCCTCGATGTAAGGGTCAGGCCCAGCACGTCCGCTGCCGTTTCGGCGTCGCCGTGAAACAATTCGTAGAAATCACCCATGCGAAAGAAGAGAACGGTATCGGGATGTTGGTCCTTGAGTTCAAAGAACTGGTCCATCATGCTCCGTTTTGACAATCGTTTCACCTCCATGGCTTTCGCTGGAGTTGGATGAAGTCGACGAGGGCACATGAAGGTTCTCAATCGACTGAGAGGAAGCGCCTCGTTCTTGCCGAGCAACGGGTCAATGTTCCGATTGCAGGAGTTGTTGCACAGCGTAGCGAAGCATCATCGCCATCACAACTCCGCCAACACACAGGAACATCAAATTGAGGAAACCCCGACCACTCTCTATAGAGCCGTTGGCGGTGATGTCAATGCTCCACTGGACGGGCTGCCCGATTGCGTTCATTCCGTGAACATGAACAAAGTCGCCTTGGGCTCCGGCGGATTGGAATTCAACCGGCACGGGATGAACCAAAAGATGGGTTTCAAGCACCCCATCCCGGTACGTGGTGACCGTGGTAGCGCCTATGTCGCCGATCAGCCAAACCGTCCCATCTCTGTCGGTCAGTGCATGGACGGAGGCCACCTTCAGCGATTCAACATCGCCGTCGGCTCGAATCACCAGGGATTCGACCGTCCCGCCGACCACCAGTTCGGAGCCTTGCCGGGCCACGCTGTGAAAGCTTCCCTCGCCGAACAACTGCACGTTTCGTAGGGTGGGTGTTGCGTTGGACCCGTCCCAGAGCACCCAACCCAAAGCAGGTCGTGCTTGGGGGGTGGCAGGGCTCGAACCGTCTGCTCCAGCCGTGCTGATATGCGTTCCTAGAACAATCCAAATCCCGTCATCAAAGGCTTCGACATGCTGCCATTGCACGCCGGAGGAAACGGACATGGATGGAGTTGGCATCAAGCTCACCGTGCCCCGAAGAGATGTTGCCCCGCCCTCTTGGGTCAGTAACATTCGATGCGTGCTTGCGCCAACGGTGTGCTCCGCCACATCAAGGATGCCGAATTCACCGAATTCATCGGTGTATTCGTAGGTGACCATCAGCCCGTCCTTCAGTCCAGTCAGGGTGTTTGGTGCTGTTGAGAAGACCACTTCTCCATCGGGCATGCAGCGCATGAAGGTTACCGAATCTCCGAGGTCCAAGGTATCGGGCGAGAAGGCGACGGTCGTGGAACCCGTGGCAAGGTTCTCGGTGAACAATTCGTAGCCTGATACGGGCGTGTACACCAATGCTGTGTATTCATTTTGGACGGGAGCGTATTCGATGTCCACCACCAGTTTCCCTTGATAGGCTTCCGTCGGACTCACGAGCCGGTCGCCGACGAAGTGTTCGGTTGCGTCAACTGCAAAGGCGCCGATCAGCACGAACACAAAAAAAACACCAATCGCAAGCCACTGATGCTCGGATTCCTCCTCGAGGAACTTGCGCCAGCCCTCGGCCATAGGGGGACCACCCCTCTCCCCGGCATGAAGACTTTGCTCCCCTCACCACATGTGCTGCCGCATTGACACACCAGCGTCGGGCGGAGATATCATAAAGGGAGCATGGGTCGCAGGACTGCTTGGAGGCGTACCTATGGCACGAAAGCCCGCTGTGATGTACCGACGCTTGAAAGGGCCTGCTTACACCCGCCGTAAGTACATCGGCGGTGTCCCGAACAACCGAATTCATCAGTTTCACGTCGGCAACCGTCGCGCTGCTGAAACAGGTCAGTTCAATGTCGTCATTGAACTGAGAGCCGATAATGATGTTCAAATCCGTCACACCGCTCTCGAGGCTGCTCGTGTCGTCTCCAACTCGACGATTCGTAAGCAAGCCGGCCCACAAGGGTACGCCCTCCGTGTCCACACCTTCCCTCACCATGTTCTGCGAGAAAACAAGCAGGCGACCGGTGCAGGTGCCGACCGTGTCTCACAAGGCATGCGCTGCGCCTTCGGCAAGAACGTTGGTACCGCCGCCCGAATCAAGCGTGGCCAACGAATTTTGTCTATTCAGGTCAACGCTCAACACTACCTCACTGCCCGTGATGCCTTGCGCAAGGCGAGCATGAAGTTCCCAACCCCGTGCACGATTCGTCTCATCCGTGGACACGAGCACCTCAAGGGTCTGATTTGAATCGAGCAGGTGCTCGGGGAATCATCGGGGATACCCGATGAACCGCAGGTGAAACAATATACGTCCGGCATGAGGCCAAAGGGGGTGAAGCAATGCGTGTAGCGGTCTTGAAAGAAGACAATTGCCAACCCAAGAAATGCAACGATGAATGCCACGACTTCTGTCCACCGGTACGCAACGGGCAGGAATGCATCATCATGGACAGTCACACCGGCAAACCCCATATCTCCGAGAGCCTCTGCATCGGGTGCGGCATATGCGTGAACAAGTGCCCTCACGATGCGTTGATCATCGAGAATTTGCCAAGCGAATTGGAAACCGATATGATTCATCGTTATTCGATGAACGGCTTCCGTCTCTTCCGATTGCCCACCCCCTCCAAGGAAAGCGTGGTTGGCATCCTTGGACCCAATGGGATGGGCAAATCTACCGCAATCAGCGCCCTGTCCGGCCGTTTGATTCCAAACCTCGGTGACTGGCTGAACGATGAACCACATTGGGATGATGTCATCGACGCTCTGCCCAAAGGGGAACTGCGGGATTTTTTCATTGCGGTTCAACGAAGCGACATCAACGTGGCAGTGAAGCCTCAGAATGTTGACCGATTGCCTCAACGCGTGAGTGGGACCGTTCGTGAACTGTTGACGAAGGTCAACGAGCGCAATCTGCTTGAGGAGATGACCGTTGCTTTGGGAATTGACCATCTGCTCGACCGAACGGTGCAGCAACTCTCTGGTGGTGAATTGCAACGCATGGCGATTTGCGCCACCATCTTGAGAGATGCGGACGTGTATTTCTTTGACGAGCCGTCGTCCTATCTTGATATCCACGAGCGCATGCGCATTGTTCGAATTGTACAAGCCTTAGCAGAGACGAAGCGAGTCATCGTCATCGAGCACGACCTGGCCGTCCTCGACGTGCTCGCTGATTTGGTCCACATCGTGTACGGCAAGAAGGGAGCGTTTGGGATTTTCACGCCGGCTCGTTCCACTCGACAAGCCATCAACACCTATCTGGATGGTTTCTTGCCCGAGGAGAATGTCCGAATCCGGGATAAGCCGATCAAATTCCTTCGGCACCGCGACCGCTCAGTCGAGATTGGGACGCCCGTTGTTCAGTGGGGCGCCTTGAGCAAGCAACTTGGTGAGTTTAAACTTACTTCCGGTGAGGGGGCTGTCCATCGAAGTGAAGTTGTCGGCGTGGTCGGTGCCAACGGTACCGGTAAATCCACCATGATCAAAATCCTTGCAGGCGAGCACACCTACGACGAAGGGTGGGTGACCGCAGAGGCGTCAATCTCCTACAAGCCGCAGCATATCGGCGTTGATGTGGAGGGGTCGGTTCAACAATGGCTGGACAGCGAATTGGGACCACGCTGGCGGAGCGGGGAATACCATGTCAACGTGATCAAGGCTTTGGGCATTGACCAATTGCTCCCAAAGCGCGTCAAGAAATTGTCCGGTGGTGAGCGCCAAGCCGTGGCCATTGCGCTTTGCTTGGGTCGTGAAGCCGACCTCTACTTGCTCGACGAGCCGTCAGCGCACTTGGACGCCAGCGCACGAATGGAAGCAGCGAAGGCGATCCGAAGAACGATGGAAGCCAATGAAAAGTCAGCCTTCGTCATCGACCACGATGTCTACTTCATCGACATCGTTTCAGACTCACTGCTCGTCTTTGAGGGGCAGGGCGGGGTGGCAGGCAACGCAACTGGGCCTTTCAGCCTCCGACAAGGGATGAACCGTTTTTTGTCCGGAGTCGATGTCACCTTCCGCCGAGATCATGACTCACGGCGACCACGTATCAACAAAGGCGAAAGTCGAAAAGACCGAGAACAACGCAGCAGTGGTGACTATTATTCCTACGATGCATAATTTCAGTGTGCTTGCAACCTGCTATGAGGTGGGCGAGTGCCGGTAGGTTTGCCTCCTCGGGGTGGCCCGTTGGGACGCTCTCGCAGTCGTTTATCCGCCAGTTCCCTCACCACGTTTTTGCGTTGTCAGCGTCAATGGTTGATGGGGTATCAAGGTGGCCTCCAAGGTCCAACCCGTCCCTCCCAACTGCTTGGGGTGTTGCTTGAAGACGCTGTTTGTCGTCTACTGATGATGCACCCACCCAGCGTCAGCTCCCTCGAATCACTTGAAACCTGGGCCGAGCAACAAATCGGACCTCTGGTCGACGACGTTCTTGAAACGGGTCGTTCTCAATGGGAGGATGTCCTTTGGAAGAGTGATGATGATGCGTGGGAAAGCGTGACCTCCGACACGGTCTGGGCTCGTTTGCAGGGCGCATTGTCCTTGTTTCTTCATGAGGTTCAAGATTGCTACCGGCAAGGCGGCGGACCGCACCTCGAGGCACGCCGCCGTGGCGACAACCCGTTTTCCGTTCGTGAGCCCTCGCTCTCCAGCACACCTCAATTCCCACTGCCTGACAAAATTCCCGATGTTCAGATGCGACGATGGCAGGTGGAGCAGCGTCCGACGTGGCAGACGGCGGGTTGCCCCATCGAGTGGAACGAGGCTTGGGAGTGTGCCCGTCCTTGGTTCAAAGACCCCCGGGTCCACCAACCTCAACGTCTGTATCATCCGGAGGGGTGGGCTTCTGGTGAACTCGATATGGTTCTGCGATGGGACGGGCGAATTCGACTTGTTGACATTAAATCAGGCTCACCCTCTTCTGTCTTTGCGGCTTCGCTTGAGCATCAACTTCGCTTTTACGCTTGGTTGTGGCACGAAACGCACGATGGGCAAACGGCATCAGGAATGGAAGGTTGGTACCTTGAGAGCGCAGAGCGGGTGACCTTTGATGCACCGTCATCGGACGACATCGAGGGTCTTTCGCGCCTTTACATGGATGTTCATCGGTCGATGCAGGCGATGGCTCCTGATGCGAATGTCTTTCCCGTATCTCCAACTGAGGCTTGCGAGGGAACCGCCGCTGGGTGCGGTTGGTGTGCTGTGTCCTCAGAGAATGACGAAGTTTGGCACACTCCTCCTCAATTTTCATGGCTGCAATCGCTCGCCAAACTGACCCCGTCTGCTCCGTACGGGCCCTTGGGAGACTTGATGGGAAGGGTAGCGGTGAAGGGGCGATTGACCGGGTTGTGGGGCCCTTTCCCCAATCACTTTGGTGAATTGGTTCACGGTGCGATGCTCGTGGTTGGGCAGCAGCACATCGCCGTTGAGGAAAGCGAGCCAGGGGTCTTTCCGACCCTTCATGATTGGGCAGAGCAAGAGATTTCTCTCCAAGAAGCCCTTCCCGGGGTTTGGCGAGACCAAGCTCGTCTTTACGTGGATGAGCGTTCATCCATTGAATCCTTTTCCGAATCGAGCACCGATGATGTTGGTCACACCCGACTGGGTTTGCTACGAACGAGAGGGAATGTGAGGGGGTACGTCCTCTCCATACAACGGCGAGACGGCATTCGTTTGGACGGCAAACCGTGGACGATGGTTTCCTTCATGCTTTGGGACGGGACTCACATCGCCGAAGTCGTGGCCTTCGGAGGGAGCATCCAGCAGCGTTTGCTCGACTTACGCCCGGGTGATGCGTTGGGTCTGATCGGCGCTGAGTTGGGTTGGCGCTCGGGCGTCCTTCAGTTGCGCATTGATAGCCGAAAGACCCGCTTGGAATTCGCATGAAACGGCCCAGTCCTGCGGAACATGAGGCTTCAAGTAGCGTCAAGGGTAGGGAACCTCATGCCTGTGCAAATCGTTGAGAGGGATGAGGACAAAGTTGGCCGATTCCAACGGTTATCGGCCAGTCAAGCCAACACCTATCGGGCTTGTGCTCGTCTTTGGTTTTACGAAAAGGTCTATCGATTCAAGATGCCACAAATACCGGTCCTTTTCGTAGGACGTGCTGTTGAGGAAGCGGTTTGCCGGGTGTTGAGGGAGTCCCCATCGATCATTTCGCCACATGCTGTGCCTGAAGCCTTGCCCCCGTCGCCTTTCGGGGATGATGGACGATACGATTCATCGGTGCCTGCCTCAACTTGGCCGGCTGCAGCCTTGTTACCGTTCTTTGAAGATGAGCGTCCACAATCGTTGGAGGACCTGCGCAAATGGGCGCTTCAACGCTGTGCCATCCATCTTCCCCCGGCGTTGGAGCGCATGCGCCTGGAGTGGGAAACAGACGAACGCAAGGCAGGAGACTGGAGCGAAGTTGACGAAGATGTGTGCTTGTCGATGACCGAGCGAGCCCTTGAATTCCATCTCGGTGAGGTCGAGCGATGTTTTGACGCAGGCGGTGGCCCTTGGTTCGAATCTTGGCGTACCGGTCACCGACCAGAATGGCCGGCTCCTGACGGCTATGCTTTACTCTCATTTCCAACCGGTAAGCACCCACTTGCATGTAGCGGTAATATCACATGGGCCGAAGCGTGGGAGGTGGCACGACCATGGTTTGTGGACCCCGATGCCCCCTCGTTTAGTATGAATGCTGTTCATCCTGATCATTGGTTTCAGGGTGAGTATGATTTGGTCTATCGATGGGAGGCCGCTTCAAAGGTGGTGGATTTGAAAGCCAGTGTGGGGGCGTCCGATCGTTCAGGTGATTACGTTGAACAACTCAAGATCTATGCTATGCTTTGGTACATCACCCATGGCAGAAAGGACCAACTCGGTGGTCTGGAGATTTGGTACCTTGGCCATCCCAGCATCAAGTCCGTTGACGTTCCGAGCGTTGCTGAACACCTGGAACGTGAACAGGAACTCTTCCAACTCTGGCAATTCTTGAAGCAAGGAACACCTTCTATCCACGAGTACCCGGCAGAGCCCTCCCCCCTTCGCGGATTTGGCCCTGGAGGCGTCAGCATTGAATCACCTGAGGGCAGTCGATGTGACCGGTGCGACTGGAGCGCAGTCTGTCCGGGCAGTGAGGGTGATGAACCGCCCTCCGCCTCGCCCATTCAATTGCCCGGTGCTTCGGCTCGGACAGCGCTGGCCAGCATCGGAAGCCTCGATCCGCGGGGCACATTTTGTGGTGAATTGGTTTACGTTGGCAGTGCCTCTCAACAGCGCTCAAATCGCTTGAGTTTCAAGCAAGGTCAACACATGGCCCAGGTCCAGATCGCCACCGACGAACACCATGACGGAGGTTCGACCGTGCCCTTCCCCTTGGAGCGCGGTATGTCTGCAGTGGTGGAGAACGCTGTTTTTACCGTCAATTGGAAAGGGGAAATCGTCCTCAAGATCGACCCGTTTGCGCGAGTCTTGCCCAACGACGGGGGCGAAGAAGGATTGGACCTCCTTGATATGCAAGCCAAACATAATCTGACGGGTCTCCTCGTCTACAAATTCGAAAAAAGCGGTGTAGGTCGAAACGGGCAACGATGGTCACGCCGAGGCATGATGATCATGGACAACACGGGGGCCACCAAAGTTGAGGGTTGGTTTGATGATTGGGGGCCACAATACGACATCGCTGAGGTCGGGGACACGGTCGTGGTGGCCAACGTTGGGTTGGATGCGTGGGCCGTGGAAACCAGAGCTGATTATACGCGACAATCTTCGCTTCATGTGGTCCGTAGGGGTTCGTCTTCAGCCGCCTGAAGAGATGGTGGTTACCAGTAATTCAACGTCGCTTTCAAGGGTCGTTGAGTGAGGGACGACAGTACCATCGTGGCTGACGATGACCATGGATGGCAACAAGCCCGCTTTCGTAAGTGCCGCTCGGACAGTGGTGCCGGGTGCGACCTCGACCTTCACATCGCCTTCCCTCGAGCGAAACTGGACCTCCATGGGACGGACACGGAACATCATGCTTATGACCGTCGCGCCGAAGCGTGCTGTTGGAGCCGAGGTCGCATAGCCCGGTATTGCGGTGGATTCGAAATCCACTGTCCCTTGGACGCGGGGGTTCGAATCCCTCTCTCGGCGCTCCTCATCGATGTCTCCGGCCGATTCAAAGGCGCCCGTGACACCTATTCAATCACATATAGAACGCATCATGAGAGGCGGTCATCTCCTTGACCAAGTCCTCCCGATGTGCAGGGGCCATGGCTTCAAGGCGTTCCTTCAACCAGAAACTTCCGTCTGATGGGAGGTCGAAGCCGAAGTCAAACCACCGGTTGAGGTGTTCAAGCATTCGTTGGGATGCCAGGACATCTCCGCTCGAGCCAACCGACGAGGCGATGATGCAGGCAGAATGGATGCCGTACAGGGGGCCCATGGATGCAAGCAACGCAGCGACACCGATGGCGCCAGAACGAGGCTCATCACGTCGAACATCTACGCCCCTTGCTTCCAATTCAATGCGGTGAGAGGCTGAACTGGTGACGGCGAACAGGGCTTTACGGTCGGGCTGGTCCACCATCCCCGTCAGTACCAGCAGTTGCTCAATGGACTGTTGCTCAAAGAAGGCCATCAACTCCCTTGCCATGCTCGACTGTGTGCTTGGTTCGTTGGGCTGAGCCGTACCTCGCAAGGTCAGGACGGAGCAACCTGACCGCGTGATGGTTCGGCATAACGAAAGGTGTGGAGGGGCAAGCAACCCATCCTCATCGAGTTCGGCCAACGGTGGCAAACCAACGGGGTGAAGACGGGCTACCTCCACGGTTGAGGATTCGCAACGAATCGATTCCAGCGCAACTTTTCCAATGTTCCCAACACCAGGGAACGCCACCAACAACGTCGACCCCGGGGTCAACTCATGGTGTCCATTACGCCATTCAACCATCATCGTCATGAACGACAAAACGGTGAAACACGCGTTATAATGTTTGATGCTCATCCTTCCATGAGCGATGCGTTCGACGACCTGTGATGAAGCGTCATCACTCTTCTTCCGTCACATCGGCTCGCATCGCTTCAACGGAGGGAAGTGTGGGTAACGTGGAGGGCCATTCTGGGGTTTCAACCCCTTTCATTTTTCGTCGAAGAGCGGCGCGATGGTCTTCTGGCGACCACTTGAGTGGTGCAGCAGCCTGTGCCGTTTCGCCGCAAGAGGTGCACGTCGTGCTCAATCCAAAGGCTCCACATGAAAGGCACTGTTGGAGTCGCTGACGAGCCATGGCTTTCACTCTCGCTTGGCTTGGGCCTCGCCACCTGCGGCCTTCATGTGGTTCAGCACCGCTGCGATGGCCTTGTCCCAATGGGCTTCAGCCACTTTGAAGTCGGGAGCGCGAAGTTCCAGTCGGTATTGGGGGGCACCGTCGTAAAAGCACTTGACTTCAATTTCCTCCTCGGGGTCCGAGAGGGCTTCGGCAGCAAGAAGGGCTTCTTGGATCACGGACACACCGTTCACGGCATTGATGCTCAGGGTCAACGTGCCTCTGAGTTCAACAAACGGGGGAATGATATTCTCAACGGCGATTTCGATGAAAGGAGCGAGCCAATCGCCTTCAAAGCCAGCGTTTTCCAACGCAGATTCTTGCATGGCTGCCTCCTCGAATGCCGTGTAGAGTGTGCCAAAGGCATCCACCAGCTCAGCGTTTCGCTCGTGAAGAGTGGTTTCGGGCCATTCGAGTTTTTCGCCGAGGACCTTGAACAGTTGATTCGCCCGCTGTTCGTTTTTCCATTCCTGGAGGCGGTCTCTTCTGCGTTCTTCTGAAACTGATTTCAACGACAATTCAAGTGAAGTGCCGTCATTTCGAGTTCGCAAGACCTTGCAGATGACCCGCTGACCTTCGCGGACAAATCCACGGATGTTTTTGACCCAGCCCGAGGCGATTTCGCCGATGAAAATGAAGCCCTCAATCCCCTCAAATTCGTCAAGGTCGGCGTAAGCGCCGTTTTGTTTGACATTGGTGATGGTGGCGACCACCAACTCCCCTTCTTCCGGGGGGGCGGTGGTTGTGGTGGACATGGAGGCTCAGCCTCCTCAATCCAGGGATTCAACCACGGTGCATCCAATCAACTGGGCTTTTCCACCCGAGGGTTTGGTCAAGGTGGCGCTGCACACATCGCAGGCGATGGAGGTGGTAGCGCGGGAAAAGATGGTGGATTCATTGCCACAATCTCGGCAACTCACTTTGAGAAATTTGTTGGCCATGGTATCACCTCATCGGTCGATCAGTTCGAATTTCTTGGCGCGTTGGCATGGAGCGTAGTGGGCCTTGCCGGTCTCGGTGCACCGGTAGAGAACATTGACGCGCTTGGTTGGTTTTTCACGGCCATCGGGTTTGGGACGTGGGAAACCACGGTACCCAGCCATGACCCGACGGAAGCGGCGCTGACCCCAACGAAGTTCAGAGGCTCGTCGCTTCTTCACTCGTTCAACGGTGTGGAGGGTGTGCTTGCCAGCCGAGGGGCTGTATCGCTTGACTTGACGGGGACGCTTCACCACGGGAACACCTCAGCGTTCAGCCCACAGAGGTCGGGTATTTATGCCCTCCGACACGCGCATTGCCACCAATCGGCCCACTGCGGCGTGATGAGTGGGATTCTCTATAAGGTTCTGCGACCACGATGTGTCATGGAAGAAGCCATTCAAGCCTTCGCCTTTTTCTGGCTGGCGGGCTTCTTGTTGGTGACAGGGAGCATGTTAGCGCTGCTGTCGAAGGACCCTCGCTGGCGACGGAGCGGTGCTTGGGGTGCAAGCATCGGCCTCGTGTCCCTTCTTGCCACACCTTGGACACTTTCATTTTCATCGTCGAGCGCCTTTGGGCACCTTCTCGGCAGCCTGCTTGGGCCGGGTGTTCTACTCGCTGTTGGGTTCTACCTCATCGCCTTCTCGGGCCCCGTACCGGTCGGTCGTTTGTCTCGAACGGACCGATATTTGGGGGCGACGATGGTCATCGTCGCTGTCATATGGCTTGAAGGCATGCATTGGTGGACATTTACACCGACGTACCCCGAGAACGTCAACAAATATTGGCTGATCTTCTGGCCAACCTTCCTGCTGTTTACGCTCAGTTTTGCAAGCACGGCCTATGTATTGATTGGAATCGTTGGTCAGGGACGTCGCCAAGAGCGGGCTTTTTCCCTCTTGTTGGCTGTTTTTATTTTGCTTCTTTTGGGCCTCTCCTTGTCGTTTGACGGGTCAAACGTTTCCAAGGCCACCTTCGGCCGGCAACTGATCCTTGCCGGTGCAGATCTGTTTGGCTTGGTGGTGGGGGCAGCGTTGGCCGTGTTGACCTTCGCCATGATCCTCTACGTGTATGAATCGCAGCAAGTGCCTCCAGCTGTACTGGCGCCTCCAACGCCCGACCAATTGAACCACGCCAGCAAGGTGATCGCTGCAAATGTTACCGGGGGTGAAACCAGTGAAGAATGACGTGCCGATGGGGCAACAAGCGGCTCGATTGCTCATGGCCTTCCTCCTCCCGCCCTTGGCCCTCGCCGCCATCGCTTGGGGAGTGCTGGGAGTTTCCGGTGAAGGGACGCTCGTTCGGTTCGCGAATGCGCTGTTGACGTCGTTTACGCTCGTCTGTTTTCTCTTGCTCCTTGTGTTGGTGGTGTACGGCGATGAACGCAAACGTCCCATCGCGCCCTTCTTGGGCATGGTCCTGAGCTTGGCCATAGCGGCTGGACTGACCCTGTTCTTCCTGTCACAAGGGGAACTGTTGATGGAGGACAACGGTTCAGTGCGTGCCCAAGCTCTCTCCAACGTGGTGCGAATGGGGACCACATTCCTGGCTGTCACCTTCGGTTTGGTTGTTGTCGTTGGTGCCGTGCTAGCCACGGTGTTGAACACCCTCACCCCTCCTATCCGCCTCGAGGAGGAGTGATCTTGACCGCTCCAATCATCTGCCGTTGATTTCATAAGGGGGAGGTCGGTGGCCGAACCGTTCAGGTGAGCGTATGTCAAAGGGTACTCCATCCATGGGTCGACGGCAAAAGACCACGCACATTCGCTGCCGCCGTTGCGGTCGAAACGCCTACCACAAACAAAAGTCGGTCTGTGCTTCCTGTGGTTACGGCGAAACCGCCAAACTACGTCGCTTCAACTGGTCCAAAAAGACGCATCGTCCCAAGGCTTGAATCATCATCGGAACCATAACAAGCAGGCAAGGACTGCTTGAATCGAGGCGAAACCATGTGTGGCATCCTCGGAATCGTGGGCCGACAAGGCGTCCATGTCAACCAGTTGCTCTATGACGGATTGACCGTTCTACAGCATCGGGGTCAGGATGCAGCGGGGATCCTCACGGATCTTGATGGTCATTTCCGACTGCGCAAATCCAACGGTTTGGTGAGCGACATTTTTTACAAACGCCACATGCTTCGTCTCCAAGGTAATGTTGGTATCGGACATGTCCGATACCCCACCGCGGGTTCCTCTTCTCGTGCAGAGGCTCAGCCCTTCTATGTCAATTCGCCCTACGGCATTGCCTTGGGCCACAACGGCAACCTCACCAACGCCGAGGAACTCGCCGACTACATCCAGAACGAGTGCATGCGTCATATCAACACCACCAGCGATTCGGAATTGTTGCTCAATGTTTTGGCAGTGGAGTTGAGCAAACGATCCAACGGGCTTCGGATTCAAGGCGACCCACACATGAACATCGAAACCGTTTTTGGCGCCGTTGATGGCTTGAATCAACGTGTTCGAGGTGGCTATGCCTGTGTGTCCGTGATTTCGGGATACGGGCTGTTGGCTTTTCGAGACCCTCACGGCATTCGTCCGCTGATATTTGGCAAACGAAGCGTGGAAGGCGCTGACGAATACATTGTTGCGAGTGAATCCGTCGCAATCACGGCCCTCGGATTTGAAGTGATTCGGGATGTCCAGCCCGGGGAAGCGATTTTTATCAGCACCTCGGGCCATCTCTTCACTCGGCCACCCTCCTCTGTGAAAGCCTACACGCCGTGCATTTTTGAGCACGTTTATTTTGCTCGGCCAGACTCTGTTATTGACGGCATGTCGGTGTATCAAGCCCGTTTGAATCAAGGTCAACGTTTGGCTGAGCGCCTGCTTGAATCTTGGCCCGATCACGACATCGACGTCGTGATTCCCATCCCCGACTCTGGTCGAATCGCTGCGTTGCAAATGGCGAAAACGCTGAATGTAGCCTATCGAGAGGGTTTCGTCAAGAACCGCTATGTTGGCCGTACCTTCATCATGCCGGGCCAAGCGCTTCGGAAAAAATCCGTACGGCGCAAACTGAACGCCATCGAACACGAATTCCGTGGAAAGAATGTCTTGTTGGTGGACGATTCCATCGTGCGTGGGACGACCAGTGCCCAAATCATCGAGATGGCGCGCGATGTCGGTGCTTCGAAGGTGTACTTTGCATCAGCCGCTCCTCCCGTGCGCTTTCCCAATGTCTATGGCATCGATATGCCGGCTGTCAACGAATTCATCGCCAACGGACGCACCATTGACGAAATTAATCAGACGATTGGCAGTGACCGCTTGTTTTACCAAACCCTCGAAGACCTGCAAGAGGTGACGCTGCAGCCAACTTCGAAGGTGGACGGCTTTGATTCAAGTTGTTTTGACGGGGTTTACATCACGGGTGACATCGACGAGAACTACCTCAGCAAACTGGATTCACAACGCAACGACGCTGCAAAATCCTCCGACGATAGTGAAGATGCTGTGATTGATCTTCACAACGATGATGAACTCTGAATTTGCACGAAACACGAGTGCTTTTCAACTTGGAACAGAAGCACGCGGTATGGCGTTGACCAAACCCACCAGGCCGATGCTCCGGCCCGAGGGGAAAATCCGGATGATGGCGAGCAGCCCCGACGGGGCCTTGCTGGGTTGGTGCGAGGGTCGCTCAACCGTCTGTTTTGCCAGCATTGAATCCGACGAGGCAGAATTGTTGGCGACGCATGAACTGAATGTGGAGGTGATGCATGTTCAGTTCTTTGAGAACCACTGGTGGGTTGGCGACGACCTCGAGGGTTTCACCGTCTTCACTTCACAGGGTCTGCTTGAACGTAACGTACCGGTTGACGGGGGCGTTCAGCATGCTGTTGCATGGGGAATGGACTTAGCGGTTCTGACAGGGATGGGTGATGTGGTCATCATCGACGGAGATCGGACTCGCCCACTTTCGGCGGGTGCTGGTCTGGAGGAATGTGCCTTCATGGTTGCAGGCGCTGGTCGTCTGTATGTTGCCACTCACGGTGGTCAACTCGTGGCGTTTGAAGAGGGCCGAGAAACATGGCGTCGTCCACCCCGAGGTACACGCGGCGAGCGGCTTACGAACATTGGTCTCGCAGGAGATGGTCGTCTTTTCCTCACCCGCGAAGGTCACGCTTTGGTGGGGGGTGAGGAGGAAGCCGTTGAATTTGAAGTGTGGTCGAATGATATCCTAGTGTGGCGAAATGATGCGAATAGGCGGTTGCTTACTTCATGTCCTTTCGGTCAGGACGCCGCTCTTGGCTTTGACAACGGTGATGTTGCCAAGCTCGGTCCTGACGGCACCTTGGAGGTGATGATGACTTGCAAATATCCCGTGAGAGTGTTGGCGGCCACACCCACGATGATCGTCGCGGGTGCGTGGTTCCATCTTCATGTCCTTGGTGAAGATACAATGTGGTCTGTTGAACATCAGGGCATGCCCCACACGGTTCTCATCCACGCTGAGCAAGAGCGCATCGTCTTCGCAGGCGACGACCAAAACGATTACACCGCTCCAGAACCGATTGGGGTAGTTGACCTTCGAGCCTCTCTCATCGAGGTGGACTCCTCGGAATTGACCCTCTGGTTTGAGGAGGACCCCAACGCCTCCGAGGCCACGGCGGAGGACCTGTACGAGCGAGGAAACGATGACGTGATGGAACACTTGACCGACGAAGAACGAGTCATGATGTCTTCAGATTCCAGCGAGCGAATCCCATCCACGTCTCTGCTCAAAGCGATGACCGAACCGACATCGTACGAAGAGAAGCCGACCCGAAACACTTCCGAGGAAGACGACCTTCTGTCAACCCTTGCCGACACGACGTTTGTTGCAAGTGCAGTTGACGATGACGATTTGATGGCCGCTCTCGTCGCCCCCCACACCTCAACCCATCCTCCGCAAGCCGAGGCAGGGGACGACCGAGTCTTGACGGCTGACGCAGATGGTAGTGCAACCACGATTCTCGACGGCCGAGGTACACACGATCCGCTGGGTCAGGTGAGCGGCTGGTCGTGGATCGATGGTCGGGGGCAGGAGATTGGCACCACGAACCAAGTCAAGGTCCGCTTGCCCGTTGGAAAGCATGTGTTTGAGCTGCGCGTGTTGGATCGCGACGGGCGATGGACCACAGATCGTGTTTTTGTTGAAGTTCTTGAAGGCTCAACCTCATGAAGGAGCCACTTTTGCGGTGTTCATGGCCCTGGTGGAACCGTGGATTGAACACTTCTTTGTTGGTCCTCTCCAGCAACGATGTTCCGTTGTGACCGATAAGGCGACGGGAGACACCATCATTATCGATGGAGGCGATGAACCCGAGCGAATCATCGCATGGGTGGACGGCTTTGATGGCCCGGGTCCTGATTGGTCCACTGGACCCAGGACCAGCGATGAAGCCAAGGCGCACGGCATCGCGACCCGGCAGGTGGTGGCATTGGTGAACACCCATGCACATTTCGATCACAGTGGCTTCATTCCTCACTTGAAAGCCCATTTCGGTGTTGATTGGTACCTGCACGATGACGATACCTTCCTTCAGACCCTGGCGCAGAAGTCTGGGCGTCGATACGGATTGTCGTTGCCAGAACCCGCTGTTGCCGACCGCTCTCTCCAAGCGGGGGTTGTTCACCGTTTCGGGAGCATTGACCTGAAGGTGTTGCATACGCCTGGTCACACCCTCGGAGGGTGTTGCTTGTTATTGCCCGTCGAGGGTGATGCGGACCATGTGTTTGTCGGTGATACGTTGTTTGCCGGGTCGGTGGGGCGCACCGATATTGAGCATTCAGGTGGCGATTTTGGCTTGCTCGCACGGTCCATTCATACACAGTTGTGGCCATTGGACTCCGAAACTGTTGTCCATCCAGGTCACGGTCCGTTGACCACGATTGGGCATGAGCGTGCGACCAATCCCTTTGTTGGGGATGCTGCCGGTACAGGTGGCACCTTTGGATTTGGCAAGTACGCCTGATCAACTCATCATGCTCTTGAGCGTCTCGTGGAGCACTGGCAACGCCTCTTCCCACGTGGCTACGATGCCGTAATCAGCATGTTGGAAAATGGGGGCGTCAGCGTCTTTGTTGATGGCAACGATGTATTTTGATGAACGCATACCGGCCAAGTGTTGAATGGCTCCGGAAATACCGACGGCAATGTAGAGGTTCGGATTCACGGTTTTGCCCGTTTGCCCAACCTGCATGGAGTGAGGGATGGCCTCCCACGTATCGACCGCAGCTCTTGATGCACCCACGGCGGCACCAATGGTGTCGGCAACAGCCTCGAGGTGAGCGAAATTATCGGGTGAACCCATGCCTCGACCGCCGGATATGATGATGTTTGCTTCAGCGACATCAAGACGTTCTGAGGCACGCGCCATGAATTCACGGACAGATGTGGCAATGTTGCCGGTGGTGTCAACCACGCTGACCTCGCCAGCACCACCTTGGGCGGGCGGGAAGATGTTGGAGCGAACCGAAATGAAGGCAGGACCTGTCACGGACACTGTTTGAAGTGCTTTGCCTGAGTACACCGCCGATGTCACGGCATTTCCTTCAATAGCGATGGCATCTTGCACGACCGCAAGGTTCCTTCGTGCCGCCATGCGAGCGGCAAGGTCCTTGGATTGAGGGCTGGCCGAGGTGATGATCGTCCCTTGGGGAGTAACGCGGTCAAGGGCCTCAGCCCAACCTTGGGCGTCGTAGTGGGCGAAGGTGTCGGACTTGGCAGCGATGATGCTGCCTGCACCCATGCCGATGGCTGCGTTGGCCTGCTCGGCAGACGTGCAGGGCACGATGAGGGTTGGCGGATCACCGTAGGTCTGAGCAGCACAAATCAGCTCGGCTGTGCACGGGTGGACGGTGTTGTTGGACATTTCTGCAATCACAATCGTTTGGGTCATGGTATCACTTCACAGGAGGTTGGCCTCGTCTCGGAGGAGTCGGGCGACTTCAGCAGCAGACGCCCCGCCTTGGAAGGATTTCCCGGCTGGTTTTGCAGGAGGCATGTGCTGATGGGTCACGGTGACTGTGGAAGGAGGCGCCTCTATAGAGCGGACATCGACTGATGCTTTTTTGGCTTGCATGATGCCCTTGACGTTGGGCTTGCGGACTTTTGCATCGCCTTTGTCGCACGAAATCACAGCCGGGAGAGGGACGGACAGCGATGCATGGCCGGAGCCGCTCGGTGCGGTGACCACCACGCCGCCGTCAAATGAAGCCCCGATGACATTGGAAGCGGATGCCCAGTTCAAACGTTCTGCGAGGCCGGGTCCGGTGGACCCTGCCCCGGTGTCGGCGGCGGATTTTCCGCAGTACACCACTTCGGCACCGAGGTCGTTGACAGCTTGTGCCAGGACGGTTTGGAGGGCGTTTGAGTCCATCTCGCCGTTGCTCTCAATGCGAACGATGTGGTCGACACCAATGGCTTTGGCGTCTTTGAGAATTTTTTCAGCACCAGCGTCCCCAACGGTGAGGGCTGTCACCTCGCCGCCAGCGGCCTCCTTGTGCAGGAGTGCTGTCTCCACTGCAAATTCGTCGTAAGGGCTCATCACCATCTTCACAGAGGAGAGGTCAACACGGTCGCCAACCACCGTGATTTTCGCATTGGTGTCGGGGACTTGCTTGACGAGAACGATGATGTTAGGCATGATGATGCATCCTTGATGGCCATTTGGACCCGCGGTCTGTTGATGAACCTTGCCACTTGGCCGTATCGGGTTTGGTGGGGGGTTCCTTCGCCGTGTGGTTATCATTATGAACCTCCACGCTACGGGACGGGTTCCATGACCCGTGAACAAGAAGTAGACCTTGACCCTGATGCCCAGAACATCCTTCGAGAATGGCGAGAACTGATCGTTGAGCATTACGCGTCAGACATCGAGCGTCTCAGCCCGCTTAGCGACCCCGTCTGCGGTTTTGAAATCGAATACGACCTCCTGCAGACGAAAGAAGCCCTTCGCATGGCCTTCCACGAGACACCCCTCCGAGTGCTGGAATTCGGGACGCGCGTGATGCTCGAACAGTTTCAGCACCACAATGTGCGAATGCGCCCGGTTCTCAGAATCGTTCGGTTTCCGCGTCATTTTATTCGGCGGGTGGATGAATTGCGGATGCGGGACCGGAATACGGTGGTGTGCCTCGATGTCAAGGTCAACGACGTCTCCCATCCATACGGTTGGCTCAAAACAGCGGTCTACCAATGCGACGACTGCGGTGGCCGCGTCGACCTTCCGCAACGAAGGGCGCGAGAACGTGTCTCGCCCAACTTCTGCTTTCCGTGTTTTGAGGAAGCCATGGAGGGCCGAGACAAGGATGACCCCCTTCCTCGGCGTCTGTTTCGTGACATGACGGATTTTTCCATGGTTCTCGAGGAATGTCGTTACGAGGACATCCAAGATTTGAGCCTGAGTCAAATCACCACCAACGACCAGCATCATGTGTTGCATTGCTCCCCAAGCAACCAAATCGTGGGAACCGTTGCCGATGATTTGGTCGGTGAGATTGAGGCATCCACCTACATCCGTGTCAACGGCATTGTGCGTGTGCAACCCATTCCCGACCGAACATTCGCGAAAGACACTCGGCGCCTTCTCTCCTTGGATGTGCTGAGTGTGGAGCCCTTATCCGTTTCCGAAGGGTGATCATGACTGAGTGAGCGCTGTCACACGCTCCAAGGTTTCAGGATTGTTTTCAAAGTGTAGGCGAAGATTTTCCAAGCCTTTGGCCAATCCATCGGCGACCCCGAACTTGGCGTCAAGAGGGTGCAGGGTTCCCTCGGTGACGGCTTGTCGAAAGTCATCCAGTGAAGTCCAAACGCTTGGCTCGCCAAATCGAGGGTCGGGCGTAACGACGATTTCTCCGCATTCAGGCAGGACGATGTGTTCGGCCAATTCATACACCGGCGAGTTGGGGTCCTCGGGGTCAAGGTAGGCCTTTCGCATCTTCTTACGGAGTTGCTCCGGCGTATCGTGAAGCAAGAGTGCGCCCGAGGGATTGGACTTTGACATCTTGTGGTCGAACGATTCCATTCGGCTACCCGAGGCCTTGAGAGAAGAGATGATTGGGGTGTGAAGGCATGTGGCTTTTGGCCATCCGTATTTTGTTGCAACATCTCGCATAAACATGTGGGCTTTGCGCTGGTCCATGCCACCGATGGCGACATCGATTTTCATCTCAAAGATATCAGCCGCCTGCATGGCGGGGTAGTAAAACTTCGAAAGGTCATGGTCCGACGAAGCCTCGTCCCTGCCCATGATCGTGAAGGTTTTGCGAACCATGGCGAGGGTCGCGCCTTTGGAGCATTTGAGCACGCGAGCCCAGTACTCGCTTGATTCCATCACCTGTGAGGCCCATACAAACCGAAGTTCACCTGGGCCATCGCCCTCAGGGGGATGGTCAAGCAAACTTCTGAAGGTCTCTTCCATGTAACGAGCAGTGGTTTGAATGGCGTCCATGTCGCCGTTGAATTTGTCGTTGACCCAAGCGTGCCAATCGGCGAGAAAGACCATCACATTGGTGCGTGCGTCCAACATTCGGCGAAGTTGCAGCGCCAACACTTTCCATCCAATGTGTGCCTTTCCGCTGGGCTCAAAACCAACATAGCATCGAAGCGTCTCATCACCGCCGTGGGATTGACCGCCGGCAAGGGCTTGCACGAGGTGGTCGAGGCCCACGACTTCCTCAACGCCACCCACCATCAGGTGGATGCGAGCCTGGTCTTCCTCGGGAAGAGCGGAGATGTCGGGATGATCGCTTAACAACGCACCAATGTCTTGCGTTGTACCCATGGTGGTCGCCCTCAAAAGAGATCGTTGAGTTTCTTGACTTGAGTATCTGTTGGTGCTTTTCCGCTGTCAATGGTCGCTTCGATGTCAGCGATCATCATGTTGGCTGTCTCGATGACAGCAGGGTCAAGGTCCTGCATCATCTCCATGGATTTGTGTGCCATTTTGATGGCGGATTTGGCTTTGGAGAATTTCTTTGCTTCTTCCTTGGCTTTGTCGCCTCGTTGCTTGGCGTTGTAACCCGTGGCCTCGTCCAAAAACGCCGACCAGCGGCGACGCGATTCCATGGCTTGCTCTCGGCCACCAGCACCGTCCAAAAACGCAGCCAACTCGTCTCCTTTGAGCTGTTGAACCTCCACGGCTAATTTTCCCTCGTCGTCGTAGGCGCCCCGAACTTCGACCATCAATCCAAAATTGCCGGTGAATTCACCATCTGCATTCACGTTGATGTTCTCAAAGTACTCCGTCGCCAATTTGGCGAGTCCAGCATTTCCACCCATGCTTTTCACGAGTCCCCTTTTGACAACAAAGCGCTCCATATACCTCGGGGGGTGTCGCCGACTCATAAGCGTCGCTGTTCTCGTTCTCTCAAGCGAAGTCTTCCGAGGGGAGGAGTTTAGAAACGGAGGAGTGTGGGAAGTTCATGCGAAGAGGGAGTTGGGGGGCCATCTTCCTTGTCCTCGTGTTGCTTGCCCCGATGGTCGTGGCTGATTCCCACGAATTCGTTTCCCGCGTTTCCCTTCGGGATGTCGGCGTCCTCGCAGAGGGGGACCTTGGTATTCGTTCAGGTGCGGTATCGCCTGACGGGAAGGATGTTCTTGTCGCCGGCATGGATGGATTTGCTCGCCTCATTTCTGCTGAACAGGCCGATGACCGCAATATGGACGTCGAACTGGTCACCGGGCGTTCATCAACCGTCCTCGATGTTGCCTGGCATCCACGCGGCAATACGGCGTTACTGGTTGGTGAAGACGGCATGGCGATGCGTTACGAGCGGTCCACACACGGGATTACCAACGTTAACGGCTCCTTCACGGTGTTGGGTCATCAACTGACCAAGGTGGTTTGGCGACCTTCAGGAGATTTCGCCTACGTTGGTGCTGCCGACGGCACGGTCTGGAAGTTCGCTGAACACACTGGGTTTGAACCCCTTGACAACACCGGTAATAGTCCAGTAACCGACCTTGCATGCCATCGTAATCCCCAATACAACATCTGTTTCATCGCATCCATGGATGATGGCATCGCCATTGTGGACAAAGATCACGTTGTGACTTGGCTGCCCAAGACCGCATCGCATACGTGGATTGGACTGGATTGTGCTGACCCAACGCTCAACGAATGCTTTGGTTTTGCTAGCGGGTTGAAGAGCGGAGCCATTCGCATCAACACCATCGATGCCCGTCAATCATTCGCCATGTCCGTCAGCCAATTTTCGCTTCCTTCGGGCGAACAAATTGGCATTGCAAAAGGTCACGACTCCAGCACTCTGGTCGCCACGGCTCCATTAGGGATGTTGCGACATGAACCGCTGAGCAACGAGACGTTCACCGTTTTGATGCCTGAGGATGCCGCTGAGTTTGATGCCGTCGTGGCAGGTCGGACCCTTGCGATGGTATGGGAAAATGGGTTTCACCGTGGCTTTTTCATCACCAACTTTGGCAATGTCATCGCCTTTGAACCAGCCGTAGTCGAGGTCGACACGAACATTATGACGGTCCTCATCCTCGGCGCCGTCGCCGTTTCGGTCCCCGGTGTTCTTCTCGGGCTTACCTACATGAACAGCCCATGGTTGCAAAAGAAGTACAATCAATGGCGATTCAAAAAGCGTTGACCGATGTCGTGCGTACGGCCCGAGGGTTATGTTGAAGAATCACCCGCGTGGCCTTGTTATTGAGGGGTCGCCATGGAGCCGTTCGAAGGTCTTGATTTCTACAATATCGAAAGTATGCTCACCGAAGAAGAGATCATGATTCGCGACATGGTTCGTGAATGGGTCGACGAAGCGGTGATTCCTAAGATTGAGCAGGCTTGCGAAGAAGGTGTGTTCCTCGATGAATGGCGGGTCGCCCTCGGTGAAATGGGTGTCCTCGGCGCCCCGTTGAAGGGGTACGGCTGCCCTGGTTTGTCCTACGTTGCATACGGGCTGATCTGTCAAGAACTTGAGCGAGGCGACAGTGGGCTTCGTTCCTTTGCTTCCGTACAAGGGTCGTTGGCTATGTACCCCATTTGGGACTTTGGAAGCGAAGAGCAAAAGGAGCATTACCTCCCCAAAATGGCCTCCGGTGAATGGGTCGGCTGTTTTGGACTCACCGAGCCCGATTATGGGTCCAACCCCGGCGACATGGTCACAAAAGCCGAAGACAAGGGCGACCATTATCTTCTGAATGGGGCAAAAATGTGGATCACCAACGGCACCATTGCCAACATCGCCGTCGTTTGGGCCAAACTTGATGGCGTCATTCGCGGCTTCATTGTTGAGAAAGGCGATGAAGGGTTTTCAGCCCCAGAAATGAAAGGCAAGCACTCCCTCAAAGCCAGCGTCACGAGCGAATTGGTGTTCCAGGACTGCAAGATTCCCAAAGACCGAATTCTGCCCGGTGTGAAAGGCCTTCGCGGTCCTTTTTCCTGCCTCAACAACGCTCGTTACGGTATCTCTTGGGGTGCACTCGGCTCCGCTATGGCCTGTTTCCACAGCGCCAAAACCTACGCGCTCTCTCGCATACAATTTGACCACCCCATCGCCTCATACCAGTTGGTTCAGAACAAGTTGTCATGGATGTTGCGTGAAATCACCAAGGGCCAGTTGCTCGCCTATCATCTGGGCAAGAAGAAAGACGATGGAACCTGGTTCCCAGAGCAAATTTCGCTCGCCAAGATGAACAACGTGGATATTGCATTGGAGATTGCCCGTGTGGCTCGAGATATTCACGGGGCAAACGGTGTTCTTGACGAATACCCGGTCATGCGCCACATGGCCAACCTCGAGTCGGTAAAAACTTACGAAGGCACCCACGACATCCACAATCTCATTCTTGGCCGTTACATCACCGGTATTCAGGCATTCACTCGAAATGTTTGAAGGTCGACGGTTTGGCTTTTAACAATCAACACCACTTTGCCCTCAACGCTCAGCGACGTTCGCACTGTTTGGTCCTTGAGGATGGCTCAAAGAGATGTGATACACACATCAGGTTTGAATTTGAATTCAAATTCAATATCGTCGAGCTTACTTCTTGTTGGTGCGATACAGCATCAATGCGGGTATCGCAAACAACAAGGCCAGCAATACCGGAGCCTTCAGTTGTTCAACGCGGTCGCTCAAGGTCACGGCACTGCCAAGTGATGTGTAACTCGCTAAGGCCCAATCATCGCCGTCGCTTGGCTGGTGGTCCCCATCCACAACGTTTCCAGCCACAGTAAACATCACATCCTGATCGCTGTATGGGGCAGTCCACTCCACAACCCAACTTCGTTGGTTTGCTCCGGCGTGCTCGTGTGTGATCTCACCTTTGGTCAGAACATGAGTGCTCGCATCAACGGGTGAGAACTCCCCCTCAGAGGCTTTGAGGTTGAACCCGCCACGGTGCCCTTGTTCGGCTTCTGCCGGACCGCCGCTCACCGAGATGATGAGTTGGTAGGTTTCGCCGTGCGTGAAATTTTCCGGAATCCCCTGAATGTTGACTTGCGTGGTCGCACCCGGTGTTTCACCGTGGCAGGTGCAACCTTCCTGCGAAAGGCCTTCCATCCCATGCGAGGACCCGTCCACCGGAAGCAGTGAGGCGTTCAACGAGAGGATGATGGCAAGAAGGATGACAGGTCGTCGGTCGTACATGTTCTCACCTCAAGGCTGCTCCCGAAGTTGTCGTATTGACCCCACAATTACGCCGAGTTCAGCGATTTTGCTCGTAATGCCAAGCCCGTCTTCCGTCATGGCGTGGAGGTCGTGGTTCGAAAGAAAATATCCAACGAACATGGCCAGTGAGGTTGCCGAAAGGACCAGCCATCGCCATCGATTCAAGCCAGGGTCTTTGCGTCGCCAAAATGAGGTGATAACCACGCCCATGACACCAATGCCCCCCACCAGTAGAAGCGGTTCGTTGATGCCGAGCAAGACGTGAACTATGCCGGTGTAAACGGCAAATGTCGTTGCCCATACGGGCAAAAAATCGTCACTGAGCAACAGACCGTTGCTGTTGAGCATCCCCGCAGTGATGGCGACCAAAACACCGATGATTCCAATCTGGGCATTGGACAGAGAGATTGTTTCTTCCTCGAGGGTATCATCGCCCCCGTGAGCGGCTACAATCGGAAGCAAGCAAATAGCAAGCGCGACGACGCATGTAATTCGCATGATGCTCCACGGGTGCAGAGGTGACTAAAAGATTGTTTCAAACCGAGGGAAGCAGTCCGACTCGTGCCAATCCGGCCCATACTGGGTCCAAAAAGGCAGGAAGGAACCGATGGCGTAGGTAAACTGCGGCGGCCAGCGAAATTTTCTGGACCTTGTTCAAGCGGACTCGTTGGGTAAAGACATCGCCTTGTTGCTTCTCGATTTGTTTGAGAATCTTGTCGTAAAAGGCAATCATCGCCGCTGGTGAATACCGAGTGCGACGTGGCAGAAGCGGCAACAAGGCTCGAGCTTCTTCGAGGTAGGTTCTTGCCCGAGCGGCGTAGTTGCGACAATATGGCTCCCAGTGTTTGTTGAGAACGATTTTCCCGTTGAGTTCGCCTTCAGTCATGCCGTTTCGCTCCAGTTCATTGAGCGGGAGGTAGACTCGGTCTCGCTGAATGTCTTCGCCGACGTCCCTCAAGACATTCGTAAGTTGCATGAAAATCCCCCATGATTCAGCGTATTTTTTGGCCAAGGGGTCCTCGTAGCCGTAGACCTCAATGCACATGAGGCCGACCACGGAAGCCACGCGGTAACAGTAAACATACAACTCATCAAAGGTGCGGTAACGGTTGTTGTAGAGGTCGTCTTCCATACCCGAGATGAGATCATCAAACACCTCACGAGGGATGTTGTAGCGCTTGACCGTATCTTTGAGTGCGAGGAAGACCGGGTCAGTGGAGTGAACATCGCTGTAGCACGTGGAGAGTTTCTTGCGGAAGAAGAAAAGTTGCGTGATCTTGTTGAGATAGGCGCCCTCATCGAGAATAGTGCCCTGGTTTTGCAGGGTTTCAAGTTGGATTCTGTACGCCATTGCTTCTGCATCCATCTCTCCTTTGCTGCCGGGGAATCGGTCCGCCCAGTCTCCGTCTGCGATGTCGTCCGCTCGCCGACAGAACGCGTATATGGCGCACATCGCCAATCGCTGTTCGTCTGGGAGGTATTTGAAGGAGTGATAGAAGTTTCCTGCTTCCCGCTGCGTCAATTCCTCGCAATAGCGGTACGCCAATTTCAACAGTTCAGCCGGCGGGCGTTCTGACCAAATCGGAGCGTCGAGGTGTGAGAAGGGATCAACAAGTTCGTTTCGCTCGCCAACGATACCGATGAACGAAGCACCTTCTCGAAGCGCCTCCATGGCGGTGACGCTGACGGCCTTCACAGCATCTTTGGCCAAGGTCACGCCGGCCCGAAGCAGGTCGAGGGTCGTTGGGTTGCCGGTTTCTTCTTCGCCGGTTCTTGACGATGCGTTCCCTTTCAAAGGGAAGAGCAGGTCGAGAGGTTTTCGGCGTTCGAGCATCCTAACCGGTGATGGCTTGCACCGCTTGTTTAAGAGTCCTCCTCTTGGGGGTTTCGTTGAAAGCGAGAATTTCTTTTGAGTAAGTATCGACTCACAAACGGTTTTCATTCTATAGAATCAGGTCTATCTTTGTTTTTCTCCAAGAGTCGCCGAACGCCGCCTGGAATGACCAAGGCTCGAAGCAATTTACGTGCGTACGTCTTCATTTCGTCCCGTGTCACTTTGATACGCTCGTCCGAATTGAGGATGTTGCCTGTACGAAGAAGAGTAACCGTTCGTTGACCGACCAACACTGGCAACATGCATGATGCTTTCAGGCGAAACTGTCCTTCTGGTATCATGCGGATGTACTCGGTGGCGGCCTCAAGGTGTTCGTTGGTCAGATCGAGGTACTGGTCGTAGAGCGGCCGAAAGGCCTCGAGGTTCCGGTCGTCCAGCAAATCTTTGGGTGTTAGTCCAACGGTGGCGAGAGCGTCTTCGGGGATGTAGCAACGCCCAAACCGCAAATCTTCAGGGATGTCTCGCAGGATATTGATCATCTGCAAGGCCTTTCCAAACCGGATGCCAAGTTCAAGAAATCGTTGTTCTTCGTTCTCGGGGAGCGACATCAAGTGTGCCAGCGACATGTTCGTCCAAAATACACCGACACAACCGGCGACTCGGAAGGTATAGTCGTCGAGTTCCTCGTCGTTGCGTAATGACGAGATGTCGCCGCCCTCCTTGGCCGGCCCAAAACGTTCCAGGTCGAGCAATTGGCCTTCGATGATGGTGTCGAGGCAAGCCAACATCCTTGCTTGGTCCTCTTCCGAATACATGCTTAGCGCGTCAACGGCGTCGCCAACGTTTCGCAACAGAGTCGCCTCGTGAGGATCGCTCTGAATGCTCGCCAAGTCGTGGAAGTCAGGCAGCGGCTCTGTGCGGTCGTTCACAGCCACTCGGTATCGTTGGAGCAGTTCAACCAACAATGTCGTTTCACCGGTTTTGGAGTCGGCGATGGTGTCGGCCACTCGTGCGAGCAAGTACAGCAGTCCAATTTGGCCACGAGTTTTCTTGGGTAAGTACTTCAACGTCGGGTAAAAAGATCGAGAGGTTGTTTCGAGAAGTTTGTCGATCTTCTCGTTGACCAAGACGCTCAAAGCAATGCCCCCTCACCTTCTGCCAAACAAAAAAGGGGAATGAAGGTATTCGTCGGATGGGTAAGTTCCGAGAAGTCAATGGGTGGCTGCGAATGAGACGCTGGACGAACGATGGACGCAAGCCTTTAGGGAGGGTAGCCTAACCAATGGTATCGGGGGGTAGGACAGTGAACTGTGGTTCGTGTGGCGAGATGATACCAGTTGACAGTATGTTCTGTCCAGAATGCGGTGCTCGTCAAAATGTCTCGGCTTCCTCGGGCTTTCCTCCTCAACAACCGTCAACCAACATCCCTGCCTTCCCCCAACAGCAACGGTCCTTTGACCCCGTTTCCGGACAGGACCAGCGTATGGCTCAGGAAGCCAACATGAACCAAATGGGAAACATCAACCAAGACATGCTTCAAGGCATGGCGCAGGGAATTCAGCAACAACCCAATCTACCTCCTGGAACGTACCCCCAACAACCGATGGGTGGCTTTCCCTCGCAAGCAAACCAGGGTTACCCACCCCATGTCAACCAGGGCTTCCCTCCCCAGCAACCCATGGGCGGCAACGTCGTTCCTTCCACGCCAACGGGCCCTCTCAACGATATGCCCAACATTCAACGTGGTCCTTCTATCGCAAGCGGCGCCATGCCAAGTGGAGCATCCAATGTGTCTCCATTGGGCGCAGGTGGTACGACGATTGCCCACAACCCTGCCAATTCACCCACAGATGCCATGGTCAATCGTCTGGCAGAAGCGGAACGAGCGGTCAAAGAAGATCGGCGCAGTCAATGGCTTTCCATGAATCAGAGCCCCGCCTCATCGGTATTGGCCAATATCGGTGGAGGCGACTTACCCGCTCACTTGCGAGGTGCTGCTGGCGTCACCAATCCGGCTGCTGACATTTTGGCTGGAACCACCGGGGCCTCCAATCAAGAAGCTCCGAACGAGGCTCTCTTGCGCCGAGTGTCTGAAGTGGCGTTACGTCGAGTCGCCCGAAAGCGCGGGGTGGCTGTAGAAGCACCGCAAACCAAGCTCGAAGGCGATGTGTTCACGGTGAATGTCACCTATGTCGATGACGGACGTGTGCTCGATACCCCCGATGTCCTGACCCAAGCCTTTGAACAAGCCATTCAAACCGAGATGGCGCTCAAAGGGTACGACATCACTTGCAACATCACCATGTTCCGTTCAAAGGATGGCAAAACGGAGAAAATCGGTGATGAAGAACCCGAAGAAGACATGTTTGCATGCGAAATGTGCGATGGCTTGGTCAAGGAAAGCGACTCCACCTGCCCGCACTGTGGTGCTGTGTTTGAGGAAGACGACGAGGAAACGGCTGATCAAGCACCACCTGCAAGAGGCGGTCCTCCCGGTCCGAGCAAGTCCGGAGGTCCTCCTGGTCCGAGCAAGTCCGGTGGTCCTCCTGGTCCGAGCAAATCCGGCGGTCCTCCTGGTCCGAGCAAGAGTGGAGGTCCTCCTGGTCCGAGCAAATCCGGCGGTCCTCCCGGTCCGAGTAAGTCCGGCGGTCCTCCCGGTCCGAGCAAGTCCGGCGGTCCTCCCAAAGGCGGACCCGGTGGTTCCCCCAGCGGTGGCCCCCCCGGTCCGAGCAAG
>JAYQVP010000002.1:0-25531 GCA_038148515.1 Candidatus Poseidonia sp. | reverse complement strand
TCCCAAAGGCGGACCCGGTGGTTCCCCCAGCGGTGGCCCCCCCGGTCCGAGCAAGTCCGGCGGTCCTCCCGGTCCGAGTAAGTCCGGCGGTCCTCCCAAAGGCGGACCCGGTGGTTCCCCCAGCGGTGGCCCCCCCGGTCCGAGCAAGAGCGGTGGTCCACCTGGCCCGGGCAAGAGTGGAGGTCCTCCCAAAGGCGGACCCGGTGGCCCCCCCGGTCCGAGCAAGAGCGGCGGTCCTCCTGGTCCGAGCAAGAGTGGAGGTCCTCCCAAAGGCGGACCCGGTGGCTCCCCCAGCGGTGGCCCCCCCGGTCCGAAGAAAGGCGGGCACCCCGGCGGGCCAAAAAAGAGCGGACCTCCGGGTGGTCCCAAACGAGGCCCTCCACGCTGAGGTGGTCAAGGCGTGACCCGTTCCCTTCCGGATTTCAGCGGCATTGGTTTCTCTGGTCAACTCCGTCCATCTCAACTTGCTGCGGTTTCTGTCATCGAGCCTGAGCTGGCGGCCTCGGGGAAAAAACTGCACATTGTTGCGCCCCCCGGGTCGGGCAAAACGGTCTTGGGCTTGTACGTCTGGTCGACGCTTGTTCGAAAACCAACCCTGGTGCTGTCTCCGAATTCAGCCATTCAAGCACAATGGGCTGCACGAACATCGTTGTTCGATTTGAACGGGAAAGAGGCCTACATCAGCACCGACCCTCAAAACCCTGGGCTTCTCACGTCGCTCACCTACCAGTCCATCACCATGCCCCGGCGTGGAGGCGAAGATTTTGATGCCGCTGCGCTCGAACTGTGGGCCAACTCGCTTATTGAATCGGGAGAGGCTGAAAGTCTTGAATCGGCAGAGGCATGGATCTTCGACCTCGAAAACAAGAACGAGGACTATTACAACGACCGACTGAAGGTGTATCGGAAAAAGGTTCGAGATGAATTTACGGCGCACGGGAATGCGTTGTGGACGCTGCACGAATCCGCCAAACAAACCCTTCAACGGTTGAAAGAGGTTGGCGTTGGATTGATCATTCTCGATGAATGCCATCACCTGTTGCACCACTGGGGAAAGGTGCTTCAGGAAGTGCGGGAATTTTTTGACGACCCGATCGTGTTGGGTTTAACGGCAACACCTCCGGAGTACGACAGCATCAACGCCGAGGATGCTGACCGATATTCAGCCTTCTTCGGGGACATCGATTACGAAGTTCCCGTCCCGGCACTCGTACGCGATTCCAACCTCTCCGCTTACCAAGATTTGAGTTTCTTCGTGCGGCCCTCGGAAAAAGAAATGGAGTACATCACCCAAGTGGATGCCTCCTTTTACGCCTTGGTGGGCGAACTTGAGGGAGAGGCCACTCAAAAGGGAACCCCGCCTCTCCATCAATGGGTCTTCAACGAACTGAACGAACGCCAACCTCCCGGGCGAATGGTTTCGATGCCATGGACGGAATACCATGCTGCCAACGAGACGTTTGCCGATGCCGCACGTCGTTACTTGACGCTTGGTGGCCATGCTCTTCCTCCTGAGATTCCACCTCCTCATGCAGGATTGATTCAAAACACGGAGAATCCTCTGGCCTACCTGCGCCCGGTGCTGGACCGTTATGTCCGCTATGGTCTGATGCGGTCGGAAGTGAAATCCGACCATGAAAAAGCCCAGGATGTCATCGAACGGTTGCGTTTGATGGGGACGCAAATTACGGAAAAAGGGGCTCGCTCGTGTGCTTCGCCCGTGAGTCGTATCCTCGCCTACTCCAGTTCAAAGGTTGAGGCCCTTTCCGACATCATCACCACCGAGATGCAGTCCCTCTCGATGGATATACGGGCGGTGGTGGTCACCGATTTTGAAAAGACCTCGGCGACCACGCTCGTGGATGGGATTCTTGACGATGAAGCCGGTGGGGCCATTGCTGCCTTTCGCCAACTCGTCTCGTGTTCTGCGGGAGACCTTCTCGACCCTGTTCTCATGACGGGAAGCACGGTGCTCGTCGATGACGATTTGTGCGAACGCTTCCTTGAGGCTGCACGAACTTGGGTGAACGAAAACGAGTTGACCATCGAGTTCGAGGCCGTTCCGTTTGAACGGTATTTCGAGATCAAAGGTTCTGGAAAAGATTGGATTCCAAGGTATTACTCGTTGATGATTACCGAGTTTTTCCAACAGGGTCTGACGAAATGCTTGATCGGTACCCGCGGTCTTCTCGGGGAAGGATGGGATGCTTCGAAAATCAACGTGCTCGTGGATCTCACCACCGTGACCACCAGCATGAGCATCAATCAGCTCCGGGGACGTTCGATACGGCTGGACAACGATTGGAAGGAAAAAGTCGCCAATAATTGGGATGTGATCTGCATGGCCGAAGAGTTTGCCAACGGTTTTGCGGATTACGACCGGTTCATGGGAAAACATCGTCACCTGTACGGTGTGTGTGACGATGGCGGCATCGAGAAAGGCGTGGGTCACGTCCATGCGGCCTTCACCGAAGCCCAACCCGAAGGCATCAGCGAAGGCATGAACCTGTTCAACGAGGAAATGTTGCGGCGGTCGAGAAACCGTCCCTTGACCCGTGAGTTGTGGGGCATCGGCCAACCCTTCTCTGCCAAGCCAACCGATGCGGTTGAAGTGAAAGTAGGTGGAGGGTTTTCCGCTGGCTTTCCCCTCACCAACGAGATGGTCAAATGGAGCGATGAATCGTTGATTGAGACGATTTCGCATGCGGTTGGCGGTGCCCTGATTCATCTCGGCCACCTTTCCAAACAATGCAAGCCGGAGGGGGGTTCGAGAGGAGGGGGATGGGTTCGGATGCACTTGCGTCACGGGACAGAGGAGGAATCGGCGATCTTCAGCAAAGCCATGGACGAAATACTGGGACCTTTGGAGAATCCTCGCTATGTGGTTTCACGATCCTCTCGCTTCGTGACGGAAAATTGGTTGAGCAAATTGCTTCCTGAGGTGTTGGCCAAATACGCTCGTGGCGTTCGTACCTCGGTCGTGATGCACCACACCATACCGTCGTTGCTTGCCCGTAAGCGTGAAGATGCCGAGCTTTTCCTCAGGTATTGGGAGCATTATTTCGGCCCCTCTGAGATGTTTTATGCTCGAAACACCGATGGCAAACAACGGCTTGAAACCATTCTGCAAAACGAATTGGTACCGGTAACGCACCGGCATCGTAAGCAGATTTTCCTATGAGCACGAAGGGCAGTTCAACTGGTTGCCTTTGCAACCTTCGCAAAACCGTTCTCTGCAGGAAAAACAACGGAAATCAAAGGCCGATACGGTCCGGTCGCAACCGGGTCCTGCACAACGGTCATCGGAGGAGGAACCACCTTGGCTTCCATCGTTGATGTTGGACCAAAAACCCGCACTCGCTCCTCCTCTCGTTGACTCGGCAACCGAGGTCGATGCCGAGGTCGTCACGCTTACCGGTGCAGGCCTTGCCTGCAGGCCCAACACCGACTGAACGTAGGGGCTTTGAAAGAACGGAACGGAACTCTTCTCTCCAGCGGCGAACCAAGAGGCAAAATGTTTGGCTGCTTGTTCGGCGTTCATGCCTTCAATCTCCCTCATCGAAATCGCTCGGAGAAAAGCATCGTATCGGATGTTGTTGCCTGCGGGCGCCGAGAACGCCTTCCGTCGTTCGATGGATTTCGTTGAGCCGGTCTTTTTGACCCGTTTCCTGACATCGAGAACGGTACCGACCAAAATGAACGGGAGCAAGACGAAAACAAAGGGACCCGTGGCGATCGCCAAAACGATGGTGATCACGAGAAACTCAACGAGAACCTGGCCCATGAACTTGATGGGAGATACCTTGTTTGGTCCTTCCATGTTCATCGCTCCTGAGGGCATTGGCCATGGCGCCGTCTCCAAGCGCCATGGCCGGTGGGGTCGAGTCGGCGTAGCCATTGTCATTGTCCGAAGACTCCGTTAGAGACAGTAGGTCTTCGGTCTCGGTGGTCAATAATCGTTTAGCCGCGAGAAACGATGCGAACAGGGAGTTGCTCACTTCCTGCGTGGGTCTCGGTGTCACCACTCTCTCTCGCCACCCCCATGCGTCGTTCAAGTTCGAGGTGCGGCCTGGAGAATTGACGGGCCTTGCTTGCGGTGTTGGGTGAACCGTACAGCCCGATGGGTTGAATGTCTTCGCTCCAGGAAAATTCTTCATCGTAAATCGCGGAAATTCGAACCCACTCGTGCTCGTTGGTTTGGAGTTCATTTGCGCGAACCGTCAATCCGTGACGCCGGTAAATGGAGATCAGTTGTGAACGTGGCATGGCCTGCGGGCAAAGCATCAGTATTCGGTCGCCTTCCTCCCAAAACGAGCAAGGACCCAGATGTTCCTCGTCGACCAGTCGCATGGCTCGTTCCATGGCTTGTTGACCCGTGCCCCAGGAACGCGGAAGCCAGAAGAGCATGACGGAGCGGTCCTTTGTCCCATGTACGTGCGTGCTTACTTCGAGCATGAATCGAGGGGATTCTTCGTCGTTCACCACATCGGCGACCTCATTGTCGCCTTTGGCCCTTTGAGGCGCTGCTTCGTCCGTCACATCATCGGTGATTTCAGATGGGGATGTTTGCGGGGCTTTGAGGGGAATTCTTGCAGCACCATCCGCTCGCTCGATGGTGTTGAGGAGGGCTTGAACGGGCTGCTCGAGGGCAGCCAGCGGAACGATCGTGCATTGGTGCAACGAACGGCCATGGAGCGACCCGGGGAGGCGTATGATGCGGCGCGTGTCGGCCGTCACCCTCGTGTCGACGTCAAGTCCGGCGTCGAGCACCCGCTGAAGCAAAGCAGAGCGTTGGGCACGAACTTCTTGTTCCCGCTCTCTGGGGTCGGGAATGGTGAAAACACGCCGGTCTTTATCTCTATAGAACATGTGAAAACCCTTGCTTCCTGAGAAAACGGCGTGGAGAAATTCGAGGTCTTCGTGTTCCATCACGTTGGCATGGAGGTTCAGGGCCGTGACCCTTGCTTCCTCCAGACGTTCCACACAGAGGGGTGGGCAATCGATGTCGAAGACGATCAGGTGGTCGAGCATGACCGGAGCAGGTGTTTCAAGATCGTTCAAGCGTGGTAGGTCGATGGGGTCTAGCCACGATGATGTTGACACGAAGAGGTCGGTGGGAAATTGCCCCCCTAGGGCTTTCATCAAGGTGGCGTGGTCGCGAATGCGTCGTTGACTGGTGCCCCATTTGCCGCCTTTAGTTCTCCAACGAAATTGATGCTGCGTCGGTTTTTCAAGCCAAGAAAGGTCAATCTCGGAGCTCGTGTAGTGGAGCTCGAACACGTCGGTCGAGCCTTCGGACATGGTGACCTCAACGAAGGCCAGCAGCCTTCAGGGATTCAAGCAACACAGCACCGAGTTCGGAGGGGTCTTTGGCACACGCAATGCCGGCGGCTTCGAACGCCGCAAACTTCTCTTCTGCGGTTCCTTTTCCACCCGAGATGATGGCACCAGCGTGCCCCATGCGCTTTCCGGGGGGTGCTGTTGCTCCTGCGACAAAGCCGACAATCGGTTTCGTGACATGTTCTGCGGCCCATGCGGCCGCTTCCTGCTCGGCATTGCCACCGATTTCACCGATCATCACAATCGCTTCGGTTTGTTCGTCTGCTTGGAAGGCGGCGAGGCATTCAATGAATCCGGTGCCGTTCACCGGGTCACCGCCAATGCCAACGCAGGTGGATTGCCCTTCGTTGATGCTCATCGTTTGGGCGACGGCTTCGTACGTCAGCGTGCCGGACTTGGACACGATACCGATCCGGCCTTTGGCGTGAATGTGGCCCGGCATGATGCCGATTTTCGCACCACCGTTCTCGCCAGGGGTGATGATGCCGGGACAGTTCGGCCCGATGAGACGGACACCGGGTCGGTTTTCCACGAAAGCGACAGCCTTCACCATGTCGAGGGTTGGAATCCCCTCGGTGATGCACACGACGACGCCTTCGCCCTTGACGGTGTCAAACGCATCAGCAGCTTCCATGATGGCTTCCGCTGCGAACGGCGGGGGGACGTAGATGACTGTTGCATCCGCATCGGTCTCCTTGATGGCGTCAAACATGGAATCCCAAACAGGGAAGGCTTTGCCTTGGAGGTCCACGGTTTGCCCGCCCTTGCCGGGGGTGCAGCCGCCGACGATGTTGGTGCCGTACTCGACCATTTTGTCGGCGTGGAACATGCCTTGCTTTCCGGTGATGCCCTGAACGAGCACCTTTGCGTCCTCTTCAATCCAAATCGCCATCAAGCCTCACCTCCAATCAGTCTCACAATTTTCTGAGCCCCTTCTGCCAAATCGTCGGCTGGATGGATATTGAGGGTTGAGGCCGCTAAGATGGCCTTGCCTTCATCGACGTTGGTGCCAGCGAGGCGGACCACCAGCGGGACCTCAAGCGAGAGGGCTTCGGTTGCGGCGATGACGCCTCGTGCGATAATATCGCATCGCATGATTCCGCCGAAAATGTTGACCAAAATCCCCTTGACGTTCGGGTCTTCGAGGATGATGGAAAACGCGGTCTTGACCTGCTCCTCGTTGGCTCCTCCACCCACGTCCAAGAAGTTGGCTGGTTCACCGCCGTACAATTTGATGACGTCCATCGTGGCCATGGCCAACCCTGCTCCATTGACAAGACAACCGATGTTGCCGTCGAGTTTGACGTAGGAAAGGCCGGTCTCCTTTGCCCGAATTTCAACGTCTTCTTCCTCAGAAAGGTCACGAAGGTCGTCCCAATTCTTGTGGCGGAATTCTGCGTTCTCATCAAACGAGACTTTGGCGTCCAAGGCGATGATTTGGTCGTCGGCGGTTCGCACAAGGGGATTGATTTCCAACATGGAACAATCGTTGGTGACAAACATGTTGTACATGCTGGTCAAAGCCTTCGAGAAGGCTTTGTGAGCGATTCCTGACAAACCCAACGCCAGTCCCAGATCACGCTTTTGATAGCCAAGCAATCCGGCGCTGGGGTCAACCGAAATTTTGTGGATTTTTTCAGGCGTTGTTTCCGCTACATGTTCAATGTCCATGCCGCCTTCGGTGGATGCCATGATCAGGACGGATTTGTTTTCGCGGTCCACAAGGATGGCCAAGTAGTACTCATGAGCGATATCGCAGCCAGCCTCGATGTAGAGGTTGTTGACGACTTTCCCTTCTTCACCCGTTTGAATCGTGACCAAAAGGTTGCCCAGAATGTTGGTTGCATATGTTGCCACATCGTTCTTTGAGAACGCAATTTTCACACCACCGTCCATCACGTGTTCACGAGTTTCCGGATGGTACAGTGTACCTTTTCCGCGCCCGCCGGCATGGATTTGTGATTTGACAGCGACGACGTTGCTTCCCAATGCATCGTAGGCCGTCAGGGCTTCGTCAACCGACGTGCAATGCACGCCTTCGAGCACGGGCACTCCGTTGGCTTTCAGCAGAGCCTTTCCTTGGTATTCATGGATGTTCATGGTGCTCTCCAAGTTTATCGAGGAAAACCCCGTCTTTGAATACTTTCATCCACCTTTCACCGGCGAAGAGAGGCGTGGTGTTCATATCCGAGCAACATAAGGGCGAGGCATGCAGGTGGTGGTTCTAGCGGGCGGTGTTGGCTCGCGGCTTCGACCGTGGACTCGAACCATTCCGAAACCCCTGCTGCCTGTCCTCGACCAAACTCTGCTGGAGCATGTGGTGAGTTCCTTGCCGGAAGGGATGGTCGACGAGGTGATCGTTGCTGGCGGATACAAAGTCGACCAAATCGAAGCCTATTTCAAAAATCGTGAGACCACCTTCGAGGTTCAAATTGTCCCCGAAGACGAACCTCTTGGAACGGGAGGGGCGCTGGGGAACTGTCGCGACGTCGTTAGCGGGACCTTTGCGTGCTTCAACGGTGATATCGTTTCCTCGCTTGATGCCTCTCAATTGCTTGCTTTGCACCGCACGAACCGTTCGGTAGGAACGCTTGGGTTGTGGGAAGTTGAAGACCCGACACGGTTCGGCATCGTGGGCTTGGATGAATCAAATCGCATCACTCAGTTCAAGGAAAAACCAGCGCCGGAGGAGGTTTTTTCCAACCTTATCAACGCTGGATCCTATATTTTTGAAGACGATGTCTTCGAGTGGATGCCAACGGGTCGTCATTCGATAGAGCGTGATGTCTTCCCCGCTTTGGCCGCCGAAGGGTTGCTGAGCGGCCAAGCGTTTGATGGGTACTTTATCGACGCTGGAACCCCCGCTGCGTGGAATGATGCAGTGGCGGCTTCCATCCTGCACCGTCGTTTCAAAACCGGTCACTTAACCTCCGATGGATTCTCATGGTTGGCGGACAAGGCGCTGGTCAATGCTGTTCGTGGTGAGGCGCATCTTCATCACACCATGGTGAGTCGAGGTTGTTCAGTGGGGCGTTCTTCGTTAACATCCAGTACGTTGCTTGAGGGAGCCATCGTGGGCGATGAGGCCGTCTTGGACGGGTGTCTTGTGGGCAAGGGTGCCGTGATCGGGAACGGTTGCAAACTCAGCCATGTCGTGGTTGACCACGGGGCGAACGTCCCTGCCGATACTGTGATGTCAAGCGGGACCTGGCCTGCCGAAAACGATTGACGAACACCGCTTTCGTGGCTGTTCAAGGGCAACTTGCTAAAAGCGAGGTCGGCCGAGGCAAAATCATGGCGAAACCACTCATCGTTGTGAATTTCAAGACCTATGCCTCCGCGTCAGGTGAGGCAGCTGAGGCCTTGCTCCACGCCATGGCGGCGCATTCCGGCGGTCCAGCAACCATGGTGGCTGCGTTATCCTCGTTTGATTTGGGCGCCTTGGGTTCCTCCACGACGGATGTCGAAGTGTGGGCTCAGCATCTCGATGCGGTAGGGCTGGGTGGATTCACGGGCTGGCTTGAACCCCAAACGGCCATTGCTCGAGGGGCGGTTGGGACCCTCATCAACCACGCCGAGCACAAAGTCAGCCTCGATCATGTTCAATCCCTCCTTACGCTTCTTCCTCCGGGCTTCCCGGTTTGCGCATGCGCTGCCGACGTGGACGAGGCCCGTGCGTTGGCCGCTTTGGGTCCGACCTACATCGCCGTGGAACCTCCCGAATTGATCGGTGGTGACATCTCGGTCACCACGGCTGACCCCGCGATTGTCAGCGATACCGTGGCGGCTGTGAAGGCAGTGAACCCCCACGTACGGGTGTTGTGCGGTGCCGGCGTGAAGAACGGTCGAGATGTCGCCAAAGCATTGGAATTGGGTGCTGAAGGCGTCCTTCTTGCCAGCGGAGTCACCAAAGCCAGCGATGTTTCAGCCGTTCTCAACGACTTGGTTTCAAGCCTGAGTTGAGCCCTTCAAAAGGGCAGTGTCCTGTGCTTCCCTCGCTGCTATGAGCCCCTCGCTCGCCGGGCAGTTGGGACAATACCGGCACGAATCGCAGGTCCGTTCGTCATGAGCAAGAGGAACAGAGCGAAGGGACGGGTCGGCGTTGGCCGAACGCACCATCCACTTCATCTCGCTGATGTCATGCCTGACCAATTCCCACGCCTGTTGAAGGCGTTCCTTACTCGTCCCGACTTGGTGCTCCCACCACCGATTTTGGTTCCATCGGAGCACACGGAGACGGTATAGGGAAGGGTCGTCGGGCAGGCCAGAGGTAGCCAACGCCCACTTCACCATGAGTGCGTGCTCCAAGTCTTGGGACAGCAACGGCGTGGCCGTCGAACGCATCTGAATCCGGATCAGGGTCCACTTTCCCTGATGATATACGGCCAAATCTGGAGCTGCGTAAAATGTGATTCCATCCGCATGGGCCAACGCTGTTCGTTCGAACCACGCCCATCTTGGGCGCTCACGGTTGACCAAGGCTCGAATGCTCACCGTTTGCATCAGTTGGTCCAACTGATGGACCATGCGGCTTACATCGATGCTCCGGTGCAGTTTGGTAGGCGTTGAATCCTCTCTTCCACATAGGGCCTCGAGAGCGAGCTTCAAACGTTGCTGAAGATAGGGCTTTGACCAGCGTTTACCGGCGTGAAGGTCGCCGAACAACCTCACCATCACCCGTCGCATGGCATGAACGACTGCGTCCTCTGTTCGCTCGGGTACGGTCGTGTCGTTCTTTCGGTGCAAGGGCCGACCATGCGGACCCAAGGCGTACTTGAGAGTCCATGCCCGAGGGCACTGGTTGAGGGTTCGTGAACTCGTTTGGCTCCAATGCGGTTGATAGGGGGTGTGCATGACTCATCGCAATCGCCTCAACAGGCTTAACGGTCCCGCTCAGATGACGCCCAAGTCCACGACGTTGATGGCGGTGGCCAATGCTACCCACAGTGCGAGAGGCGTCAGCACCCAGCCCACGAATTGAGCGAACACTTCGCCTCCAAACTTGCCGAAGAGGCGCGAGAACGGACCGCCCCACGAGGCCACGATGCGCAGGATGAGCACCACAAAGCCCGACGAGAGCACCAAGAGAAGGAAGGACAGCACGGCCATGCCGATACCACTTCCCCCAGCAAGGGCTGTGGCAGCAATCGTTTGTGGGAACAGATGAGGGAAGGCCAGCCAGCCAAACCAGCCCAACCATACGCCGAGCAGCACGTCCCGATTCATGTCAATCGGGTCCCGCCATGCTTGGAATCCTTTGGGGAACAAGCCGTGCACGACCTTGCCCAACAGGTCCGCTTCGTAGGGTGTGCCTCGCTTCGCAGTGACGAAACACATCTCCAACATCCACACCATCATGAGGAGGTCCAAGACAAACCGAACGGTCATGCCAAGTGGCAACAAGGCCACCAGCAAAGGTGGGAGATTGACCATCACCACACCTGCACCTGAAGCGAGAATGATGGAGGCCCAAAGGAGACCGGGGGGCAGGGGTTCATCGGGGGCCGTCCATTCCTCGCGGGGCAAGGCCAAAAACAGCAAGAACAAACCGGGTCCGAAAATCAATCCGAAGTAGGCTGCAGGGGACGAAGGCCCTCCGGACTTGATCTCGTCCACGGCTTCTACGATGTCGAGCATCGCCGCCGATGAGGGTTGAGAGAACGATACGTGAAGGGCAGGGTCAAGGACAATGACCGCATCGCTAGCACCCGTGGGCAAACTTTGGGCAAAGGTGCCATCAGCATCGAGCAGCACCTGCCACGTGACATTGGTGGCGGTGGCCAGCGCCGCAGCGTCGGTCAAGCGGGCATCGTCGCCCGTGACCACATGGATGATGGTTGCTCGTTCGCCCAACTGGTCGGCACTTCGGTTGAATTCATTGGCTTGAGTTAACCCTTGCTCTGAACCGGGCAAAACCATGCCGACGATGAGCGCCTCGCCCTCACCCATGAGTTCCATGACCGTCACCGTCGAGCCATCAAGTCGGGTCAGTTGAGCATCAACCACCTTGGTGTTGTCCAAAATGACGGCATCGGCTCCCAGGTTGGGCTGGTCAAACACCGTGGGCAAGGTGAGCAAACTGAGCACGAGAAGAGCCCCCAAAATGGGCACAGGTAGCAGCAAACCGCTCCGGAAGGCAGAGCCGACATATCCCAACAAGGCCAAAACCGTGGTCAACGAGAGCCAAATGGCAGCGTTGGCAAATCCGGTGTCGCCCTCCGTGACTTCGAAGCGAAGAATACCCTCTGCGTGGCAATCTCCGTCCAACCCCACGGCGACGATTTCAAGACAGAATTGAAGATTCAACTCCCCCAGCGGCAGAGGTTTGGCCCCCGACCAGGTGTACACGGAGTTGTTTTCTCCCAAATCACGGGTCATTCGAATCCGACCGGCGCTGGTTTCCACCAGGTATTCTCCATCACGAACGGTTTTGTCGGTGGGCTCAAGCGGCCCCCAAATCTCCCATTTTTCCGAACGTAGGTCCTCCAAACCCCACGGGAGTCGGTGTTCGAGTTCCACGTGAGCCAAGCGGGATGCGTCAACAAGAATTCGCGCCTCAGGTTCGTAAAGCGTGCCTTCCATGATGATGCCGCCGCTGTTGTGCTCAAAGCCTCCCCATTGTACCCGTGCTTGGGTACCAAGGCATTCGTGATGGATGGAGAGGCTCAATGTCAGCCGGTCGCCGGGACTCATCTGCAAGGACACGTTTTTTGCCTCGCCCGAGAAATTCATTGCATCGTTTTGGGTGGCGGTGTCCACGACGTTGGTCACGGTTGAGCTGTAGATTTCACTCCCGGCAATACTCACGATGTACTCAAGGGTTGTTTGGGGTTGGTAACCGATTTGGCGCGTGCAGGTTTGGGGGCCTGCCCCGCCGTCAAGGATCACCGAGAAGTAGACGCTCATCATCACATTCGTTTCTATAGATTGTTCAACAGGAGGGCTATCAATGGTGAAGACGGGTACGGGTCCGTTGGTCACACCCACCGTGAAGCCTCCCACAGCAGAATCGGTCTGTCCTCGCTGAAGAACGGCTTCCTCCGCATCAAGCCCTTCGACGTAGAGGCGCTCAAGCGGTTGGATGGTCCATTCAACAAAGCCGGGTTCATACGTCGGGGAGGTGTTGGCAGCGACCAAACCCGTAGAGGTGAGCAACAACGCTACAAGAGCGATGGCTGCTGCAATCGCTCGCCGCCTCATACCGTGTCGTGCAGGTTTCGGTTCAAGAATCCAATGGCACCCCGAGCATGTTCAGGCCATGTTCATCTGAACCAGTGTCATCAAGGCGACACCGCCAGTGATGGCAAGTGCATTGACTGAGCCTTTGGTCAACCAACCCCGATTTTCAAACAGGGCGCCAAGGTAACTGTCGATTTGGCATCCAGCCCAGCCGATGAGGGCCAACAGGCCGAGCAAGGCCGTGCCGTCCAACGAAGATGTATCTGCGTTGGTGATGGTCCAGGCGATGTAGGTCAACACGGCGACGACGCCTGAACCAACGGCGGCAGCGAGTTGCCCGTTGGGGGAAAAGCCACCGTTTTCGCCTTGGGCGCAGGGCTTGAAGGTGGTGATCATTCTCACTCTCGTGTCGAGGCATCCGATTTCGCTAGCGAACGTGTCGGAGGCCGCGACGGCGACGGCTGCACCAAACAACCACACGCCGCTGTTCCAGTCGCCGGACAGATAGGCGTAGATGCACACCAGTCCCGGAATGGCACCGTTGGCGACCACGTTGGTCCAGCTGCGGTGACCGTCGCTGGATTCGCACAAGCCCAAGGCGGATTTTTCGTCAAACCTCCATTTCGTGGCTTTGTGTGAACTGAGGAGGAATCCCAACAAAATCAGCAACCACGTCCAATGCCCGAGGCCTCCAACGATGAGGCCGAGGATAGCGGCGGCTTGTGAACCCGAACGGTCCAGCATGTTCGCCTTTGTTGACATCACCAACAAAGCGGCGACCAAGGCAACGGTCACTGCGATGTTTCCCGTGTTGGGCCCGCTGGTGAACACATCCATTTTGACCACCTGGTAGCGACAAACGCATGTTGTGCTGTCATGGGGATTGGTGAGCCCTTTTTGAAGCCATGACCTGTTAATCTCTTCGTTCGCTCGCTTTTGAGCCCATGACGATGGTCGGAAGCCATCGCAGGATGCACAGCCAAAGTGCCGCTACCATCACGGCCAACCAAGCCAGTTGGAGAGCAAGAGCGAGAAGGCTCTCGTTGTCGCTGAGCATCAACGCCACGCCCCATGAGGAGCCGTTCCACAAGCCATGGCCGAGAATGGCCAGTCCCAATCCTGCGCCTACGCTGGTGGGCATGGCCCAAGCGTGTTGTTCGTGACGGCGTAGCAAACGCACCAAACGATCGGACGGGACCGTGGCCCACGTGGAGGTGCCGACCGGGTGCCCCGATTTGTCGTACATCACCCATTCAGCGTTCTGGTCAGGAGTGTGCATACGGGTCTGACGTTGAGGATGGTGGGGGCGGCCGGCTAACCAACATCCCACGGCATAGCCCGAAAGGCCGGTCCACATGGCGTGGCCCGGAATGGAGGACAAGCCCCGCAACATCGCCGTAAAGAAGTAGGTGATGCTGCTGTATTCGCCGAGTAGGGACATCGAAATGTACTGTGCGTTCTCCAGCAGGGCAAAGCCCAATCCGACCGTGGAACCGACGTAAAATCCGTATTTCGGCGAGGTAATAAATCGGGTCAAACACAACACAGCGGCTAATTTGCAGAGTTCCTCACCGATTGGGGCTGAAAGGAACAACACCATTCCCTCACCAAGCGTTCCGGATTCGTAGGGATCGAGGCCCAACGGGGTGATGAGCATCGGTGAGATGAGGGAATTGATGACGATGGCGGGGATGGTGGACAACATGCCAGCGACGAGCATCCATTCTGCATCCCGCCGAGCGATGTTGATGCCAAAATGCCGACTGGTGATGGACCACCAGGCAAACACGGGTGTTGAAAATCCGACAAGCCACGCAGGAAGGACAACGGCGACAGCCAACAGCACCGTCCACCACTCGACGCCAACGAACAGCAACGGTAGCAAGCACAAGGTCGATGCTCCTACGCCAACGAAAAACAAGAGCCAGAGGTGCTTTGGACGTGGCATCTCAAGTGGCGCATTGGAGCGGAAGAGGTGGTGTTGCACGAACGTGGGTTGTGGCGATCTCACTACCTGTCCGCCGGCTAGGGCATGAAGGGATGACCCTGAGGCGGACGGGTAGGCATGAATGGTGTGGGTGAGGTTGGGACGGCGAAGAAAGAGGAACAGCATCAACATGGGCGACAGGCAGATGCCGCCTACGAAGGTCAAGGCCGGGTCACTTGGTCCGAGTGTCCCGTTCATGTCAGCGTCAATGTACCCTGCCACCACCAGGACCGCCAACTGGGCGATAAAGAAACAAACGATGACCAAGCCCACCATGGAACGAACTGTTTGCCACGGGGTTGAAGCACGCCACACCACGAGGTTTTGGGGTGTTTGGGTAAGCGGGACGGTGGGGGGCGTGGTGGGGATGACGGTTCCCATCATCACTGCCTGGCCAGCATATGCCAGGTGGCCCGGCGGATGGATGTGGTGGGGACCGTTTGGTTGCATCGTGTCCACCGGGGAGGAGAGGTACCCGCTCAGTTCGCCCATCAATCGTCACTGAAATACAGCATTCGGCAGAGGCCATCATCATTGCAGGTGATGCGATGCAGACCCTTCTCCTTCATGAACGGTGGGGAGGCGTGAAACGCCGGTTCATAAGTCCGTGCGAGTGCATAGGGGCATGGAATGGGTGGCTGCAGCCTTTGCCCCACGTCGCGACCACAAGGGAATGTCGACGCCGAGTTACGCCGCACGGTGGTGGTTACCGTTGTGCACCGCTGGATGTGCTTGGTGGGCTTGGCACGTCACCGGAGGGTTTCTGGTCATGGCTGCTGCCTTAACGGTCATGGTCGCCACACCGCTGCTCTCGATTGGATGGTACCTCCTCGGCTTGGTGTCAACCAATTTGCCTCCTCGTTATTTACTCGCCAAAGCCGAGGCTGCCCATCAAGCACGGATCGCCCAGCGTAGCGCTGGCCGTTCACCGTCTCAACGCTGACTCATTGGTGGAAGCCGTAGGTCCAATCGTGAGGCGGAGCGAATGTTTCCTTGATCGAACGGGGGCTCACCCAGCGAAGCAAGTTCAGTGGGCTTCCGGCTTTGTCGTTGGTTCCGCTGCCTCTGGCACCACCAAACGGTTGTTGACCCACGACGGCTCCGGTGGGTTTGTCGTTGATGTAGAAGTTTCCAGCGCTGTAGCGAAGTGCCTTCATGGCGGTCTCGATGTGACGACGGTCCGTGGCAAAAATGGAACCGGTGAGGGCGTACTCCGACGTGCTGTCGCACAACGCCAAGGTCGCTTCAAAGGCATCGTCCTCATAGACGTGAACGGAGAGCACGGGACCAAAGATTTCCTCAGCCATGGTTTCGCTTTTTGGGTCCTTGCACACGATGGTAGTGGGCTGGATGAAATATCCGGTTGAGTCGTCGTAGGTGCCTCCCGTCACGATCTCGCAGTCAGGGTTTGCAGCGGCTCGGTCGATGTATCCCGTGATGTTGTCAAAGGCGGCTCGGTCGATGACGGCACCTAGGAAATTCGTGAAATCAGTGACATCCCCGACGGTGATCTTGTTGACTTCGGCGATGTAGTCGTCTTTGATGGCGTTCCACACCGAGGCGGGCACATACACTCGGCTGGCAGCACTGCACTTTTGACCTTGGAACTCAAATGCTCCGCGCAACATCGCCACCAACAAGGCTCGGCGGTCGCAATCGGGGTGGGCGACGATGAAGTCTTTGCCACCCGTCTCGCCGACGATGCGCGGGTAGGATTTCAGGTTCTCGAGGTTGTTGGCCACATCGCGCCACATCTTTCGGAATACTCGGGTGGACCCGGTGAAGTGAATACCTGCTAACTCGCTGTGTGAGAGGCAAATATCGCCAACCACCGACGCCTTCCCGGGGACGAAGTTGATGACGCCGGGGGGCAGTCCGGCATCCATCATCAATCGCATCAATCGGTAGTTGGATACGTAGGAATTGCGAGACGGCTTCCACACTCCGACATTGCCCATCAAGGCGGCGCTCGAGGGGAGATTGGCAGCGATGCTGGAGAAATTGAACGGAGTCACGGAGAAGACGAATCCCTCAAGCGGTCGCACCTCGCTGGTATTCCACATACTGGAAGGGGAGACAGGGGGCTGCATGTCCTCGTAAATTTGGCGGACATAATCGCTGTTGAATCGCCAGAAGTCAATGAGTTCGCAGGCAGAATCGATCTCCGCTTGGTGGCATGTTTTGGATTGATTGAGCATGGTGGACGCGTTGATTTCTGCTCGGCGTGGTCCCGCTAACAACTCGCTGGCCTTGAGGAAAATGGCTGCTCGTGCTTGCCAAGGCATGGTTGACCACGCTTCATGAGCGTCCAAGGCGGCCTGGATAGCGGCGTTGACTTCCTGCTCACCCGCCATGTGGACACGAGCAATGACGTGGCCGTGGTTGTGAGGCATCACCTGTTCCACGACGTCACCGGTGAACACCTCCTCGCCGTTGATGATGCAGGGGATTTCGATGACCTCGCCGGATTGACGCTTAAGTTCGGCTTGGAGTTCTGCCCGTTCGGGGCTTCCCGGCAGGTAGCCGAGAACAGGTTCATTGACGGGTTGGGGTGGCATAGGGATGCTGTTGGCCATACAGAACGGCCGTCAGCGGCAACTCTTGAACATCACCCATTCAATCCATGGCCATCGGCGAGCAGATGTATGCGTTCACCGGTAGAGGTGGGCGTGTTTGGCTCGTACTTTCGCCAACTTGGGCGCGACGACCGCTGCGCAGTAGCCCTGGTAGGGATTGCGTGCGAAGTAATCGTGATGCTTTTTCTCGGCGATGGTGAAGTTGGTCGCGTCCTCTAGCGTGGTCACGATGGGAGCGTCGTACGCCGATTGCATGGTTTTCATCACCGAGTTAGCAGTGGTTCGTTGCCCGTCGCTTAGGGGCATGATGCAAGAGCGGTATTGGGTTCCCACATCGTTACCTTGTCGGTTGAGTTGGGTCGGGTCGTGGACGGTGAAGAACACTTCGAGAAGGGTCTCAAAGGAAATTTCCTCGGGATTGAACACCACTTCGACCACCTCTGCGTGCCCCGTTTGTCCGGTGCAAACAGCTTCGTAGGACGGGTTGACCACATGCCCACCGGCGTACGCAGGCAGAGCGGACTCCACGCCGCGAAGTTGTTTATAGGCGCCTTCAACGCACCAGAAACATCCTCCTCCAACAATCATCCGTTCCATGATTGGAGGAAGGGCAAGAGGCATATCAACCTTTGATGAAGGCCGTGCCGGCCGTAATTTCATCGCTAACATTGATGTGCTTTTGCAAGCGACCAATCCCCATGAGTTGGGATGCAGAACCGCTGCCAGCGAGCGCCTTCGCTCAAGCGTCCCCCAAAAGGAGGGACGCCGTTTGGTTGGTGATGGTGTTGGTCCTAGGCGTGAGCCTTCTCGCCGTCCTGCTCCCCAACGAGGATGCGTCCAGCACGGACGATGTATCCACGCTCGAACCGTGCCCAGTAGGGACTGAGGAGGTGCTCAATGCCTCCGCTCCCGACGGGGTAGATTGCGTATCCGTCGACCCACATATGACGGCGCATGTCCATCCTGAGGCAACGTTGAGCGTGACCAATGTGGTGGATGATGGGAACCTTGTGATTCTCACCGGTTCTGTGTCGCATCTGCATCCGGCCGAAGTGATGGTGTCGATGACCTTGAACGGCTCGCCGGCGGGTAGCACTTCACCCAACGGTGAGGGGTCGTGGTCGCTGACGGTTGAACCAGGTGGGATGGGGCCGTTTTTCCTCAATCTCACGGCCTCGCATGACGGTGACGGCACCACCTCGGCCACGACAACCGTTGAGATCGACCGCTCCTCTGGCGACGCTGGAGCAGGCAACCAAACGAACAACGAGACGAACAGCGGGAACGAATCCAACGGAGGCGACAATGGAAACGGAACCAGCAATGGCACAGGCAACCAGACGAGCGGTGGGAACGAAACCAACGAAACCAACGGAACCGGCAACACTACGGGCGACGGGACGGGTACAGGCAATCAAACCGACAACGGCACCGGTGGTCCGACCGACCCAGTCCAACCAACCTACGACCCTACTGATTTGGGGCAATTTTGGCTTGACGTGTTCCGCTGTCAACCCGGGCACAACATCACGCAGGTTGACGATCTGACGACTGCAGCGGTGGAAACGCTCGAATGCTCGGTCAGTATCACGATGAATGAGACCCACATCACCATCGCCACGAACGGTCTTCCCGACCACGATTTTGAATCCACGCTTGCCTGTTCCCAAGCCAATGATTGCGCAGCGGCTCAGAATTACGAATGGGTCATTCCCCGTTCCCCCGTCAACGACACCGTCGGTGGCCACGATGCGACCAACTGCCCCGAAGCGAACGGAGATTACGAATGCGCAGCGGCGCTGGGTGAGGTGGCAATCGCCATCAACGGGGTGCCGTTTTACGGGCCGGAGGACGGCCCGGGCGGGGATGCGGTCGCCAGCCATCACGGCGTGTACAACGAAGACCGTCAGCCGATTGAACTGGGCGTCTGCCACGCACACAGCGGCATGGGCGGAACCTACCACTACCACGCCGACGCCAATTGCTTGCACTGGCACGCCCACGAGGGCCAGAGCATTCTGGACTACAACATCAGCACGCCGTCTGCGGTGTCAGCAAATACTGACAACGGAAGTCACTCAGCGGTGATCGGTGTTTCGATGGACGGCTACCCTGTGTACGGGTTGTGGGGTTTTGACGAAAACATGAGCGTGGTCGAGATGCGCAGTTCCTACCGATTGAAGGCAGGGGAGACGGGATACAACGGCATTGACGATTACGAATACGTGGCGGGCTTGGGCGACCTTGACGTGTGCAACGGCCACTTCGGCCCCACGCCAGAATTCCCCGACGGCATTTACCACTACCATTCGACCATGCTCAACGGTGAGGGTGACATGGGCTTCCCGTACTTCTTGCTGTGCTACCACGGTGAAACCTTCCTTGACGAGGGAGACAACGCAGCCGATTGTTCCGGCTTCGGCGAGACATGGGGTCCCAACATCGGTCCGCCCCCGCCCGGTTGTGAAAACGAAGGTGGTGGGCCACCGCCCGGTGGACAATTGTCCTCGGTGGAACCGGTTTCTTCCCTTGCGTTCTCCCCGCTCTTGTGGCTGTGGACAGGGGTGCTGGCGTTGGTCTTCCTTCGGCGTCGAGGATGACCACCACTCCAAGGATAGCGGCGAGCGGACGCTTATACAGTGTCGAAGCCGATGCTTTGCATGGCGCGCCGGTGCGATCGCTGTTCCTCGGTCTTGATGTTAGGTTCACGCTGCACACGGCCTGGTAGGTGGGTTTGGGTTCATGGCCACCAGCGTAAGCTGGCAGAGAAGATTCCACACCGCGGATTTGTTTGTAGGCGCCCTCGACGCCCCAGAAGCACCCGCCGCCAACGATCATTTGTTCCATGACGACCCACCATGAGAGCACCCATTTGAAGATGAACTCCACGAAGGTGGATTGTGTGTATCACCGCATCATCATCTCGTGAGCGAGGTCCTTTGCCTTCGTGTGCTTAGAGTCACCGAAAGCGACATGGAAAATCGGATGGTTGAACAATCCCCCAACAGTTTCCTCTTTCTTTGAGTTAGACTTGAGTGCAGGTAGCCATGTCTTTCTCAAATAGTCAACACGTTGCTTGTTGGTCATTTTCCACAACACAAGAAGCAATTCAAACACAGCATAGACAGCGAACGCTTCTTTGTCAACAGCCCGGCGCGGCTTGTACCAGTCCAGAATCCCATCGTTTCTTGCGGCCTCTATCCAAAATTGATCATCATTGCCCCAAAGCTCAGTTTGCCTCATGGCCCTGTCGTGCAAAGTCTTGGCCAATTCCAAGAAACGATCATCTGAAAACGTGGTGTCATTATCCCAGTTGATAGAGAGTAGCGATGAGTTGAAATTGAATCCTTGGGTTGCGCCGTACATCAATCTATTGAAGGGTGAAAGTTTCTTGACGTCTTTTTCGTAGACTTCGCCAATTGAACTGACCTGTCCCGACTTTAACCAGGGGAGCTCCCTAAGATTGAACTCGATATCTTGATTGGCCATCGCTTTCGCCACATCTTTGGGTTGATACTCTCCTGTGTTGAACCCTCTGAGGTAGACTTCAATTGCAATTTGCCCGACACTTTTTCCAGTCTCCTTGCTGAGGATGAGATATAAGTCAGCGTCGTAATTTTTCGCATTGGTCAACAGATCTTCAAGGTCGTTCTCCGAAAACGAGGCCGGGTCTTCTTTCCACCTTTGATAGGTCCGATAAAGTCCGATCCTAACGACCACCTCTTCATTTTTTGAATCGTTGTTCAATTTTTCCACGATCCATCCATGAATATTATTCACGTTTTCACGAAGGAGCGAGTAGTCATCCAGTGCCAAGATAATGTCTCGAAGATTGTACGCAAATTGCCGTTGCAAGTCAGGCTTGAGTTTTTTGGCCGTCTTTTCGTCCAATGCACCACAATACAGGTAAATACAGTTGGAGTCATATTCAGCATCTCCATCCTCAATGGTGATCCTCAGTTGCTTGAATCCTTCTGACCACACATCCAGAGAATGCGTTGCCTCATGTTGAAGCAATTCTTGCAACAACTCCTTGTCGCTGTTAAAATCTTTCAATGCTTGTCGGTAGTTGTAGAGGCGATGCAAGAGGTTTGATTTGAGCTGGGTGAGGGTGCTATCGTCAAGTCTGAGGAAGTTGTTGCTGAAATTTGGAAACACCTCCTGCAGTCCTTGGAAAGGAATCGTTCCACTACTGAATGAAACTTCACCTTCAATGGTTAGATCTTGTGTGAGAACTTGACTGTTGATTTTTCGCAGAACCTTCAGCCAATCCAGAGCCCTGGAGGATCGCAATTGGTGATACTCCCTGTGAAATTTCAGTCGTGGCTTTATCTTCTCGTATTCAGAAGAAGAGTATACATCATCCAGGAAGGTACCATTATCAATCGATGAGAGGATGTGCCCGTAGATCTTCGATTTTGGTGAGGTAAAATCCCAATCCTTTGCGTTGATGAGTTGCTGCTCTAATCGGCGCTTGCCAGCACCGTAGTCTCCTCGCTCTGAGAGTGTATCCAGCAATCTGCTCTCTTCATCCTCCCCAACGTGAGGCCTGTCAAGGAGAATGTTGAGATATTCAATATACTCGTTGTCATTGAATGATGTCGGATTGCCTAGAGCTTGCAGAATTTTCTTTTCGAACTCTTTCTTTATGTTGTTGCATGCCACCGGGTCTCCTTCTTTCCAGTCGGGTTTTAACCATCGAATCACATCGAGTTTCGTGTAACGCCAATTGGCCACCAATGCTCCCAGGGCATCGCTGCTTATTTCTCGGATGTATTTCTTAATGTGCTCACGAATTCGCTGATCGAATGCAGATTTTAGATTCAGAGGTTGGTCGTTGAAGAGGTTTCGGTATTTGGTCAAGATTTTTTCCAAGGAGGAAACGCCGCTCTGTTGTGTGTGTAAGGCACTCATACACTTGAAGAAATCAATTTTTGGCGAGTTCGGCAAATTCGTGCTGTCGATGAGGTCGCAGACTTCGTCCCACAACTTGAGGGATAACATCATTTGGATGGCATTTTCTGGTTCATCGTTTTCTTTGTACAATATGACGAGACGTTCTTCCTTTCGCTTTTTCTCCTCGTTTGTATATTCGTAAAGTTCCAATTCCAGCCGAATTTTCAGAATTTCCGCCTGCCTCAAAATTATATTTCGTTCATTGGAATCTGGACATTTGGTGGCGACAAGGAGGGCTTCTGTTGCTCGAGTGAGGTCATTGTTATCTTTTGCATTCTGCAAAAACATCGCTGCAATCTCAAGGGATGGCTCCATGTCCACGTTTTCAGTAAACGTGAGCAGTTGGGAAGTGATTGAGTTGGTGTTTTCCCACCAATTTTCGTTCCAACAAGCGTCTAAGTTTTCTTGACTGTCAAAGATGTAGATGTTGCTCTTGGATCTCGTCGCTGCGATGAATAAGCGATTGAGATGGTAGAGGATCGTGTATTTTTCACTTGCATCTGTTTTGGCATGATTTGCCCTGCTCATCAATTCCGAGAAATGTTGGCCAAGATCTCCGAATCGGTAAAAAATCACATTTTCAAACTCAAGGCCTTTCACTGATTCAACGGAGTGGAGAATCACTTTATCCGTCAACTCTTCTGATTTTTCCCCAGAAAGTTGAGCAAGTTTTCTTAAAACAGGATCCTGTTTGATTAGATCATCTCGCTCCCCCTTGTCCCTTGCCCAAATCAAGATGCCGTAATTTGAACCAAGGCTGTTTGTAAGGAACTCCTCCAACAGTGATTGGTGTTGGATGTCTTCGATGTTAACAGGGATGCGAATGATGCTTGAACTGTCGTTTTCATACTCGTTTGAGGCTCGCATAAGTTGGAGTTCACCACCTTCGTGGCGATGCCTTTTCTTGATGATCACATTCGCAAAATCAACCAGCTTTTTTGAGAGGCGGTGGCTCACCAGCATTCGCTGAAAGTCAAAGTTCTTCTCAAGAATTTTCCACAAGAACACAGAGATGGCTTCCCATGTAAATCCGGTTGGATTTATGGTTTGGAGTGGATCTCCACCGATAACCATGCGAGCGTTGTTCGGATCGATAAGTAACTTGTGTAGTAGATCAAATTCTTTGATGGTCAAATCTTGGGCTTCATCCACAAACACAATGTCGTAATTTCTGAAATATTCCGAGCCTTTGTACGACGACTTTTCAGCATCGTTGTTTTCATAGGCTTCGAGTGCGTTCGTGGCAAGGCGGACGAGGTCAAGGTCATCGAGGGAATTTGTTTCAGTCCGCCATTTTTCATATTCATAGAATACCTTGAGTAGCTTCTCAATGAGTTCTTTATCCATTAATTCCGTACTTTTTTTGGGAATTCTCCCATCTGTGTTTATGGACGAGAAATCTTCCAACGTGACAACGTCACCGCGCCATCCATAGCCACTTCCCTTCAAGACTCCCCGAATGAAATGCCAAGCCTGTTCTGGCGATACGTCGGAACGTGGTCGATGAGGTGCTGAGAAAAACTGGTGGTCGAACCGGAAAAAATTTACGAATTTTGAAACGGAAGCCAATGAGTTAGGCTCGGGAATGGCTTCGTAATCAACAGCTTTTGTGAGGTCTCGGTAGACGCTCAGCGTGGTTCGGTAATGAACTCGCTCTGCATAATGATCTGGGATATCAGGCTGGAGTGTTTTCATCCAACTTTCTGCGTACGTCTTCACCATGTTCAAAACGCGACGGTTGTAGGCAATAACAAGGAACGTCTTGATTTCATTTTTTCTGTATGCGTTGATGCTCTCTAGAGCTATTCGAAATGCGATGATGACTGATTTGCCAGTTCCCGCATGCCCGTCAATTACCAATGGCAATTTCCGTTCAATAGCAGCGATCTGCTCATAGGTGATCGTGATGTTTGTATCAACTTGTGTTACGCCAAAACTGCTAGAGATTGCTGTTGTTTCAAAGTCCATTTGGTTTTCATAGCCGGCGTTGTGATCCTTCACTTGCCCTCCTTCGTAAACCTGATCATCTTGTTCTTCGTTGAGTTGGTCAAAGACAATGCCGCCGAACCTTTGCTTGATTCGATTTACTTCGTGCCTCCACTCGTTGTGGTCCTCCCGCTCAGAGGCCAACAATAAACCGACCAACATCACGTAGGTCAGGGCTGTCCTCGCATCGGAGTAGCGAATAATGAACATTCGTGTTCCTTGGTTAACATCGATTTTGTGAATGAGGTGACCTTTTGTTCCGTTTTCACCGGCTGTGCGGCCGACACTTGCTCGGTGTGGGTTGTTACCAGCTGTTTGGGATTCGCTTTGCCAGCTTTTTGCCACGCCGTAATCTCGTAAGCGTTTTCTTACTTGTTCATACAACTCCCTATTAGCGGTGTACAAATCCCCCAATTTCTTTTCAAGTGGCTTGTCAATTTTGATGATATAATCAAGACCGACGCCATTCATGGATTGATCAAGCCATTTTCTCAATGCACTTTTGTCGTTAGTCACACGACGCTTAGTGGAAAATCATTGTTAATGCTTTCCAACCCATATTGTCAATCACGAATATCGTTCATGAGATCGTTTTTAGATCGAATATTCAACCTGCTTTGTACATGTACGCCAACAAATTGGGACCCTTGTCATCCAACTTGGTGGACGTGCCGAGCCAACGACCGAGATATTTGACAGCAATACGGCCGTGGTGCACATCCAACAGCCTTGTTTTGAATTGTTTCTGGTGGACGTGCCGAGCCAACAAACTTTACCGAAATGCTGCGTTGCAAGTTTGTGGCTGCACAGTCCACTCCGTTGATGATGCTCGACAAGAGAAGGAGTGGACGTGCCGAGATTTGAACTCGGCAACCGCAACGCGGAGCGCATTCGTTGTTTCATCCTCGGCTTCCAAGTGGCCGAACGCCTTGCTGCGTGGAACAACACCCGCTACGGAGGTGGTCTTTGATGGTGGCCAGCAAGCCGTACGTGCGTCGCTTGCCGCTCAAACACTGGACGCTTGTATCCAGCTCTGGCATCGCTACCCTGACCGTCTACGGCTGGCAGGTCTGGTGGGGCGTGTTGTTCTCGTGGCAATGGTGGCTCGCCCAGTCGATGCGCTTGCCACAAAAGGTTGGCATGGCCACGATGAGCAACGGCGTGTTCCCGGTGTGGCTGTACCGTGGCCATCTCTGGGTGGCCTGCCGTACCGCAACCGCTGACGATGTTCGTGCGAAGGGTGCGAAGGCGAAGCCTCGCTACAGCGCCAAGGAACAGTGGTGGTGGGAGTTCTCCGATCCGAGCGTTCACGGTCTGATGGAGAACATGGACCGTGCCATGTTGGGACTGAAGCAGCAGCACGACCTCACCTGGGGCTCGCTTGAACCGACCAAGAAGCGCACGACGAAGAAGAAGGCCACCGGCATCGGTGTTCGTGACAACCGCTACATCCCGCAGTGGGTGAAAATCCACGTCGTACTGCGAGACAAAGGACGCTGCGTGTACT
>JAYQVP010000001.1:162499-461206 GCA_038148515.1 Candidatus Poseidonia sp. | reverse complement strand
GCAGATTTTATCATCGTTGCAGGGTCCAGTTCGGTCCACTCAAGTGGAATGAAAGAAGGCAACGGGTCCATGATTTCGCGAACCTCTCAACCGGTCCATAAGTCCATGGCACGGGTGTTGAACGATGTTCAAATCCATCCGAAAACATCGTTGAGCAACCACAGTGAAAACAAGGTGGGAAGGCCGTAGATGAGGAAATTCAACACCCAGCGGAGCCACGGACGGCGTTCAATATGACGGTCCACGACCTTCCCGACCTCGTCACCGACCACGCCAAACAATTCTTCGGCGGGGTTGAGTGCATCAGGCATGCCGGTGATTTTGCGGTGGGGTTTGTGATAGTTTTCCCGTCATATCAACGGGGCATACACTTAGAAGTGAAACAAGCGTCGAAGAACCATGCTCTTTGAAGCCATCGTCATCACCTTTGTCGTTCTTGTGCTCGGGTACAAACTCTGGCAAGAATGGAATCATGGAGAATTGAAATCGGTAAGTTCCCTGTTTCAAGCGATGAACGAGGCCAACAACGATCTGTTTGGAGGGGAGACACGGGCGCTCCAATGCGTCTTGGGCGGCAAGGAGAAAACGGTTGATGTGAAAACGCTGACCGACGTGATGTCCGTTATCATGGAGGCGCCCAACGGGAGCATCTATCTCCAATCCTCAAGAGAACATGGCCTTCGTCTTGAATTTGAAATCAACATGGAACACGACGATGACATGCTCGTCCTCCGCATGATGAAAGGCAATGAAATGGCTGACGAGCAAACCATCAATCTCGACAAGATTGAGCCAATGGAATACGTCCGGTCACTCCAGATACTTTTAGGAGATTTGAGCGCCTCATCCGGTGCTTGGTGGAACGAGTAGGCATCATTGTGGACGAATGATACGTACGTGCAGTTCGTTTCGTCGGCGAAACGGCAGGGTTGTCCACGGATTTTCGTAGATAGCGAGCACAACCGGACCCGTGGCTTCCAACCCTTCCCTAGCGACTGCCGTTCGCAGAGTTGTTTCCAAACGCGCCACCTTTCGCGGGGAAGTCAGCCCGGAAAACGAGAGGACCGCCACCGTCTCACGTCCACACTCGACCAGCACAACCCCCGTATCGTGCGGTCGAGGCAAGCGTTCCATGGAATAGGCCGAGGGCATGGTGAATGCTAACCACCCTTGTTGCTGCTCTTCCCATATGCTGACGGGAGCGGTCATGGCGATGTTGCTGTTCGAGTGGTTGCCTCCAAAGATGTACGATGCTACGCGTCGAAAACCACCGGAAGCGGCCCCGCTGCTGCCCCTATCAGCGGTTTTAACCCGTGCTTGAATCGTAGGTTCGTACGCTCGAACCTCAAAATCATCGTAGGCTTGAATCAACGTGAAGGCTGGCTCCTCAAGGTTCTCCGCCATGGACTTCACCCCTTCATGATGACCTATCAGGATGTGTGGTCGCTCGGAAATCGTCCTCGTAAGCGGAGCCAGGCTTCACTGCAAAACATCAGTCCGTAAACCGAAGCCAACCACAATGTGGGCCGCCCCCATGACAGGGCGTCATCGCCCGACGGCAAAACACCGGCCTGCAGAGCGAGCAAACAACACAGCCACACCAAGGTGGCGCCGTGGAGAATCCATCGAACTGCGCTCAAAATGTCCTTGGAGGTCGCTTTCATTTCCGTGAGTTCGGCATTGGTCAGCAAGGCCGTGACACCGACCAATTTGTCGAGCGCCGTCCCTCCGTTCCAACGGATACGTCCCAATTGAAAACGCGTTAAAAATTCGATGCCTGAAAACAAGGTAACCCACACCACCACCACTTCGAGCAGGGGCTCAGCCCCATGCAAATCGAGGTCGCCCCATATCGTCCAGCCCATCAAGACCCACAACCACAGGACGAGGAAGAGTTGGAACGAGTGAGCAAAGCGGCTAATTTTTTGCAACAATTCCGTGTCATGACCCAGCACCCACTCAAGGACAAGGACGCCGACAGCAACCGTGCAGGCCGCTGCGCTGACCAAGAGCCACCAGCCTGAGAGATTGGCGTCTCGCCACGCCAGCATGAGAGCGGCCATCACCCACCCGAGGGTCAGCACCGTGGCGAGGTTGACGGCGGCTTGCATGGTGTAAAGCGGGTCACGACCGTCCCGAAGAACGGCGAGTCCACCCATGAGGCGAACTTCGAAGGCCGAATCGTCCACAATGCCGTGAGCGGCGGCTGCCATGCCGCCAGCGGATTTGATCCTCGCCGCCTCAACGATGCTTTGTGCGGCCCCATCTTCCCATTCGCCCCCCGAGGTCCACGACGAGCCTCGGCTGGCGGCGTGGGCTGCACCCGACCCTCGAGTGGCTCGATTGCCTGCAGAGCGGGTTTTGGCCCAGGCGCGAATTTCTGGCGAGATGATGTCCTCGACTTGGTCTTCGTTGAGTGGAGCGCCGTGGTCGGTGTAGAGCCACCGGCACTGAATGGGAACGGGGTTGGGGTCGACATCGGGCGCCACCATCTGAAATTGCCCGGGGCCGAGGGTGGGCAATTGCGCCACCAAGTCCTGATCTCCACCGCTTTCTTTCAGCAGGTGACGCACCTTTTCAACATCTTGTGGTTGTGTGAACCGACCGATGAAAGTCGTATTGGCTTGGGCGAGGATCTTGTAATCGACATCGCTTACGTTTTGAGTGGCCAACACACAGGCTACACCGTATTTTCGGGCCTGTTTGAAGATCAATTTGATGAGGTCTTTCGCAGGAGGGTTGCGAGGGTGAGGAGGCAAATACGGCGCCACTTCGTCCATGAAGAACAGCAGTTTGAGTTCGCCATCGGCAGGCTGTTGGGTCAACATCCAATCGTACAGTTCACGAGAGAGTTCTTGGACAAAATATTGCTTTTGATTCTCATCCTGAATGGTGTTCAGGTACACGATGTTCAGGGGAATTTTGCCTGGGATGGCCGGTTCAACGAAGGCGTCAATATCGATGGGGACGCCGTTGGAAAAGAGCAGTTGATTGACGCCCGAGGAAAAGGCTGCCAACCGTCGCGCCAAATCATTGCGGGTGGATTTGGGTAAACGTTCCTCAAAATCGGTCAAGCGATGATCCATCATCACCTCGTTCCACGGAGGCGGTGAAGGTTGTTCCCCGTCCTCGTCCTCTTCGAAGCACTCGGGGTAGAGGTGGCGAGTGAATTCTTGATGCGGTTCACGCACGACCCGAGCAAGGGCTTGAAAATCCCCGACGTTCAATCCACACCGTGTCCCTTCGACAAGAATTTCGTAAAGAAAGGGTTTGACAGTCTTGCCCTGCGGCTTTTCCACGTCAAAACCCGCAAGGTTCGCGAACCCGGCGGCGACCATGTCCCACGCCGTGATGGCTTCCTCAGGATCCAGGTCGCCAGGAGGAGCTCGAAACGGATCGATGCAAAGGGGCAATCCCTTGCTGCGAAGCGGCGTCCAGACGCGAACTTCACACGCTTCCATCAAACGCTTGGCGCGAACCACATCACCATCCTTGTCCGCCAATTCATCGGGATCGATGCCCAACGCCAAACGAGCCAGGTCCCCTTGCGGGTCGATGATGAGCGCGGGAATGCCGGCCAAGGCCGCCTCTTCGATGAGTGCTTTTGCCATCACCGTTTTGCCCGACCCCGTTGAGCCGAGCATGGCACCGTGCCGCGCCAACACCTGGGGAGCGATGTCCACCGGTGCGCCAGTGTCGCGCCGGTGTCCTAAGAACAGTCCAGTGGGCGAATACCGTTTGGCTGAGGAACGGGTGGATGCGGGGGCGTCGGTTGAGGAGGACCTTGCTTCAAACAGGTCTTCGACCAGCTCGTGCATGTCGCTGGAACTCGGGACATCCCCCCCGCCCGCTCCTTGCGACATGAGGCGGGCAACACCCGTGGGGGTCTTGAAGGGCGCGATGGGGGGAGGGCGCAGACGCACAGTCAAGGAGGAGGAACACATCGCCGAGGCATGGAACGCATCACCATGGCCAGACCATCGTGGACCAAGGACATGCGTGCTGCGGCGCTGTCCACATTGGATTCGCTTCATTGGGTGAAAGGACCTGAAGGCAAAGCCTTCGGACACGAATTTGCTTCGTATTGCGATGCCGTGCAAGGCACGCCGTGCCAAAGCGGTTCTGTTGCTTTGTGGGGTGCGCTTCGCTTGTTGGGTATTGGGCCAGGTGACGACGTGCTGGTCCCTTCCTTGACCTACATCGCTACAGCGACCTGCGTCTCTCTGGTGGGCGCCACTCCGGTTTTTGTTGATGTGGAATCTGAATACTGGTGTGTGGATGTGGAACGTCTCGAGGCGGCGCGAACACCCCGAACCAAAGCCGTGATCGCCGTGCATCTGTTTGGTCAAATGTGCGATGACGCGCTTGTTGAATGGTGCAATACCCACGGCATAGCCTACATCGAAGATGCCGCTCAAGCCCACGGCGCTCAGGCAGCAAACGGGGTCAAGGCCGGCGGAGTTGGCGATGTGGCGTGCTTCTCCTTCTTCCCCTCAAAGAACATCTCCGTTGGTGGCGAAGGCGGAATGATGACGACACGCCGCCCGGATTTGGCCGCTCGCATGGACGCCTTGGTCAACCACGGGCGCGACGCTCGGTTGGAATCACACGAATTGGGTTCCAACCTTCGCATGTCCGAAGTCGCCGCCTCCATCGGACGGGTGCAACTTCAGCACCTCGATGGCTGGCTGGAACGTCGACGCACCATCGCCCAACGGTACACCGCAGCCTTTCAACCCATAGCGGATATGGAGGTGCCGTTGGTACGACCCAACACGCAGCATGCTTGGCACCAATACTGTTTGCTCGTTGAGGACCCCGGCCGCCTGCAAGACGCTTTAGAGGCGGCCAACATCGATTCTCGCATTTATTACGCCACGCCCTGCCACCGACAACAGGTCTACGCCGACCACCCGCAACACACCGTTTCGCTTCCTGTTACCGACGCCATCGCTCACCGCCTCGTGGCGATTCCAGTCCACCATCAATTGACGGACGATGAGGTGGAACGCGTGATTCAAGCCGTCACGCAATCAGCTCAAGGTTGACCACAGGGCCGTGGCCAACGCGTGGTTCGACCAGGCCGTCAATCCGGTGATTTCGTGACCAAGCCAGGTTGGCAGCACCACCGGCGTGGTTGAAGCGGGCAGTTCGACCTCAGCCAAGACCAGCCCCGCAAACGCTCCCTCAAACTCGTCGACTTCCCATTGAAAACCGTCCTCCCCCTCCCAAACATACCTCGTTTTCAGGATGGAAGGAAACGGCCCGTGAATCAACACCTGCTGTTCCAGACCAGGTGATAGCACCCATTCCAATTCCAGCGCCGTATCGTCGTCGATTCGGGACTTGCAAGTCAGCGTCGTGCCGTCATCTTCGCACCGCATCCGCATGACCCAATCGGTGGTGGATTCGAACACCCTACGTTCCTCCGCCGTCATCGTCACCAATGGCTGCTGGTCCACATGGATGGCGCCGTTTGAAATCGACACGTGCCGGTCAATGCCGTAGTGTTGTTCAATTCGCCGGACGATGGGTGAGCTACGCCACGGTTTGTCACCGCGACCATCGACGAGAAAACGTCGTTCGATTTCCGTGTGGTCAGCGATGACTGTCCCCCCATGCCGTCGCGTTGTGCGTCTGTGGCATCGGGGCCACGGTCACGAACTGCGCGTCCTCAATCAGTTCGGTTCCAGCTGGACCCAATGTGACCCGGTCCACGGTGTAACGCCCGTCGTCGAGCAAGGAGGCATCGCCTTGAGCAAGACGCCCGTCCAAGTCAATTGAAGAGCGAACCGCACGCCAAATCAACCAAGCGGGAAACACCAAACCCAACGAGGCAAGCATCATGCCGACCGCACTCATGCTCTCACCCGTTTCGTTGGACGAGGCCTTGCCATGACGCCTCGGCGTAGGCCTTGGCGGCTTGAGCGGGGTCATCGGCCTGATGGATGCCGGAGCCAACGATGATGCAATCCGAACCAGCGAGAACCGCCTCGGTCGGGTCGCCGTAACGCTGACCCATCGCCCCGTCGCCCACAGCGAGGTTCACCCCCGGCGTCCAAATCATCTTCGTGGGCCCCACCAAGGTACGCAGTTGGGCTAATTCCTCTGGACGAGAGCCGTTGCCGATGAAGCCGAATACGCCGTCGTGAGCACGACCGTTGCTCACCACCTTGTCGGTGTAAGGGCCGTCGAGCAAATTGCCCCTGCTCGACATTTGAGCGAGCAAGAGCACTCCACCCTCACGACCAGCATCGGCCCAGCCAGCCTGCAAACCGTCAACGATGTCGGGGCCGCTGATGAGGTGGGCGGTTACCAAATCGGCCCAATGGCGAATATCGTACGCGCCAGCCATTTGTTTCTGGCTGATTTTGCCGATATCGGCGAATTTCCGGTCCTCGAACATCATGAGATCCGCTTCATGGGCGCGCAGGCAGAACTCGTGCCATGCCTCGGGAGTCCAATCGTTGACCAAATCCACGTGAGTTTTCAGCGCCGCCACGTACGGAGCCACCTCTTCGAGCAGGTCAAACAAACCACTCATGGTGGTTCGGTCCGCAGCGAGGCAGACCAAACTCCGTTTTTGGGTGGCGATGGACATGTAGCGTTTGGCGGCTTCAAGCGTCGCGCTGGACCACCGCTCCCCCCAAACTTCTGCCGGCTCCATCGGACCTCCTGAGGAGGACCCCCTCCTCAATGCTTGCGCAGCGCGTTCTTGAGGCATCATCATCTTCTTGACACCCCGTTGCGTCCCATCACCATGCGACACGCCGTGTTCATCGCTGCGATGTTGCTGACCCTCCCGATATCGGGTTGTTTGAGCGAGGATGGCGCAGGCACCGACGACGCTTCGAGCAATGTTTACCCCTCCATCTGGGAGCGTCATACCTTGGAGTGGAACTGGACGGGAAGTTATGCTCGCGTGCTTCAAGATGGCCCCTACGTAGCCTTGCCCGTGCAAGAAGCGACCTTCGAGGTCGATACCACAGGCACCTGGGAAGGAGGGCCCAACAGCGCCAATGTCCACCTCTCCTACTGGCTTCCTTCCAACACCGAAACCGGCGAACAAGTCCCCGTGATCGCCGTGGTCAGCCCGTACTTTGACTACGGCTCACCCGGAAGCCAATCGACGCCCACCAACGTGGTTGGCGCTGGGCGAGGGGAGTTCATCTACGACAATTTTGTCCCCCACGGCTACGCTCTGGCGCAAGTGGCGGTGTTCGCCACAGAAGAGAGCACGGGGTGCTTTGACTACCGAGGCGATGGCGAGGGTCAAGGCATCCATGCGGCCGTCGAATGGTTGGGTACGCAGAACTGGAGCAACGGCAACGTTGCGATTTACGGCAAATCCTACGAAGGCGCTACAGCTTGGGAAGCGGCCGCCCAAGGCAGTCAGCACCTGAAGACCATCGTGCCGATTTCGGGGACGACGGCACTGGGCCCCTTGCTCTACAAGAACGGCAGCGCCGAGGCGCGAAGTCAAGTGATGCACTCCAACTATGGAGGGTCCATTTTGGATTACGACAGCGACGACTTGGACAACCTCTGTGGCGATGTCATCGAGGGCTTTCTCGCCGGACCAACCCGTTACGGCTTGGGTGAATTGGACCCGTACATGGACAACTACTACGATGAGCGAAGCCACATCGACAAGGCCTTGGGCACCTACAACGGGAGCATTTACTGGGTCCAGGGCATGCAGGATTGGAACGTTGACCCTCACCAAGTCTTCGGTGGTCCGCCGGGCACGCATTGGTACCAAACCTACGTCGATGCCGGTTACGAGGTCGGCGGCATGTTAGGGCAGTGGGAGCACAACTACCCCGACCAGTGGACCAAACACAACAACCAACCCAGCGGGTACGGTGGAGAAGCCATTCACAACATGACGCGTTGGGATTGGGGCCAAGACCTGTTCGAATGGATGGAATACTACCTCAAAGGCATCGGCGATCGTCCGGCACTTCATGCCCAGATTCAGCGCAATGACGGTCAGTGGCGTATTGAATCCACGTGGCCACCCCAAGACGCCGAATGGCTCGACCTCGACCTCTCCACCTGCGAGAGCGGTGGAGCCTTCGTTGGAGGCGGCGCTCCCGCGGTGGGCGGCGGTCAAAGTGTCACGCTCGAATGCCCTGCGTTCAGCGATGAGGTGGACACTCACATCGCCGGTTTGCCAACCTTCCACCTTGAAGCGGTGCCCACCTTTGATGGAGGGCAGATCTTCGTCGAACTTCAAGACGCCACCACGGGTGTGCGGCTTGGCCACGCAACCATGGATGTACGGTATCACGCAGGGGGCTATGATGCACAAAGCGTCGTGCCCGGCCAGGGCATTACCCTGATGATGGAATTCCAAGCCATGGACGTCCTTGTCCCTGCGGGACACGGTCTTCGTTTCGTACTTTCCGACACCGGCGAAGACTATCTCGCTCCTGCGTGTGGCAACGCCTGCACCGTCCATGTCCTCCCCTCCTCGTCCACCGCTAGCTTCCCCGTAATCCAACGCGACGGCTCAACCGTCCTCATCACGCCTCAAGGAGACGACGCTGCCAACAACCAGTGAGGGTTGGAGGCTCGATGTGCCAAACAGACTCCTGCCGCCAGTATGAATTCGGGGTCCCGGCGCACCCATGATTGGCGCTTTGACGCCCATGGACAGCACTTGTTCAATTGACAATTCAAACGCACCCTTGGCGCACATCTGCGCGAAGATGTTCAGAATCCACGCCCCAGCATTCACCAATTGAACAAATATACGACTAATTGTTCAGCATTTGATTTGTTCAATGCTCATAATATTGAGCGTATGTTTCATATACCGTCTTCATAGCGAGGCGGATGATACCTATGATGGAGAAAGCAAAACTGGAGTACATTTGGCTCGACGGATATACGCCCACGCAGAACATGCGCAGCAAAACAATGGTGCGTTCGGATTTTGGCGGCACCCTTGAAGAATGCCCCGTTTGGATGTTTGACGGTTCGTCCACTCGCCAAGCCGACGGCTCGTCCTCCGACTGCCTGCTCAAGCCCGTGAACATCTTCCCCGACCCTCAACGCGTCAACGGCTACCTCGTGATGTGCGAAGTGCTCAACCCAGACGGGACCCCTCACGCAAGCAACGGCCGAGCGACCATCGACGACGACGACAACGACTTTTGGTTTGGATACGAGCAGGAGTACTTCATCATGGACGTGGATACACAACTCCCGCTCGGCTTCCCAGTGGGTGGCTATCCTGGGCCACAAGGGTTGTACTACTGTTCGGTGGGCGGCAAAAACACACACGGACGCAACCTCGTTGAGGAGCACGCCGACCTTTGTTTGGAAGCAGGTCTCAATTTCGAGGGGATCAACCAAGAAGTGGCGTGCGGACAATGGGAATTCCAAATTTTCGCAAAAGGTGCCAAGCAAGCCGGTGACGAACTCTGGGTTGCACGCTACCTTCTCGACCGTCTGACGGAGAGCTACGGCTACTACATCGAATACCACCCCAAACCGATCAAGGGAGACTGGAATGGCTCGGGTATGCACGCCAATTTCTCCAATGGCGCCATGCGTGACAAGGGCGGCAAGGCGTTGTTCGACAGCATCTGTGAAGCCTTCGGCAAGAACATCGAGAAACACATGGCCGTGTACGGGGCTCACAACGAGGAGCGGTTGACCGGACTGCACGAAACGCAATCCATCGACCAGTTCTCCTACGGTGTTTCCGACCGTGGCGCCTCCATCCGTGTCCCTGCTTCGGTTCCCACCGACGGCTGGGTTGGCCGCCTCGAAGACCGCCGTCCCGCTTCCAACGGCGACCCCTACAAGATCGGCGCCGTCATCATCGAGACCACCAAATCGGTCTGCTGAGCCTCGCACCTTTGAAATCCCCAGCACCTCCCGGGGAACTGGAGGTTACGGGGCATGGGCGCAGGAACTGCGGCGTTAGCGGGTTTCGGCCTTAGTCTTGGACTGATTCTTGCAATCGGCCCTCAAAACGTGTTCGTCATCCGGCAGGGCTTGATGCGCTCGCACGTGTTTGCGGTTTGCTTGACCTGCGCTTTGTGCGACGCCCTGTTCATCTTGTTGGGGGTGCTGGGGGCGGGTGCTTATTTTTCGAGCGTCGCCGCGCTTGAACGCCTCTTGGTCTACGGCGCCGCCCTGTTTATCGCAGGCTACGGTCTGCTTCGTTTGCGAGCGGCGCGTCGCCCTCAGGCGATGGTGGTTGACCAACTCGAGGAACAACCGCTTCGCCCTACCTTGGTCGCGGCGTTGGGGTTCACCTTTCTCAACCCGCATGTTTACCTCGACACATTGCTGCTGCTGGGAGGAGCGTCAACCCGATTCATTGGTTCGGACAAGGTGGCCTTCGCATCCGGAGCCATCCTCGCCTCGTTCGTGTTCTTTTTTGCCTTGGGCTATGCAGCCAAGCGGCTGGCTGAAGTGTTCACGCGGCCTTCAGCTTGGCAGCGCATCGATGCGTTCATCGGCGTAACGATGCTGTGCATCGCCGTGTTTGTGGTGTGGCCGTTCCTTTGATCACGGCTTTATGACACGGTCTGCCTTGCGTAAACGATGCACGCCAACGTAGACAGCCAAAATGACGGCAATGGTCATCACGTTGGCGACGATCATGGCGATGGAGCGCACCAGGAGGCCGTAGACCAACCACAACACGAGGGCGACGAGAACGGTGGCAAATGTGGGCAGGGAAATCCCTTCGTGTTGGCGATGAACCCACACTTCTCGGACTTGGGGAATCCATGCAACGATGCCGAGAAAGCCCGCCAAGAGGCCGATGCTCTCCACCCACCATTCGGCCATGGGCCTTGGTTGGCCCAAGGGGGTTCAATCCTTCTGTCGTCGCGAGGTCCGGTCCAGCGCTCATTCAAGGCCTGCACCAACTGACTCATCCAACGCTGGTGTGGTTGTGTCGGGTTTTGAGAGGTTGATGTTGGCGACGGTCGCCCATTCCAGGTTCTCGGGCGAGTCGTGGCCCACAACGTGCATCCTTAGCGTCGCCGTGGAGGGCAACACGGCTTGAAGTCGATGTGAATCAAACGCCAAATTGATCGCGCTCGGGGTTCGACTGAGCAAGGAACGCCAGCCGGTTTGATGGTGGACGGTGCCAATCAACTCCACGCCTCGTTGCGCTTGCCACTCGTGAACGTGTTCGCCCAAGCCGAGGTCCAGGACATCGCCTTTGCGAACCAAACCACCGTTCAACACCACCTCGTCCCACGTTCCAAATCCTGCCAATGTGTCGTACAAGGCTTGGTTGAGTTCGCCGGGTTGTTCCTGTTCCAGCATGGCGATGAACCCACCCTCATCGAGAACGCGCCCCTCAAGCGCTTGCACCTCTTCGGGCCAGGTCAAGTTCCGATTGGTGAAGGCCAACACCACCTCGACTGACGGGGGGGTTTCGTTGGGGGCGAGGCTGTGATGCATGCTTGCAAGCATCCTTGCTTTTCGTGAAATTCGCTCGTGCACGGTGCTGTGGTTGTGCGTCGTCCCGTTTTTGCGATGTTGGATGAACTCGTGGTCGTCGTTGATTTCAAACGTTCCCGACCAGTGTTTCTGTTCAACGACCAGCAAGGTGTTACCTCCAACGATCACGAGGTCGATTTCACGTTTTCCGCCTTGCTCATCATCGGGAATTCGGACCGATTCAAAGACGTGCCAACCGTTGGGTCGTCCCGCCGCACGCGCCAGTTTCGCCAAGCGCTGTTCGGCCAATTCGCCAGCGCGGTGAATCTCGTCCGGTGGGTGGTGCCGTCGCCGTGTTCGCCACCAACGCCAACGTTCGCGCCAATTCATGGGCTCACCGCAGCAGGTCGTCGACGCTGTTCACCACCACGCTGGGCCGCTGTTCGGCGTCAGGGGGGAGGCGTTCCACGTCTTCGATCGTGGCTTCGCCGGACAAAACGAGCACGCCCACCACACCAGCCCGGGTCGCCATTGCCATGTCGGTGTACAACCGGTCACCCACCATGGCGCATCGTTCAGGCTGCAGGCCGAGGGCTTCGATTTTGTGAAGGATCATGCCGGCATTGGGTTTGCCCGTGATGTGAACTGGTTCCACGCCCGTCGTCGCTTTGAACATGGCCAAGTAGGCGCCTACGTCGGGCAATCCGCCATCGGGGCTCGGGCACACCATGTCGGGATGGCTGGCGACCAAGGGAACGCCTGCGTGCATGAAAATGCTGGCTTGGGCGATTTTGTCGTAGGTCAATTCTGTGTCGTATCCCAAAACGACGTATTCGGGGTCGGCGCTTGCCGTGGCGATGCCTCTCTCCTCGAGCATGCTTCGCATTCCATCGGTGCCCACCAGCCAGGTTTGCGTGATGCCGTTTTTGGCCAACCACGCCAACAGGTCGTGGGTGGAGAGCAACACGTCGTCTTCGGTAGCGTCCAAGCCGAGGGCGTGAAGTTTCGTCAGATACTGGCTGACTGATTTGGAGGAATTGTTGGAGAGGAAGTAGCGTTGCACGCCCTGTTCCCTGCAGCGTTCAAGGAAGGCTTTCGCTCCTGGAATCAGAGAGCCGCCGAGGTAAATCGTGCCGTCCAAGTCGAGGAACACGGCATCAATGTCGTCGAGTGCAGCATCCATGGTTTCACCTTAGAACATCAGGGTCTTGAACATGAACCATGGGGAGTGGAGGTTTTCTTGCGCTTCTTTGCTGGCAATCATCTCAGTCATCATCTCTTGAATGGCGGGTTTTTTCGACGCCTTGCCGACAAACCAGTTCAGAAGCCATGCTCGTCGACTGAGTTTTTGCATGCTGTAGGAATTGGTGAGTTCGGGCCCGAGAGCGTTCCATAACGCCGATTGATAGTCCTCCGCCGATTTCCCTTCGAGAATATGCTGGGCGGCTAACTCGCCGCTGACCAGAGCGTTGCCAACCCCTTCACCGCTGAACGGGTCGACCAGCGAGGCTGCATCGCCCACCAGGAAAATACCGTTGCTGGCCGACCGACGAGGTTGCTTGTCCGCCTTCTTTCGTGGCGAGCCAAACGGCAGTTGCCATCCTTTGCCGGTTCCGGGAATCATGGAAGCATCTGCAAAACGCTCCTTGAACAGGGGGTGCTGAGCGATGACCTCCGCCTGAAGGGCTTTGAGTTTCTTGGGTTGTTTGTCCAACAGGGACATCACCATGCCGATGCCGACGTTCACGACTCCCTCGGCGACGGGGAAGAGCCAGAAATATCCGGGTATCACGGTGTCAACAAAATGAATCTCGATATCGCCGATGTTGTCTTCACAACCTTTCACACCCCGCCAATACTCTCGGTATCCTGCGCAGTAGTGGGCTCGGTCAACCATCGGCTCTTCATACGTGTCTTCGAGCATGGATTTTGCAACGGGGCACCGGTACCCGGCCGCTCCAACCACCACGGGCGCACTGTAGGTGTGTTCAACCCCATCTCGCCCTCCGATGCGGACCACGATTCCTTTGGCGTGACGTCGTTCACCGCTCCCCTTTCCAGGATCGGCCCCTCCTTGACCGTCGTCGTAGAGCACCTCGCGTACCTCTCCGCCTTGGAGCACTGAACCTCCGTGGTCGCGGACCAACTTCTGAACTTGGTTGAACAAGAGGTGGTCGAATTGCTGACGAGGCAGCGAATATCCGGCCTCGAGTCGCTGCACGTCTTCTTCGGGGAGAGCGACCCGTACGCTGTGACCTTTGGGTGACGAGAACACGATGCCGGTGACGCGAAAGTGGGGGGTGCTCTCGAGCGTTTCCTTGACCCCTAACCGCTTGACGTGACTCAAGGACTTGCCGCCTACCGCATCCCCACAGATTTTGTCCCTCGGCCAAACCTCCTTTTCGACCAGCAAAACACGTTTTCCCTCCATCGCTAGATAACCTGCCGTGGCCGAGCCTCCCGGGCCCCCGCCAACAACGATGGCATCAAAGTCATCCCCGTCGGCCGGCGGCGAGCCTGAATCGATGGGCTGCTTCCAGATGACATCATCACCCGTGCGCATGCTTCCCATGCTCGCTTTGGGGTGTGGGCACTCCTTGAGGATATGGATGTGCGCGGTTGTCGCGCCACCATCCTCTTGAGGGCAACCGACGCGCCACGCACCATGGAGGAGGACATCGGTGGAGCCCCGCCTCCGTTCGTGTCTCAACGCAGGAAGGCCGCCACCATCCTTCTGAGCGTGACGCTCATTTGGGGAGCGACCTTCATCTGGATGAAGCAAGCCCTCAATGCCTTGGCCCCTGAGCTGGAAGTGTACGGCACGGTTCAGGTGGTGTCGATGTTGGTGGCTTCTCGTTTCCTCATCGCCCTCGTCTTGCTGCTGGTCATCTTTTCACGGGCGCGGCGGGGTTTGCGGTCGAAAACGGTGTGGAAAGGCGGCGGATTGCTTGGCAGTCTCATGCTGGTTGGCTTTGTCGGCCAAATGGTGGCCCTGAATGACATCAATCCTGCTACCTCCGCCTTTCTGACCTCGTTGTACGTGGTGATGACAGCTCTGCTTACGGTGGTGATGACCGACCACCCACCTCGTCGAGCGTTGTATTGGGGTGTCTTGATGGCGACTATCGGCGCCGGTTTCATCGAAGGACCGCCGCACCTATCGTGGGGTGCAGGAGAGGTGGTGACGGTGGTGTGTGCATTTTTTTTCGCCTTGCACATCGTTTACACACAACGGCTCACCCTGATACACGACCCGTTAGCACTGACGACGGTCTCCTTTCTTGTCATTTTGATAGGTTCCACCGCTCTCTCACTGTTTGCCGGCCTGACGACCTTCCCGGAGATGGTCGGCGATGTTTTGGCCAGAGAGGGTGTGGTCGTGCCATTGGTTTGTCTTGGCGTGGGCGGTTCCTTCTTTTGCTTGGTAGCCCTCAATTTGTATCAGCGCCACATGCATCCCGTACAGGCTGCGATCATCTACGCCTTTGAACCGGTATGGGCCACGGTGTTCGGCCTCGGTTTGGGCTTGGTTCCTTGGACGTGGTGGATTTTGGTTGGCGGCGGGGTGCTGCTCGCTGGCAACCTGTTGGTCGAAGTGACTTCACCACCCGAACCCGAGAGCACCGCCTAACCGAACAGGAGAATGCTTCAAGGAGCGACTTCCGTTCGTGCAATCGGAGAAGACCATGGCGAAGGAAGAACATCGGTTTGGAACCCGCGCCGTTCACAGCGGGACACAACATATCGGAGACGCGGTCAACACCCCCATTTTCCAATCGTCAACCTACAAACTCACCGAAGAACGCTATGCTGGATGGGCTGCTGGGGCTCAACACACCTTGCTCTACGCCCGCCTCTCCACGGTGAACTCCGATGCTGTGGCTCAAAAAATCACGGCACTCGAACACGGGGAGGACGCCGAGACCTTCGCGTCAGGTATGGCGGCTATTTCGACCACGCTCATGGCCTTGTTGAATCAGGGCGACCACATCGTCGCGAGCGCCGACGTCTACGGCGGCACCTACGGTTTGCTAACCGAAGAGTTGCCCCGATTTGGCATTCACACAACGATGGCCGACATGCGTGACCCAGCCTCCTACGAAGCCGCCATCCAAGAAAACACGAAGATTCTCTACATTGAAACGCTCACAAACCCCGTCCTCAAGGTGTGCGATATTCCAGCAATGGTCGAGGTGGCGCGTCGTCACGACCTGCTTCTCATCATCGACAACACGTTCGCCTCCCCGTGGGGCTGCCAACCGCTCACCATGGGCGTGGATCTTGTGATCCATTCCACAACAAAGTATCTTGGCGGCCACTCCGATATCATCGGTGGTGCCGTGGTGGGTTCGAGGGAATTGATCGCTCGAATCTTCCCCCGTAAAATCCACTTTGGTGGAGCGCCCGACCCGCACGCCTGCTATCTCTTGGAACGCGGCATGCGCACGCTTGACGTCCGGATGCCGCGAATTTGTGAAAACGCTGCCACCATCGCTCAGCGGCTGGAGCATCATGACGCCATCGAGCGCGTGTACCATACGGAACTGGACAGCCATCCAGACCGTGACGTCGCTCGCCGAACCTTGCCACGCGGTTCGGGAATGGTGGGCTTTGTTGTCAAAGGCGGCGATGAAGCGGCTCTGCGCTTCATGCGTAGGCTTGAGGTGGTTTACGAAGCCACCAGCCTGGGCGGTGTTGAAACCCTCATCGAATGTCCCTTCAATTCCAGCCACTGCTTTGTGCCCGAAGACGTCCGGATGTCGGCCGGTATCGTGCCGGGTTTCGTTCGGATGAGCATCGGCATCGAAGATGTTGAGGACCTATGGCACGACATCGCTTCAGCGCTTGAACAAGGTTGAGGAACAGCATGGCCGTGGAGACCGAATTGTTGGTCGCCGCTTTGGCCTTCATCGTTCCAATGTGCTTTACGCCCGGGCCCAACAACATCTTGTGCGCTGCTCATGGCTCACGCTTTGGTGTGCGTGCTTCGTTGCCGATGATCGTCGGCATGGGAGTTGGTTGGTCGTTGCTGGGCATTCTGATCGGCATGGCCACCGGGACCATCGAGCAGCACCGGGCTGTGTTCGATGCACTGGGTGTCGTCGGTGCGTTGTACATCGCCTATCTTGGTTGGGCTCTGTTCACGAGCGATAGTGTGAGCAAAAAGGACGTTGAGGAACGCCTTGGATTTGGTACCGGCTTTATGCTTCAAATCGTCAACGGCAAAGCTTGGATACATTTTCTTGTTTTGATGGCGACCTTTGGTCACCTGTTCGGGCAGGGATTGCTGGCGAAGGTGGTGTTGGTGCTGCTCAACCTCTCCATCGGCTGGCCCGCCGTGCTTACATGGGCTGCGTTCGGGTCAACGCTTCGTGCTGCGTTTACCTCTGAAGTCGCTGGGCGCCGATTGAATCGGGTTTTTGGCGTTGCGTTGTGGGCGGTCGCTGTGTACTTGGTCGCTGGTTGAGACATCATCCGAGCATCTTTTTGAGTTGGCCATAGGCGTCGTTCCACGCCGACTTCAACCGTTCAATCTCAGTGGTATCGGCGTCGCAAAGTTGCTTGCCCAGATCAAACAAGGTGGCCGTAGGCACGGCCCAAACACCCCCACGGTCTCTGGCGTTGGTGTCAAAGTGCCATTCTTGGCCTTTGGAACGGCTGGCTGCCACCAACCATGCCCAACCGGCCGCCGCTTCATCGACGTTGGGGTGGCGGGCGGTCGCTTGCCGTTCCACCGGGCCCATGCCTTGGGTCAATCCTTCAACGATCCATCGGTGGATCAGCGATCCCGGACCGCTGTTGTCGGGGCATGGGGGAAAGCGCGCTTGCAATTGGGCGAGCGCCTGAGCCTTGTCAAGCCCTTTCAAGAAATTGCCAAAGGGTTTGGGCTGGTCGCATTGGCCTTGCCAAATCGTCGTTGCGTGCTTGCCGTTCAAACCAAGATACGCCATGCCCTCAAGTCCGTGAACCTCCCACAGGGCGCTGAGTACATCCCCACAGGTGGCGCCAGCCATCACTCGAATGCCTCCTTCGTCGCGCAGTTCCGTGGCCCCTTTGGCTTCGATACGCAAGGTGGACGTGGCCTCGTTGGGATGCATGATGGCTAACCGAAGAAGTTCACTGGCCAGCGCTCGCTCATCCACTGAACCGGCCATGCCCTCCATGGCGTCAACAATGGCCTGATGGTCCGAACCGTCCAGCCAACGCTCATCGATCAGCAGACCATCTTCGATGCCTTCCATGACCGATTGGCGGATGGCACTGGTTACGACACCTTCGTTCATGGTGAGGCCCTGCCAAGCGTCCATGGCCCGTTCGACGGCCTCGGTGCATCGCGAAGGCAGCGGACGACCCTCCTCCCATCCATCCGGCACCCATGAGGCTTGAACTTCCAACACCGAGGGCAGGAGGGGCGGTAGCATCGAGAGCGCCAAATGGTGGATGAAGGGCGTGTCTTTTTTGGTGAAGGTGGCGATGGCGTCAAGTCCCAATCCCACGACCGGACCGTGATGGAACCGTAGGGCGATGTAGCCTTGTGGCGCAGACGTGTTGTTCACCACCGCTTTCGGGTCCAGCCCTTCCGTGGTCCACACATCATGTCCGGCAAGTTCGTCGCGGTTGAACGTGAACCGTGACCGCTTGAGGACATCCTCCAGCCACTCTGCGGGTGGCTCGGGGTTTGGGCCCGTGCAAACAAATCCGCCGTCCCAACTGAAGAAGAACATCCCGTGCTTGGCATGGTCTTCCCACGGCAACATTCGCAACGTGAGGTTGCTGAAGTTTTGGATACCGGCAAGGTAGCCGGGCTTTCCATCCCCTCGACGGACATAGGAACCCGAACCAAAGGAGCCAGAGTCAAACTGCCCGACCGTGTGAAACTCTTTGTCGTGGCTGGCGTGCAAAGAGCCGGCAAATGCCTTCGCCACCGGGTCGCCTCGTTTGGCCATCATCCGCTTTGCCAACCATTTGGTGTCGTCTTTGTTGCGCACCACCGCGTCGATTTCTCGGAGAGTTTTCGTGACCGGGTCGGTTCGCCCCCAGCGCAATTTGCCGGTGAAGGTCATGGCAGGCAAGTGGCTGCGAGGGTTGTCAAGGAATTGCCCGAGGTCGCGAGCCAATTTTTTGGCCGTGGCTTCATTGGCTTGTTTTGTACCACGCATCTTCATGGTCTGGCGTTTTTTCCCGGGAAACTCAACGTTTGACGGTCCCGCCATGCCTGTCCCCACCCCCTCGGCCAAGTGGTTAGGTTTGAGGTCTTCGCGGCCGTGAACTCGGTCCGTTGGGGGTGAAGCATTCATGGGAATCCGACGCTCCCCCTCCAGCATGCCCGTAGCCGTTTTGCTGGGGACCGCCCAAGATGGCGGACGCCCTCAACCAGGTTGCACCAAGGCCTGCTGCGCACATCTTCCTCCTTCTGCGACTCGTCACCCCGTGAGTTTGGGGTTGGTGGACGAAGACGGCAACGCGCACCTCATCGAAGCGACACGGGCCCTGGGTGACCAACTTGCGTTGATGGACCACCCCCAGATTCGTTCGGTGCTGTTGACGCACGCCCACATCGGTCACGTAGACGGATTGACCCTCTTCGGAAAAGAAACGCTGAACGCACGTGACGTGATGCTGTACGCCTCGCCCTCCATGCACGCCCTGATCGACCGTACACCGCACTGGTCCCTGATGGTGGAGGGAGGTACCTTTACGCCCCATCCACTCCAACCGGGCCTTCCGGTCGAACTGCACACATCATTGACCGTGGAAGCGGTTCAGGTGCCCCATCGGGACGAACTCTCGGACATGCACGCATTCCTCGTTCGCGGCCCCCAGACCTCACTCTTGTTCCTTCCCGACCACGACTGTTGGAGCGACACCCTCGCCCATCACGGGATGCCGGATATTCGCGCCTGGTTGGCTGATTTGAAGGTGGATGTCGCATTGGTCGACGGCACGTTTTGGAGCAAGGATGAACTCCAGGGCCGTTTCCAATCCGAAGTCCCACACCCCCCTGTTGAAGAAACCCTTCAACGGTTGGGGCCTCGAATCGAAGGCGACCCCGAGATCGTGTTCATTCATCTGAACCACACCAATCCGCTGCACGATGACACCTCACCAGAGGCTCAACGCGTGAAGTCCATGGGTTGGGCCGTGGGTGAACAGGGCATGCGTTTCACGCTGTAAGCGGCGTCATGCCGCTGGGTTGAACGACCAACATGCGCAGGGTAACCGTCACGCTTTCGGTGGTATCGTCTTGGAAGGGACCGGGCTTCCCGTCGGCGGTGTTGAGGGCGACCTCCATGGTCAACGTGCCGACCATCTCTGGTGCTTTGCCCAATTGTTCGAGCACGAGCAGCAGTTCGCTTTCCGTGCCGTTGAGGGCATAATCCCCCTCCCCCTCGTTGGCGTAGGTGTTGAGGTCGGTGTTGGGTCGGATGACACCCACGACAGTGGTTTGACCGCAGCCGGTGGTGGTTCGCATGTCGTCATCGCTTTCGGAAAACGGTCCGGCAAGGCCGCTGTAATCGGGCGTCGTAATCACCTCATCGCAGGCTGAGGTTCCCGTCTCGCCGGTGTCGATGTAATTGATGGTGAGTTCAGCGATGAGCACGGCCGTCATGCTCTCGTCGATGACGACTTCGAAGGTTTGGGTGTCGCCGTCGGTGAGTTCCAGCACCTCGCTTTGGGTCCATTCACTCACGGTGTAGGTGAGTTGGTACGGTGCGTTGCTGGAAGAGCCCGCAGATGCTTCGGGGGCGAAGGTGGAATAGGTCCCCTCAAGTCCACCTACGAGAACCAGCAGCACCACCGCCCCCATGGTGACGGTTCGCTGGCTGGGTGGTGTGTATCGGCCAAACGGGTTCGCGTTGGAACGCTCTCGCTTCCAGCAGAGGATGAAGTGCGTGGCAAAGGCTGAACTCATGGCGGGAATCGACGGGAAGATGTCTTCGCCGTAGCCGCTCAGACTCCACACGATGACAGCGCTCAGGGCTGCCAGCATCATCCAAATCGTGTGTTCGGTATCAGGTTCATACCCCATCATGCGTATTAGGAGCAACGGCACGAAGATGCCACCCAAGCCGTACACGGCCAGCACCACCAAGGCGAACACCGAATCGCCAAAACCTGGAAATTGCTGACCAACCAGGGAAATCAGCGTGGCAAACACGGCGACCACCATCGTCACTTTCTTGGTCGTCGAGTGTTTTTCGCTCCATTCAGGTTTGACGTCGTCGGTGATGGCGGCGGTGCATGCCAGAACCTGGCTGTCGGCGGTGGACATGGTGGCGGCAAAAATCGAGGCCAAAATAACGCCGGCGAGGAAGGGGTTCAACACTTCCATCGCCAACAACGGCAATCCGTCTTGCGCGTCCGAGGCGTCCAAATCAAGGAAAACGGCGCGACACGCTAAGCCGATGATGAACATGAGGGCGATGAATGGGGTTTGCCAAACGAAGAACCAAAGCGCGGCCTCCTTGCGGTCGTTGTCGTCTTTGAGTGTCATAACCCGTGACACCACTTGAGGCTGACCTGCCACGCCCAGCCCTCCGAGGAAAAACGCCCCGATCCAGAGGGTCACGCCAAAGGTGAGGTCGGCAGGAAACAGGTTGACCATGCCAGGGTCTACCCCCTCCAACGTAGCGTGCAATCCCGAAAACCCACCGGCTTCGGACACCGCCACGTAACACAGAATGCTTGAGCCGACGATCATGACGCACGACTGCGCAGCATCGGTCCAAATCGATGCACGGATGCCCCCAGCGTAACAGTACGCCACCACCAGCACGAAGCCGATGAGGATGCCCACGATCTCCGACCACCCCAGCATGGCACGGAGGGCGACCCCGCCCGCCGTCAATTGCGCTGCAGCATAAATGGCGAGGAAGACGACCGATAGGATGCCGGCCAAGCGGGCTTCGGGTGCTCCCTTCGTTTTCGAAACAAGAGAGGACAGCGAACGCACGTTGCGCTCATTGCCCTCTTTCTGAATGAATTTGTACAACCAAACCCACGCCACGATTTGCCCGAGGGTGGAGACCAAACCGATCCAAATGCCCGAATAGCCCTGCACGAAGATGAATCCGATGAACCCGATGAACATGTAGCCGGAGTTCCAGGTTGACACGGCGCTGAGGGCCGCTAAAGCGGGGTGCATACCTCGTCCAGCGACGAGGTAATCATCGGTGGTGTCTTCTTTGACGCGCATGGAGGCCAGGCCAACCCCGGCGAAAAAGCCCATGAAAAGCAGGAAGGAAAGGAGCAGCACGACTTCATCTGCAAGCCCGAACATACGCCATCACTCCTTGGTCCACCGAAGCAAAGCCTTCTCTTCAACCTCACTCGTGCCAGCTGGGAAGATGAGGCAGTTGAGGCGGCCGCCTTGTTCATGCTCGAGCTGACCCAGCGTGGTGGCGACGATGGACTGTTGCGCCGTCCCCATATCGGAACAAAGCACAACCTGAATCTCGTCGAAGGCCTGCTGGATGTAGCCCTTCCACATCGCCTGCTTCATCGCCAGCAGCACGTGGTCCTTCGAGAGAGGCTCATCCGCCTTCTCCTCGAGGGCCGTCCACATCAATCGCATGGAGTGGGCAGCATCAGCGGGGGTCATGGGGCGCTGTTCGCCTGTGCCCTGACCGGTCGGGTCGAGGTCGAGCAAAGCCAAGGTGTGGAGGTTACGCCCCCAGTTCATCGCAATAAATTCGAGGGGTGAAGTCGCGATCCACGTGCCATAGGGATAGGTTAAGGTCGTTTGTCGCCCGAACCGATAATTGGACAGCCCAACCGCTCCGGTGGCCACGCCCGTGATGGAGATGCCGTGGTGGACCTCGCAGGGTACGCCGGCTTCTTGAGCCCGCAGCTGCAAGTCCACATGGGTCGTTGCCTGCAACGGGTCGCCCACCACCAAAACGGCCACCTTGGATGTGAAGGCGAGCGAGAGCAGTTCGTCGGGTTGCTCCACTTCCGGACGCATCACCCGCTGAATGGGGCCGACGGCGTTTTCGAGTTCCAACAGGTCCTCCTCAGGCCAAAGCGCAGTGTACGCTTCGTAACGACGATGGTCGGCGTTCCTTGCAGCATCCAATGCCGCCGCTGTCATCCCAGAGACCCCTCCTAAGCCCATGCCGATGAGGACCAAACCGGGATGTGCGGCATTGTCGAGGTCATCTTCCGCCATACTCAAGCCCCCAAGACGCTTGGACAGGGCGAGGGCCATGCGTCATTTGAGCGTGCCGAGGCAAATGACCCAGCGATGGGTGAGCCTGTGCCGTGACGCAGGTTGGTTGGCTGACACGGGAGTCGCTGCGCTGGACGAGGAACGCCGAGGCGTGCCCTTGCTGCCCCACGCTCCTTCAGAGGAGGACCCCGTTTGGGAGGGCCACGTCCATGTCGAACATCAACCTCCGAACCCTTCGCCCGTTCACTGGACCGACCGTTTGCCCGCCCAATTGCGTACGCTTCCGTCCAGCATCTGGCCTTCGGCCTACGAAATCCAAGGTGATGTGCTGATGGTGAAGGTCGAAGGGGCTGCCGAGGAACACCAACTGGCGATGGCGAAGGCCATGCTGGAACAACTGCCCAACGTACGCTTGGTATGCGCGGATAGTGGTGTGTCCGGAGATTTCCGCGTTCGAGATCTGCGTGTGTTGGCCAGCCGGAACGGGACGAACAGCACACAGACGCGGGTCCGCGAAAGCGGTGTATCGATATGGGTCGACCCCGGCGAGGTGTATTTTTCCGCCCGACTCTCAACCCAACGCGCCGAGACCTGCCATGAACTCCAATCCTTCAGCGACCGTCTCGGGCGTTCCTTGGTGGTCGCCGACCCCTATGCAGGCGTCGGCCCCGCCTTCGCAAGCCTCCTTCAGGACGAGGGGTTGGTCGGGGGCATGTTGGCGGGTGACCTCAACCCCAATGCCGTGGTGTTATTGCAGCGAAACATCGAACACTGGAGTGCAAAACGACAGCAGCCGCTCAACCCCTGTGTGTTGCTGTGTGAAGATGCGCGCCAATGGGGCCTGCGGCCAGACTTGACCGGTCAAGCCGATGTGCTTCTGGTCAATTTGCCTCACGACAGTCTGGACCACCTTCCATCGTTGATGCCGGTGTTGCGACCAAGCGGTGAGGTATTGGTTCGAGGGTGGGCCATCGTAGAACGAAATTCCCTCAACAAGCAGCGGGCGCGCCTTGAAAGCGCGGTCAAACAGGCGGGAGGCGAATCGATCAGCGTTCGTGTCGATGAAGTCAAAGGCTTCTCATCGTCCAAGTGCTTCATCGTCTTTCAGAGCACGTTCACAAGAAAATGAAGCGTTCACTTGATGAAGCACCTTGGTTTCGCTCTCGCCATGGACAACGTGGTCAAGTGCGAATGCGGAGCGAGCATTGACATCGCCGGCGTGACGCCGCGAAAGGATGGAACCAAGGTCTGGTGCAGGGTCTGCGGAACGGTTACTGTTCATCATCGCTGAGTTGAACCAGTGTATCTTCTCGGCGACTGTCCCTCCACATCGCTAATCCGACCAATGAAACGATTTCAATCAGGCCGACTGGCGCAGGCAAGGCACGTTCCATTTGTTCGGGCGAAGTCTGGGGCGTGATGGCCATGGAGATGTCGTAATCGTCCTTTTCGATCATGAACCATGATAGGTCGCGAGGAAGGTCACCGGTGAGGAATTCGTGGTCCTCTTGGTTGACCAGAAAATCATCTTCGATGCGAATGCCGAACCAATCGTCGAGGTAAATGCCCGGTTCGATCGTGATGGCGTCGTAGGGGGCCAGTGGCTGTTGATTGTACGACAAACCAAACAGCGGGTCATCGGTTCCTCCCGAGAGCAACGGAGGTTCGTGGACGCAAACACCAAAACCATGGCCGAGTGAATGAATAAAGTGGTCGCCAAACCCTTGTTCTTCGATGTGTGTACGAGCGATATCGTCCAACGCCCAGGCAGGGGTTCCAGCTTCAATGAGCGGGAAGGTGAGGTTTTGAGCGTTGTACACCGCCATGTAGGCTTTGATGATGGTTGCGTTGGTCGTGCCACCCACCACATAGGTACGAGTGACATCGCTGACCCAATCGTTCACACGGCCGCCCAAATCCACCACCACAACATCGCCCACCATCACCTGTTTCGGGCCGGCGCCATCGTTGGCAGGGTCTCCGTGAGGAATCGCGCCGTTGGCTCCCGAAGCGACGATGGTTGAGAATGATGGCCATTCGGGGTTCGAACCGTTTTCAACCATGGCACGGTTGATTTCATCGGCGATGGCTCGCTCGGTCAGGTTTGCACCCATCAACACCTGCCACAACATCTCACGACCGACATGCTGGCCAATGCCGGCCAGACGAACCGATTCGCGAATGGAATCGTCCTTGTTGGGCGAAATACCGGTCGGCGAAGGAAATTTGCCTTCCAAAGCATTGGCCACCTCGGTTTCACACGCCGCCACCGTCGGAATGACGGAGAGGACGAGGAGTCCAAGGAGGCCGAAGGCCAAGCACTTGCCCATGCATACGCTACCAAACCCTCCTCTTTGAAACATCGGCATGTTCATGGTCGTTCCAAGCCCGCCAAGGGCTGAGTCGTTATGTCAGAGGCACCTTTGGTTATCGATGTGGTCGACAACGGCGGGCAATGGACGCACCGTGAGTGGCGAATGCTGCGGTACCTGAAAGTGGACACGCAGATCATTGACAACACCACGCCGGTGGACCAACTGCGCAGGCTCGACGGCCTGATCTTGTCGGGAGGCGCGGCCCGCGTTGGTTTGACGGGCGAACTTGGGAACTGTGCGGCGTATCTTGAACTCGACATACCCATCTTGGGCATTTGTGCAGGGCATCAGTTCATGGCACGACATTACGGCGGCGACGCACGAGAGTCTCCTGAGCCTGAATTCGGGGCTATGGAGATTGAATTGGTCGATGGCGGGGGGACCATTTTTGCCGGCACCAACCCAACGCAAACCGTGTGGGAGTCGCACAACGACGAAGTGCACGTCGTTCCGGAGGGTTTCTTCGTGACGGCCAGCAGCCCCTCGTGCGCCGTTCAAGGCATGGAAAACGAGGACGGCACACGCTTTGGCCTGCAGTTTCATCCCGAAGTGAACGACTCGGAATTCGGCAAGGAAATGTTCGAAAATTTTGTTGCTGTTTGTCGTCAGCACCGGTCTTCTCAGTGACCGTATTGTGTTCATTTAAGGGCGTAAATCGGTGTTTTGTGCCGTGAATAGATTTAATATCAAGTTGACGAGACAGCAGAGCAATGTCTGCCGTTGCACGCACCCCATCGAGCCTGCTAGTTGCCCTTTTGGTCTTGACCGCTCTATCGCCCATGGCCTTGGTTCAAGCCCAACCGGCCCAAACATCGGAGTATTACTACGGTGTTGAGTACGACTGGACGAGCTTGGACAACGACTTGCAAAACATCTCCGGCCTTGACATTCAAGCCCTGTTCACGGAAATCATGAACGACGCAGATGCTGCGGGCTTCAATCTCGACCTGGGGCAGCTGACAACGGGAGCAACCAATATCTACGTTCACCAAACCGAAGACATTTCTCCTCAAACCATTCAAGATTTGAGTGGCGAGGATATCGAAGTATGGAGTCGGACCAGCGATGTTGTGGTGCGACATGGCCTTCTCTCGAACGCTGTGGTGTTGACTGACTGGTCCGAGACCACCTTCGGTAGCGACCCCACATCGTTTGACATTTCCATCATCGGCGAAGCCGAAAACGTCCTGGCCGTGGATATCCTTTACACGGAATACCTCAACGATGCTTACGAGTTGATCGGTGCCGATATGGACATCGACATGACGGTTGGCAATGACATGAACCTAGCCGTTGATATCGCCCTTGAAGGCGGTGGCGAGACCCTCTCGGTGGACTTTGACACCGGCATCAACTTTGAGTACACGATCTCCTCCGATGCCGTGTGGCGGCTTGGGACCTACAGTCCCATCTACGTTGAAGCAGCCAGCAATGACTACACGATGTGGGAGTGCATTGACGATGCCATGGATGCTGGTGTTGAAGACGATGACTGGGGTGATGGCACCTATGTGTACGATCATTGTGGTTTGATTGACGGTGACTACGACGGCACAGCCAACTACGAGATTTACATGACCGGCCTGCCCACAGAGGACTTCGGCTTCGACGCTGGAGCGCTTGACATCACATTGAGCGATGAACTGACCAACGCCGGTACCTTTGAAGCAGAGGCTGAGATGGACATGGTGGAGTTTTCGATGGGAGAAGCGCTCCAAGTGGATTTGGGCGATGGACAGTCAACCGATGTTGTTGCCTGTGATTCCTGTCCACCTGGCAACCCCGTGATGTTCGTCATGATGGCCAATGTCTTGATGCATGCCAGCGAAGCCTTTGCCACAGCCATCGCTGAGGATTTTGAAGCGCAGTTGGATGAATCCGTTGGCTCCTTCCTCGAAGACGCATTCGGAAGTGAGGATGGCGACCATGCCGATTGGGATTATGAAGGAGATATGTTCGCCTGCGACAGCGGCGAATTGATCAATTCCGAGTTTGTCAACGACGGATGGGACGACTGCGAAGATGGCTCCGATGAGATGGACTTCTATCTGCAGGCCAGTGTTGGCACGGATTGGGACACAGGCGAAGAGATCGTCTGGGCCTACGGCATGCTCGACCCAGAATTGTTGGGGTACGGCGGGACCAACTACATCTGCGAGAGCGGGGATGAAGTGGCTTGGTCCGATTTGAACGATGGTTGGACGGACTGCTACGACGGTTCCGACGAAGCTGACTACGAGTACGAAGACGAAACCACGCAATTTCTGTGCGCCGACGGATCAGAGACCATCTATCTCTCTAGTGTGAACGACGGATGGGATGACTGCACGGACGGCTCCGATGAATCTCAATACGATGAGAACACCGGTGAAGAGACCACGATGTTCACGTGCGCCGATGGCTCCGATGACATCATTCTCTCTTGGGTGAACGACGGGTACGATGATTGCGCCGACGCATCCGACGAGTCTGCATACGCAACAGTTACCGAAACTTCGACGTTCCTTTGTGATGACGGCTCGGAAATTCCCTTCTCGGAAGTCAACGACGGCTGGGAGGACTGCGCGGACGGGTCCGACGAAGTCGAGATAGAGGAAGACAAGTTCTACTACTGCCAATCTGGCGACGACATCCCCTGGCAGTGGGTCAACGACGGTGAATCCGATTGTCCCGATGGCGATGATGAATACGATTCAACGAACAATGCCGATTACTATTGTTGGGCAGACGACGAAAGCATTTCGTTCGCTGCCTTGAACGACGGTATTGACGACTGTTCGGACGGGGATGACGAAGGCCACGCTGCAGTTTACGGCATGGAAGTTTGGATTTACGACGGTGACAACACCCTTCTTGCGGAGTCCACGCACATGCTCTGTTCATCGTACAGCATGTGCGATGCGGATGGCTCCGAGGGAGAAATCAGCCTGGCCACCGATTTGCCCGCTCCCACAGCCTACGGTGAGACCACGATGTGTGTTTCCGCCAATGTTTACGATGAAGACGAAACGCTTGTCGCTGAAGTGGCCGACATGTGCGCTTCGATGTGGTCTGGACCATCCATTGACTACATCGGCCTCACCGACGATGGTTCCATGACCTTGCGGATGTACGCCTCGGCCAGTTCGTGGTCGGACGCCTATGACGACATTACGATGAACTACGAGGTCGTGGATGAAATGAATAACGTCATTGACAGCGGTTCTGCCTCATTTATGGACGATTACAGTATCTCCATCGAAGAGTACATCGATGTTTCCGAGGAAGGCAATTACTGCGTGACGGTTTCCTTGGTTCAGGACGGAGCCTCCGAAGCGTTTGATATGGACGAAGAATGCGCTGACATCTCTGCCGATATTGAGCCCAGTGATCGTCTTGTAACCATCGTTGAGGCCTTTGCTGACTCCGGTCTTGAGGATGTCCTCGAGGCCTTCGGGCAGAACCTCGAAGATACGTTCAACGATGTGGGTGAAAATGAAGCACCTGAGTTCCCCTATGTGGACGGTATTTGGGCTCCCTTGTGGAGCACCGAGCATGCAACCATCGTGGGCGTGGGCGTCTATGCATGGGACGAGAACGACAACGGGTACGTAATTGCCGGTCCTGAAACGACCGGATACAGCGGGGACCTGCCGATGGTCTTTGCGAGCATCCACTACATCACAGGTGTTCCTGCCCAAGAGGCACAAACGGCTATGGCTGACCTGACCGCCCTTGAAGACATCGTTGATGTTGAAAATCACAACCTAGACTCCCTGAGCGAGGCTTTGGAAGATGCTGGCGTTGACCTAACTGACATCGATCTTGGAAACGATGATGGAACCGATGGCACGGACGATGGTACGCCGACTGCTGAGGACATTGCTGAAGACGCCGGCCTTCTGCCCTTCATGTCGCCCTTCACCCTCGTTGCCATGGTCGGGTTGGCTGCTTTGGTCTTCTCGCCGCGCCGGGCCGCTCGAAACGAGTGATGAAGTAGGATTGGTTCGGTGAGGGGTCGTGCTCCCACGCCCCGAGCCGCACCCCATCTTTCCTGCGATACGCTTGACGCTCACAGTGCTCATCGCGGTGCATGTGTTCATCTCGGCTTGGCTGGTGGCGACCGTGGACGCCTCGTACACCGAAGGGCCACCTGCACCGACCACCGTTCACTCGCTGGTGGCGATCGACAAAGACCAGACTCTCATCGATGTGGAGATCAACAGGGCCACATCCTTGGTGCTATACACGCTTTCAAGGGACAGTTCAGCAACGGTGGACAATTCCACGACCTCAGAGCAGGGTATCGACGGCGCAGGAAACGCCTCTACCGTGAATTGGTTAGCGATTGGCCGAATGGCCGTTGGGGCTTCACTGCTCGTCCTTGTGCTGGTCGAAGCTCTGTCATGGGTCAAGCCATCAGCGGGCCGCTGGCTTCGTGTAACTGCCTTTGCGTTGGCGTTGTCCACCATTTTTGTTCTCTTTCCTGCGAGTTATGTATACGAACTCAGTTCGGGCATGGGTGCAGCGAACAACAGTCCAGGTTTTGATTTGGATAACAGTGCCTTTGCTCACTCCCACTCCGATGCAGAGTTGCACCTTGTCTGGATTGGTTTGGAATTGACGTCGGATTTTTCAGGCTACGATCTGGGCTTGGTTGACCCTGCAAACCGGTCGAACGTGCGTGCAACCGTTCCTACCGAAGGTACAGACGATGCGTCGTCGTTTGTTGCCTTTGAATCAACCTTTGCGATTCAATACGGGAAGAACCTCGATGCTCTGTTTCTCGTTCCTATGTTGTGGTGGTTGCTCCCCGGCGTGGTGAAGACCCCTACATCCGAAGAGGAGTAGGCGCCCACTCCGGGAATTGAACCCGGGTCGCAGGAATGACAATCCTGCATGATAACCTCTACACCAAGCGGGCAGTTTCATTCCAACCGGGACGCAACCGCTATTTAAGCCGCGCCATGTGGGTGAATTGGGTGCCATCATGGCCAAACCAAATACTTCAGCCGAAAAAGCACGAGAAGACGAAGCGATGTCCCACGTTGACTCGATGTTGGGTGGGGCGTTTGGCAGCATTGACGCCCTCGAATCACCCACGCCCCAAGAGGTGGATGAGACCCCTTCACCCACAGGTCCACCCTCTGGTCCTCCAAGCGGACCTCCCAGTGGGCCTCCAAAGGGTCCACCCTCCGGTCCTCCAAGCGGACCTCCATCTGGGAAACCCGCCGGTCCTCCAGAAGCGCCTCCATCCGGTCCACCAACGGGCCCACCAACGGGCCCACCAACGGGCCCACCCAGTGGCCCACCCACCGCCACATCATCCGAGGGCGAGCCCCAAACAACGGACACCCTCAGCGAAGATGGGCCCGGTGAACCGGCCCCTTCTGATACCACCTCTCCCGATGGCACTGCAGCCGAGTCGTCCGGTGAGGGCGCTGAGGAAGCAGTCGAAGACGTGGTGGTCAACACCGAAGGACCTCAACCATCGGTCGATGAAGAAGCGCCTGTTCCGCCCGTTTCCGAGCAATCCGTAGCAGAACCTTCCTTGGAGGCCCCCGTTGCGCCGGCGGCTTCTGTTCAACCTCCGGCTGGCGAACCCACCGATGACGCCAACAGCGACTATGCACCCTCGGCAACCGACTCGAACCCCGAGGTCGACAGCGCTACCCTCCTGGCCCAAAACGAGGCGGAGCTGGAGCGTTTGCACATGGAAAACGCTCGCCTTCGGCAGTCGGTGGTCGGGGCAACTGAAATCATTGAATCGCTCGACGAACCGCCCATGCCGCCGATGGTGGATCAACACGTCGTCGTTCCGGCCCACTTGGTGTCGGATTTTGTGCGCTTAGGGCGTCAGTTGGACAGGGAACATCTGGTTCGCTCGACGATGGGGGCCTTGGCCATGCTCCACCCCGACATGCCCGGTATGATGATCGCTACCCGACACATGGCGGTGCTTCCCCGAATGACCGAGCGAAGTTTGTGTGCGGCGCCGTTGGGAGGCAATGCACCACGTGGAGGGCCGGTGGATTGGCACACCCTAGAGGTGGTCTTGGCCTCGGTCTCCATGGTGACCGGTGGTCCTGCCGCTGCTATTCACATGCACGGCCCCTACACGACCGCTGCCAGTTGCGAGAAAGACCTCGTGCTGCTCACGCCGATCGATGAAACGGGCAAACAGCACATCGGCAAAATCATCATCGTTGACCCCGACCAAGGCGAGCCGGAGGACTATTTGCGGCAAGTGGCTGAAGCTCTTCAACAAGGAGGTATGCGGTGTGTCGTGGTCCGTGGCAATGGAGCGTACGCTGTCGGTGCTGACTTTGACCAAGCATGGGCGAACGCAGCGATGTTGGAACACAGCATGCAAATTCACCTGTTGGCGCGCCAAGCCGGTCTGAAAACGTGATGAGTTTATACCACGTCGGGTCTTTCTCCTACGGAGAGGGAAGGCCGTGACACGATTGAAGTTTGAAACGACCGGGATGCCAGAAGGGCACTCCACGTTAAGGACTTCATATACTGTTGAGGAATACCAATCGCAGGAGTGAAAAAAGTATGTCATCCGAAATGAAGTTTGAAGTTGAAATTGCAGACGCCACGGGCCATTCGGTGGTCTCGATGTCAAAGAACGAAATCGTTGAGCAAGCCCAAGGCGCCCAAGGCACCTGGGTGTTCGTCAACGACCAGCTGGTGAGCACGTCGGACATTGCCGACATGAACATCGAAGCAGGCAGCCGCATCCGCATGATGCCCGGTCTCGTTGGCGGCCAAGACGCCCCCACCTTCGTGGTTGAAATTGCTGACAAGTCCGGTCATGCCGAGGTCGTCATGACCCAAGCCGAAATCAGCCAAACCGCCTCGAGTGCCCAAGGCACCTGGGTGTTCGTCAACGACCAGCTGGTGAGCACGTCGGACATTGCCGACATGAACATCGAAGCAGGCAGCCGCATCCGCATGATGCCCGGTTTGGTTGGCGGACTCCTCCAGTGATCCATGCCCACTCAATGGACGAACAACGAGGACAGGGTGTTGATTGAACATCTTGAACTTGGATATCAACTCGAAGATGCTGCTCATTGTTTGAACATCAGCGTTCTTGAGGTCGAGCGGCGAGTCATCCGACTGCTTCGGCAAGGCGACATCATTCTCATCTCAGCGGACGTTTTCGATGCCATGTTGAAGTGAAGCGCAAGGAACAGATTCAAAACATGATGCTGGGTCGGCAGGGCTGGAGAGATGAATATGTCTGAACTCGTAGACTACAAATGCGCCTCGTGTGGAAGCCTTGAATCGTTTCACCGAGAGCGCAACGGGATCAGCTGCAAAGGCTGCGGCTCTCGCATTTTCATGAAACTTCGTCGCCACGGTACGAAGCGATTGAGCGCTGAGTGAACCAATCCTTCCTCGCGCAGAGTTCAAAGGCCACGGCCGGGAACTTCCTCTCATGACGGCTTGGCTTCTCTCGCATCAGCCACGTCGATTTGACGAATTGCTGACCACGACCCATGTCATCGACAGCCTCACGCACCTTTCCCTCCAGGCAAATCCTCCTCATCTCTTGATTTCAGGCCCGTCCGGCTGTGGAAAAACCGCAGCGTATCAACTCGTTTGCCGCCAAGTCCTCGGCCCGTCTTGGCGAGCCACCACCCACGTTTTGCAAGCACGAGATATCGACCGCACGGCGGGCGCCATGGCAACCTTCGAGGCCTTTCTGCGCCCCGAGGGTGCAGGTTCAGAAGACACTCTCGCAGGGCGCATGAGTTTGGATGCCTTCGACCACAGCATCAGCGGTTCCTTTGATGATAGTCCTCCTCCTGCTGGAGCGGAGACGGAACCCAGCGAGGACGGACGGGCTCCCGTCTCTCGCATCATCGTCATTGAAGACGCCGATTATCTCGGTCAGGCGCGCCAATCGTATTTGCGCCGTATGATGGAAGAGAGCAGCCGAAGCGCTCGCTTCATTTTCACCACCCACACCCCCTCTCGCATCATTGAAGCTCTTCGCAGCCGAACTCAACACATCCGAATACCGGCTCTTTCCCGAGTTCAAATCGAACAGCGACTCGATGCCATCAGCGCACTTGAGGGCCTTTCACCCTCTCCCGGGGTGCTGGGTGACATCGCCCACGTTGCGAACGGCAATCTACGCAGAGCCATCTTCATCCTCCAGTTGCTCGCAGATCGATCCATGCTCGACGATCGACGCCACGTGCAGCAGTTGGTGTCCAACACCACGCGACGCGAGATTCAGTTGGTGGTTGAAGAAGCCCTTCGCGGTCGAATTCATGAATGGAAGTGGGAGAGCCAGGGACAGAAAAATTCCCGTGTGCTAAAGGGGGCGATGGGTGCACTTGACCAACTGATGTCAACCCATGATTTGGATGGACGCAGCGTGGTGGACGAAATGCATCGATTGCTGGTGGCTGGCCGAGCGCACTACCCTGAGGAGGTCCTTGTCGACCTCTTGACGGCCCTTTCTCGCTGCGACGCCAAACTTCAACGCTCGGCCCAAGAACGCATCCAGCTCGAGGAACTGCTCCATCAAATCGCCGAAATTGGCCGCCATCACTCCAGCCTTCTCACATCGTAAGCGTCATCTAAGGTCGGCATGCAGGCCGCTTTGGGCGTGTAGCACAGCTGGATAATGCACCGGCCTCCTAAGCCGGAGATCGCGGGTTCGAATCCTGCCACGCCCGCTTCTCCGGTGGATAAGAGCCTTAACGCCCCCGCACCACGCCATGATGAGGTCCTATGCAAAGCGTCGAGGATTCCGGGGCGAAGGGCACGCTCCCCGATCCGTACGGTCACGGCTTTGTTCGTACCGAGAACCCCATTGAGCGGACCATGGAGAAGTGGCAGCAACAGGAACTTCTTCGCATGCGGTTTGGCCGTATCGCCAAAGCACGGGCGGTGCTTTTTGTTCGCCTTTTGTTCGGTTTCAGCGTCGCTGTTGTTGCCTTGCTCTCGGTGTTTCAGATGTCGTACGCCCCATCCAACCCGGGTTATGTGTTGCTGTTTTGGGGCCTCCCGTTCGCTGTGGGCATGGTGCCCCCCCTCCTAGCGGGCGAAGCCATGTGGCAGTCCATCCAAGCGCGCATTTCGTTGAGGGAACTTGGTGATAGCGACGCCTATGGCAATCTTTCGTTGCGCTCCCAACCGGGCATGGACCGTATCCTCGAGGGATTGAATGACGTTCGTCGACACAACACGGTGAACATCATCTTGGCCTTGAGTGCCGTATCCCTGCTCGGCCTTGGCACGGTCCTCACGGAGGATTCCGTGGTGTGGAACCTGTCCTTTTTGGTGGCGATGACCTTTGGTCTGGCGCACTCGTTCCATGCCTATTTCACCGCCGATTATGTTGTTCAGCAAGGCGACCGAATGCCGTGTTTGGTACACCATGCGCCCACGCACCATCCGACTCAACTCGGGTCGATTCTTGGTGAACTTATCGTGCTTCACCTCGACCCAGACCTCTACCTCAACTACTTGCAGTGGCTGTCCGATTTCCGCAACGCCATCCTTCCAGGTTACGACAAGGAGCAATCGTGGGAGCGCGTCCTCTACATCCTGCATCTGAACGCTAAAGGCGATTTGAGCGATGAGGTGGCTCGCCAAGAGTTGTGCGAATTTATTCGTCCGGATGCTTTGCCGGAGGTCTTGTTGAATCCGGATGCCTTGTTCAACTGGCGAACTCTCCAACGGTTACTGGCTCACGCTCGAGTGTGGCAGCCCAGCGCATTCCGCATCTTAGAGCGCCTTCAACTTGACTTATTGGCGGGTTCTCCAATCATGCTTCGTTCACCGTGGCGGATGGATGTCTCGCTCGACCCTGAATGTGATCAAGGGACTGGCCACCTGTTCATCGCATTGAACAATCAAACCTTCAATTCGGCTGTCGCCCGCATCGAAGTGGTGTGCCCGGGGGGCGAACCGGTGGTCCGCGATCACCGCTTTGACCTGAAAGCCTGCCCGCCGCCACGAAAGGCCATCAACCTCAACGCAGAAGGCGAAGACGATGCACTGGATTGGGTTCCAAGGTACCTTCAACAAGGCGTCGTTTTGTGGTTGGGCGTAGCCTGGCCGGAGCGGGAAGAAGGCGACCGTTACGTGCAGGTGATTCTTCGTGATGAGGAAGGCGTGGTGGTGGAATCGCAAGTTCTTCGCACCGTGGTGAAACCTCGCACCAGCACACACTCACGAAAGAAGAACAAGCATCTCGAGCGTGCTCGTGCGTGGGCCAATCGCCCCCTGCCCCAATTCCAAATTCAGTGAAAAGGGATGCGACGCCACCATCGGGCTGACGGGCAAAGCGCGCACCTTATGACACTCCTCCACTTCGCCAGCCTTGAGGCGTTGACGAATGGAAGCATGGGATGTCATTGTCATCGGCGATGGGCCAGCCGCCCTCGAAGCAGCCGCTCAAGCCGCCAAGGGAGGCGCACACACCCTCATGATGTCGTCAACCGGGCTCGGCGTTTCAGGCAACGCCTACCTCGAAGGACTCGCTGCCCCCCTTCAGGAGACGAACAACCGGATGCATCGCGAAGACACGATTCGCTGCGGGTCCTTCCTGTGCGACCAAGACGTTGTCGCCGCTACCACGGCCAGCGCCATCAAGCATGTCGACCTGTTGGAGCGGCGCGGCGTCAACTTCCGTCGAGACAAGCAAGGTCTGCCAATGGTTCGAAAATCCAACGGCCACACGCAATCTCGAACCGTTGATGCGGGCAGCGCAACGGCCCAACAACTCCAACAAATCGGTGAAGAACAGTGCATGCGACATGGTGTAATCCGCAGAGGAGACCAACTTCCGCTCACGTTGGTTCACACCAAGCAATCCGTTGATGGAATCGTGGCCCTTGACATGGTGTCTGGCCGCGTAATCGGTCTGCAATGCAAAGCTCTGATCATCGCCGATGAAGGGTTTGAGGGAGCCTTCTCTTCCGGCGTGGTGGGGCTGGGTATGGACATGGCGTTTCGAGCCGGCGTTGCCCTGCGTGACATGGAATTCATGACCCACCATCCACTTGTTGTTCGGGGCACTAACGTGCACCTGCCCACGGGTCTGCTGCGGGACGGTGCCCAACTTCACGAGGGGTCGGGCCCATCGCTTGACGTCGCAGAGGCTTCCCCGCTGGAAGTCACGGCCGCTATCATGCGGGCTGTTCAACCCGTTCTTGACGCTCGTAACATGGGTGAGTCGGCTGTCTGGTGGGGTTCCGTCTTCCGTTTGGTCAAATCCCGGACGGGTATCGACATGAACCGACAAACCGTTCCACTTGCGCCCGCTGTTGGTCACACCATCGGAGGACTGCCCGTTGACGGCGAGGGTCGATGCGTGGTCGGTACCTGGGCTCGTTGGTTCACCGGATTGTACGCCGCGGGCGATGCGGCGTGTACCGGCCTCCACGGGGCCGCCGCCCTTCCTGGCAACCGTCTTCTCGATGCCCTTCAATCCGGTTCTGCCGCTGGTCAGCACGCTGCCACGTGGGTCGCCGATCGTAAGTTCAGTACGGCCACCTTGCTGCAAAACGCCATTGAGGAGGCTGAGGCAGACCTCTCCATGATGATGGAATCCGGTGAGCGCACCCACGCCGTTCGTTGCGGCAGCATCATGGCCAACTTGCACGGGGCTCTCGCCTCAACCACGTCGTTTTCAGAAGGCTCGCTTACCGGACTCCTCACAAAATTGGAAGGCATGATGGTGACCGCAGAAGGTCTTCACCTTGACCAAACCTCACTCATTGCCAACACCAACCTGCTTGAAATTTTGCGGACGCAAGCAGCATTGCGCATGGTCGCCGCCTCCGTCCAAAGCGGACTGGCACGCCGCGAATCCCGAGGCTCCTTCCAACGAGACGACTTCCCTGAATCAAATGACGACTTCCTTCACCACATCACTGTCGACCGAGAAGGAACTGTAGGCCAACTGGCTCTCAAGAAAGGGGCAGGCGGCCACTGGATTTTACCTCCACAATGAACAAAGACGGCGGCCCCCACCCCGCATTATGGCCACCCTCTTTGAGAAGATTCTCAACGGAGTCATTCCATCGCATCATGTTGCGAGCGGTGATGGCTGGTATGCCTTTCTCGATATTTTCCCTCGCCGCGAAGGGCACACACTGGTGATTCCAGAGACCCCCGCCTCCCATTTGAGTGAGTTGAGCGCCGAGGAGCGAGCCAAGGTCTTCGAAGGCGTTGTTGAGGTCCAACGTCGATTGGGCCATCGGTTCAACACCTCGGATTTTACCGTCTGCGTGCATGATGGACCGTTAGCCGGGCAAGAGGTCCCTCACGTTCACGTTCATGTATTGCCACGAACGAAAGGTGACGGTGGAGGGACGTTGATGTCCATGTGGCCACCTGTCTCAACCGAGTCGGACCACGACGCCTTGGGTTTACTTGCACAGGAACTTCAGGGGGTTTGACATGGCAACCATCGTCACCGAAGAAGAAGAGATGGTTCACAACGGTGAACATCTTCCCATTCTCTCAGCATCGGCCAAGCGGATGCGCATCGACAAATTGTTGGCCGCCCCCCTCCCCACCTATACCGGTTCAGTCCCCGGCTCGTGGCTGTGGACCCACGTTGCGTTTTGGATGTGCAGGAGGGTTTCTTCGGTTCAGTTCCGAACCACATCCAGCACCTCAGTCACCCCGCTGACCGTTGATGGCGCAGGAGCGATGTGCTGCGGATGGCACACCAACGGGCTGATGGACCCGCTGGGCATTTTTCTGAACCACCCCAAGCAATTCGTGGTGGGGGCTCGTCACGATTTGGTGACGCGCCCACTCTTGGGCTGGTGGACTCGGCGCCTTGCCGTCCAACCCGTCGTGAGGAAAGCAGAGTTGCTACGAGGCGGGTGTTCAGAGGAGGAAGCCTCGCATCTGAACGGGCGCTCGTTGTTGGCCTTGTCCAACGGCATCGCCCACGGGTTTGGATGTGTCTTGTTTCCCGAGGGAACCAGCCACGACAAATCGCACATGATCCGTTTCAAAACCGGGCCTATTCGGACCGTTCTCGCTGCAGCGGCCTTGGCCAAAGCCAACGATCTCCCCCTGCCCCACCTCATCCCTGTCGGGTTGCATTTCCGGCGCAGAGAGCATTTCAGAACGGACCAATTCATTGAGTTTGGCAATCCGATCATTCTCAACGATAACATGGTGCCCGACGAGATGGTTCAAGCGGTGGCCTCGGGGGGTTGGGAGGAGCCCCCTGAAGCAATCGTTCACGAGATTCGAGATCGCCTTCAAGCCGTGTTGCCCCATCAAACCCCCGACACCGCCACGTGGGCCGAACATCGCGCCCTGCATCTGATCGCTCATGTGGAGGCCCGCCGTGAAGGACAGCCTCTGAAAACATGGGAGGACGAAGTGTTGGCCGCCCGTCGCTTGCGAGATAACTGGCCGGGGCGCTCGGAAGACTTTCCACCCCGTCCTATTGAAGGCGACCGAATGAAAACGGCCAGCGAGGCGGCTGAGTTGCTGGATCGGCGCGGCCTGGATGGTCGGGACCTCAACGCCGACGGCACCGGGTTGCGGCGCGCACGCCTCTCTCACGCCCCCGTTGCTCTTGTTCACACGACCCTGTTCTTGTGTCTCTTCCCGCTTGCGTTGACCTCGCTGGGCCTTCAGATCCTCTTGGGGCGATTGCTGGGCGACTCCACCGACGAAGGGTTGGATGCACGGACGAGTTATCAGTTCCTTGCCGCCTTCTTTGGCTCGATGCTGATATGGCCCTTCGTGGCGGCCATGTGGACAGCAGGTGCGTGGGTGAATCGGGTTGCTCTGCTTGACATCGTTTCGCTTCCAACGACGTGGGCTGGCTCGACACTTGCTGATTCTGTACCCTTTCTTCTCGCCGTGTACGTGGGTTGCTTCCCCTTGTTCTGGCTGAGTGGCAAATCCTTTGCGTGGGCGTGGGATGCGTGGGTTGACGGACGAAAAGCGTGGCGCCGTCGAACCTTCAATCGTGATGACAGGACTCGTTTGGAAGCCATGATTGGGCGGTTGTAAGGGCAGGGTGGAGTTCAAACGGGAGGGGGGCGTGGCCTTGGCATGACCCCCGATGAGTCCGTGGAACTGCTCAAGCAATGGTTGAGCCAAGAACGGTTAACGGTGAAGTCGCAAGCCGACCCGAGGGCGCATGCTCATTTCCTCATCCGATATCCTAGCGGTAAGCAAGGCCACATGTTTGCAGTGGTCGTACCCAAGGGCAGGGACTTGGTCGCTGTGTCCAGCATGACGCGGGTGGATGAGGGCCAACAAAACGAAATGAAGGCGCACATGGACGATGAGGACAGCGACTGGTCGGAGTGGATTCACGAAAGTCGTCTTCACTTGATTCGCACTGGTGTGGATTGGGTCATCCACATGGGTCACAAAGCAGACAAAAAACCAGGTCCGTTGCAGGCCTTCAACGTTAGCCTCCCCATTTGGTTCGACGGATTGACCAAGCATGAATTCATGAACAGCCTTCGTCGGTTGTGGTTGGCCAAATTGGCGCTCATTCACGAGATCAAGTATTCCTACGGCCCAGGACTCGGTCGGCCCGGCCCGGTCGACGATTGGGCCAAATCGAACGAGGGTAAGGACGAGGCGCCCGCCGCCGAAATTGAATTTGACGAGAAACTCTCGTTCGGTTCTGGATTTGACCCCGACGAGTGGGTTTAGGTTCGTTTTTCGGCTTTTTTCCACAGTCTCCTCCTCTGGGCGGAAAACGGTAACGGATGACCGTTAGGGGGCGCGGTTAAGTAGGAGAAAAGTGACCAAAAAACGAGAAGTCTGTGGTGAGCCCATGAATCAAAAAGTCAAATCTGTGAGCCTAGCATCCTTGATGCTCCTGTCTGTCATGTCCAGCCTGCTGATCGCGAGCGTTACCGTGAGCGCCAGCACGGTGGTGATCACCGAAGCCATTCAAATCGTGGACGGCGGTACCGCCTCCGACGCGCAGGCTGCCGTAGGTTCGGACAGCTCGGGCAACGTCCACGTCGTTTGGACCCGAAACAACCTCCATCTCTACTACGCCATGATCTCACCCCGTGGCGAAACGATGATCGATGCGACCCAAATCACCAATTCCGGACTTCACAAGATTTGGCACCCCGACTTGGTCGTTGATGAGATGGACCGCGTTCACGTGGTATGGGCTGACAAGGCTGGTCAGCACGCCATCATGTACACGGCGCTTGCCCCGTGGGCTGCCCCCATGGACGGCATGGCCTCTGACGATGGAACCATCACCGCTATCGATGACACCATTATCTCACGCCGTTCTCAAAACCGAGATTGGCCTGCCATTGATTTGGACAGCCAAAACAACGTCCACATCGTGTGGGAAGACAACTACGACGAACTCAACCGCTTCTTCAATCAACCCCAAATCTACTACTCCATGATTCAACCCGACATGGGTTCAGGGTCGATCATCACCTTGTTTGACGACACCCTGTTGACCCCAATCATCGGCCACAAAGGCCACCCTGACGTGGTCGTTGACGCCAACGATTACGTGCAAATCGCCTGGGACGACACCCGTGGCGGCAAGGTCGAGCTGGCCTTCATCGTCGACACCTCCGGTTCCATGTACTCCGAGTGGGCTGACATCTGCACCGTGGTATACGGTGGAAACTTCGCCTCCGGAGGTTACTTCCAAGGCATCAAACCCATGCTTGAAGTCGCCAACATGACCGTGTACGAAACCATCTACGGCCTTGGCAACACCCTGCCGGGCGCTGCCAGTTCCGGCAACTGTCAAGGGTACAACCAAAACTCCGGGCCCCGAACCACTCCGTTGGGCCAAACTCCTGGCGACAACTCGGGTGGTATTCGCAAACTTCCGGGCACGGTGTACAACGGCAACACCTACGGCGGTTATTCCGGCGAGGACTGGGGCCCTGGTACCAATTGGGCATGTCTTTCCTGGCGAGACGCCTCGGGCAACGTTCCCGGCAACCCGCCCACCCAAGACGACCACCGCTGGAACCCCAACGCCACCAAGATCGCCATCCCCGTGTCCGATGAAGGCCCCAAGGACGGCGACCCCTCCCAGCAGGCAGACGACAAAGCCTCCATTCAGGAAGCCCATGACAACTGCATCAACGCAGGCGTGATCCCCGTCGGTTTGTACGGTCAAGGCTACGGCGGCGCTGGCAACATTCAATCCCACTTCATGGACCTCGTGCAATGCCCCAATGGCGTTGTTTCAACCCAGACTCGAAACTGCCCGGGCAACACGTTAGCCAACACGGATGCGGGCGGCCAGGCATACGAATTCCCCTCTGGTTCGGGCACCAACCAAATGGCTCTTCTCGTGGAAGCCATGGTCTACATCTCCACCAACAACTCGCGTGAAATCTACATGTCTGTGTTGGACCCGTATGCGAAGATGAACAACGACCCTAGCTTCACCCCGGGCAACCCCGGACACTGGACGCAGGGTGGCACCTACTACGAGGACACCGGCTTGGGTTCCGAGGGTCACCTGGTCGTTGTCAACGACACCCGTGTGACCATTGACGATGCCTACTCGTTCCACCCCTCCATCGGCGTGGACCTTCAGGGCAATACCCACATCGCGTGGATGGACGGCCGTGATTACGGCTTCGAAAAGGACGTGAACTACGAGGTCTACTACACCAAACTCCGCCTGCAAGGAGCAGGTGCATGGGATGGCGCCGACCAAGGATTGTCCACCTATGCCATCAAGAAGATCAACGACACCCCCATCTCGCACGTTGAGGGCAAGAACGGCCTCCCACCCGCTTCACCGTATGCGGGCAACTCGGTCTTCCCGTCCCTCCTGACCGACGACCAAAACAACGTTCACATCGCATGGGTCGACTCCGGTAACCTCTCGGCGAATGAAGAGATTCTCTATGTCCGCCTCAACCAAACGGACCTCACTGGTGATGGGTTGATGGCGCTTGATCCGTGGGAAGCCGTTCCCGTGACGTCGTGGAACTCCAACAAACTGGGACCAAACAACGGGCGCCAACCGGACATTGGTATGCCGCCGGCCTTCTCCAACGACCTTGGAAGCGGTGCGCACATCGCATGGTCCGACACCAACGCTTGCAGCGATGAGGGCAACAACAACCGCTTCACCATCTGTTACTCCCACGTCCTCACGGGGCAGGTGGATGTCGAATTTGATGTCGGCGAGACCTTCTACCACGTGATTGAACCCGGTCAACAAACCATCTACAACCTCACGATGAACAACTCAACACCAGGTCCCAAGGACCTTGTTGCGGATACCTACGGTTTGAACATCTCCGGCGTGCCCACCAACTGGACGGCCAACCTCTACTTCGCCTCCAACCACTCCAGCATCTTCCCAGACACCCCGATTTTCCTTGAAGGCGGTGAAGACATTCGCTTCTACATGCGTGTTCAGGCTCCATCGATTTACCAAGCCAACGGTGACGAACTGGCTGAAATCCGCATCACTGCCCAATCCTACAAGGATCCAGCCATCCAAAACGATATCATCACGCTGACGTTGATGGACGTGGTTCACGGTATCAACCTCGATACCTCTCACAGCATGGCCGACATTGAGCAAGGCGACACGGCCATCTTCTCCATCACCATCACCAACACTGGAAACGTCCACGATGCGTTCGTGTTCTGGGACCCTAACAGCTTGGAGGGTCAACAAGAATGGCTCCTCCCCTTCGGATGGCAAGTCAACTTCCCGATTCGCGTTGAACTTGACCCGGGCCAATCCGTGACCAAGAATCTCGAAGTTTTCGTTCCGACCTCCGAGGATCCTGGGGCCTTCGTGATCTACGTGAAAGGTTGGTCCGAGGGCGAACCCATCAAGTCCGTGGAAAAGGGAACGTACGACATCCTTGAACTGGGCGTTTTCGTTTCCATCCGATCCACAGGCAACATCGTGTTCGCTGTCAACGACCGCTCGTCGCAAGTCCTCCCAGGAAACTGTGGCTCCTACACCGTAAACGTGACGAAGAACTTCGACTCAGGCGACCTTGTCTTTGCCACCCCCGGCGCACCCGAAGCCAAACCTGACGGCATCACGATGGACGCTTGGCGAGAGGAGAACTGGGTGGTGACCGTTGACTTCGCCAACGCCACTGGAGCCGGTGATGCCGGCGATGGTTTGGGCGACCCTATTGCGTGGACCATTCCTGGAGGTGCAGACAAGGTGACCAAGCGCGTTACCGTTCACGTCTGCGCACCGCGAAACGCTTCCGCTGGTCTGGGACCTGCGATCACGCTCAAGGGCTACCTTGATGGCTACCCCCGCATCTCTGACTCCGTGATTCTTTCCACCAACGTCATCCACGTTTACGACCTCGACGCCGGCATCGATCCCGATGTGGGCACTGAATTGACCGTGAACCCCGGCCAGCGGATCACCCTGCCCATGACCGTGACCAATGACGGTAACGGGCCGGACCGCTTTGACTTCCGGTTGGCACGCGTGACCGATGCCTTCGGTGTTGACGTCATTTGGGACATCGACATCCCTCGTGAGTCGCTGCAAGAGTTGTCACCCGGTACCTATCAGGCCTTTGACGTGCTGATGAATGTGCCCAACCGTGTTACAGCGGGAGAGTACACGGTGGTGTTGCAAGCCTTCTCGGAAGAACTCTATCCCGACGCTAGCGGACGGGACACCCGCATCCGAGACACCATTGTCCTCAAGGTGACGGTGGCCGAGTTCCATGACATGCAGATTTCCATGGACCCAACGGTCGACAACGCCGTGAAGACCTCGGCCCCAGGCCGCATCGTTCGGTTCACGTTCAACGTGACCAACAACGGAAACGTTCCCGATGTACCGACCTTGAACAACCACACCTCTCAGCCGGACGGCGATGCACTGCTGTGGAATGAACTTCCGGGCATGAACAACCTCGAAGGTTGGAGCGTCGAATGGTTCTTGCTCAAGCAGCTTAACGCCGACGTGGTGGTCGAGGAAGCCTGCATGGAAATGGTATCGACTGCTTCCTCCTTCCCTGAAGATTCCTGCGTCTTCTTGACCGACCTCGGCAAGGGCGAATACCGCCTGCCGGAAATGGCTCCCTACGAGACATTGCAAGTGGTTGCAGCCGTCAACATCGGCACCAACGCCAAGTTGACGACCCGTGACCTTGGTCTCAAGGTGGTCTCGATGTACGGCGACATGGAAAACGACGGTGACCACGACGATTCCCCCGAATGGGACGGTGAAAAGTTGGACACCAACGAATTCATCGTGACGCTGCGATTGCGAGCACCGAACTTGGAGATCAAGGAGATCATCCTTCCTCCGTCGTTGAGCGGTGAAGTCGACTCGACCATCCCTATCGGTATCATCTTGCAGAACACCGGCAACGTCCACGCTACGGACATTGAAATCGTTCTGTGTGAATACGACGATGTCAACGACATGGACCTCATCAAGGAGATTCGTAAGAACGGCTGCGAAGAAGACCGAATCGTCATGCGACAAGTCGTTGGAGCCCTCCTCGCTCCCGATGCATCAGAAGAAGCCAAGGAGATTGAACTGTATCTGCTCTACCCCGTCACCGCTGGCAGCAAGGGCGTGTATGTGGTGGTTGACCCGATGAACGAAATCGTTGAGTCCGATGAGCGGGACAACGTCAAAGCCATCGGTGAAGCACTTGAGTCCGACAGTCCGCTGGTCGATATGGCCAAGGAAGTGGTTGGTAAGACCGCTCTGCCCTTTGCCGTCATCCTGCTGACAATGGCGCTGCTCGGAGTCGTCTACCTCGTGGGCAAAGGCCGTCGCGATGAAGTCAACAAGCGATTGGCTGAGCAGTCCTCGCTCGTATCCGTGCTGGCTGACGAAGAAGGCGCTTGAAACGCTTCACGATGAACCTGAACCCAGGTACCAGCGGAGCTCCGTGTCGAGCGGGGCGGCGATGACTTGGCCTGAACGCCGAGCGATTTGTCGTTCGAGTTGAGTTCGTAGTGCTTCAATGACTTCGGTAATGTTGTGCTGACCCACCAGTTCCTGCTGCACGAGGGCCGTCAAATCGATTCGCTCACCGTTGGCTTCGACCATGGTCTGAATGATGCTCCGTTCCTCGTAGTGGTCAAAGTCGGCTTCAATCGCCGCTGAGACACGCTGACGAACATGCTGATGCAGGGCGATAAGGGCGTCCCGTTGTGAATCAAGATCGTCGAGGATGGAGGCCAGCGTACGCATGTGTGCTAAACCTTCGGCGACGGCAATCTTCTTCCGACTGGTAATGGATTCTGCTACCGGAACGGAAGCCGGAGGGAGATGGGTACTCAACCGCATCGGGCCACCTGCGGGCAATTTGCGCTGTTCGCAACGAAACATGTCCGGGCCGAGGTCAATGTGAATCGAAAAGGCCTTTTCCACAGCATACACGGTTCGCGGGGGACCTCCTTTTTCCGACGGCACTTTGGATTTGGACACCATGCCGCCCTGCTCCAATTCTTTGAGGTGTTTGACCACGGCGGGTTGGCTTGCACCGATGAGTTCGGCCAGTTGCATGGGGTAGTGAGGTTCGCGAATTAATCGCTCAAGGATTTGCCGCCGCATCTTGTTTTGGAGCAAATAGAGCGCCTTGTCGAGGTCGGTCATACTTCTCAACTCGAGGTTGGGTAGTCCAACCCCCTCTTTGAACTCACCGCTTGTTCACAATTCTTCCCATTCTTTCCACGAAGGCGTGTTGTTATCGGAGGATGTTGAGGGTGTTTTGGGCAACGATCTGACGGATTCCTTGGTTGATGCTTTCACCGGCCTTGACTCACTTGGGGCCTTTGGTTCGACCCCTTCATCCCATCCAGCGATGACGGCGGCGTCCGCCGCTTCGGTGATGGTGGCTTCGGTGACATCGTTTTGGTAACGCTCTGTTTTCGCATGTTGGTGCGCCCCCTCAACATCCCCTCGCATCAAAGCGTACACCTGCTCGGTGGTGAGCATGGTCCCAGCGGTGATATCGGGCAACCCGTCCACAAATTCTGGTGAAGATTGTTGTTCGGCCGTGTCGGCAAAGGGAGGGGCAACGTTTGCTCCAACTCGAGCTTCGTTGCCGTTCTGCTGCTCGCCCCACCACAGATCGTTGGATGTTGAGGGGCCGATGGGGATGAGTTGACCGTCTTCTCCCACCATCATCATGCGTGAAGGCGGTTTGGGTTTGGAGGTGATATGAATGATGAGAGCCACCGGCGTGATGAGCAGGCCGAAACAACAGAGCGAGGCGCCTGCCAGCAAACCGGTTGACTCGAACAATTTTGTTTGCAAGGTGTCAATGGACATCAGCCACCCCGTGGCGTTGTCACAACCCGAATCGCAGGTGATTTTCAGCGCAAACTCCCCGCTGGTGTTCAGCGTCCACGAGGCGATGGTGTCCATTTCGGTGCCGTCGGTTGTCATCGCTTGCCAGTCCAGCATGCAGGTGCTCTCCTCCAACACTTCGCCCACCAGGGCTGAGCCTTCGATGCGCTGCAAGGTGACGGTCATTTTCACGTCCCCACGTTCTTGGTAGAAGCGATAGCAGGTCCCGTTCAGCGCCCCGGTGATATAGGTGCCTTCGCCCGCGTATTCGGCATGGTGTTGTTCACGCGGGTCCATCGCTGCTGAAATCGAAGACGATTGGCTCGAGAGCACCACGAAGCCGAGCACGAGCATGACTGCACCAGCAGCGGCCAGACGGAGTCCCCAAGGGGAGCGTTTGGCAGGCACAGGGGCTTGCATCATGCTGTTCCAATCCCTTGACCGTCATAAGGCTCGCTGAGCACATCATGCTAGGCCGAGGTCAGCCAGCTTCTCCGGCAGGTAGGTGTCGGTCACGAAATCCAACCCGTATTTGGCAAGGGATTGCTGTTCAGCCTTCTTGCCCAATTCAAGCATCATGTTGATTTGCTCTTGCCACCAAGGATCAGCGAAACGAGGGTCGGACAGCTCGGCTTCCAACGCCTCCTTGTCCCGTGTCGAGAGGTCGTCGCTGGGCAAATCATAGGCTTCAATATCGTCGGACGTGATGCCGAGATAACTGGCGCTTGGGGTGGCGAGGTATTCTGAAATGTGTGCGGTCTTGATGGCACCGTATGCAATGGAAGCGAAGATGCGGAAGGACCAGGGGTCGCCGTCAAGGAATACCACGACGGGCAGGTCCCACTCTTCGCTCATGCGTTTGAGGATGCGTCGAGTGGAACGGGCGGGTTGACCCTTGAGATGCAACAAACCACACGAATACGCCTCATCAAATCCGTTTTCGATCAACCGGTCAAACATACCACCCGTCTCGATGGCCATGATGAAATTGATGTCGTGTTCCAGCAACTCGATCTTCTCTTCTTCCACGTTGTACGGAACGCCGTATCCTGAGTCACCGACGTCGTCACGAGCGTTGATGCGCATCCACTCGCCGCGACGGTTGCGTTCCCGCAAGGTCAGGTTGCCAATAATGCGAGCGCCATCCTCTTCGGGTCGTAATTTGAAATCTTCACGCATGCATTTGGTCACGACCTCAAGGTCTTCTGCGAGGTTGTTGGATTCGTTTTGGGAAGAGAATTTGCCCATCCCCCAACTTTCAGAAATGTAGTACATTTCTCTGAGGGTGGACGATTTGCCGGCATCAATCATCTCTTCGATGAATTCCACGACGTGAAGCGCTCGAAGCAATTGCTTGGCCGAGCCCAAACTCGTAGCGTCCCGAACGGACCGCTTCTTCCCGTACTTGTACACGCCCAATTTGGTGTCAAACCCGATGTTGTTCTTGGTGCGGACGGGAAGGGTCATCGTTGGGGCTTCGCCCTTCACGATTCGATCGTACATCTCCGTCACGACGGCGTGAAGTGCCTGCTTGGTTTCTTCCGGTGTATGGCTGGCGGACATCAATCATCACTCCCGTATCCTTTCAAGGTCTGCTGGCCAGACGGTTTTGGAGGGTCGTCATCTTCGTCCTCGGGCAACGTCTCGTCGTCCTCGCCGCCCTCTTCTTCGCTGATGGCGCTTGACTCATCGTCCTCATCTTCTTCCAAAGGCTCGTCATCATCATCCTCTTCAGGAGCATCCAGCATGGCTTCTTGGCGTCGGATTTCTTCGAGCAATTTCTCGTCCATTTTTGTCGCACCGATCACTTCTTGCGAGCCTCGATAGAACACATCGGTTTCCGTCCAATCTCCACGCTCGAGGCCGTCCAGCGCGTAGGTGATGGTGAACGTGGTTCCGGGGTCCATGGCGTCCAGTTTCCATGCCCAAACGCCGCGAGCCTCCTTCCGCCCACCCGTTTCGTTGTTGACCATGGTCGCCCCGCTGCTTTCAGGCCACGAGGCGAGCAAGGTGTAAGCGCGTGCGCGTGAGGTGTAGTTGAACAGCGTGATGGTAACGTCCGTCATCTTCGTTTCCTTGTTCCATGCCGTGGTGCTTTCCGCAATAACGGCGCCCATGATTTTGGTGATGGAACCGGCCAAATCAGGGACGGGTCGGCCCAAAATGGCTGCTGATTTCGCCGCAATGGCCGGAATGATATCGTTGACCAACTCGAACTTTTCCTGAGTCTTGGCCATTTTCTTCCGCTTTTCAAGGTGCTTTCTCAACCCACGGCCCATTTCGAGCATGGCTTTGCGCACCTCGTCCAAGACCTCGCCGTTGTCTGCGAGGGCCTCCTTGGCTTCCGATGTGAACTGGACGTTGGTGCTGGCCAGATGAACAAGAATGGCAGCAGGCCCTTTCGGCACACCTTTTCCACCGGCCTGTTCCAAACCATATTGGCGCCAATCCACCGATTCAATGGCTTTGGTGAGCAAGCAACCTCCCTGTTGGTACATGAGCGGCACGCGGTTGGCGAATCGAAGGACCTCAACCGGCTTGTCGGCTTGCATACCGTCGCCAAAAATGAGCCCCACCTCCACCTGGTAGGGGTTGCCTTGCGAAACGGTTGGCGAGCGGGTCATGGTCGTGACGAAGCGCGAATCGATCGTCTTCGAGAGGCCTTTTTTGATGAGCAGTTCCTCAATGGGCGAAAGGCAATTGGTGGGCGGGTTTAGCAACTTCACGGGTTTCCCGTTTAGCATCCGGTCGCCCTGAAACGCCTCAAGCAACGCCCGGTATTCTTCGGCCTTCATCGACTTCGGTTTGGCTTTCTCATCGATGCCTGCTGCCTCCAACAATTCCTTCGCAGCCCGGCTTGAAACGCCTGAGAAATTCTTGTACAGGAAGGATGTCATTCGATTGTCCGTGGCCGTTGAGCACATGCGTTGCAGAGTGCCCAAATGAATGCCGTGGGGGTGCGGCTTGATGCTCTCGACCTTTCTTGGCAAGCGTTCGGTCACGCGAGGCCAATGATGGACTTCGCCATCGGGGTCAACGAAGGTGATTTCGGCGTGAGGGTTGACGATGCTGGTCATCCGGAGGTATTGATGCACGCTTTGACGACCGCGCTGATATTTGGCCTTCATACGACAGGTGATTTCCAAACCGTGGTCCTTCAGGGTGCCGTCCTCGTTTTCCCAGATTTCGCGGTCTTCGTTGGCCTTTGTCGCCTTGTTTTTCGCTGTGTCCAAGCCAATGTCGACAACAGCGGCGGAGGTTTCGGTCGCAATTTTTGACCGAACGTGGGTTTTGCGTCCGGTAGTGAGTTGACTGTACATCACCACACCAGTGATACCAATCCCCTGCTGACCGCGTGATTGACGGATGGCGTGAAATCGAGAGCCAAACAACAGTTGGCCGAACACCTTCTCGATGCTTCGCTTTGGAATGCCAGGGCCGTTGTCTTCGGTTTTGAGTTCGATGATGTCGTTCTTTTCGTTGACCTTCGTGATTTGAATGCGAATGGTTGGCAGAATACGCGCTTCCTCGCAGGCGTCCAACGAGTTATCAACGGCTTCTTTGACCGCTGTGATAAGGGAACGGGTCAAGGAATCAAAGCCCAGAAAGTGCTTGTTTTTCTCAAAAAATTCTGCAATAGAGGCCTGCTTTTGGTTCTGGGCCATTCGTTCTGCTGTTCCGGTCATTGGGCGTTCACCCCCTCTCGGTCCTCCTCTGTCGTCGTGACATCGGGCCGAAAGATAGTCACCCCGTCCTTTCAGGGATTATAATCTTCAATGCTCTGGGGGATGAAGGCGGCTGATTTTTGATGCGGAACGATGACACCATCAAGCAAACAAGTCATCCTGCCAGCTGCTGATGGTGCCGGTGAAGGCTGAAGCGGCGACCGTCAGCGGGCTGGCGAGGTACAGTTTGCCCGGTCCCGAGCGACCCTGGAAATTTCGGTTGATGGCCGATACCGTGACCTGCTCGGGCGTGATTGAAACGCCCGGACCTGCCCCGATGCAAGCGCCGCACCCAGGGTCAATGAGTTTCACACCGACCTCCAAAAACAGGTCATGCCACCCCATGCGCTGGGCCAAGGCTTTCACCTGCCCCGAGCCGTATTGAATGTAGAAATCAACCCCCGCCTTCACCTTCAGACCAGCGTCTTTCGCCGCCTGGCACACCTGCGCGTAATAGGCGATGTCGTCTTCCTTACCGGCCGTGCACGAACCGCCGTAGGCGATGTCGATGGCGACTTCGCCGATGTCCGAGATGTTTGCGCCGTTGGTTGGGTCACTGGGCACGCCTTGGTCGGGGTCACCTGGATGGGCCACCATTGGAACGATGGACGACAAATCGATGACGTGGACACCTCCGTCGTAGTGTGCCCCCTCATCGGGCTTGACGCTTCGGGCCCGCTGCTCGGCGAGAGACAGGTGGGGCTGAGCCTTGATCATCCATTCCAGCAGGGCTTCGTCAGCCTCGCAAATGCCGGTGCGGCCCGAGCATTCGGTCGCCATGTTGCACAGGGTGGCTCGTTCGTCCACGGAGAGAGAGGCGAGGCCGGGGCCGCCAAATTCCATGCTTCGGTTGAGGGTCAACTCCTTTCGAGCGTGGTCGGCGAGAATCGCCAAAATCACGTCCTTGGCCGTGCATCCTGGATTGAGTGAACCAACCAGTTCGAACCGAATGGATTCAGGGACCTTCACGAAGGTGAAACCAGCGCTGACCAAGTTGGCGTATTCCGTTGCGCCCACGCCCCAGGTCAGCGCGTTGGATGCTCCTCCCATGCACGTATGGGAATCGGTGGCTTGGATGAAATCACCCACCTCAATGAATTCCTCCCGAGCAACTTGGTGGCAAATACCGGGCGACACACCATCAACAGCGGAGTAGTCTCGAACTCCGGTGTGCTGTTGGAAGGCGACCTGCAAGTCCCGCAAGGTCTGCACCTTGTCCATGAACGGCACGAATTTGGGGTTGTGGTGAGCATAGAGCAGGTGGTCTTCGAACACGGCGAACTTGTCAGGGTTGGGCAAGGTGTACCCCTCGCCATAAACTTCGGCCAAGAAGGTGTGAACTTGGGCGGTGGTGAATTCATGGGAGTATCCACCCTGCACTTCGGCGATAACGGGGTCGCCGGGTTTGACGCATTGGCCCTCGGGTTGCCCGACCAAATTCCGACTGATGATGCGCTCCGCCATCGTCATTGGGCGCGAGGGAGTGTTGAGGGGAGCGAGGTCCAACTCGCCCGCTTTGAGGGCTTTCGCAAAGGGAAACAGGCCGCCGTGTTCGACAATCAGTTGTGTGACCGGGTCATATTTGGCGGTGAATTCCGAAAGGGCGATGGATTCGCCAGCCTGCAGGCGTTCAAGCATGGCGTGGTTACCCATCAACTGGCCGAGATTGATGTTGTTGCGTTCGTGGATGGGTGCGAACGAAGCGGCGATGACGATGTTGATCCCGGCCCACCGTTCACACTGTGCCGCCGTTTCACGGCTTGAGCCCGTGCCTTTACGTTGGCCCGAAACGATGACTTCGAATTGCCCGTCCTTGAGGGCGTTCTCGCGGAACACGCGCAAACCGTTGTGCATCAAGCCCGCGTAGGCGTTTTTGGCGATTTCTGCAGGGTCGTGGTCAAAGCACACCCAAGCCGGCGTCATGACGTCGGTGTTGATGTCGTCAAGGAGGTCATCGACGGTCAAATCCTTCATTTGCAACTCCAAGCCGTCGTACAGCTGTTGTTTGATGAGGTCCAAATCCTTGGTCAAGAACAAGACCCGCTTGCCCGGTGTGAGGGCGATGGTGGACGGCGGTCGTTGGTCGGCCATGATTCCCCCTCGTTTCGGTCACGAGTCAACCGTTCATAACCGGTTCGGGCGTCGTGTGTGACGTTGAATGGCGCCTGAGCAGTGCCACTTGAAGCAGTCCCTGTCAACTTCAGGCATCAACGAACGACCGAACGTGGCGCATCGAACAGTCATCTTCTGATAAACCGGCTTCGCTGTTTTCGAGTCCACCGTTCCATCGCTCGAAACTGAGCCCTCCATTACCATGAACGATATCGAGCCGCACAGGCCATGTTCGGTACTGCGCCCATCACGTCTCGTTTAGGTCGATCTCAAACAGGTAGGTATCACCGTCGTTGTAGTGGCCCGGCAACCCTTCGGTGGATGCTAACGCGACGGGTCCCAGGTGCGTAAACCCGTGGGAGGTGTAGTGCTTGATGAGGCCAGGGTTGTATCCCACCGTATCCAGGCGAATGTATCGCAGCCCGTTATGCTGACATTGCTCCCTCGCCCAAGCGACGATGTGGGCGACCAACCCCTGGCCGCGGTGGGCGGGTGCGGTGGCGATGCGGTGCAGGTAAACGGCAAGGTCGTGGTCTCGCTCGCCCCAAATCAATGGGTCCTCGTACGCAACGACCCAAACGCAGGCCATCTCTCCATTGATTTGCAACTTCCACTGCCGCCCTTCGTCCAATTCGCGGAGGATGGTCTCTTCGTCGATGACCGGCCATTGCGTCATGCCTTTATTGGCCTGAAGAGCCGTTGCTTCGGCGTAGCGTTGTTGGATGGCGGAGAGGTCGTCACGGGTGCTGGGGCAGATCGTGAAGTTGGCGTCCAAGCGCATGGAAGAAACTCACGGTTGCGGTTGATAACATTCGTGATGGCTCAAGCAGAGGGTACCCAGTGATGGTGTGTCCCCCTTCACGTCCGCTGCGCCTCGTACAGGCGAATCCAATCTTCGGGCGTCATCTTCTCGCACAACTCGCCGATCAAATCGTACGGGATGGTCGCTGGATTCCGAAAGCGAATACAACTCTTTCCCATGTCCAACTTCGTCGGCACTCGTTCGGCATAGGCTTCTTGAAACCAGGCCAGAAGTTTCGGGTCGGCGTAGAGGCCCATGTGGTAAAGCGCCAAATGACGTTTCTGAGCCGCGAGGTTGAGGAAGGGGAGGGGCGTGGTGGGATCCACGTGGTAGCCGTCGGGGTACAGGGAATGGGGGACCACCCAAGCGGGCATGTTGTAGCCAAAGGTTTCCTCAAAACCTTCGGGAAGATGAGCGATGATGACCTCTCGGAGCCGAACCATGGCTTCTCGACGGTCTGCTTCAAGATCGTTGACATAGAGCAAAAATTCCCTCATGCAACCACCGCCAAATCACCAACGCGTATGGTTTCATCGTTCACACACCGTCCCAAGGCATAAGAAGCGAGGACAGACGGCACAAACCGTGTCCCAACCGACCTCCTATGCCGATTTCATGGCCACTGGATGCATGCGCTGCAGCAAAGGCGGCACCGATGCTTGCAAGGTGCGAACGTGGGAGATGGAACTGACCCACCTGCACGCCCTGCTGGAGGAAACAGAATTGGTTGAGGAGATCAAGTGGAGCTTCCCCACATACACACTCAACGGAAAAATTGTCGTCATGCTGGGCGTGGTAATGGGTCATTGCAGTCTGAATTTTTGGAAGGGGTCTCTGATGGACGACCCGCACAACCTGCTGGTGAAAGCGGGTGAAAACACACAGACTGCTCGCCAGGTTCGGTTTGAATCGGTGGACGACATCCGAGCCCACGAATCAGCCGTCCGTGCTCTGATCGCCTCGGCCATCGACGTTGAGCGGCAAGGCTTGAAGGACGAATCGAAACCAGAATCCATTGAAGCGTGTCAGGAATTGTTGGTTCGATTTGAAGAATTGCCCGAGCTCAAGTCAGCGTTTGAAGCCCTCACTCCCGGGCGCCAGCGCGCGTACCATCTCCATTTTTCACAAGCCAAACAAGCCTCCACCCGTCGCAACCGGATCCTCAAGTGGGAGGCGAGCATCTTGGCGGGGGAAGGCATGCATGATGCGTACCGCCAGGGCAACAAGAACGATTCTACAAAAACATAATATTTATATAACAATCCCAAAAGGGATTAAATAGATTCACACTGAATGTTCAGTGGGAGATGAGTCATATGGATGAACAACAAGTGGAAGATATTGTGAAATGCAGCGATTGTGGAAGCCGATCGCTTTCAAGAGACGAAACGCGTGGCGAAGTGGTCTGCGATGATTGTGGATTGGTGTTGGAAGACAACGTCATCGACCAGGGTGCTGAATGGCGTGTCTTTTCTCCCGAGCAAGGCGATCAACGAGCCCGAACCGGTGCACCCATGACCGTGATGCTTCACGACAAAGGTCTGTCCACTGACATCGATTGGCAAAACAAAGATTACTCTGGAAAGACCATCAATTCCCGATACAGATCTCAATTTTACAGAATGAGGAAATGGCAGAAGCGAAGTCGCGTGAGCAACGCTACCGAGCGCAACCTCGCCATGGCTCTGGCTGAACTTGACAGAATGGCCAGCCGTCTGGAATTGCCCAAATCTGTTCGCGAAGCTGCAGCCGTGAACTACAAGAAAGCCGTGGACAAGCGATTGATTCGCGGTCGCTCTATTGAAGGCGTAGCCGCTGCCTCGCTGTATGCTGCGTGCCGCCAATGCGGTGTCCCGCGTACCCTTGACGAAATTGGACAAGCCTCTCGAACCGGACGAAAAGAAATCGGACGAACCTACCGATTCATGGTACGCGAATTAAAAATGAAAATCATGCCAACCGGTCCCGAAGATTACATTTCTCGATTCTGCTCAGGCTTGGGGTTGGACGCCGACGTGGAAGCCAAGGCCTACGAATTGATCAAGGCCGCACAAGAAAAGGAATTGACCAGTGGGCGCGGACCAACCGGTATCGCAGCCTCCATCATTTACATCGCTTCGGTGTTGTGCGGCAAGCGACGCACCCAGCGCGAAGTGGCTGAGGTCGCTGGCGTGACGGAAGTGACGATTCGAAACCGATACAAGGAATTGATTCAGAACCTCAACATCGAACTCGATATTTGAGGCCCGTTGTGCATCAGCCATCGGAGGCCAGCAGCGTGAGCAAGAGTCGAACGGATGTTTCCGACCAAGCATTTGAGCGCGTCGCTACGGGCTTGGTCGAAGCGCTTGAACGGGGTACGGAAGCGTGGCCGCTGCCCGAACCGCCCATCACCGACCCCGATTTCCCACCAATTTCACCCACGTCTCCTCATCGTTTGTTCGAAGAGGGCCTCGGCATTTTGAACATCGACCGAGGGATGTTTGACCGTCATCTCAACACCGTGGTGGACCTCATCGTCCCGCACCGAATGAATCTCAGTGATGACCCGTTTGAAGTGCATCAGAAATGGTTGATTCGACGCATGGACGACGTGGCTCATCGCCTCCTCTTCGCTATCGCCACCGACTGGCTGGCGCAAGCCTTTGACCCTCATGCGCCCAACACCGACCGTTGGTGGTTGAGCATCGCTCTGCTCAACGGCTTGGCCACCGTGCCGTACGGTCAGCCCGTCCATCAGGGCTACCACCTCATCGAATCCATCGCTTTGGCCGAGCGTCCGGGTACATGGCACACCCAACCCGAGGCTGGACCGCACCATATGGATTGGAACCCCCACGCCGTCGTGCCTCGGATGAGCACGAGCGTCGTCGCCCACAAACAAGGTGTGGCGGCTGCCAGGTGGCTGTTGGAACGCCTCGAGGGTGGCGACCTCGATCGTCGCCTGTTGTTGCTGGAATGGGTTCGCTTGTTGCTCGAGCGACCGCCGCTGATCGAACCCTTGGGTCTGAAGGATATCTTGCTGCGGCGGGCGGCCGACCCCGTTGCCGAGGTGGCCAACAAAGTGACCTTGTGCCTGGCCAAAGGCATTGAAGCCGACCGTGACTTTGGCCACGCCTTGGCTCTACGCCTTCACGAGCGCGAGGAAACGTTGGTTCGTCGCGCCATGGCCGACGTGTTGACCCGACTGTTCCGACGGTTGGAACACGACGCACTGCCTTTCTTGGACGACATGCTGGCTTCGCAGGATGAAGGCGTCTTGGCTGCAGCGAGTGCGACCGTGGGCGACGTCAAATACCTCGACAAAGAACAGTGGGCGGACCGATTGCGAAGTTTGGTTGACCATCCGTTGCCCGTTGTCCGACGAAACGTGGTGCCCAACCTGCGCGAGTACATCGAACACGACCCGTCGGATGCACGGGGCATTTTCACGGCGCTTTGGGCCGATGGTGACGAAGTCGTCCGAACCCGCTTGCGTGAACTGTTGTTCCGCATGGAAGAGGTGGCCGGTGAACACTTTGCTCAACAACTGCAACGCCTCCACGGCAACGGGGCCGACCTCGCACCCTTGTGGGAGCCCCTTGCCTTGCGCCGCCCTGAACGTGCCGCAGCATGGCAGGCTTGGCTTGCCGGCGAGGGACCTGTGCCAAACGAAACGGTGCGAACCGTGCACACTTCCACGGGGGAAGCACCCACGTCACTCCCCGATGTTGACGATGCCCTGCGGACGCTCGACCCCTGAATCACTCCTCTTCTTCCGTGAGTGGGCCCTTCGTTATCAACCACACATAGGCGCCGTTGAACACCGCCAGCCATCCGATGAAACTCAACACCAAACCCGCAGGCTCGGGCGTGATGGCGTTGAGATCGCTAAGCCGAATCAAGCGGGTCACGACCAAACACCCCAGTCCAAACACCACGACGTTGAGCCATGTTTCGCTCGGGCGTTGCCAGCGATTCACCGTCGGAGCCAGCCCGTACTGGCCAAATGTTTGGCGAAACCAGGCCGCATAGAGCAGGAACAAACCCGTCAATCCAAGCACGCCGCGAGAAAAGGAACGCGATGACCACGGCCCTTCCGGTGTCACGTCAACGAAGGTTTGCAGGACCAGCACAACCCCCGCAGCAGCCAGCCAGCGGTGGTCCACCTTTTCCTCCATGGTGGTCGGGTGCATGACCACGCTTGAAAGCCTGCGCCTCTTCAGCCCGTCATGGACCCCGTTCACGACGCGGTACTGGTGGCTGCAGGATTGGGCACGCGCATGTTTCCCGTGAGCGCATCCTTGCCCAAAGAAGCCCTGCCTCTGGTCGATGTCCCGCTGTTGACCCATCTCGTTCTCGAGGCCAAAGCCGCTGGCATTCGTCGGCTTCACGTCGTCACCTCCGAGCACAAATCTTTCCAACCTCTGCTCGAGGACCGCTCGTACCTTCACCGCCACCGCCCGGAGATGGACGCTGAATTGTTTCATGCCACTCAGGGCATGGAGGTCTTGGTCCACCATCAACGTGAACCCAAAGGCGTCGGCGATGCCATCGGGTGTGCGCTTCACGCCGTTGACGGGCCCTTTCTCGTGATGTTGGGAGACAACCTGCTCATGGACACCCACGCTCCTGTCGCCGAGTATCGGCCCACACTTGCTTCCAAAGCGCTGGTGGAAGCCCACGGCCAATTCGGGGGGGCCGTCGTCGGTCTGATGGAAGTGGGTGAAACTGAAGTTCACCAGTACGGCATGGTCGCCATGGACGGTCATCGCATCACAGCGGTGGTCGAAAAACCCGAACCGAAGAACTCCCCCAGTCGCTGGGCCTTGTGCGGCCGGTACGTGTTTCCTGCCGAAACGGGTGAGTTGCTGCGTCGGTTCAGTTACGAGGAGCACGGTGACTTGCAGAGCATTGCGTTGCAGCACCATTGGATGGGAGAAGGGAAGCTGTTTGGCGTGCGCTTGACCGACACCCAGTGGTACGACTCAGGCTCGCCGCTGCTGTGGCTCCAGGCTCAAGTGGACCACGCGCTGCGCCGCTCTGAGTACGCTCAGACGTTACGAACTTGGTTGGACGACCGTTTGCAACATCAGCGCTGACCGGGTTTCCAGAAACTCAAGGGAACGGGGGTTTCGTTACGAACACAGCGCGCCGCGAGATGGTCGGCTCGTTCGTTCCATCGGTGACCACGATGCGCCTTGACGTGGGACCAACTCAAGGGGCGAAGGTCGGCCACCTCCGACCAGAGGGATTGAACGTGAGCCACCAGTTCTCGGTTGGCCTTGGCCTTCCATGCACCCGTAGCCAGATTGCCGGCGTAGGTTGAGTCGGCTCGAATCATGGCACTGCGCTCTCCACCCTCCACCAGCAACCATCGCAACGCTGCAGCGAACCCGCTTAATTCTGCGGTGTTGTTGGAACCAACTTCAGCCCCGATGAACCCCTCTTCGCCACGTTGTGTCACGACTTGGCCTGAGAGTTCAACCACCACGTCCCCGCTGCCTTTGCCAAGACCGTTGTCGCCTTCAATAACGACCAAGCCCCACGCCGCAGGCGTGGTTGCGTCCACGTTTTGATTGCCTTCGCAGGACCCGTCGACATACAACGTCAGTTCGGGCCAGTCGGACAACCAACTCACTCGCCGATCTCTGCTTTGTAGGCTGCAGCGTCCATGAGACCAGCCACGGCGCCGGGGTCCTCTAGGGTCATTTTGACGATCCATCCCTCGCCATAGGGCGAGGTGTTCATCAGGTCGGGAGCGTCATCGAGCTCTCGATTGACCGCCGTGATGGTGCCCGCTAGAGGAGCGAAAATTGGGGAAGCAGATTTGACTGATTCGACAACGGCAAACTCACCCATGTCGCCCACGGCATCGCCTTCCTCAGGCAGTTCGATGTAGACGATGTCGGTGAGCATATCTTGAGCGTGATCGGTGATGCCAATGGTTACCGTATCGCCCTCCACGCGAAGCCATTCGTGTTCTTTGGTGTAGTACAGACCTTCTGGAATATCGCTCATCGTCGTCCCTCAAAGATGTGGACAGGCCGAATGCACATCAACCCACCGATGAGCGAGGGTCACTCCTCTTCACCCAGTTGGCGGGAGATTACGTTGGCTTCCAAGGCCGCCCATTTCGCCGTGACCTCCTCGGAGCGTTGAATGTCGGTCACTTCCTCCTGCACGCGTTTCGCCATCGCTTCGTCGGTTTCGTTTGAAAACATGGAAGCCAACGGCCCGTTGCCTTGACGGAGTTGCCAGCCCAAGGCCAAACACGCTCCGCCAGCCACCAACATCATGCCGACCACGGAGGAAAGACCGTCGAGGGAGGTTGCGCGTTGCAACGAAAACCCCGCAGCCAACAACAGGCCGAAACCCGTTCCTACGAGCAAACGACCCACGGCGACAGCGGGGGGGTGCATGAAGTGGCGTGGGGGTGTGCGCCCCATCAATCAACCGATGCCTCAGTAGGTTTCGCGCATCAATTTGTGAATTTTATAGGGCAACAAGGCCCGGTTTACCGGCGTGACTTCCAGAATTCGACCGTCGTCACGGCGGCGGATATCCTGAAGCAACGGATGCCGGCTTTTCTTGTGCAGGGTCAGAAGCGTGGGCATGTCCACTTCAAGAGCGCTTCGAACCGCTTGAACAAAGGCTTCGGATTCAACGGAGAACTTCCCAATTTCATCGATCACCAGCACTTCGCAGTGATGCTGAGCGTAGTCGATGGCGGGGAGAGCGACGCGGTTCAACTCGTCAATGTCCAGCCCGTAGCCGAGCACACGAAGGCGAGAATCGATTGATTTGTGAGCGATGACCGCTTCGTCCCCGGACACCAAATCAATGACTTTGTAACCCAACCGCTCACCGTTTTCGAGCAAGGGTTCGGTTCGTAGACCGCCCAAAATAGGTTTTTCCGAGGTTCCGCCGCGCATGGAAATTTCTCGCGTACGCTCGTCCAACAGCATTTCAAGGACCTTTTCCATCACGGCCGATTTTCCGCTGCGCGGCAGACCCGTGATGCCGATCTTTGGATGAATACCCATTGTTTCCCTATCCTCCAATCGAGCGAGCGTTTGATTCTAAGCAGGCATGCGCTATAAATTGTAGGTTGTCACAGGCGGCGAAGCGGAAAGTAAGGCGGCGAAAGTCACCTTTCATCGTGCGAGATTGCTGAATTGTGGAAATGATTCGGGGAGTTCCACAGGCAGCATCTCCAATTCGTAGTTGTTGACGTTGTTGTTGGCTGCCCATGAGCGAGCCCATTCGTCGAGATCCTGATTGTTGAGGTGGTCGCACAACCACTGCAATCCCTCTTCCACGCTGGGGTGTTCGTTGACCAGTCGCTCTTGAATGTCGCTGTGAAGCTCGATGTGGTTGACGCTGTTGCCCAGAACGCTTCCTTCTGGAATGACCGCCCAGCGGAGGCGACGGTCCTGATGAGCGTTGACAATGGCTTGGCAGGCCAAGCGGGGGCCGTAGTGCGATTGCTCGTCACCCACCCACATGGCGAGTTGGCGTTCGCTGGCGCGCGATGGAATATCGGTGCGGAAGGCCGGGTGGCGGATGAACACGCTTCCATGTTCGTTTTCAGCAAAGTGCACTCCGCGAATGAAGGGGCGGCTTCGCTTGCCTTTCACCCAGGTTTCGATGTGTTGAGCATGAGCCGTTTGGTCAATTTCTCCCACCCGTACCCGCACGTGGCGGTTGTTGGTGGTGAGGGGGTGGTGGTCGTCGCTCAATCGCGGCAAGGTAGCAAGACGGTCAAGGACCTCGAGGGTGTACTTCCGCTCCACGCGGTCGCGCGGCAAGCGCGGGACCGCCCAAGTGTCGCGAGCCCACAATATCCACCGTTCTTCGTTCAATTCAAACACGGGCACTCGGGAGGACAAGCCTCCACCGTCTCGTCGCAAATCCGAGCGGGCGATGGGTCCGTGAACGTTGAGTGTCGTTCGTGGGCCGTTGGCGGTGATGCCGAGCACGACCACGCCTTGGGTCATGCCGGGGAAGAGCAGGTTGGCCTCTTCAATGGCCCAAGCGTGCGTCCACGCGTGTTGGGTCACGAGCAGTTCACGAAGCGGATGGGACGATTGTTCCCGCAACAGACTGTCGGGGGCAACGATGCGTAGTCGCCCGCCAGGCTTCAGAATCTGAAGACTTCGTTCGATGAACAAGCGGTACAGGTTGACGTTGCCACGCATCGTCGAAAATCGGGGATGGCCGTTATCGGTCAGGGCGCGAAGTTGTTCACCCAACTCTTTGCGAAGCTGGCTACCGTTCTCCATGCCTCGGAACCGGTCCTTGATGCGCAACCAGGGCGGGTTGGTGAGCACCAATTCGGGGGCTTGGTCCCATGGCCAATGCTCTTGAAGGGCGTCGCCTTGTTGAACACCAGCATCCAACAAGGCTTCCATCTCCTTGCGAGATATTTTGCCCGGGGTCTCTGGGCCAAAACTGACCAATTCGTGGCGGATGGCCTCCAACAGGAGACGAAGTTTCGTGCTCTCGACAGCCAACGGGTCGATGTCAAGGAGTTGGATGTTCGAAAACAGCCGGCGGGTGTCTTCCTTGCGAAGTTCAGGTTCCGCCTCTTCATGAGCATCGGCGTGGAGTCGAATCAGCCGAGCGTGGAACAAGCCACCACCGGCCGCCGTATCAGCGACAGGGAGCGGAATGCCGCTGATGGTGCGTTTGTTGTCCTTGACGGCTTTGCGCTCTGCACCGTCATCCACTTCGTTTTCCTGCGATGATTTGGGCAGGTTGAGATCCTTCACATGTTGTCGGAATCCCGGTGGGAGATTGCTCATCAAAAAATTTGATTGTTGGACCGGTTTTTTCGGGTTGGCCAACGATTCCCGCATTTCCGAAGCGATGACGGCATCTGCCAGTCGAGGGGGCGTGGGGTGGGCGCCTCGGGGTGAGCGTCCGTCGGATTCAGCGTCGTGGCGTGCCAAGAGGTGGTCGAGAACGTGACCGGGATCCGTCAGCAAGTTGGCCGGAAGGGTCGGCCAATCTTCGGGCAGCAATGCCGCAATCGGTTGGAAGGATTTCAACGACTGCTCCCATGTTGAGAGCCAAATATCGATCTGTTGTCGGCGGTTGTCAAGACATCGGTCGAGGCGAGCATACCATCCGCTGACTCCGTTCTGCACCTTCCCCACCAAACTGGCCGGTTGGCTTTCTCGCTTTAGAGATGACTCTTGAGAGGAGGCTCCTATCAGGCCGATTTTTCGAGGTGTTGGGTGCCTTGTTCAAACCACTGCCAGCCTTCTGCCACCCAATCAAGCAAAGCAGAGAGTTGCTTGGTGCTCACGTCGCCGGCTTTGGCGATGATTTTGAGCGCTCGTACTTCTTTGGTGTCGTAAGCACCATCCACGGCAGCCACCAAAGCAGCATCGCGCAAAATGTAGCGAACCATCGTTTGGTCGAGGTCGGCGAGCGACTGTTCAAGGGGTATGGGCTGTTCAAACCCAGCACGCACCGTCACGCGAGATTCGGGGTGCAGCATCGCTCGCCCCATCATCGCCTCGATGATGGCGATTTCATCCCGAACCAGTTCGCCGTCGGCAGCGGCGATGTAGACCAGTGCCTCAGCGTAGCGAACCAACTCCTGCGCCGAACGATGGACCAAGCCATCCGGGAACATGCCTTCATTCCCCGAGGCTGTCGAGGAGTTCGTAGCCTTCCTTCATCCAACGGTATCCTTTGACCGTCCACTCGAGCAAGCGGTCCACGGCATCCTCGCTCAGACCCAAATGCTCGGAAATGTCCTCAAGGGCATCGCGCTCGTCCTCGTCGACCGTTCCATCGGCTGCCGCCATCATCACGGCGTCCCTGAGCGCCAATCGACCGGCTTCGCCCGAGAGTTCCTCAAGGCATTCCTCGAGCGTGGGTGGATTCTTCAGTGCAGCGCGAATCATGTCGCGTTGGTTGGGCGAGAGCAATGCTGTGCCTAACCGTTGCTCGAACATCGCCATCTCATCGATGGTCAGTTCGTTGTCAATGCGGGCCATATAGGCCAACAAACGGGCATAGGCAAATCGCTCTTCTCGTGGGAGTTTGTGAACCGTGTCGGGCAGCATGGGGGTACTGGCGCGCTTCTTCCCCATGAACCCAACGGATGGTGGGGGCCATCCCGCCCACACTTTGAAACATGGATGGCATCGCCGAATAGCATGGCCTCAACAAAGGAACCCGACGTCGTGGTTTGGACCAATCGCGGGTGCGGCGCCTGCGTTCAGGCCAAACGCCTGCTCGACCAAAAGCAGGTCACGTATCGCGAGCGCCGGCTGAAACCTGAGCCAGCCATCCAACAGGCCTTTGCCAAAGCCACCAACGGGGCTCGCACCGTTCCGCAAATTGTGGTGGGTCAGCACCATGTCGGAGGGTTTGACGACTTGGTCAACATCGAACGGTCAGGGGAGTTGGATGTTCTCTTGGGGCGAGCCCAAGCCGTTGTGCGCGTCTCGTTTTGGGCCCGCCTTCGCCGTTGGCTGTGGCCGAAAAAGGCGTGAACAAGGCTTCATATCGCTTGTTGCCAAGGCTCCTCCATGCATGCGAGTTTGAACGTGCTGGGCACACCGCTGCAATCCTGCTCAACCTCGCCGCTGACGGGCTGGTACCGTGACGGTTGCTGCAACACCGACGATAACGACCGTGGTTCCCATACCGTTTGCTGCATCGTCAACGAAGCCTTTCTCAACTTTGCCCGCGATGAGGGCAACGATCTCATCACCCCCGCTCCACAATTCGGTTTTCCGGGTCTGAAGCCCGGGGACGGGTGGTGCGTGTGTGCCCGAACATGGTTCAACGCCGTCAACGCCGGCCATGCCTGCCCGGTGGATTTGGACGCAACCCATCAGCGGGCCTTGGATGTTATTCCGTTGGAGATTCTCGAGACGCATGCCCTGTAGCGTCGCTGAATTGGAACACCAACCAGCGCATGGTTGCCCACACGACCAGCCCCCAGAAGGCGAGGTTCGCCAAGCCCAACACATTGAGATGAAGGTTAGAATTCGTTTTCAGCCATCCGATGGTTAAGGATGAACCTATCATGCTGACGATGTAGGTCGGTATTGCTGTGGAGAGGGTCCAACGAAGCGGCTTATGACCGTCGAAGGTGAACCAGCGGTGAACAAAGTGCGCAAGCACGCCCGTCAACCCCCAGAAGAGCCCCCACAACATCCGCACGTCGACGGAGGGAAACACGGCCACGGACACGGTCCATGCCGTGAAAAAACAGGCACTGTTGAAGCAGCCTGCAAGGCCAAATCGGACGATGGAACCACGAGGGGCCACCCGATTGAACCAAGAGAACTCAGTCGTCATGGGTCGTCACATCGCTGGGCTTTCCGGTCGGGATGGAGCGTAGGGCGGCGTTGTCATGTTGCATCGCCTCCAACAAGGCATAATTGACGCCGAGGTCTTTGGCCAGCGCCTCAAGGGCGGCGGTGTCTTTGGGCAGGCATTTGCCCCCGAAACCACGGTTCAAGCCAAGCAGTGGGTCAAGGTGGGACGGGCCGATGGGTTGCGTGTCAAAACTCGTGACGATGTCCCTCACCCCGTACCAATCCACGCCCAATGCTTCGCAGATATCGTGCATTTGGTTGGCAAAGATGACCTTGAGGGCGTAAAATGTGTTCTTCGTGTACTTCACCAGTTCAGCCTGCGTGGGCGTGACCACGAATAAGCGGTCGGTGGTCATCACACCTGCCTCGAGGTGATGCTGATGGATTTCTTGGGCGAAGGTTGGATGGTGGGTTCCGACCACCAAAAGGTCCTGGTGTGCGAAATCATCGAGCCGTTGCCGTTCCACCAGAAACTCCGGCGAATAGGCGATGGTCAGGTGTGGAAATGCTTCGTGCAAGCGTTGGGTGGTGCCAGGTACGACCGTGCTCTTCAGGACAACCCGAAAGCCCTCGGGCAACTGGCGCAACACGTCTTCGACAATGCTGGTGTCGCACGCCCCGCTCACGGGGTCAGCTGGCGTGGGCACCGCCACGTAGGCGATGTCGACATGGTCCGTGACGTCGCTGAGGTGCGTCCCTCTGGCAGGGTCGTGCACGAACAAACGGTGGGCGTGGCCAAAGCAATGCTCAATCGCACCTCCTACCATGCCTGCTCCAATGATGCCGATGTCCATACGCTCGCCTCAATTTCGGTGGGGATGGGGGTTGAAGACACCTTTGCTGGCCATGATGGAGGCTTGAAGCAGGCTGGACGGGTCGCCACAATCCACCCAAGTCGCTTCACCAACGGTGAGCATGTGGACGCGTCCCGCTCTAACGTACCGTCGTGTCACATCGGAGATCGAAAACGCCTCGCCAGCCGCATCAACGGCCGCATCCAAATGTGTCCAAAACGCCTCATCGAAGAGGTAAATGCCCCCAATGGCGAGGTTCGAGGGGGGGTCCTCCGGCTTTTCCACGACATCAACCACATTCCCCTCATCGTCAAGAACAGCAACGCCGAAGGCGTGTGGATTCGCCTCCTCGCGTGCGAGCAGCACGCACCCGGGAGGTGTGGTTGCGTGCTTGAAGCCCGCTACCGCTTCACCGAGTTCCATGGAGGTGATGTTGTCGGAAAAATAGACCATCAATCGAACACCTTCGTTGTGGGCTTGGGCCAATCGCAGAGCGTGAGCGACGCCTTTCGGGGTTTCTTCGATGACATAGTGAATGTTCTCGTCGGGCAACCCTTGCCCCACATGTTTGGCAATTTGGTCCACGAATTGATTGGCGATGATGGTGATGTCGGCGATACCCGCGCGGCGGATGGTGGCTAAGGCGTAATCAATCACCGGACGTTGATGGAGCGGGAGCAGCGTTTTCTGGGTGTATTGGGTGAAGGGATGCAACCTTGAGCCATGGCCTCCCGCCACCAAGATTGCCTTCATTTCCACGTCGCTTCGCTGAGGCAGACGGTTATAGAAGGTGCTCATCGCTGGAGGAGCGTCCTTTCTCCATCGCTCGAGCCACGGCGCCCTCTTCCGCATTTCGTTCGAACCAGCCCGAGGCTACCAGATCGCCCAATCGCTCAACCCCTGCTTCAATCATATCGGGATCGGATTGTTCGGCTTCCTTCCAACGCCGTTGGGCTTCGCTGGCATAGGCTTCATCCGCTGCATGCACCATGGTCTCGGAGCGTGCCAACGGACCCTCAAGCCCCTCGTAGGTCGTTGCGTGTTCGTTCGGGTCCTGTCGGCTCTTGTCAGGAGAAAACGCCTCCACCCGTTCTCCGAACGATGGCCCCTTTTCATCACCACCACGGGTCCGTAGGTGTTCCACGTTGGTGTTCTGCTGGCCCGGCTCGGGCGTCATCACGCTGAGCAGAGGGTCGATGTACCGTTCCTTCATGTCCAGGTGTTCAATATCGTCCCAATGCACTTCGATACGCTGGAGCAGGAGTTGGAGGCGAGCGATGAGGCTGGCCTTCAAACGCCGTGAACGTTGATGGGCAACACCAACACCGACCAGCGACACCCCCACGAGGAGGAGGTGTTGGAGAACCAGACCGGTGATGGCGAGAACAGCAGCGATTGCGGCCGCAGCGCCCCACCGTCTGCGAAGGCGGTCTTCGGTCGTGAAAAAATCACGTAGCGAGTGGCTTGCTGCATCGGTCATGACCGTAGCCTCACGGATTGAGAACGCGCTGAATTTTCTCAAGCGTTTCGTCGTTGAGTTCGCTTTCCGCAGGCCATCCCATGGCTTTGAAGCCGTTGGCAACACTCGCTTCGACCATCGTCATCAGCCGTTCCATCGCGTATTGAAGCAAGAGACCCAAGAGCAAAAGCGTTGCCAGGCCGAACTGCCATCGCGACAAGTAAGTGACGGCAAGGGCCACCATGAGAATCACCAAGGCTCCTATGACCGCCCGCGATTTCATCTTCTCTGCCGTGGCTTGCGCATCAAGAATTCGTTGTGCCCCCTCTCGCTTGGTCATGGCGGCCATGCTTCGACCAGCCCGCGCCGTTACCTCAAGATGCCGCTTGAAGCCGTAACCATTCATTGAGTTCCCGCAATGGCTCGTCGAGTTGGTGGTGGCGATGCGCTTCCTCGCTGACCATGACACTGTCCGTGAGGGTCACGTTGGCGCGCGGTTGAGTGATGAGATGCTGGAGCAGGTCTCGCATGGCTTGCTGCATGTTCGATGTTTGCTCCACTTGAGCGTTGAGCAACCGTTCCATGCTCTCAAAAACAACATCGTTGCGACGATCACGAGCATCGAGCGCCGCCGAGGCAGCATTCATCGCTTCTTCTTGGCGTTGGAGCAATTCCCGAGCTGCCGGGCTGCCCACCGCGTCGCGACGTTGCAATTCCTCAATGGCCTGATTGAGTTCAACGTGCCTTCGGGTCAACGCTCGTTGCAGTTCTTCGATATGCTGATTCGCTGCTCGCAATTGCGTGTTGACTTCCCCCGCCTGACGTTGCATTCGCCCAAGTTGACCTCGGTGGTGCGTGGATTCAGAAAGGAAAGCAACAACAATCGCCAATCCCAAGGCCATTTCAGGATGCACCATCAACGACGTAGCAAACACCCAGGTAAAACTTCCAAAGACCACCGACCGAAACAAGCCCATGGATTTCTGTTGTTTTCGTAGCATAAAGTCCCACAGCGGGATTGCTCCGGGACCCCATCATGAAGGCAGCAACACGAAGCAGTCATCATCGACTTCAAGCAGCAGGCCGGTGGTCAGCAAATGGTCGAGAGCTTCATCGATTTCATCGTCTTCGATGTTGCTGGCGCGGGCGTGTTCGAAGATGGCCTCGAGCGTTGCCACCGGCTGACCTCTGGCCGTTTCTGATTCCACAGCCATCACGATGGTCTGGCAAGCGATGGCGAGAAGCGGGTCATCGGTGTTGTCGTGGGGCATCAAATCGAGGAACACGTTGGATGGATGCGGTTCGGGTTCTTCGCCTTCATCTGTCCCACCCAAGACGCGCTCCCCCAACCCTCGCAGAGGGTGAGGCTCGTTGAGGTCAAAGCAGTCAAACAAATTTCGCTGGTAGGGGTCGTCGCAATCCTCCTCTCCTTCTCCAACATCAAGGCGCCGCCCCAAGTCCTCCAGTCGTTGCAAGCGTTGGTCGATGACCATTTTTTCACGCAACAGATCAACCGCCAGGAGGTCCATTGTGAGGTTCGCTTGTTCAACCAGCCAGTCGTGAACGTTCCATGAGGGATTCACGCCCATCATGGTGTCAGCGAGTTGCTGAACCTCGGGTGGCAAATCTTCCACGGAGAAGCGGCGTTCTTGCTCGTTCTGCCGTTCGTCTGCCATGGTTATCTTGGTGTCTTGACAGCCTATCAACCATCCCGTTGAAAACGCGAACCCTGAGGCTATGTTCGCTCACCCCTCTCGCTCAACTTTGCCGTTCATGAACGAGGGTTGCGTTCATGTAGAGGTGGGCTGTCGCCAAATCATGGGTGAACACCGAATCACGGTACTGCCCGGCGATGGAACAGGGCGGGAGGTCGCCTTGGAGGCCCAACGAATCCTCGATACCATCGCCGCCAACACCAACCACGGGTTTGAGCAAACCGTCATTCCGTGCGGTGGGCAACACTACCTCTCCACCGGGGAAGAGTGGGCCGAAGGGTCCTTCGAATTCTGCCGTGATGAAACGGATGCTATTTTCTTGGGTGCCATCGGGTACCCTGGCGCCCGGTTGCCCAACGGGGATTTGGCCGGAGGCTCGGTCATCCTGGGCTTGCGAAGTGGTCTTGACTTGTTTGCCAATGTCCGACCCATCAAACTCTATGAGGGTGTACCGCACAAAATCCACGGCGAGTTCCGCCAAATCTGGCAGCCCGGAATGGTCGATATGACCATCTTGCGGGAGAACACCGAAGGGTTGTACCATGCATTGTTGCGCCGCAGCGCTGACCGAGCTCAGGGTCGGCCGGAATACGAACCCGAGCCCATGACCTTCCCCGGGTTGGAGGGTGAGGTCGCCTACGACCCTCGCCCTATCTCCGCCAACGGCTCCCGACGGCTGATCGAGATGGGCTTTGAGATCGCTCAAACACGAAATGGAGCACCTGTTGACGGCGTTCGCCGGGTGTCGTGCATTGACAAATCAAACGTTACGCGCGGCTGCCAACTGTTCCGCCGCACCTTCGAGGGCGTCGCAGCACGGTACCCTGAAACCGAAGTCGATTACGGCTACATCGATGCGTTCATGCAGTGGATCACTCGCTCACCGGAGTTTTACGATGTCGTCGTGACCTCCAACATGTTCGGCGACATCGCCACCGATCTGGGCGCCGTGCTCCAAGGCGGAATGGGCATGGCTGCCTCGGGCAATGTTGGCGCTGCTCACGCCTTTTTCGAGCCCGTTCACGGTTCGGCACCCAAGCATGCCGGCCAAAACAAAGTGAACCCGATTGCGTCTATCAACTCCATTCAGATGATGATGGACTATCTTGGCCGAAAAACCAACGACAGCGATTTGATCGAGGTCGGACGCCTCATCGACGAAAGCGTGGCCGACCATCTCAAGGACGGAAAACACCTCACGTACGATTTGGGCGGCACAACCTCTTGCTCCGCTGTGGGTGAAAGCATCGCAGCGCGCTTGGCAGCCAAACTCAGCGAGCGGTGACGTCAGGTCCGACTCAAGGCGCCCACCATTTCCTCAACGGCTTGGCGAAGCGTATCTTCATGGTCGTAGGCCGATGAGGGTTCGCAATGGCCCGAATCGCTGGCTGCGTGAATCATGTTTTCAAGAACACGTGACAACTCGTCAACCACGGTGATGGTGGCTCGTTTGGCCGACCGAGAGAGCGGGTTGAGGTCGATGACGACGACCGTTTTGCCCATCTCGACCAGCGCCTCGCACCGGTCGCCATCCTCCAACGGCACCAAGATCACGTCGCTGTCTCCAATCCCTTCCTTGGTGCATGCCGCACGGGGACCTTTCAATCCCGGGATTGTGGTGTCGGGGTGCTCGCCGAGAACAACGACCTCGGTGCCCAAAGCCTGTTGCCGCTCGGCGATGTAGGTCAAAATCGCCTCCATTCGCTGGGGCGTTCGGTAGAAGATGTTGACTTCGAGGGGGCAGTTCAGTACGGTCGCCAAGCGCAGCATTGCATCGGTGGCGAGTGCCGCAACGTTGCCGTTCACGCTCAACACAGGGCGTTTGGCGCCCTTCAGCACCGAAACGGCGTGGTGGGTGGCGGCCAGCGCACTCGCTGTGGTTCGCTCACCCAGAAGGTAATCAAACGCCTCACCTCGGCCGTGTGCAATCATTGCACTCCCTGCCAGCATGCCTCGCTTTGCTGCCTCTTCGAGACGGTGGCGCATCACCAATGAAGCATAGCGAGGATGGCTAGGGTCGGCAGCAATGGTGTCCAAAGACTCACCTCTACCGGTCGTTCACGAGCATGGTGACATCCATGGGAGGGACACCGCGATTGACCGCGCTCGTCGAGAGCACATCAAGGCCGCATTCGTGCCAGGATGCAAGGTCGCGAAAGGTGATGTTCCCGCTGGCTTCCAGCACAACGTGTTCACGAAGGCCTTGTTCGGCCAGTTGTTCGTGCACCTCCTTGCATGCTTCAGGTTTGAAATTGTCGAGCATGATCACGAGCTTGTCAACGTTGTCTTGCGCCCGACGCTGCGACCACACCATGGCTGCCATCATGGCCTCTTTGTCGGTGCGCACCTCCACTTCCAAAAAAGCACCCGTTTGGGCCATGTCAACGGTTTGAAGAAAGGCGACCAGCCGATGTTCGTTGCTCTCACCCAGGTCTTCCAAAGCAGCTAGGTCGTTCTCCTTGATCATCATGGCGTCGGTCTTTGACAATCGGTGGGTCAACCCTCCTCCCAAGTGCACAGCCCATTTGTCGAGCAGCCCCCAGACGGTTTTTCGCGTGCATGCGATTTGTCGAGGGGCGATGGACGCCCAACGCTTGGTCTCGGTAGCAATGCCGGAAAGTTGGCCCAGCACATTGAGAATGGGTCGTTCGATGGCCAACACGCTGTCACGGTCTCCCGAGACAACAGCGATTTCGTCTCCTGCGGCAACGCGTTTCCCATCACCAGCCATCCAGGTGATTCGGACGGAAGGCGCCCATATTTGGAGCATGTAATCCACCACAGCGCATCCGGCCACGGTTCCATCGCTGCGTGTGGAAACGAGGGCTTCGATGGATGGTGAGGCGCTTGAACACGGCATGTCGATACCGTCGTCGCCCACCAGCGCAGTGACCCAACGGTCCATGCTCGCGAGCAGGGCTCGGCTGGGCCCATCTTCCATCGTCCACAGCACGTGGCCACGGTCGTGGGGTGCCTTGACATCTTCAGCCATGCAACATGGAGGGCGAATCACCACTTGAAAGCACCCCTCCATTCATCTTTTGATGGCGGCCGCCTCGCCCTCACCATGGCTCGCGTAACGGTCGTGGGGGCGGGCGTGGCCGGTTTGGCCGCAGCCCTCTACGCCACCACGGCTGGTCATCACGTGGTGGTCTTGGACCGCACCGACCGTCTGGGCGGCAAAGCGACCTCGCAACAGGTGGACGGCGTACCGTTTGGCTTTGGGCTGCATCTTTTTGACCGCCGAGGCCCTCTGGCATCGATCATCAAGAAAATCAGCCGCCTCAAACCCGTGACCTCCTCCCCTCGTTTGGACCGGCTTGAGGTGGTTGGCATCGGCCCCCTACGGCCTCGCCAAGCGGTGCGTAAAGCAGCTGCGCTTCGCTCCGTCCTTCGCAACAAGGACATGAACCATCCAGCCGTTCAGAGCGTCGCGATGGTGGCAGGTTCAGGTGTTGACGATCTCAACGACCGGTACGCCGGTTTGTTACGAGGGCGTCTGACCGTCGTGGGTGAGGGTTGGTCGGGTTTGGTGGGCCGAATGGCAGCGGCGTTGGACGAAGTTGGGGTCCTGATCGAACCCAATTGTCAGGTCACGGCTGTGGAGCGGGGACAGGTGTCGCTGGCCGACGGGAGGACCTTTGAATGCGACACCGTCATCGTGGCGTGCGGTGTTCGTCAAGCTAGGACCCTCCTCAGCAACACAGACGATCAGATTCTTTCGTCCTTGGTCATGCACAAAGCCAGCACCATCGACGTCACCCTGAATTCGCGGCCCATGGGGATTCGCCACGGCGTTTTTGACCCGGCTCAAGGGGCGTGGATGCTTGATTTAGCCAACATTCAACCGCGATGGGGTTTGGATGGAGCCTTTCTGAGCGCGATGACCAATGAGCGTGACAACGAATCCTCAGAGGACCGGATGGAGCGTTTGGTGACCTTCATGGACCAGCATGCCAAAGGATGGCAGCACCATGTTGTCCATCAACGACAACAACAAACCATCGTGGTGCAAACCACCGGGGTCAAACCCTCGTACGATGCACTGGCGCACCATGGCATCCTCCTTGCCGGTGAATGGGTCGCAAGCGACCACCGACTGGCCGACGCCGCTGCCGCCACCGGCCGTTTTGCTGGAATGAATGTCGGCAAAACCTTGTCTTGAACCCTTATTCACCGTCGCCTCTGCAATGCCACCATGCGCTTGGTATCGTGGAACGTCAACGGACTTCGGGCGGCCATCCGAAAGGGCATTGACGGGTATTTTTCCTCCTTTGACGCCGACGTGGTGATGCTTCAGGAAACAAGGGTGCTTGAGGACCAACTTCCCCCAGGGTGGTCGTGGCCCGCCAACTGGAATGTGACCCTGCATCCTGCCGAGAAAAAAGGATACTCCGGTGTTGCAACGGCTTCTGTTCACCCCCACACTGAACTAGGACGAGGTACCGGTGGCGTGTTGGACCATGCCGACACCGAGGGGCGTGTCTTGACGTGCGAAATCAACGGAGTGGTGTGCATCAACACCTACCTCCCCAGCGGCTCGAGCAAGGATGAGCGTCAGGCCTACAAAGAGACATGGATGGACGAATGGCGAAGCAGTTTGAAACCATATGTGAACGATGAGCGCCCGGTCGTCGTGTGCGGCGACCTGAACATCGCTCACACCGAGGACGATATCTGGAATCCCAAAGGCAACGCCAAGATATCTGGATTTTTGCCCCATGAACGGGCGTGGTTTTCAGAGCTGCTCGCCGACGGATGGGTGGATGCGTTTCGAACCGTCGCCGGCGAGGGCGTGAAGACCTATTCGTGGTGGTCAAATCGCGGCCAAGCCCGGGCCAAAGACCGCGGATGGCGTATTGATTACTTCCTTCTCAACCCAACGGCAGCGAAGAGGTTAGTGGACTGCACCATCATCCGACAAGGTGGATTGGACATTTCCGACCACGCACCGTTGGTACTCGACTTGGACCTTTAATCGTCCAATCGTCCAAACCGGTGGCGCAGTTTCGCTACGGCCCAGTATGCCCCATCCCGCAGCGGCAGGGGCACCAGCCACGCCAGCGGGAACAGCATGGCGTAATACCACCGCATGGAGAGCAGCACTCGGATGGCTGCGCCTGACCGCACATAGGCTCGTCCGTTTCGAACCAGGTAGACCGTGTCCATCGATTGCAACGCTGCGGGAAAGTCCTTGATGAGCGCAACGCCCTCTTCGGCATCTTGACCGAGGATGGTGAAATCGCTGTTTCGCTTCAGACGGCGCCGAAGAAATTTCGCCCAACGGTTGCAAAGAACGCAACGTGCATCGATCAGCAACGTGTCGCCCACGAACCTCACGCCCCGTCCGCATCCTCAAGGGCACTCAAGACCACCAATAGCGCATCCACCTCGTCACGCAGTGTCTGCAAATCCGCCCCTTCGACCGATAGATGCAACGTGGCCTCGGCACCCTCGCCTGAGACGGTTCCGTCGTGCCCCGCTTCTCTTGCGTGGGCAAGAAAGGCTTCGGCCATCGCCAGTGAACCCGTCCAGCGCAAGTCCATGACATGGCGTTCGGCCATGGTGCATGCTTGGGGTGGGCTGATATGAGGCTAACCTTCCCACCGCGCATGGCTCGACCGCCCTCCGACCCCGATATCTTGGCGGGGAGCGGCGGCGTCCGTTTGGGCGAAGCGAGGACCAATCATCAGGGCCGACAGGCCTTGTTGTTGGTGCGAGGTGAGGAGGACACCAGCGAGATGAAAGCCTTGGCCGCCACCATGGGCATTGACATCGTTGAGACGGTCGCCCAGAAGGGTCGGGCGGACCCACGGACCTACTTCGGTGCAGGGCGCGTCGAGGACGTTGCTCAATGGGTCACATCAACACCGGACCATCCATGGTACGGCGTAGATTTGGTGCTCTTGCACACCAACGCCACGCCTCGGCAACTGGTGGGCATCAATGCAGCGCTGGGTATTGAAGCATGGGACCGTGTTCGCCTGCTCTTAGCCTTGTTCACCGCTCACGCTTCGTCGGTGGAAGCCCGAACACAGGTCCGTATCGCTCAACTGCAATCCGACCGGACCATTTTGCGTGAAGCGGTCCAACAACAGACCACCGGTGAGCGAGCAGGCTACGGCGGTGGAGGTGTAACAGCCCTGCAAAACGTCATCGCGAACCTCAACCGTGAACTGACGAATTTGCGACGTCGGCAACGAAAGCACGCGAACGCGCAACGGGAACATCGTCGCCAGCGTACGCGTAGCGGAGCGAGAACCGTCGGTTTTGTAGGCTACACGAACGCTGGAAAATCGTCGTTGTTTCAACGACTATCGGGAAAAACAGTGCTTGTCGAGGACCGGTTGTTCTCCACCTTGGAAACGACGGTGGGCCGGATGGAGAAAAGTCCCCGAATCCTGTTGGTGGACACCATTGGTTTTATTGATAATATTCCAAATGCCACTCTTACAGCATTTAAAGCAACTATTGCTGAAGCAATAAATGCCGATTTAACCGTGATTTTACTCGACGCCTCCGACCCCTACCACGAAGCGGTGAGGAAATTGGAAACCACCCAACTTGAGGTGCTCGAACGTCAAGACGAACCTGTCACCCCTCTCGCATCACAACGCCCTCCTCAGGTCCTGTTGACCAAAATCGACCAAGCCCATCCGGAAGCCATCGCTGCCTTGGCGAAAACGGTCACGGACATGGGTTTCCCTGAACCATTGGCGGTGTCATCCCTCACCGGTGAGGGCGTGGACGCCTTTCAACACGGCCTGCTTTGCTCGTTGTTTGGCTCGCCCGTGAACCTCCGCGTATCACCTCCTGCCCACGTTAGCGACGAAGCCACCGAACGTTGGGTGTCCATGATTTACGAGGCCGGTATGGTCGAAGACGACCAACGGTTTGAGGACGGGAGCGCTGAACTCCTGGCTTGGTTGTCGTCTTCAAGCGTGGCCCAATTGATGGCGCAGGCGAATGGACGCATTGAGGTCAAGTAGGTCCCCCTCTTGTGATGGGTCATGTCGGGGGAGGCGTCCATGGACGGCGACTACCTCGACGAGATCGCCGATGAACCCCCGATGATGTTTGCCTCATCTGAAGCGGTCTTGACCATCGACGACCCACGCCTCCACCCAATCGGCAAAGCCGTAGCCATTTTTTTGCTGTTCACGTGCATGCTCGGGTTTCTCAACGGATTGGATTACGCCACCCCCGACGAAGGGCTCGTCCGTCCTGATGAATTCGTCTACCGTTTGGCGCAAACAGCACCTGATGAGACGGCGACCTTCCGGGGAAGCGTCAGCCACCCCAATGGGACCGCTGTGGTCAACGCTACCGTGTACCTCTCGTGGTTTGATGAATCGTCACAAATGTGGATGTCGACCGAGAACCTCACGACGCCAGAAGGGGCATATGAGTTCGAGCGGCTCAACCCCGGTTTGATCAGGATGGACATTATCGTCGAGCGAGACGGGCACCGCGACGTCTATTCCAACCGCATCCTGCTTTCACCGCCAGCCCTGATCGAACCCATCGGCTTCACACAACTCGATTTCGTGTTCCCCTCTTCGGAGATGTTTGGTGCGCAGCCCTGCGACGGTGTGGAGGAGGCCGACTGCGAAATTCGCAATGTGGACATGACGGCCGGTCAGATGGAGCACCCGTTGATGGATCCCAGTGCAGCAACCACCTACGTCCTGGTCGGCTTCGGATTCATGGGCGTGTCCATCATTGGCGCAGGATTTTCTCTTTGGGGACTCAAATCGGGGTCTGTCGCTGTCCTACGCATGTCCTCGGTGTTGGCCTTTTTCACGATGGGCCACTATTATTCAGCCTGCATGTTTGGCCTGATGGCCTTCCTGCTGACCTTCTCCATTCCTCGTCGACAAATTCCGTTGGCTTAGGCGTTCAGCACACCCAACGCACTTCGCCCGAACCCACATCATAGATGGCTCCCCGTACGGCGGTTCCCTCACGCAACAACGCGTTGGCTTGCAGGGCGGCGACATCGGCGCGAAGCTTTTCCTCCTGGTTCTCCACCATTCGTGGAGTAAAGGACGAGAAGTCCAATCCGCTCAACTCAGCCAGGGTGTCTTGGATGTCGGCCACCGTCATGCTCGTCATGGCGCATTGCGTGTGGGGCATGATGACCACCGTTTCGCAATCGAGGAGGTAACTGGCCAGCACGATGTCTCGTTCAACCTCAGGGTTGAGCTGACCGCCTGCATTTCGAATGACCTTCATGTCCCCTTCACCCAGACCAAAAATGGCGTGAGGGACGATGCGTGAATCCATACAGGTGAGCACCAACACTCGTTGCTGTGCCGGTGCGGAAAGCCCCCCTGCATCAAAGGCTGCGGCGTATTCGGCGTTGCCTTGGCGAAGCGTAGCGATGCTGTCCTCGCCTTCCATGCTTCGTTCACGGCGAGTCAGCATTTTGTTCTTGCTTGATGCCATGGCGAGCGACCTTCACGACGCACGGAGGCGAGTTTCTTATGACGCCAGCCGCAACCTCTGCTTCATGGACCTCAAAGGGGCGGCGTGGATGGTTCGCTCCCACGAGCAATCCGTTTCGTGTTTGTTGCTGCTCGAGGACGACGGCTTGCTCGCAGGTGGATGGGATGGCAAAGTGACCCGATGGTCGGCCGAGGGCGACATCGTGTGGACGACCAACACACCCGACCGCATCAGCGCCTTCGCTGTCCATGCCAAGCACGTGGCGTTGACAAGTGGGTTGCACGTGGTCTGCTTGGACTTGGACACCGGAGAAGAACAATGGTCAGCGGCGCTTGAGGGCAGTGCAGATGCCGTACAGTGGTGGGAAGGCCAATTACGAGCCATTTCCTCGGTGTACGATATCGAGCACAACGATTTCATCGAGTCGGCCATTTGGAATTTTTCTCCCGAAGGCGCACTGGAGTGGGTGGAGCGAATGGACGAACGCCCCTGGGCCATGGTCGCCGACGAGACGACGCTCCTCGCCGGCCTCGGCCGCCCTCGTTGCGGCTGGTTGGACATCTCCAAGGCTCCCCCGTTTCACCACACCCCTTCCCCCACGGGCGCACCCATCACCTGCGCCTCTCCTCACCCGTCAGGCGGATTGTTTGGTCAAGCCGACGGTGCGGTGGTGACGGCAACCGGTGATGCTCTGGTGACTCAGATGGCTTCGGTGCAACAGGTGCAGACACGTCCCGATGGAATGTTCATCGTGGCGAACGATGAGGGCGGGTTTCACGCCTTCGACCAACATGGACAGCATATCTGGGGCCATGAGGGCACGACCATCGTTGCCTTCACTCTCGGGTTTGAGTTGGAGGCAAGTCCCTCGGTGTGGTTGGCCCGTTCGCAAAACAATCGCAGTGAACTGCAGGTGTTCAACGCCATGGACGGCTCGGTACATTCCAGCGCGGTGTTGGCGACGGTCAACGTGATGACGGGAAATCAGCGACGCTGCGCAGTTGGGTGCGAAGACGGCTCGGTCTACGTGTGGGAGCAAGGCCTTCTCCAGCGACGCATGCACGACGATGCATCGACCAGCGAACCGGTGGACGAGCGTGCTTCCGCTCTTCAGGCCAAACTTCGTGCCCTGCGTGAGCGGTGAGCACCATTCCTCCGGCCTTCGGTACAGGTGACGGTCGTCGCTTTGCTGGAATGCGCCCGTCCTCTGCAGTTCGACCCGTTGCACCATCTCCTCTGGGTACTTGAGGACATGATGCGGGCAGCGCGGTCAATGGATTGTCCTCGAGTGGGAACTTTACTGGGGTAGGCGGCGGAGGTTGCATGATCGCCCTGACCAGCGACCCTAAGTACACCAGCGAAGCAATCGAACAGGTTGGAAAAATGATCTGGAACTCTAGATTGAGCACACACCAGAGGGCGAGCGTGTTCATGAGGATTGAATCCTACCAGCACCGAAATGGCCCCATCGAAGAGGGTCAACAAGATGCGCAACTTGACCTTCATTGTCGGCATGTCCTCGCCCATGTGCTGGCTCACCTCGTAGGGCTCTAGCAGAAGGAACCAGGGTCCTCTAACGTGTTCTCGTGTACTCAAACACGAGCCCATGGCCTTCAATCATCGTGTTGAAGGCATCGTGGTCCTCTGTACACGAGTTGCAGGGTTGATCGCATGTTGTGATGTACGGGCAAGGAGGATGATGGGTGAATCCTTTTGAGAACGGGTAGAGTGGAGACACCACGATCCAAAATGAATCAGGGCTTTCCTCTGGAAGCTTGATGAAAACTTCGTAATCAGCCCACCCCTCGATGTAAGTATGTCCAAAAGTCCACTGACTTTCGACGACGCTTTCGTTCGTATTGAAACCTGAACCGACAACTTCGCCCCTTAGTGAGCCATCAGTCCAACCAAACCACCCAGTGCCGTTTACCCAATACCAACTGGTACCGTTGTTGCTCGGTTGTGTTCCTTCAGGGCCGATAAACAACGAGATGCCATTTTCCTCACGGAACATGTCACCCCAATTTTCGTACCAATCATACCAACTACCGTCACTTTCGTAATACCCAACATTCGATGCACCGTCCGTGTTTTCCTCTCGGTACACGAACTGAAAGGTGATGTTTCCCGGCGTAATCCTTCCATCGTTGTCTGTGTCCGTAATCGTGCTGGGTATGTCCATGAGATTGATCTCAACAGACCACGTCTCCTCTGGGTTCGATGTGTTGTATCCCGACAGCATCAGCCCCCCAAGACCGTAGGTCCATGTCCAATTCCATTCGTCCCTGTCGGGCCATGTATTCGTTCTCTGAGGGGAGAAATGGATTGGGCTCGAACCAAGCAGGAAGGTGTCTGTGAGTTCCCACGTCGGCCCGCTGATGGTGGGTGGGTTGCGATCTTCCTCTTCGTACGGACAGACATCGACGTCGACATCCAACGTTTCTCGGCTCTCCACGCCATCGTGGAAGAGAACGACATCAACGGGTTGCGTGGTATCGATGTCCATGATGTGGCTCTCCACACCGACCTCCACCCACGAACCAACCGGTGAGCCATCCTGAATGGGGAGGGCCCACACGCCAGTGCCGTTGATCATCGGTTCAATCGATGCGGTGGATCGTATCAGGTCAAAGGAAAAAGGTTCCAAGGAACTGCTCGCTTCGCATGCCTCGTCATCCACGTTGAGCCGAGGCTCCTGAACGGTCCCGTAAAATCCACTGGTGCGTCCCGGTCCAAACAGGTCCTGCAAGTGAAGACGCCAGAGATTCCCTGCATCGGCATCGCCGCGGAGGTGCCATTGAGCAAGGTAGTCGAAGGCATCCTCGGCCACGGATCGCTGCGGTTGGGGTGTGACGCCTTCGTACAACACTCGGAATTCATGCAAACGGCTGATGCCGTTTCGGCTGTCGTCGCCCCGAACGCGATGCTCCATCCACGCAAAGAAGGCCTGGCTCGCTTCTGGGGGGAGGGATTGTCGGCCAAGGTTGGTTTGGAACTGGTACACGGAGGGTTCTCCTGGATCAATCCCGGGAGTACCGTTCATGATGGTTCGCGTCATGGTGACGGTGCTCGCTTCGAAGAACCAATGGTTCTCTTCAACGGTCTGAGGTTGCCACTTGACGAGGTTAGCCTTGATGGTCATCGCCCTTGGAACTTCCTTAGCGTATGGTATCTTGCTTGCCAACGACATGCCGGCAAGGTCGGAGATGAGAGGGTCGTTCCATACGCTACTGGACAACGCGTGGACATACTCGTGGACGGTCGTTTTTGAGCGATTTTTCGCAGCCATATTGACGAAGGACATGCCTTGGTAATGCGGGGAACTTGGAAGCGTGAGACCGTCGGCACCGTTGGGGAGGGCGTCGTACTCCGAGAAGTACACCCAACAAATGTCGTAGGGTGAGGCTTTGCCCTGTTTCCCCTTAATGGTTGGAATGTAGAAGTCGAGGTGATTGGTCAAAACAATTCGTGATTCCCAGAGTTTGCCATCGAACAAGTTCTGAGCATGAGTGCGGCTGTTCTTTCCCAGTTGATTGGGCACCAACAGGTCAAGATGCGCGTCCCTGATTCGAACGGTTTGACCTCCCCAGAAGGACTCCCAGGCGCAGTCCCTCGTGGCCACGAGGGCCTCTTTGTTTCGGTAGAGCCATGAGCCCCAATCTGCCGCGGCGATGGCCAAACCAGCGGCAAAATGCGGACTGTCCATCGCCACAAGGTCCGAAGGGAACAGGGTGCCGAGATCCAGATCCGCCTGCAGTTTTCCACTTGTCCAATTGTACGTCATGGGGATGTCCTGCGGAACGACGATTCCACCTCGAATTACGCCGAGAACGATACCCTCTGGGTTCTCACTGACGCCCGTCACCGGGGGGAGCGTCAACCGAATGCTACCGTTGAGGCGAGCAGTTTCGTTGACGTCGAGATGCACGGCGTAGGTGGACAAAACAGGTGAGGTTGATATTCGATTCAACTCGGCTGGTGGTTGAAACACTTCCAACGAGAGGTTGAGGGTCGTGTTCAACGCACCCGTCCCAAAGGACATCGATACGCCGGATGATTCGATTGTGCCTCCCGTCGAATCCATTTCGAGGGTTGTGTTAGAAACGAGGCTGAGGTTTGATGGTAATGTGAATCGCATGTCCTCGTCTAAGGCTGAATCACGGACCATGTCCGACGAATCATTGTTGAGAGCGCCGTACAGCACAAATGCGGAGAGGGGGAGCGAGACCAGAAGGACAGCGAGGGCGACAGATTGATGCTTTTTCGAAGTCTTGAGGATCGCGGCATAATCTTTCGTGTGCTGCCTAACAGAGCGATAGCCGTTGGACGTCACAACGGCAGACCGAAGGCTCGCCCATCGCTTGGAAAGGTATTGAACCACTGAGGTTTGCTTCAACTTCGATGTCAGCGTCATTCGTTGGCGTCGGAGAGTGGTGTAGGTATTGGATTCCTTTAACCGGTTGGCGAGGCCTGCTACGCTCGTACGAACTCTCTGAACGCCTTGAGAGGCCAGCACAGTTGACCATATGGAAGCGATACGTCGCCTAAATGCTCGGCCGGTGTCCGAGGGCGACGGCTCGATGGTGGCAGAGCCTCCTGCAATCTGCAAATCTTCATTCACACCCTGTAAGACTTGTTTTGGGTACATGTATTCTTCGGGCAATTCAATGACAGCGATGCCAGCATCATGTCCTCAAGTACCCAGAGGAGATGGTGCAACGGGTAGAACTGCAGAGGACGGGCGCATTCCAGCAATGCGCCGACCGTCACCTGTACCGAAGGCCGGAGGCATGTCGCTCATTCTTTGCGTCGCATGGCAAAGACAAAACCGGCAAGGACCGTGATGGCCTCCGCACCACCCAAGGCGATCAAGAGCACAGGCCCAGCCGCAGCGTGTGCCTCAACATCCACATCAATGTAGGTCACCAGCGGGCCGTCGTCGCCGATCACCCCGTCAAGCAGACCGCCAGACCCGTCGTCAACCAGCCCGTACTCGCCGGTGATGGGGTAGTGGTCGTCTTCCTCCAACGTCCACGTGAACGATGTTTCCGATTGTGCGTTGGGCCCGCCCGCTGCGAAGTCGATGGAGTCGGGTGAACAATCCACGACCACCTCGGATCCCAAGGTGGAGGCGGCGATGAGTCGGTCCCTTTCCTGAGCCGACACCACACCCACCCACACGCTGGAGGTGTTCCAATCCGTTTCAACTTCCACCGGCAGCATGCTGCCGTAGGGCGGTTTGGGCAACACGTCTTCCCCGATGGCGCACCCGGTTCCATCGGCCGGCACGGGTATGTCCTCGATACGGTCGTTGTATTCAACGCCGAGCACTGCAGCCACGAGGGCTGCACCAAGCAGCAAGGCCAGCACCAGCATCCACCACCGCATGGCCAAATCACGAGGGTGGCCTGTAAAAGGTTGAGGATGGGATTCACGACGGGCCGGTCATGTCTTCGGGACGAACCCATTGGTCAAATTCCTCGTTGGTCAAGAAACCCAATTCGAGGGCAGATGCCCGGAGAGTCGTCCCCTTTTCGTGGGCGTTCTTGGCAATTTTTGCCGCTTTATCGTACCCGATGTGGTTGTTGAGCGCCGTGACCAACATCAGAGAATTCTCGAGGTGGGACTGAATGTTACTCTCCACCGCCTCCAAACCCTCGACACATCGCGTACGGAAGGTTCGACAGGCATCGGTGAGAAGGTCCACTGAATGAAGGAAATTGTGAATCATCATGGGTTTGAACACGTTCAACTCGAAGTTCCCTTGACTTCCACCAATGCTGATGGCGGTATGGTTGCCCATAACCTGACAGCACACCATGGTCATGGCTTCAGATTGGGTGGGGTTGACCTTTCCGGGCATGATCGATGAGCCCGGTTCGTTTTCTGGCAACGCCAACTCCCCAAGGCCACAGCGTGGGCCAGAGCCAAGCCAGCGGATGTCATTGGCGATTTTCATCAACGACGCAGCCAAGGTGTTCAGCGCTCCCGAAGCCGCCACAATGGCATCGTGCGCTGCAAGTTGGGCAAACTTGTTCTCTGCGGTGCAAAACGTCAGTCCGGTGATGTTGGCGATTTCATCGGCCACCATCTGGGCGAACAAGGGATGGGCGTTGAGTCCCGTCCCCACGGCGGTACCTCCAAGGGCCAACTCAAACAAATCGTCGAGAGCGAAATCCATTCGTCGCAAGTCCGCTTCGAGTTGAGCAACCCATCCCGAAGCCTCCTGCCCCAACGTGAGCGGGACGGCGTCCATGAGGTGGGTGCGACCGATCTTGACGATGCCCGCCCACGAATCTCGCTTCACCGCCAAGGCGTCGCGCAGGGCGCGTACGCTGGGCAACAAGCGATGCGTCATGGCTTCAGCAGCAGCGATGTGCATCGCGGTGGGAAAGGTGTCGTTGGAGGACTGCGCCCGGTTGACGTGGTCGTTGGGATGAACTGGCGTTTTTGAGCCGAGGACACCACCGGCCAATTCAATGGCTCGATTGGCGATGACTTCATTGGCGTTCATGTTGGATTGCGTTCCGCTCCCTGTTTGCCACACGCGCAACGGAAAATGGTCGTTGAGCTCCCCTTCCAACACCTCTTGAGATGCGGCGACGATGAGGTCACCGACCTCCGGGTCCAATTGCTTCAACGCCACGTTTGTTTTGGCAGCGGCTTGTTTCAGCACCCCGAACGCTCGGATGACCCCCGTGGGCATGGTGTCTTGAGCGATGTCAAAGTTGAGCAGGGAGCGAGCGGTCTGGCACCCATAGTACCGGTCCGCCGGAACCTCCAATTCACCCATCGTGTCACTTTCCACACGAATTTCACCTTCCGGGGCGTCGGCCTTTCGAGAGGTAGTTGCAGGTGGTGCAGGGCCCGGAGCAGGACTACCATCAAGGCCTTGCTGAATCAATTTCGCAATCGTTGCGGAACGGCCTTCGTCACGTCCTTTCCCGACCTTTCGGTCGAGTTTTTGGGCGAGTTCCTCAGGGAGACTGATGCTGATAATTCGACGGTCGCCGGCGCGGTGTTTGGCCATGACAACGCCACTAATTACTTATTAATAAATATAGCGAGATGTAGAGCAGGCGGCCAGAAGAGAGAGGCGACAACCTCCGAACCAGCACCCGATCATGCCGTCAATCCCTTGAGAAGGCGAAGCGTAGCACTTTCCCCTTTCGTCATGTTGGCCATCGCTCGCATGTCGCTCACAGCCGTCCACGCTTCGGCGAGTGTCCCCTTGGCCCACGCGTCGAGGAACCAGGGATGAATGTAGGAGGAACGGCACACGGCTCGCGTGTTGCCCAAATCCGCCGCCACGGTGTCGATGACCGCCAGCATGGCTTTGTTTCGGGCTGTTTCACTGGTGGGTGGCTCCCAATCACCTTCACTCCAAACGGCTTCCATCGATGCGGTCGGCGGAAGGGCAGCGAACCACGCTGCCATTTCCTTCTCACCATGCGGCATGGAGAGAAATGCCAAACGTTCAGCACAACGCGAGGTTGCCGCCCATGTTCGGAAGTTCTTGGCTGTGAACCCCTCCCCGCTCGTGGCTCGGATGTACTGGTTGATGTGTTCAGCCTTGAGATCGACCTCGTTTCCTGCTTCTGAAACATACATGAACAGGTCAGCATCTTTGGCCCCCAAGCGGTTGGTTCGAAGGATCAAGTCCACAAGATGGTCGTCTTCAACGGTGATGTCCCAATCCTTTCCCGATTTGCCGGTGAAGGTGAACACCACGTCGTGCCGCCCCTCGGCCTTCTCGCCCTTGATGTGCTTCACGTGCATGGACTTGAGGGTGGTGAGGCCGTACGATTCGTTGGACCGGGCGTATTCGTCGGAACCGACGCGGATGTTGTAGAGGTCCATCAACCGAACCACGAGGGCAGCGACGGTGTTCAATGACATCGTATTATCCTCAATATCAACGGCTACTTGGCGTCGTAACCGTGGCAGTTGAGAGGCAAAGTAGGCCACGTCGTCGTATTTCATTTCAGCAGTGATCTCTGTCCACTCCGGGTGGTACCGGTATTGAAGTCGCCCCTTGGCGTCCCTCCCTGTGGCCTGAATGTGGCCCCGCGGGTTGGGGCAAATCCAAACCTCCGTCCACGCAGGCGGCAAACCCAGAGCGTTCCAACGTTCAATTCGGTCGGCCTCTTCGATCGGTTCGCCGTCTGGGGCGGTGTACTGCCAAACGACCTCCTCTTCGGCGACAGCGATGTTTTCCCTCGTCACGCCCGGAAGCGAAGGGTCGCTGCGCACGAGCGTCGCCCTGCGAAGCGCTTCATCAGCGTCGACCGGCATGGAAATCCTCCTACGCCAACGCTCAATGAACTTAGGGGGTGGTCATCACGACGTCATGTCCGGGCCGATGCCCACCGTAACTCCGCCGTCCTCGTGGTACAGGCCGCGATACATCAGCATCGTTTGGAATGGTAGCACGACCTCCCCATCCCGTGATACGGCGATGAGCCCGCCTCTTCCTCCCAGCGGTTGGACATCGTCCAACACCCTTTGGGCGGCCTCTTCAAGCGACATCGAGCGATGATTGAACGCTAGGCTGTGCGCTGCTGCGGTGCGGATGAACGCTTCTCCAACCCCCGTGCAGGACACGGCCACGTCCCCGTCGGCCCATGTTCCCGCACCGATGAGCGGTGTGTCGCCGACGCGTCCGACCGGTTTTCCCGTCATGCCTCCGGTTGAGGTCGCTGCGGCGAGGACACCATCTCGGTCCAACGCCACGGCACCAACGGTGCCCCATCCGTCTTGCTCCCCGTCATGGTCCAACAGCGCGTCGTCTTCATCGGTAGCGCCCGGGCGAAGCCGTTGCCCTCGCCATTTGTCCCATTGGGCTTGGCGGAGGTCGGTCTTCAACCACGAGGGGTCCACCGATTCAACGCCCTGAGCCTCACCGTAAGCATCCGCTGCTTCGCCAGCCAGCATGACTGGCCAGCCTTGCGTGAGCAGGTGCTGGGCGATGCGAATCGGGTGGCGAGAACGCGAGACGCCAATCACGGCTCCGGCCGCTTTGTCGTGACCCTGCATGACGCTGGCGTCCATACAGACATCGCCTTCCGCATCGAGCACCGACCCTCGGCCTGCGTTGAACAACGCCTCGTCCTCCATCGCTTCAACGGCGAGTGTGACCGCCTCGAGGGCGTTGAGCGACCCGTCGGCCAAGCGCGCACCGAGTTCGTTCAGCAGGTTGCGCATGCAGTCCAAACGTTGCGGATCAGCGTCGGTCATGCCTTGCCAAGGCCCGTCACCGCCTGCACCACCGTGCACGGCGAGAACGACCATGTCTTCCCCTCACTCAAGAAGCGTGCAGCGGATGATTTGTTGAGGTTCTGCAGGTCGGTCGCCGGGAAGTTTGCGGCAGCGTTCGATGGTGTGAACCACGTCCATGCCTTCGCTGACGGCACCAAACACGGCGTGATTGCCGTTGAGCCATGGCGTGGGGACCGTGGTCAAGAAGAATTGCGATCCGCCTGTGTTGCGTCCTGCGTTGGCCATGGAGAGGACGCCCGGTTTGTCGTGCTTGAGGGCGAGGGCCGACGGTTCGCAGGGAATTTGCCAACCCGGTCCACCCGTTCCAGCTCGCCGAGACATCGGGTCCTTGGAATGCGGGCAGCCGCCTTGAATCATGAAGTCCTCAATGACTCGGTGAAAGTGCAGACCGTCGTAATGCCCCATCTCAACCAACTTCACGAAGTTGGCCACAGTATCGGGAGCACTGCCGTGAAAGAGGTCGATGGTGATGTTACCGGCGCTGGTTTCCATGAGAACTTGCATGACCTAACCAACGGTTGACACTTCAAGAGCGTTTGCCCCGCCGTGTCTGAGGGGTGACGAGTGAAAGCACATCTTGATACGAGGAACCTCTGTCCTTCACCCATGACTCACCTCTTGGACGAACCCTTCACCGCCATGGACGGCACAACCACAACGCTTCGTGAACTGGGTGGCCAGCGTTGGCTTGTGGTCAACGTCGCCAGTGCGTGCGGATTGACGCCCCACTACGCAGGTCTCCAAGCCCTGCACGAGCAACACGACGACCTCATCGTGGTCGGCTTTCCCTGCAACCAATTCGGGGGCCAGGAGCCGGGTACCCACGAAGAGATCTGCGAGTTCACCACCCAACGATTCAACGTTACGTTTCCGTTGATGGCGAAAATTGACGTCAATGGCGAGGCACAGGCGCCTCTCTATACCCGCCTGTGTGCGGCGGCCGATGAAAGCGGACACTCGGGCGATATTCGCTGGAACTTTGAGAAATTCATCGTCGATGGCGAAGGCAATGTGACCCGTTTCAGGCCACAAACTCTGCCCGACGCACTCCCTCTTTGAACGCCACCACGCGGTTACGACCCGTCGAGGTGCACGACGAAACAAAGGGCGATTGGCCGCGGTGACCATCGGGGTTCATAGGGAAGAGGTCGGAGGGTAGCATGAACCGTTGGGTTCTGGGCTGCGGTCCGTTGGACTCGGCCTTGAGGTATCACCATGGCATCCTTCTCCGACTTTGACCTTGACCGCCGACTGTTGGATGCACTCAAGAGCGAAGGGTACACCACCCCCACGCCCGTTCAAGCCGCTACCATTCCGGCCTTGCTCGACGGTCGCGATGTGCTTGGTGTCGCTCAAACGGGGACGGGGAAAACCGCTGCCTTTTCGCTGCCCATTCTCCATCAACTGGCTCAAGGCCCAGGGCCTTCCAAACCCAGACCCATCCGTGCGCTCATCCTTTCTCCCACGCGAGAACTGGCTGCTCAACTGGAAGCAAGGCTGCGAATATACGGCGCCGACCTTCCGTTGTTTTCCACCGTGATCTTCGGCGGCGTCGGCCAATCAGCCCAAGTCAAGGCACTGCGTCGGGGTGTGGACGTTCTGGTCGCAACACCGGGGCGCCTGCTCGACCTTTACGACCAAGGTTTTGTGGAGTTGTCATACGTTGAACACTTCGTCCTCGATGAAGCCGACCGGATGCTTGACATGGGGTTCAGCAACGATGTGGACCGTATTTTGGCGTTGATGCCGCCTCGTCGACAAAACCTGCTTTTCAGTGCAACCATGCCCGATGCCATTCAGTCGATGGCAGGGGGCATGTTGGTCGACCCGGTTTCGGTGGACATCAACCCCGAGGCGCCGACGGTTGACCGAATTGAACAATTCGTGATGTTTGTGGCGAAATCCGACAAAAAGGAACTGCTCATCGATTTGCTCGAAGGCCAAATGGTGTCGTGCGGCATTGTGTTCACTCGGACGAAACACGGTGCTAACCGGTTGGCTCGTCAGCTCAATCAAGTGGGTATTTCCTCCGATTCCATTCACGGTGACAAAAGCCAAACCGCCCGAACCCAAGCGCTCAAGCGCTTTCGTGAAGGCGATATTTTCATCCTCGTTGCCACCGACCTCGCCAGCCGTGGAATCGATGTCGAGGGCGTGACGCACGTCTTTAATTTCGATTTGCCCAACGAACCAGAAGTGTACGTCCATCGAATTGGACGAACCGGCCGTGCGGGGCGGGCAGGATTGGCGTACGCCTTTTGTGACGAGTCTGAATCAGGGTACCTCGTCGGCATCCAGCGCTTGCTTGGCCACGACATCGAGGTGGTGGAAGACCAGCCCTACCACTTTCCCAAAGCCATTCCGTCCCCCGACCAAAAGCCCGGGCGCGTAAAGGGGTTCACGCCCAATTCCGGTCGCTCAAACCGAGGCACTGGACGAGGGCGAGACATGCGCCGTTATCACAGAGGGAAACGACCTGGTGCAGACCAAGGCGGGAAAGGGCAGCGCAACCAACCCTCGAACAAGCGTGGTCAGCGTGGAACTTCCCCGCCCAACAAGGGTGGCTCGGGCCAAGGAAAGCCTTCTGGTCGTGGCCCCCCTCGTACATCGTCAAGCAACGCTCCCAAGCATCATCGACACAAGAAGGGCGGTCAGCGTCAACAACGAAGCGGTTCGGGCAACAGCGGGTCACAAGGTCAGCGAAACCAACGACGCCGACGTTGATGGCAACGCTGTGAGGGCGCTGTCAATTCAAGCCACAGGCTTGGGCGCTGACGCGTTGACTTCAGCGGAAACACCGGCGGCGTAGCGCTTGAAATTCTCGTTGAACATGGTGGCCAATTTGTCGGCCGTTTGGTCGTACGCCTCACCGCTGCTCCAGGTGGAGCGTGGCAGGAGAACCTCGGCGGGAACCCCGGGGCAGGAGGTGGGTATCTCGAAGCCAAACCGTTCGTCATGAGCGAATTCCACATCGTCAAGTGAACCGTCAAGGGCAGCGTTGAGCATGGCTCGGGTGTACCTGATCTTCATTCGGCTTCCCTCGCCGTAAGCGCCGCCCGACCAGCCGGTGTTGATGAGCCACGCCGTCGAACCGTGTTGTGCCATCTTCTCTGACAGCAGGTCGGCGTAAACGCCGGGATGCATGGGCATGAATGGCTCACCGAAGCACGCAGAGAACGTGGCTTGGGGCTCTTTCACGCCAATTTCCGTGCCTGCTACCTTCGCCGTGTAGCCAGAGATGAAATGGTACGCTGCTTGGGATGGCGTGAGGCGGGAAATGGGCGGCAACACACCGAAGGCATCGCAAGTCAGGAAAATGACATTTTGCGGGTGGCCACCCTTGGAGTCAGCGGTGCGGTTGTCGATGAATTCGATGGGGTAGGACCCTCGGGTGTTCTGGGTCTTGGAGGTGTCGTGGAAGTCGGGAACCCCCTCGGCGTCCAAGACGATGTTCTCGAGCACGGTGCCGTGCTTTCGAGTCGTGGCGAAGATAGCGGGTTCATCTTCTTCGGAGAGGTCGATGAGTTTGGCGTAGCATCCGCCCTCGAAATTGAACACGCCGTTGGCGCCCCAGCCGTGTTCATCGTCGCCGATGAGGGCGCGCTTGGGGTCAGCGGAGAGGGTGGTTTTGCCCGTGCCGGAAAGACCGAAGAAAATCGCCGTGTTGTCACCGGTGGTGTTGGCCGAGCAATGCATGGGCAAAATGCCTTTTTTGGGCAAAATCAAGTTCATGACCGAGAAGATGGATTTCTTGATTTCACCAGCGTATCGGGTGCCGCCAATGATGACTTCTTTTGCACCGTAGTTGACGATCACGAAACATGGGGAGTTCACACCGTCTTCGGCCGGGTTGGCTTCGAAATGGGGAGCGTGCAGCACGGTGAATTCAGGGTGATGCTGTTCCAGTTGAGCGGCGTCTGGACGGATGAACATGTTGCGGGCAAAGGTGTTGTGCCAAGCGTTGTGGTTCACGACCCGAATGGGCAAGGCTTCGGAGAAATCAGCGCCGCAGTACAGGTCTTGAACAAACAAAGCCTCCTGTTTGGAGAGGAAGTCGACGACCTTGGCTCGCAGGTGTTGAAAGGTGGCTTCATCCGTTGAGACGTTGATTTTTCCCCAATTGACGTCGGCGGAGATGGACGGTTCATCGACGATGAATTTGTCGTTGGGTGAGCGGCCGGTTCGGTCGCCGGTTTCCGTGACCAAGGCACCATGGGCGCTCAACACACCCTCGTTTCGTGCCACGGCGAGGTCAACCAATTCGTTTGCTTGGAGGTTCCAATACACATCGCCAGAAGGTGCGATACCGTGTTGACTGAGGTCGCCCGAAGGGGTGCCGAATACGCCGCCCATGCCGAGCGTTTCCGCCTCCCCTCTTTGTCCCTTTTGGCCCGTCCACGACCCGGTGGCGGCGTTGAATCCACCCCGTCAAGCCTTCGCTCGTGGGTCATCCCGTCGTGGTCAAACGCGCCAATGGGCCGCCCGGGGTCGGGCAACTTCAAACCCGAGGAGCGCAAAGACAGCGTCATGGAGGACGGTCAACCCCCCGATACGTCCCCTTCGCCGCCCGACGACGACCTGCTTCGCGAGCGCTCGTTTCACCGGGCGCAGGGATTGGATGTCGGGGCGTTCATGGTCGCCCTCTCCACGCCCTCTGAAGCCGACGAACCGGCAACGGTCCCTTCTGTCCAACCCGACAAATCCAGCGACCACGCCATGGGCGACGTGGGTGAATTGTTTTCACTCACACCCGGTGAAGAAGAACACCACGACGGCACCGCAGATCTGATGGTCAGCGCAGAGCCGGCGATTGGCAAAGGATTGGCTGTCGCCATGGTCGTGGTGTGGACCGCCATCGGGGCGATGGTCGGAACGGTTCTCCCTCCTGTGTTGGGAGCGATGGGCTTGCTGTCGATGGCGGTCGTCGGTCTGTGGTTTGGTGAGCGCTGGATTGCTCGTCCCAATATGCACCTCTTGGGCGTCACTTGGGTCATCATTTCGATGAAACTGCTGTATGGCTTGGCCCTGGATGCTTGGCATTGGGGATGGTTATCGGGTTGGGGGCCCAGCGCATCGGAAAGCCTCGGCATGGTTCTTCTGGTGTTGGTGGGCGTCAACGTGGGTCTTTCCTTCCGCCACGACGAAGACGCCATCGCCGCTCAATCGGCCCTCGTTCTGTTCGCCGTTGGCAGTTCTGCGGGGGCGGTGTTCGGTGAATTCGGTATCGCTCTTTTCATCGTCTTGGCGATGACCTTGATGCACGGGTTAGCCCTACGTCGCTCATCGGGAAACCTCGCCAGCTTGGGCATTTCCATCTCGTTTCTTTGGGTCGGCATTCACGCCCTCTCCAACCACTGGGCCATCGGGTCGTTGGTGTTGGTCCCCATTGAGGACGACCTCGTTCTCTTCCTCTTGCTGACGGTGGTCAGCGCTTCGAACGCAGCGGTGGCAGCCGTGTTCTCGAACCACGACAACTGGTTGAGTCAGGCAGCCAACGCCATGGGATTGGGCCGACCAGGTCTGTGGGCGGTCTCGGTGTCCTTGGGTATGGTGGGTGCCTTGATGACCATCGCCGCCCATCGAGAGGAAACAGGGTATGCGTTGGCTCAACTGATGCTGTTGGCCCTGACCTTCGTGGCGTCGTATTTGGTCGTCCGCGGGGTGCCGTGGAACAAGGTCACCCCCTTCGTGCTCGTTCCGTTGCCGCTGCTGATCGCCTTTGTTGCCATGCTTCACAACGACCTTCTCACCCTGACATTGCCCTTGGGTCTGAGTGAATATTCGACCTTCGCCGCCATCGCCGCTGCCCTCAGCACGGGGTTGGTCCTCAACCACCAAACACGCGTTTCAGACCATGTTCTGTGGCTCGGCGCTGTGGTGGTGGTGGTCTTGCTCACCCTCCTGATACCCGCTGGCCAAAGCGAACACAACGGTCGCCTTCTCTTGGTCAGTCAAGGCGTGGTGTGGGCGGGGCTCTCAAGCATCGCCGTGATGCGCCATTCTCCCAGCGTGGCAGGTGTGGCACTGTTGGCTCCCTATGTTTGGTTGCTCATCTTTGCCACCGATGTGGACCAACGCTTGATTCACGACGACCTCGTTTCCATGGCGCTGAACGCCGCCGATATCGGGTGGTGGATGGCTGTCCTGATGGTCCAGCAGGTGGCCGTCAACCTTCGCTTAGGCACGTCCACGCTCAACTTGGCGTCGGGCGTCGTGGCCTCCTCGGAGGTGCTCGCACGACTTCGGGACAGCGAGGCCCTCAACCTGTGGAACCTTGGATTTCTGCTCGCCACCCTGACCTTCGTGGCGTTGGCCTCACCGTCCACCCTCACGACTGTCGGGCTTCTGGGCGGCATGGCCTTGTTGCTGCTGGGTCATGGATTGATGGTGTGGCAGGACCGCCATCGCGGCACGCCCACCACACTGTTCACCGCTTGGGCCGTCGCCATGACGGTGGTGGCGTGGCGATACGGCGACGAAGCCCTATGGGCGGGACTGATGACGATGGGCAGCGTGTTGCTGGTCGCTGGGTCGGTGAATCAGCAACGAGGCGCCTCAGTCGAAGGCGACCATGACCCGGAACACCGCTCACGACCCGGGCGTCTCCTGACCTTGCATCTCGGCTTCACCACCGCCTTGTTGCTCATCGTTGCCCTCGGCCCCCAACGTAGCGAACCGCTGGCCGGTGGGCCGCTGGTCGAAGAACCGGCAAACCTGTTGGCGATCAGCGTCGTTGCTGCTGTTGGCTTAGCGATGTACCTCCAACGGCTTCGGGCCTTGGACCGATTGCTGGTGCCTTCCACAGGTGCGCTTGGAGTTCTGGTCAGCATGGCGTTGGCTGGACAGTCATCCAACGACCTTCGCGTGCAGGGCATGGCGTTGGTGTTGTTTGTTCTTGTCAGCAGCTACCTCGCCGTCCAAGGCGACCTCCGCTCGGGTTTCAAAGCCATGGCGGACCGAGAGGCACGCCAAACCCTCATCGCCCAAAAGCGGGAACGAATGACCGCTCTGGTTTCGACCTCCGGCGATGGGGGCTCAACGGTCACGCTGCAACAACTCGACCACGAACTGTTGGCTTTGGCGGAACGGTCACGGGCTCGTTCCAAGAGAGAAGCGGTCAAGCCCGACGAGGTGTTCGTGGGTGATATCCACTACCGGCCGGTCGTGCTCATGCTGTTTCTGGTCGTGTCCTTCCTTGCGTCGGCTTGGGTTGCGTACACCACGCCTATGGGCATGGCTGCCTTGGTGTTCTCAACGAGTTTTGCCGTGCTGGTGGTGGGCTTGTCGCGTATGCGAGCCAACAGCATGGGCTTGCGCTTGCCCGACGTTGCCGGTGTGGAATTACCCATCGTTGTCGCAATGGCGGGACTCGTTCTGGTTCATCTGGCCGGGCGGACAACGATGGGAACCTTGGGCGATGGCATGGAACACCAACTGGTGCTGATGGTCGGGCTCACGGTCTTGGTCGGCATGGGCTTGGTCGGTCGGTACGACTTGGGCTTGCGTTTACCCTCCGCGCTCGAACTCTTGCTGGCCATGTTGGTGGGGGACCGCGTGCTGTGTTTGCTGCTGGGAGGACGTGTACCCGTACCGCTGTCCACCGACCCGTTTTCCTTCTCCACCCCTTCCATGCTGTCGCTTTTGGCTGTTGAAGCGATGCTCTTGACCATGGTCTTCGTGTTCGATTGGGTGGAAGGCGAGCGATTGCGTCGCGGTCTTGACGACCATCGAAGCGCTTCGGGGAGAAGTGCCTGGATGGCGGGCACCATCGTGCTCTCGTTGGGCGTCGCCAGCGTCGTGGCTTTGCTGGCGGGCCTTCGACGTGGGCGAACGTGGCAGCAACCCGCCGTGGCGATGACAGCGGTTGTGTTGGGTCCGTTCGCTGTTCAGGCCTTCCTTCCTTGGGCGTTGGCTTCGGTGGCCAGCGTCTTCACCCCAACCGTCCTCGGCCTCGGCTTCGCTGCCGTGAGTGTGCTTTGGTCGGTCTGGGTCGTGGCGCGTCATCACGGCCTGTGGTTGTCGGCGGCCTTGTGGTCAACGCATCTGTTGCTCTACCCCTCGGTCGTGCTCGCTCAGTCGTTGGTCGCACTGGCGTTAGGGGGGTTGCTCGCTTCTGCAACAGCCTGGCTGTGCGGTATTTTCTCGGGGCGCGCATCGTGGCGCGTGGTTGGTGCCGTGGATTTGGCCTTAGCGTGGCTGTTCATGGCTCTGGCTCTGGTCACCGGCGCCTCCAACGCCTATGCTTTGGCGATGTTGCTGGCCTCCGCCGCCCTCCTGTTTGCCGTCACCACCTTCACACAGGTCAACGAAGAAGCGTTGTTGGATTCGTGATCAAACCAGCACCCGTTCCACATCGGATTTGATGCGATGAAGCAAGGCCTTGAACGGTTCGGGGTCAACACCGGGAGAAAGGCGAACGGAGAGGCTGGTTTTGGCTTGCGTCCCGCTGTTACGTATCCCAAAGGAAGCGACCTGCTCACCCTTGGTGCCGTGGACCAACAAGAGGTTGTCTTCCCCAGCGATGGTGCGGACTCCCGCGTGAAAACCGTGGCCTTCGAAGGCCTCGCAAAGGGCGCGTGCGGTGGCATTGAAGATATCGGCTTGGTCATGCCAGCGTTCGCGGTGGCTGTTGGCAATCGATACCCGAGACTTCCACCCGCGAACGAAGGCACCATCGTTTCGGCGGTTAGCAGCCATGAGGACAGCGATGAGGCTAGCGGCGCCATCACCGACCAAACTCCACGTATCGTCCTTCCCCGTGGGTGCAGGCATCACCAGATGGCCCGAGTCTTCCACACCAAGAATGAGTGGCATGGTGGATGAGGTGAACAATCCGCCACCTGCAGGCCGAAGAGCAAAGGATAGCCAGCGGTCGCCCACCGCCGTTTCCTGTGCTTGGTTGCTTGGATGCAAAGCGGCGACCCGCCCAGACAGGGCGATGTCGGATTCAATGCTCGCCGCAAAGGACCAGGGCTGGCCACGGCCCGCTTCGAGGATGGTCGCCGCCATCGCATCGCCATCGACGACCTTGAATCCCGACGCCGTCGCTTCGATGAGCAGGCATCGGTCGCCATCGCCGTCCAATGCGGCGCCCACCCATTGACCGGGCGGTGCCGGGCTCAATCGACGCAAGAGCGCATGGTTGGATGATGCGGCCTCTTCATGGGTCCACACTTGCGTTGGCGACATATCTCCTGCCCCGCACCCCTCGTTGAGGGCGACTGCAGAACCGCTGACTTCCTCGCACACGAAGCCGCGATGCGTGAGAAACGAGGCCAACCAATCGGAGGCGAAGCCTTTGGCCCCGTCCAGCAAAAACGGCTGAGCGACGGTGCCTGCTGACAGCGCTTTGTCAAATCCGCCCAGCAGCGACTCATAGTGATTCCATCGCTTGTGCAACCATGCTGGATGATGATCGCGACCCCACGCGAGGCGTTCGCTATCAGGGCGGCTTAGTGCGATCTGGTCAACTCGGTCCACTTCGCGGTCTTCGCCGGAGAGTTGGTGAACGGTTCGGCTGATTTCGTCCTCAAGTGCACGAGTGGATTTGTAGCCGTGAGCGTCGAAGACTTTGATGCCCGAGTCGGAGACCGGGTTGTGGCTGGCGGTGATCATGCATCCCATGCGGGCTCGGTGCTCAATCACCGCCGCATGCAGCGTTGGTGTGGCGGCGTCTCCCACGTGAACAACCGTCGAACCGGTCAGTCGTAGACCGAGGGTCAACGCCTCCACGAGGGCAGCGTTGTGAGGGCGACGGTCCCATCCGATGACGACGGTCCTGCCTTCACCCGGCATGGATGGCTGGACATAGGAGAGGGCTTCCCCCAACACGCGCATGAAGGTGGGGGTGAGGGTGCGGTCAACCAGCAAGGCGTCGAGGGACGCTTCTTCGTCCATCGTTTCAAGCGATGTGCGGCCACGAATGCCGTCGGTGCCGAAGAACGATGGGTCGACCATACCGTCTCACCGATGTTCGCTGTTGGCGCCGTGAATGCCCGTCACGGTCACGTTGGGCCACACAACGCTGTTGCAGCCGAGCACGACGCCGGGGTTGGTCACGCTGTTGCAACCCAGCGCTACCCCTTCGCCCAGAACGGCGCCAAATTTCCGCAGACCGGTACCGATGCGTTCGTTGTTGACCCGAACGTGCACTTCTTGACCGTCGTTTCGCAGGTTGCTCAATTTCGTGCCTGCTCCGAGGTTGGCACCGTTGCCGAGGATGGAATCGCCAACGTAGTTGAAATGAGGCGCTTTGGCACCGGGCAGGAGGATGGAGTGCTTGGTCTCCGTGGAATGCCCCACCACCGCGTCAGCGCAAATCCACGAGTATTCTCGTACATACGCTCCGCTGCGCACAACGGCCCGCGGTCCAATGTAACAAGGGCCGATCAACATGGCCCCCGGTTCAACACGAGCTGTGGCATCGACGATGACACCCTCGCCCGACACGTGAAATGAGGCAGAATCGATGGCCACATCGCCTTGGATGGCGTTCATCTGTGCTTTCAGCCCTTGAGGGTTGGAGGGGTCGAGCATGGTCCAAACGGGGCCTTGAGGTGGAAGGGCAGGGACTTCCCCATCCTCGTCGCCGGTGTAGGATGGAAACAGAACCTCAGCCAGCGTCAGCGCGTGCCAGTCCATGCACCGCCCAGCGGGCTATCGGGGATGAATGTGGTGTTTGGTCAAGCTGCGAGATGGTAAATTCGCTTTCCCGTTCGAGCATCCATGCGGTAGTCAACGTCGTCTGCCAGATGAAGTGGAATAAACAGGCCGACTTTTCGGGTGGTCAGGCCGTGGTTTCGCATCTTTCGTTCATTGGATAGAAACGCCACGATGTCAGCTGCCGATGCACCGGGGGTGCTGGCGATGTAATTGACGATCTCGTTCTTCAACCGCTCCAAGCGGGCTTTTTTCTGGGAACCTTTTCCTCTCATGGTAGCCTCGTATAGATGTTGACGCCCAACCCCATAAAGGCCCGATGGGCATGCCATGGGGTCCCGGGTTGAAACAGGGTTGGTAGGATTGGTTTTTCCACGAGTGCTCGATCATCTGGAAGAGATGGCGGGCGATGGAGGATTCGAACCCCCGTCTCCGGCTCCGAAGGCCGGAAGGATATCCAGACTACCCTAATCGCCCGTATCCACCCCGAGACGCCCCCCCTTCTTGAAGAAGGCGGGTCGCGTCGCTCGCCCATGGCGCGCTCGCTCCCTTGCATTCCGACCAAGTGTTCGGCGTGCTGCCGGGAAACCACGATGCCCATCACGCGAGCCGAAGCCTCTCGCTTGGCCCGTCGCACGGGCATGGCGTTGGACGACTTTGCCGTGAACAACGACGGGGCCTTGACCTTGCTCAACAACGCCGACACGCGGGCCTGCGTGTTTTTGCTCACCGATTCAGCCGACCTCGACGCTGAGGGACTTTGCTCGGTGTACGAAATACGCCCCAAGGGCTGCCAAACATACCCATACGTCCTCAACCCTGACGACCACGCCGTGCTCGACGAGCAGTGCCCCCACCGTGCTCAGTTCCCCCCACCTCCCGAAGGGATGGACGTGGTCTTGCTCAATCTTGAGGAGCGCATCGTGCGTGAAGGATCAACCGACTGAGGCTTCGATGCACGCGCTCGGCATGGACCGATTCAAGTCGCCAACCACAGCATTCGATCAGGCCCATGACCTCGCTCCATTCGCCGTGAAGGAGGCGATACGGACCGTCCATGGGCAACCGCTCCTCGCTGTGCGGCTCGAGCGGGTGAACGGGCAGAATGAGGACAAACCCGGCCGAGGGCGCTGCTACTCGGCGCGCGCTGAGCAAACACCCTTCCAGCAACCGATGAGGATCAACCGACCCGTGGGAATTTCGACCGTACGGGGGGTCCAGCACAAAGCCGGCGATACGCCCTTTCCATGCTTCGGGAAGCGAAGCCTCGATGCGGGTGGCGTCGCCGCGTACGACCGTGGCGTGCGTTGGCAACACATCACCGTGCGCCCACGCCAAGTTATCACTGGCTCCCTGCACCATCTCGGAGTGAATGTCCATTGCCAAGGTGTCTCGGCCGCTCAATGAGGCTTCGATGAGGAAGCCCCCGGTGCCCGTCATGGGGTCGACCACCGGGCCGTTGTACTTGGGCCCGCAAGCGAGGTTGACCGCCAATCGAGCCAGCATAGGGTCGAGACTGACCGGTTTGAAGAACGGGCGCTCACCCGCTCGCCGCTCACCGTTTGAAAACGCCGCTTGACCGTCGCCTTCCATCCATCCACAGGCCAAGGCTTGGTGAGGGCCATCGGCGATGAGCGCCAAGGTGTGGTCCGGGGCTTCCAAATCCACGCTGTAGCCCAGCCGGGTCAAGACACCGCCCAAACGCTGGGTCAGGTGGGTCAAACTCCATTCGGGAATCTTGCCTCCCTGACGCCACGAGCGAACGGCCACCGTCCCTTCAACGGGATGGGCTTCGAGGTACGTTGTCATCCGCTCAATCCATCCCTCCGGCGAGATGCCTTGCGTCCCTGCGACGATACCGTCGGTGAGGAAACACTGCAGGCTGCTGGCGATGCTCAATGCCTCGCTTCGAAGATCTGGTCCACACCCGCTCACCGTCCACCACCGGTTGGACTCGGTCGCACCAACCATCGCCTGGGGAAGCAAGGCCTCCAGTTCGGCCAAGCCCAGGGCCGGATGCCATCCGCGTAAGCAGGCTACGGCATCGGCCATGGTCTTCCGTGCGACTCAGCCTTCTTGATGCTCTCGCAGGCGAACGGCTACATACAGTGACCTGTTGATGCTTCCATGGGCTGCAATCTCAAAGACATCGCTCCGGCCGAACAGACCAATCTGAAGGCCTTGGCCGGCAAACGCGTGGGCATTGATGCGTTCTTGACCGCCTTTCAATTCCTCACGACCCTGCGCGACCGTTCGCCTCAAGGCGACGGCATGCCACTCAGCGACGACCAAGGACGCCCTGTGGCCCACCTCATGGGTTTTCTGCACCGAACAACCACCCTTCAGGCAGCTGGAATCAAGCCCATTTACATCTTTGATGGCGAATCACCCGACCTGAAAGCGGACGAAATGGCAGCCCGTCGAGCGCGGCGTGAGGAGGCCGAAGAGGTGCACAAGGAGGCCTTGGCAGCGGGGGATTTTGCGCTGGCACAGAAGATGGCGGCCCGAATCATGCATTATTCACCCGAGATGGTAGAGGAAACCAAACGACTCCTCGATTTGTTGGGGGTCCCCTGGGTTGCTGCTGCCGCTGAAGGTGAAGCGCAAGCCGCCGTGATGGCTGCGAAAGGGCAGTTGGACGTCGTCGCCACGCAAGACTGGGATGCCTTGTTATACGGCTCGCCCGTTCTTATCCGCAACCTCATGGACGATGGCACCAAGCGATACGGGCGCATCGTCCACGCTGAGTCCATCGATCTTGCGGGCATGCTTCAAGCCAACGGATTGACCCGTGAGCAGTTGGTCGATCTCGCCATTATGATCGGTACCGATTACCACCCCGGCATCAGCGGCATTGGCCCCAAGACCGGGCTGAAACTCATCAAAGAACACGGCACCATCGAGGCCGTTTGCGAAGCCAAGGGCAAGGAGATTCCCGAGCGTCTCAACGAGATTCGCACCATTTTCCTTGACCATCCAGCGGTCGAGGTGGACGATGCCGAATTGCAGCAGGGCCAAGTCGACCGGGCTGGATTGGTGCAGTACCTCCAAGAAGAGCGGCAATTCAGTCAGCGACGCATGGACCAGGCCTTCGAAAAACTCACCGAGGCGGGTCTTCTTCGCCAAGGCGGTCAAACATCGTTGTTTTCCTTTGACGGTTGAAGGAAACGCAGGGGACTCGCCAACGTGGCCACCCCTCCGTGGTCCACCACACCCTTGCGTGCAACCGTCTGTACGTCGTTCAACGCCTCGTTGATGGTGTTCACCGGCGCGCAGGGGATGCCGGCAAGCAACGCTTCCAATTCGGCGCGTCTCATTGGGGCGACCGCTGCTTGAACGGCTGCTTCCACAGCGCTGCGTTGCGCAATCCTCTCGCTGTTTTCGCTCCACGCTTCGGGAACATCAAGGCCCAAGGCGTTCACCAATGCCAACCACTGTGAGGTGGACCCAACGCCGATGGCGAACCAACCGTCGGCCGCCTCAAAGGCTCGATACGGGACGAGGTTGGGGTGGGCGCTACCCATTCGTTGGGGCGCATGCCCCGCCAACACATTGTGGGCTTGGTTGACCAAGGCCGCCAGTGCAGTATCCCACAGCGAGATATCAATTCGCACGCCTTGCCCTGTGCGTTCACGATGCAACAGCGCCGCAAGCACGGCGCTGACGGCGTTCATTCCGGTCATGACATCGATCCAAGCAACGCCCACTTTGGCCGGTGGCCCGTCGGCTTCGCCGGTGATGGACATGATGCCACTGCGTGCCTGCAGCGTGAGGTCAAATGCCGTCTCGTCACGGCGGGGGCCGTGTTGCCCATATCCAGAAATGCTGCACACAATCAGGTTGGATGGCATCGGTCCGAGCAATCGCTCAAGCGTTCCCGGACGGAAATTTTCGACGACCACATCCGCCTGCGCAAGAAGGGCTCGAACACGTTCTGCTTCGGCCTTGAGATCGGCGTGAACCACGGTCTTGTTGCGGTTGCACGCCAGGTAGTACGACGCCACCTCAACCCCGTCAAACCCGGATTGAAACGGCGGCCCCCATGTTCGGGTGTCGTCGCCCCAGGGAGCCTCCACTTTCGTGACCGTCGCACCCAAATCAGCGAGGGATTGAGCCGCCAACGGTCCAGCGAGGATTCGAGAGAGGTCAACGACGCGAACACCGCTCAAAGGACGCAGCATAACGCCGCCTTGGGCGTCAATCAATTCAACATATGCCCGTCGCCAAGCGACGGATCATCGAGGTCAAGCCTCGGATTGAACTCAAGCGTTCTTGTTGTTCTGAACTTGGACGCGGACGTCCTGTGCAGCAGCCTTGCATGCTTGCATGGCCTTGCGCACACGGGTGCCAGCGGCGGCGTTCCCCTTGTCGCTCTTCACAGCATCTGCGAGCGTAGCGGTCAAATCGTCAATCATCTTCTGTACCATAGCCTCAACGGACATAAACGGCCGTCCGGAAAGTCGGTTCTTATGGATTCCCCCTGCAAACGATGAACGGCGAGCCAGAATCGCTGAAAGCCGCTGGCCGAGGCTCTCGTTGGGAGGTTCAGGCGTGCGAAGATGGCGAGGGATTGAAAACCCTCACCATTGACCCGTCACCAAGGGGGACACAGCATGGGCTTCTCACGTCGCTCCACTCAACCCGACCCCGACCCTATTGCAACCGAGGAATGGCAAGCGTCCATTCGGGCCGTTCAGCAGCAGATGGGCAACCACGAAGCAAAACGCTTGCTCCACGCCACCATCGAGGCAGCGGCTGACGTAGGCGTTGAGGTCGACGTCGTCCAAACGCCTTACCTCAACTCCATCCATCCCGACGACCAAGGAGCGTATCCCGGTGATTTGGCGATGGAACAACAACTCCACGGCATCATCCGGTGGAACGCCATGATGATGGTGACCCGAGCCAACAAGCATTTCGACGGCATCGGCGGGCACATCTCGACCTATGCCTCTGCCTCTCATGCTTGGGAAGTCGGCTTCAACCACTTCTTCCGCGGCAAGGACGGCGGCGGTGCGGGTGACCATCTCTACTGGCAGGGCCACGCTTCGCCCGGTGTTTACGCACGTGCCTGGCTGGAAGGTCGCCTGACCCACGAGCAGGTGGAAAACTTCCGTCAAGAAGTGGACGGCGGAGGCTTGTCGTCGTACCCGCATCCGCGACTGATGCCAGAATTCTGGGAATTCCCAACCGTCAGCATGGGCTTGGGAGCCATGACCGCCATCCATCAGGCTCGTTTCAACCGTTATCTCGAGGACCGCGGTTTGGTCACGACCGCCGCCTCCCGCGTGTGGTACACCATGGGCGACGGCGAATCCGACGAGCCCGAATCCCTCTCCCAACTCTCCTTGGCGGGTCGAGAGGGGCTGGACAACCTCGTGATGACCATGAATTGCAACTTGCAGCGCTTGGACGGCCCCGTTCGAGGCAACTCCAAGATCGTTCAAGAGCTCGAAGGTCGCTTCCGAGGCGCCGGATGGAACGTCATCAAGGTGCTTTGGGGAAGTTCATGGGACGACCTGTTTGCTCGGGATACAACTGGTGCACTGGCTCAGCGCCTCGACGGGTTGGTCGATGGCGACGAACAGCGACTGTTCACAGCGGAAGGTGCGACCATTCGCAAGGAATTGTTCAACAGCGAAACCTTGGCAGCGCTGGTGGCTCATCTGAGCGACGACGAGCTTGAGGCACTGTGCGCTGACGTTGGCGGTCACGATTTCGTCAAACTCCACGCCGCCTATGCACAAGCAACGGCGCACAAAGGTCAACCAACGGCGGTGCTGATCCGCACCATCAAGGGCTACGGTTTGGGCCCTGCTTTCGCTGGACGCAACACCACTCACCAGAAAAAGAAGGCCGACATGGAAACCATGCAGTTCATGCGCGACGACCTGAGCCTGCCGTTTTCCGACAGCGATCTTGAAGGCTACCCCTACGTCATGCCCGAAGATGTTCCGGACCTCGTTGCCTACGCCAAACAACGCCGTGAAGCCATGGGCGGCTTCATGCCCAAGCGCGTCGTGCCTTCCACCTCCATCGACTTGCCCGACGTTCAGGCCTACGCTGAATTTGATGAAGGCACGAAGGGAGCGATGGAAGTGTCCACAACGATGGCCTTCGTGCGCGTATTACGTGCGCTGATGAAGGACAAAGCCTTCGGGCCACGCATCGTCCCCATCATTCCTGACGAGGCGCGAACCTTCGGCATGGACCCTCTGTTCGCTGAATTCGGTATCTATCATCCCGAAGGGCAACTCTACAAGCCGGTGGACCATAACGTCTTGATGAAATACAAGGAATCCAACAAAGGCCAACTGTTCGAGGAAGGCATCAACGAAGCCGGGGCGACCTCGACCTTCATCGCTGCAGCAACCTCCTATTCCACCCACCTCTACCCCACCGTACCGTTCTACACCTTCTATTCCATGTTCGGCTTCCAGCGCGTGGCTGATTTGATTTGGTCAGCAGCAGACCAGCGCGCCCGCGGCTTCCTCATGGGCGCGACATCGGGCCGCACCACGCTCAACGGGGAAGGCTTGCAACATCAAGACGGGCACTCCTTGTTGATGGCGCACACCAACCCGGCCGTGCGAGCATGGGACCCTGCCTTTGCCTACGAACTGGCTGCCATCATCAAGTTCGGCATTGAAGAGATGCATGTGGAGAACAAGGACGTGCTCCATTACATCGCAGTCTACAACGAGAACTACCCCATGCCACCCAAACCAAAAGGCGTCGACGAGGGCATCATCAAGGGCATGTACTTGCTTCGCGGCGCACCCAAGGGCGACGGCCCCATGGTTCGCCTCATCGGCTCGGGACCCATCATGGTTCAGGTGTTGGATGCCGTGGAGAAATTGGAGGCCTTGGGAGTCCGCAGCGAGATTTACTCGGCGACCTCCTACGGAGAATTGCGTCGAGAGGGGTTGGCCTGCGACCGGTACAACCGTCTTCATCCCACCGAGGAACTTCGCCAGCCGTGGGTTGAAACCCTTCTTGGTGAATCCTTGCCGACCGTGGCTGTGTCCGACAACATGGCAGCTGTGCCCGACATGATTCGTCAATGGGTGAAGGGTTCGTACACGGTGCTGGGAACCGACGGTTTCGGCCGTTCAGACACCCGCGAATCGCTTCGCCGTTTCTTCGAAATTGACGGTGCTGCCATCGCTTTGGCTGCGCTTTCCTCCCTCGTCCGTCAGGGCGATGTTCAAGCCACCGTGTACGAGAAAGCGGTCAAGGACTTCGGCGTCAGCGTTGAACGCCCCGACATTGCAGATGTGTGAGCCGAGCCTTGGTTTCGCTCAGTCGATCACGACGCCTTCGCTCAGCAACAAGGCCCGCTTAGCCTCAACGCCCCCTTCGCCGCTGTACCCGCCCAATCCGCCGTCGCTCCTGACCACGCGATGACAGGGTACTTCGGGGGCATAGGGGTTTTTTGCACAGGCATTGGCAACGGCCCGAGCAGCATTCGGGCGGCCGATTTGAGCCGCAAGCTGCGCGTAGGTTCGCACCTCGCCTTCGGGAATGGTCAACAGGGCTCGCCACACCTCACGCTGAAACGGCGTTCCGGTCCCTTCGTCCACGACCGTTCATGTTGGGCCGTCGCCCTTGATTGTTCGCCCGGTCAGCGGCGGCGTCCAGGTTCCACCTTGTCGTGCAAAATCCAGAACGTGGCAGTACAGCGTTGTCAGGTCCATATCAACATCCGCCAAGGATGGCTCAGCCATGCTCGTCAACAACGGCGGCGCCTTCGCCCAAGCCCGTTGAGCGAGCAAAGAGAGGGGAAAACGAAACAAAGCAGGACCGTTGACCGGCAAGCCAAATCGGGTCAACCAGGCTCGCTCCGTCACGTTCGCCTCACGCATGGCGGCGGTCACGTCGCTCCACCTCGCTCCGCCCGCTTTGCGACGCACTAGCAAGGAGGGGTTCACGGAGGAATCAATACGGTAGCCATGGGCTGCCAGCACTGGCGCCATCCAGGGGGCGATGTATCCGTTGGGGGCTCGAAACACCGGGAGAAATGCGTCACCTGCCGCCTCTTTCAGAGCCGCTGTGGAGGTGGACAGCATGGACGAGAAACCCTCACCGTCTTCGCCCCATGCCGACCATGAACGGTGGGTGTGGCCGTGGCATCCCACCGTGAGGCGACCGGAAAAGGCTTGCAGTGCTTCACCAAGACGAAGCCGAAAACCTTCGATGTCGAGCATATCCGAAATCACGAACAGGGTGACTGCCCCATCATGGCGTCCCATCCACTCCACGAAGCCTTCCCACCCCTCGACAAACGTGGAAGAGAGTTCGCTCATCGCACCAGCAAACGGCACCCTGCTGCGAGTGGGGTGGCCTTGGTGAACGGGGAGATGACGAAGGTCATCGGTGTCAATGGAAAGCCAGGTGGGCATGTCAAGCCCCCGGCCCTACCTCGACGAGATGTAAATGATGGGGAACGGTGCGTTCCTTGAATTCAATTCCGATGAACTCCTCAAGATGCTCGCCGTTCCAGCGCTGGCAGATGGCGCCTGCCGTGGCTAAACCGGCGGCGTTGCGCGGATGGACGGCAATTTCCACTACGGTGGACACCTCTCGCTGGGCCAACCAGTTCAGGACGGCGTCCACACATGTGGAGGCCAACCCCCGCCTTCTGTGCTTGAGGCGCACCCAGTAGCCGAGGCTGAAATCGGAATGAAGTGACTGCAATTCGTCGCCCAACCCGATCAATCCGAGAAATTCGTCGTTGCTTCGGTCGTGGATGCCCCAAAAATGGAGCGTGTCCGTGCCGTGCTGGGCTTGAATATCGTACAGCATATCACGGAGTTGGCGACGCACATCGTCGTTTGGGTCGAGCCAAGGCAAGGCCGTTTGTGCCGCCTCGGAATCCTCGTGGTAAGCGTCGAGCATGGCCGGGAGAATGGATTTCGTCGCCGGACGCAAATCCACTGAGTCGCTGACCTGCAGCACCGGCGTGGCTACCATGGTGTTCCCCTACCCGAGAAGTTGGGCCCGTGCTTGATGAACATAAGGGTCGTCCGGGTAGACGTAGGCTGCCATGTCCAAGGTCCACTTCACGTGGTCGTGCCGGCCAAGGTGCTGCATGAGCGCAGAGATGTGAAGCAACATATCGAGGTTCACGTCCAAATGGGGGCCGAGGTGGTCGAGGGTGGACGCACCTTCTTCCATCCGGCCGTGTTTGATGCATTCCATCGCTTTGACCACTTCTTGGTAGACTTGCGTGGGCGTCCACGCCTCGCCTTTGGCCCACGGCCAAATACGTGGAGGCGCGTTTGGCAAGGGTGGCTCTTCCATTTCAGTAGAGTCGGGCAGGACCGGCGTTTCGTCTCCCATATCCCCTGGCAGGCCCGGTGTTTCGTCTTCCGTGTCCTCAGGCAAATCGGGGACGGTCATTGGATCGTGCTGCACGGCTTCATCCTGCCCCCCCTCCATCGCCTGTTCGGGCGATGATGGCGCCTCATCCCCGGGCAGGCCCGGTGTTTCATCTCCCGTTTCCTCGGGCAAGTCGGGCAACATCATGCTGTCCTGCGAGGCGTCGAGGGCCGGTTCGGGCCAAGCCGAGGATGGCTCAATGACCGTCTCTTCGTCGTCGGGAAGGTCGGGAAGGGCCGTATCGTTCCATCCATCGGCTGTTGATGGCTGGTTGGTCAAGTCGGGTTGAACCGTTGCCATTTCGGTCACGAACGGCACGTCCCGTTGGGTCAGCGATGCAGGCGTTTCGGGTTCATCATCGGGCAAGTCAGGGATGTCCATGCCGCTGTCTTCCGGGGTCGGGCCAACATCTCCCGTGAGGTCATCGTCGTTGGGAGCGGCGACGGTCGGCGAGTACAAACCACCCCGACCGGTGTGAACGGGTTCCGCTACTTCGGCCAGAGGGTCGACTGTGCCGGCCTCGAAGGTGGCCACGTTGGTGGGCGCATCGGCTGCCGTGAGCTCCACTTCATCGTCTTCGACGGCGGCGACGGTTGAGGACAGCGTCGGACCTTGGCTGCCGAGAAACTCAAACGATTCGGGAACGACCTCGCCATCTTCGTTGTGTTGCGGTTCGGCAACGGTGTACTGGTCGATGTCCACCGTCACATCCTCGAGGCTCAACACGGCTTCGACGACTTGAATCGGTTCGTCGTCTTCGTCCTCGTTGTCACCTAGCAAGAGATTCATGATGTCCTCGCCAGAAGTGGTGGGTTTCGCCATCGGTTGGTCCCGGGCGGATTTGTTGAGGTCGTAGTAACATTGGGCGCAGGTTTCTGCTCCCAGAGGGTTGGTGAATTCGCAATACGGGCAGGTGGCGCCGATGTTGTCGGAGGCTTTCTTCTTCCGACCGAACATCACCTCCACCCCAACTCCTCGGCGGGCCGTGGCGTGTTTAAGAGTGAGGGTTTCCCGCTTGAGCAAGCCCGACTTCTCCATGCATACGATGATGAAGCACGCCTGCAAGCAGGGGTCATGGGGCGGAAAGGTTCGGTTAAACGAATGAACAACGCTGCTCCTCCCGAGTTGCCGGAATTGAAGGATGAGGCGATGCCGGACCGTTGGAGGCGAAGCCAAGACCACTTCAACCGCTTCACGGCGTTGATTCGCCAGGAACTCGACGACGAGACCAAGCAGGTGGAAGAACGCTGGAAAACATGGACCAAGCAACGTTTGTTACTGGCCGGCTTGGCGTTGTTTGACCTCTCGGCTCGAGCACAAGGGCGGTTTTTTGGCGAAGATATCATCGTGTTTGAGGCTCAAGACGGCGGCCGGCTGCCCGAACACCGCTTCTCGCCCGGCGACATTGTGTTGATCTCCCGCTCCCGTCCGTGGGGAGAAAAGGTGGTCGAAGGCGTTGTTCTTGACCGAGGGCCCACGCGGATTCGCATCGTCGTGAGTGAACGACCGCGAGATGTGCGCAAAGGCGGCTGGCGACTGGACCGCGGCGCCAATCGCGTCGCCCATGACCGCATGCATGAAGCCCTCATCGCCTTTCATTCAACGGAGGGCGATGGAGGGACCGTGCTTCGAGAATTGCTCCTTGGCAACGTGCTTGACATCAACGACAGTGCTGCGCTTCCACCCGACATCCGCGGCCGGCCCATGCAACGAGGTCCACGCCCCTCCCTCGAGCATCTCAACGCCTCCCAGCAATCGGCCATCGAACAGGCTCTCGCCCGACGCATGACCTTGATTCAAGGGCCGCCAGGCACGGGGAAAACGACAACAGCAACCCACCTGCTTCACACGATGGTCCAGTTGGGGTCCGGCCCAATCTTGGCCACGGCTGAATCCAACGTCGCCGTGGACAATCTCCTCGAGGGCTTGCTGGATTTGGGTGTCAAGGCTCTCCGCATCGGTCGGCCTGTCAAGGTGAGGGAGGCCCTGCGTTCAGCAACCCTTGATGCCGTGCTCGAGGACCACCCCATGCAGGAGGAACTGGCGTTTTTGCAGGACGAACAGCGGGAATTGCGCAAAGCCCTTCCATCGTTGAAGGGCAAAGAAAAGGGCTTGATGCACCGCGACATCAATCACAACCAGAAGGAAATTCGCCGCCTCGAAGACACCATGACGGCCAGCGTCCTCGACGAAGCCGAGGTGATTTGCGCCACTACCATTGGATGCGGCCATCGTCTATTGGAATCCCGGCGCTTCCCTGTGGTGCTGATGGACGAGGCAACCCAAGCCACCGAACCCAGCGCCTTGGTGCCCTTGGTGAAAGGATGCCGACAACTCGTTCTCGTGGGCGACCACCAACAACTTCCACCCACCGTCTTGAGCCGAGACGCCGAAAAGGGCGGGTTGAATCGTTCCTTGTTCGACCGCCTCATCGCTTGCGGCTTGGTCTCAACGATGCTAACCACTCAATACCGAATGCACCCTATCATGCGCGAATTCCCCAGCGCTCGTTTTTACGATAACCGACTGGAAGACGGTTGCACCCCCGAGCAACGCCCCCCTCCTGCGGGTTTTTTGTGGCCTGATTGGGACCGTCCGATGGCCTTCGTTCCTGTGTCAGGTGTCGAGGAAACCGACGAAGAAGGGAAAAGTCGCTCCAATCGCGACGAAGCCGCTCTCGTGCTGACCATCGTCAACGACTTGCTGATGGCGGGCGACGTGGAACCGGAGGACATCGGCGTCGTGACGCCGTACAACGGGCAGGTGCGAGCTCTGACCAACCTGTTTGACCAAGCCGGCGGCAGAGAACCCGGTCAGCCCTATGCAGGACTTGAGATCAAAAGCGTTGACGGGTACCAAGGGCGGGAAAAGGACGTCATCGTGTTCTCCACCGTTCGAGCCAACGACGAGGGCGAAGTGGGCTTTTTAGCCGACTACCGACGATTGAACGTCGCTATCACACGAGCGAAACGCGGCTTGGTGATTTTGGGTCATCCAGCGACGTTGCGCCACGACCCGACCTGGCGCTCCTACCTCGATTGGGTGGAAGAATCCCAGTTGTACGCATGGCACATCACCCACCAAGCCTGAGGCGCAGATGGTGAACGAAGTTCACGATTCGCAGCGAGAATCAGACACTCAACTCGAAAAGCGACCAATAAACGGTGAGGCTCATAAGCCGATAGCACCCGAACGCTACCATGCAACCAGTACCCGTTTCCATCTATCCGACCCAAACCGACCTTGTTTCCGAGAAGGATTGGGTCGTCACCATGGTGCTCGCCGTCGTCCTCGGATTCCTCGGCATTGACCGTTTTTATGCGGGCTCCATCGGTCTGGGTGTGCTGAAACTGATCACCTCCGGCGGTCTCGGCCTCTGGTGGCTCATCGACATCATCCTCCTCGCCACGGGAAGCTACAAGGACGGCAACGGGCACAGAATTGCCACAAAGTGAATTCAGCTCCTGATTCCCTCGAGCGCATGAGCCCCTCTCAGATGGATGTCGCCGTTCCCCACCGCACGGCCCGAACGCAGCCTTTGACAAAGGGGAAGGTGTGCGAAGACCATGGCCGAGAGTCCCGTGACCATCGTCAAGGGGGGAACCTTGGCCCAAACTCTTCTCGCCTCGGCTCCTGAAGGGATGCTTATCGCTCCCGCATGGAAGCGAGTCTTGGCCTTCATGCTCGATGTCATCATGATCAGCGTGGTCCTCTCGTTCCTGTCCCGAGGCCAACTCATCGTCCATCTGTACAATGTTGGATTGCTTCGTGGTGATGTACGAACGGTGATGTTCTTCTTCGCCAACTGGTTCATCTTCATTTCAGCCTTCTACCTGTACTTCAAGTACACCGGCCAAACGATAGGGCGGTCACTGGCCCAACGTGGCTTTCGTATCGCCATCGTCCACGACAACGGCACCTTGCTCGAATCCCATCATTGGGGCCCTCGAGCCGTGGCCAAAATGCTGTACTTGTTGCCCGTCATTGGACCGCTGTGGTTCGGATTGCGCGACACCTTCAACGCTGGGTCGGAGAAGTCGGAATACCGAACCAAGGTGGACCGTGAGCATCACACGGTGGCAGCGGTGGATTGGTCACTGCCTTCCGAGACCCGCCTGCGATTGCGCTGAGGCCCAGTTCAATCAGCCACGCCCTTGAAGTAGAGCCACCCCTCAGTGCCAATCGGTGGGATTGGATGAGCGATGAACACTCGGCGCGGGCTGGTTCGTTGAGCGCCCATTTGATGTCCGTTGCCATGGACATTGATGACGACGATGAAGACATCGTGTTGGTGGTTGTTGAGTTGATCAACGAGTCGGCCATTCCCGTGGGTGGTCTTCACGCCACCATCGTGACCGATAGCGGAGCTCGCTTTGAGCCCACCGAAGGCATCACGTCCATCGGTCCAGGGCTCACGCGGCAATTCAAATTCGAAGCGGCAATTTCACTTGGCACGTGGACCTTTGAATTTGAGGGTGGTGGGCAAACCCTTGCCTTGGGCCCTTACGACTGCGCGTTTGAATACAAGGCCGAAAAGGGTCGTGCATTGGGCAACGCCATCGGTTCGACCTTGTTCAGCGGAGCCTTCGATGCTCACCTCGGCGATTTCGGCCAAACCGAAGAGCGGGGCCTCATCGATCCGAGTTCAATCATGATGACCGCCTATGTGGGCGAGAACATGGAAGGTGGTGGCACCATGGTCAGCCAAGGCCATGTCACTGAAGAAGAGGAAGAAGGCCCCCGTACCCCGCCTTGGGCCCAAGTGGCACCTGCACCGCTGGACCCGTTGACCCCGCCCGTAGCGGCACCTGCGCCCGAACCTGTCGACCTGCTGGCGCCCACACCCTCCACTCCCGACCCACTCTTGGCCCCCATCGCTCCGATTGCTTCACCTGCCGAACCCGCCGAACCTGCTGAACCCCTCGAAGCGCCCGAACCGGTCGCCGTTGCCGCCACCCCACCCCCACTCCCTCCAGCCGCACCGCCCGAAGCTCTTGAATCGCCGGCGCTCGAGCCTGAGATCGTCGAAGAAGCCGCCCCTGTTTCACCGTCCGGTCCACCCTCTGGCCCTCCCAGCGGCCCACCTTCGGGTCCTCCGTCTGGCCCTCCCAGCGGTCCACCTACGGGTCCCCCGACTGGCCCTCCCAGCGGTCCACCCTCGGGTCCTCCGTCAGGTCCTCCCAGCGGTCCACCTTCGGGTCCTCCCAGCGGTCCACCTTCGGGTCCTCCCAGCGGTCCACCTTCGGGTCCTCCGACTGGTCCTCCATCCAGTCCTCCCAGCGGCCCTCCGACTGGTCCTCCGACTGGTCCCCCCAGCGGTCCACCCACGGGTCCTCCGACTGGCCCTCCATCCGGTCCTCCCAGCGGCCCACCCCAACGCCCGTCTGAACTTTGAGGTGAATCGATGACCGAAGGTTTTGCAATGGAGTTGTGCGGTACACAAGCAGCGTACCAAATCGTCCCAGAGGGAGTGGAATCCATCGATCTTGAGCGAGTCGGCGCAGCGATTGAAGCCGAAGGCTACGACGTGGGTGTTCGTTCTCGTTTGTGCTGGACCTTCTCGGGTCCTTGCGAGATGACGCTGTACCCCAGCGGGAAACTCATGGTGCGTACCGAAGACAAGACGTTGGCCTCCACCGTTGCCAAGCAGCACGTCACCTCATGGGTGCGTGCGTGAACGATGTTGAACGTGGCCTTGATTCGCCACCTCGAGAAAGGTGGCGTGGTGGCCTACCCGACCTCCACCCTGCCCGGATTGGCCTGTTTGCCCACCAAGGAGGGCCTCGATGCCCTCTTTGCCCTCAAACAACGTTCGCCCGACAAACCCGTGAGTTTGGGCGTTCTCTCCTTGGAACAAGCCAGCTCCGTGGTGGCCGTCCCGCCAGAGGTTCACGCCCTTGAGGCGGCGTTCCCACCTGGCGTCTTCACGTTCATCCTTGATGCCCACGAAGCCTTGGACCCACGTTTGGGGGGTTGGCGAGTGGCCGTTCGTTGCCTCGCTCACCCAACCGCTCGGGCACTGGTGACGGCGTGTGGCCCCATCACCGCCACGAGTGCGAACGAATCTGGCGAAATCCCAGAGGCGACGGCGGAAGCAGCCGGGCAGAGTCTTGGGCTGCCCGAGGTGGCAATTTTGCCCGGCGCCTGCCCGGGAGGGGTCGGTAGCACCATCGTGTCCGTGACAGGAAATGAACACGGGGCAAACATAACCATTATGAGAGAAGGCATTGTATCCGCCGATAGCGTGATGGAATGGTGGACGAATCGGACCTGAAATATTGGCGAGATGCAGGCCACGTCGCACGGCGAACCCTCGAAGCGATGAAATTGGAATTGCAACCGGGCAAGACCTTTCACGAGATCATCGAAAGCGCCGAACGCTTCATTCATCGCCACGGTGGCAAACCTGCCTTCCCCGGCACCATCGCCGTGAACGATCTCGCTGCCCACTTCACCACCAACCACCTCGTTGAGGGCGTTGAAGGATGGGAGGGCGACATGGTGTTGCAGAAAGGCGACCTGGTCAAGATTGACTTCGGCGTCCACATCAAAGGCCACATCGGCGACAATGCGTTGACCTTTGAAGTGGGCAACAGCAACGAGCACACTGAACAGATCAAAGCGGCCAAGGAAGCCAGGGACGCAGCGGTGGAACTGATGCACCCGGGAACGCCGTGGTACAAAGTGGGCCAAGCAGCGGCGCAGCCGTCGCTTGACGCTGGCTTCCAACCCATTCGCAACCTCTGCGGTCACCAACTCAAGCCCTGGGAGTTGCATGCCGGCGTCTCCGTTCCATCCTATGCCTGCGGCAAGGACAACCAGGGGTTCAAGGGTGTCGTGGAGGATGGCGGTGTTTACGCCATCGAACCGTTCAACACGACCGGCTCATCGGGGCTTATCGAGAACATCGGGAGTCACCACTCCTCCAACATTTACCGGGTCACGGGCATTACCACATCGAGAAAGGCTCGCGCCAAGGGCCAACTCAAACCGCTGGGGGCGCAAATGGCTCGCAACCTCGAAGAGCGCTATTCCACCCTTCCATTTGCAGAACGCTGGGCCTACCCCATGTTGAAGAAACCCTTCCCGGACGCCGACGAAGCGAGCCTTCAGAGCAAGTGGAATGCGCTGATCAAGAAACTCATCAGCATTCGCTTTTTGGAGACGTATCATGTGTTGCGATGCAAGGACGGGGGCAATATCGCACAGTTCGAGCACACCGTCCACGTGACCTCCGGCGGCCCGGAAATCCTCACCGTCGAGTAAATCTCGCTTTTTGGGCTTGAAAAGCCCTATAAACTGTCAACACCTCCAGTCTCATGAACAGGGCTGTTGAAGTTCTCGTTGAGTGCATCCCATCCCCTCTCGTTTTCTCTCACCCTGTTCACCTCTACTCCACCCCAGCGTCAGCCATCATCGATGCAGAAATGGTATTTACAAACGGTCTGCACCACTCTTCGGCGCGATAAGACTGTTCGGCACCACCTTGAAAATTCTCTGAAAAACGCCGTTTTTCGCGCGGAAGGCGAACATCTGGCACCGTATCATTTAATATGAGGACGGCTATGGCAATGGTGCCCCCTGAGGGGCAAGGAGGACAAAAATATGCAAAACGAAAACCGAAATGAAGAGGCTGTCAGCCCGGTCATTGCTACCATCTTGATGGTGGCCATCACCGTTGTGTTGGCTGGTGTGCTGTACGTGTGGGCTAGCTCCCTCGCTGAAGGCAACACCGATGGAAACCTGGCATTGTACGCGTTCAGCGGCGATGACGCTCAAGGTTCCCCCAGCGCAGAATCCGATGACAACCTGATCATGCTGAGCATGGACCAAGGCGGCGACATCAACTGGGCTTCGATCTCAGTGAAGTTGTCCATCGACGGTGCAGCACCTGTGACCTGTGACAACCCTGGCAACACTGGCGGCGTCTGCGGCCTTGTTGAGTACGGCACCACCGACGACCAAGTCTGGTCCGTTGGCGATGGCGTCACCATCGTTGAGACCGGTACCGACCTGTGCAGCAGCTCTTGCAGCATCGACGTGACCATCACGGACACCCGAGAAGGCAAGACCATCGACACGACCAACAACGTCGTCGCTGAGTGATTTCGATCACACGGCCTCAGCCGATTCCAGGTCTCTGACCTGTACAACGCCCCTCCGTCAGCCAAGGCTGACGGCGGGGCCTTTTTCTCAAACTTTGACATCCTTGAGCCGTTCTCGAACGTCGGCGTGTTGCTCCCAAACATGGAGCGAACGGCCACGGGCGGTGGTCACCAAGGCTCGACCCAGCAATTCCATGCTGGCCAGCCAATGGCCCAAGACGCTGAACGGTCCGTTGCTCAATCCACGTCTGCCTCGCCACCACAAGGCAACCGTCACCAATTCGGCCACGGTGAAGCCCAGATGCAAACTGTTGGCCAATGTGAAGGTCGCTGGCCAACCGTACAGCAGAATGAACGCCCACCGCAGCACAGCAGAAGCAACCGCCACGGTCAGGGCCAAGGGAGCGACGACATGGAAGTGGTGTTGTCGGCGAAAGATGCGAGCAAAGATCCCCTGATGGCGCTGCGTTGCCACGCGACGTTGCCGCACGAGCAAACGCTGGAGTCCTTGAGCCCTGCGAATTTTTTGGCGTCGCTGTTCAATGGCCGATGCCGGTGCAGCATCCACGAACCGTGCTTGGGGGTCGACCACGACGCGCCATCCCTTGCAGCGCACCGAGGTGGCGATTTGGGCGTCGTCGGCGTTGGCGTGCTCCACGAGATCGTCAATAGCCATGCTCGAAGGCCGCCACATCATGCATGAACCCTCGAGAAACGGGGTGCTATCCACCATGGATTCAGCCAGTCGCATGGCCTCCCAGGACGCCCGGTGTTCCTGCTCCTCGGGCCGTGCGCCTATCCGTCGAGGAAGAGCGCCCACAGCACCGACCATCGGGTCGGCGAACCACTGCATCATGCGCCGAAGCACACCCGTCTCCAGCAAGGCGTCAGCGTCCGTCATGCACACCAGCCCTTCGGCGTGTTGGCCAATGTGGGTGAGCGCCTGAATCACGGCGGCGGATTTTCCCTTTCGTTCTGGCATGACGATGACCTGCGAGGCAGCGAAGGCCGTGGGATTCGCCTTCAACCACCCTTCCACCTTGGCAATGGTGTCGTCGGTGGAGGCGGAATCGATGACGAGCAGCGTACACGCCATGTCTTGCTGTGCGAGGTTGTCCAATTTCTGGGTGATGATAGCGGATTCGTTCCACAAGGGCAGCACGACCGTCAGTGCTTCCTGGTGGTTCACGGCTTTGGGGCGGTGGTCCTGACGATGGTCGCGGTCCCAGCGATACATGTCCCAGCGATGAACGACGAAGGGCAGCAGGGCCACTCCCAAAGCCGCACCTTCGATCATCGCTGGCACAACGACCATGCAGGTACGTGTTCCCTTCCATCCTTGAGCCCTCCTGTTCATGCTCGGTCCTCCAAGCCGCTTTCGCCCGTGCTTTCTTCATCCCGAAGCCCTCCGTCCAACCATGCGAAGGGTGTTGCATGTGGGGCCGTGCGACACGCCTGGGGGCATGGCAACCGTGATGCGGACGCTGGCTGAACACCCTCCCGATGGCTGGCAGGCCGACCTGCTCGCCTCGCATGCCCCGGGAAGCCCGTGGACGAAATGGCGAGCCTACAGGCGGGCAAGGGCGGAACTGAAGCGGCGATGTGCCTCAGCCGACCAGCGGCCCGATATCGTTCACGTTCACGTGGCCTCGGACTGGTCCCTCCGCCGGAAGCTTCGCCTGTTGAGGACCGTGCGCCGCTTTGAGGTGCCGGCCGTGCTTCACCACCATTCGGGCCGACTGGCGGCATGGATGGGTCCTGCGGACGGAAAACGAGCGAAACAACACCGTTCAAGTGTGGCTAAACTCGGATTGCACCAAGCAGTGTTGAGCGAGGAGTGGAAGCGGTTACTCGCTCCAGTGCTTGGGCCGGTTGAAGCGGTTGTGAATCCGGTGGGGCCGAAGTATGCTCCCGGTGAACGCGCCCGCGACACCAACCATGTGCTTGTTCTCGGTCGAGACGACCCGGTCAAAGGGCACGGGTTTGCCGAAGAGGTGGTCGCTCGTCTCGTGGAAAACCACCCCGATGTCCGTTTGAGCATGACCGGGCGGGAACACTCATCGCTGCATTTTGTTCAACCGCTGGGGTGGGTCAGCGAGGAGAAAAAACTCGAACTTCTTCAAACAGCAACCGTGTTGCTCCTGCCTTCCAGCGTTGAAGGCCAACCTTTGGTCGTGCTCGAAGCGTTGGCGTGCGGCCTTCCCGTGATCGCACCGCAGCGGCTTCATTCCCTGCCCGAAGGCACGGTTCGCGCCGGGCCGAACGTGCAAGATTGGGTTCAGGCCGTGCAAGGGGTGATGGACGGCTCCCCACAACCACAGGTCAACCTCGATGACCACCGGGTCGCCGCTGTTGCGCAGCGGTGGGGGGCGCTCTACGCGTCGTGGTTGAAGGACTGAAGCAGGTTTTCTAGAACCTCAACGCTGGTGTTCCACGAGCAAGAGGATTCAGCGAACGTTCTGGCTGCCGCCCGGCCATCCGCAAGGCGGTGTTCGTCGAGTTGTTTCAACCACGCCACACCGTCGCCCAGAAAGTCCTCTTGCGCAAGAAGCCGGTACCATGCCTCGCTCACACCTTCAAGACGGTGACCGTCGTGGTCGATGCCGAGAACCAGAAGGCCTGCAGCAAGGTATTCGCTCCGCTTGAGCGGGCTGGCCAGTTGCCACACCGTCGTCGCCGGCATCGGCAAGAAGCCGACGTGGTGTTGGGTGAGTTCAGCCGGCAAGTCCTCGTGAGTGAGGGTGGGCACGAGGTTCATCCACGGCCGTTCGGCTTCCATCTGCTTGAGCGCAGGCAACGCATCGCCGTCACCGATCAGCGTGAGTTCAGCGTCCACGCCGTCCTGTCGGAGCAAATGAACGAGCATCGGCAAAGCGAGCACGCCTCGGTTCTTGTCAAGCCGGCCGTGGTACACCGTTCGCAGAGGTGTGCTTGGGATGGCGTGCGGTTGGAAGGCGTTGACGTCCACGCCGGCGGGCAGCGAATGCATGTCGCTCGCTCGCACACCGGCCCGTTGCGTCACGAAGGCTGCGTGGGCTTGCGACACCACGGTCCCCGCCTGAACGCGTCCGTAACGTAGGCACTGCCACGCTCGCTTCCAGACCCTCCACTGCAGCCTTCCAAGCAAACCTGCATCGGCGGGGGGCGAACGGTCAACCAGCACCACCGGACGGTTCAGGTGCGTCAACGTGGGCATGAGCGTAGGAAGCAACTGCCAGTCGACGAGAACGACGTCAACATCGACGGTGTTCGCCGCGTTGGAGAGCCAGCGAGCCCCCGATTTAGCCACGCTGCGGGCTCGAAAACCTCGTCGCTCGCTCTGGTCAAGCGAAACGTGGCTCCACGGAGCGTCGCGGTGCGCTTCCGACGCATCCGGGTTGAACACCGTCAACTCGTGACCGTTGGCGACCATCCCATGCGCAAGCGCATCGGTGGTGGTGGCGCAAAAATCGGCCCATTTTCGGACGGTGAACCAAGCGACCTTCATTCCCTCGCTCCTCCAAGGAACCGGCCCACCGTATCGTCAAGCCCGCTCACAAAATCATGCTGAGGTGCCCAACCTGTCGTTTCGACGAGCCGCCGATTTGAGCCGTATGAGCGGTGGATGTCACCTTCTCTTGGAGGTTGATGGGTGGGAACCAGAGCTTTGTCGAGCACGCCCCGTTTCACCAACGCTTCGTTGATGCCGTTCATCACGTCCAACATGGAATGCTCACGCTGGGTGCAGAGGTTGACCGTCGCATGCTGAAAAGGTCCCTCCAAACCCATCAACACCATCAGTGCCCGGGCAAGGTCGTCCACGTGAATGAAGTCCCGCGTTTGCGAACCGTCACCGAACATGCACGGTGCTTCGCCGGCGATCATCGTGCGAAGGAAGGAGGGTACCACCGACCGATTGTTGGCAAATCGGACCTGGTCTCCCCCGTAGACGTTGAAAAATCGCACCGCAATGGCGTCCATCCCCGAATCTCGGTAGGCGTTCACCGCTTGCTCGTTCAACCGCTTGCTCTCAGCGTACGGTGAAAGCGGTTGCAAGGTGGCCGTCTCTTCAAGCGGCATGTTGGGGTTTGACCCGTACACGGCAGCGCTTGACGCCGCCACGACGCGTGGCACACCAAGTCGGGCGGCGACCCTGAGCACCGTCTCCGTTCCGTCCACGTTGACGCGCATGGTGGTCGTTGGGTCGCTGATGGAATCGGGCACCGAGGATACCGCTGCCAAATGGAGGACGGCATCGCAGTTCGCCATGGCCTCCGCCATCGCAACCTCGTCAAGAATGTCGGCATGGTGGAACGTGCAGCCTTGGGCGAGCAAGGCATCCATGCCTTCGCATTCGTCGGAGGAACGTCGGTCGAGCACGCGAACCTGCCACCCCTCATCGCGGAAGGCACGAGCGCAGGCCTGGCCGATGTAGCCCCCTCCACCGGTGATGAGGACGCTCGCCATGGTTTGTTGACGGGGCACCCACGCCTTAGCCTTTGTAGCCCACATCGGAGGGTGATAACGAAAAGCGAGGAACGGTTCGGCAACGGCAGAGGCGTTGGCGATGTGGAAGGCGTGGCGTCGTTGGCCCATTCGCAAAGCCTACAACGCAGGCGAGTACCAACGGGCAGCGGACCTTGCCGCGCGCGAACTGACGACGGGCAACCGAGCCTTTGCTAGGGACATCGTGCTGCGTTCCCTCTACAACCAGCAAGCGTGGCAAGAGGTTCTCGCCTTCATCAGCGAACACCCCGAAGCCGACGACGGGACCTACGAGCGACGAGCACGACTCAAACTGGCGCAGGTGACGCAGGCCGAACAGGGCGAGCCAACTCCGGACGAGGACCGTCCGTGGAACGGCGACGACCTTCTCTCGAACTGGTTGCAAGAAGGGAGGCGTGTGTGGATGCGCCATCCGTGGGGTTGGACGCACTGGGACATGCCCGAGGATTATTCGCTTGCCAAGACCCACCCGTCGCTGCTTCATCTGGCCATGCAGTTGCTCATCGGCCAATGGGTTCCCGCCGCCAAGCAGTGGTCGGTCGATGCGCGTGAACCCGGTGAGCGGTTGGCCTTGGCTTATTCGGGGGGCGTGGATTCCACGGCGGCTCTGCTCCTGCTTCCCGACGACACCGTCCTCGCCTACCATCAGCGCAATTTCGACTCCATGCTCAGCCACACCTTGCCGTTGGCGACCTTCGAGGCCATCAAGCAGCGCACGGGGCGAGAGGTGCTGTGCATCCCTTCCAATCACGAACGCATTCGAACCTACCACGGCAAGGTCAACGGGTTTTCGGACGCGCACGCCGCCGGCGTTCACCTCGTCCTTTTGGCGGACCATCTCAACCTCGCCGGCATCGCCTACGGAACCCCCATTGACAATACCTGGTTGAAGCGAGGTTCGGTGTTCCGAGATTTCGCAACCGACCCCTACTGGGCGAAATCACGAGCCATGTTCGCCAAGGCAGGACTGGCCTACGTGCTGCCGATCAACCACCTTTCCGAGGCAGGCGCCCTTGAGGTGTGCAGACAGAGCGAACTGGGCGATGTGGTCAATTCGTGTTTGCGAGGGGTAGGTGAACGCTGGTGCGGTCGGTGCTGGAAATGCTTCCACAAGAACGGCCCGCTGGGGCGTGAGTTTGACCCCAACGCCCCCGAAATCACGACCTTTCTCAACACCAAGCCGTTGCGCACCGCCCAACACGCCCTGTGGGCCCTGCAAGTTCAGCGGCTCGAGCACTTGGCCCCGCACCTTGCGCCGTTTTTGGAATCGGACCTTTCGTGGTGGGTGGACATCTATCCGCCCGGGCTCGACCTCATCGACGAGCCGTGGCGAGCGACGGTGGAGCAGCGAAGCGATGCCGTCCTGTCGCGCATGACCGAACCCTATCCCTTGGAATCGGTTCACATCGACACCTCGCCTTGACCAGCAAATCCCGACCGAGAGCGAGCACGACGAGGAAGCATGAAGAAGTCCGCCTCCAAGGCCAGAGCATGGATGATGGGGCGCACCACGACGGCGACCTCAATGACCCTGTAGGTTCGGCCAACGAGCGACTCCGCGTGAGAAACGCTCGCAACGAACGTGAAATCCGTCGTCTTCGCAACAGCGTGTCGTTTCAGTTGGGTCTTCACCTTACCAACGCCGTTCGTCAACCGTGGCGCCTGCCCTTTCTGCCCCTCACCTTCCCCCTCCACGCGTTCCGTCTTGGTCTCCAGCGCTTGGGCAAGCGCCCCGTGGCGTTAACCGACGGTATCCACTCCTCCGACGAAACGGACCGAAACCACTGCATCGTTCTCTTCCCAACCAACGGCGTGGGCTTTGGTCACTTCACCCGCATGTACGCCGTCGCTCGCGCCTTGCGCAAAGCGGACCCAAGCCTCGAAATCGTCTTCTTCACCCCAATGCCGACACTCCACGTGCTCTACAGCGACCAATTCCCCACGTACCATCTGGCGGGCCGCTACAAACACGCTAACATGTCAGCGACGCAGTGGAACGGACTGGTGGAGGACATGCTTCACTTGGTCTTCGACCAGCACCGGCCCAAGTGGTTCATGTTTGACGGCGCCTATCCGTACCGAGGCATGCTCAACGCTATCGCTTCCCAGCGGGGCATGGAAAAGTGGTGGATGCGGCGAGGTTCGATGAAAACCAACACCTCCGTGCCAGTGGACAGTTTCGACTTCTTTGACGGCTTCATCGTTCCCGGCGAAGCTTCGGGCGAGGAGACCGAACGCGAACACGTCGTGCCGCCCATTCGCGTCATGGATCCCGAGGAGGTGTGGGACCGAGCCTACGCCCGTTCCCGATTGGCCGTGCCCGAGGACGCCAAGGTGGTCTACGTTCAACTGGGCGCAGGACGCATCAACGACATTGAAGGCGTGCTCAACCGCGTCCTCGATGCGCTGTTCGCTCACGAACACGTTCACGTGGTGCTCGGCGAATCGATGCTGGGCGAGCGTCTTGACGTGCACCACGAGCGCCTGCGGGTGATTCGTGATTACCCCAATTCCCTCTACATCAAGGGCTTTGATGCAGCGGTTCAAGCCGGGGGCTACAACTCGTATCAGGAAATGCGCACCTTTGGTGTGCCGACCCTGTTCATCCCCAACACCGACACGGGCATGGACGACCAGGTGAAGCGATGCAAGCAGGCCGAAGAAGAGGGGTGGGGGTTGGTTGTCATGAAGCCGGAAGAAGCGACACTTGGCAAAGGAATCGAGAAGTTGCTCAACCTGCCACATGCACCGATGAACGACGCTCAAGCCAACGGAGCTATTTCGGTTGTTGAGCGCCTGCTTAAACGTTGAGCATGGCCATCAACGCCCGCACTTTTTCTTGGTGTTGCTCTGACTTGAGTAGGTCTGCGAAATCTTGTTCAATCATTCGTTCTTGGTCCGCCTCTTGCATTTCTGGAAGGTAACTCCTCAGTTGTTCGAGGACATGCAAACGATATTTTGGTGGGACGAGGTCAATCGCCGGTGGGTAAAACGAATCAAGATGATTCAACGAGTAGGTTGAAGCAACCAATCGGTTGAACAACACATCGAGTTTCGGACCACGTTGAATTTTATTCAATGCCCAACCCAACACATTTTCGTGAGAGATGAATTCCGCAGAGAGTTTGCTAACGACTTCTTTTGATTGAAGCGATGAGAGGAATTGGTTGTCGTTAAATTCTGTTTGATTGATGCCATGTTCAATCAATTGTTTTCTGAAACATTTCCAACAGTTGTTGCATGTTTGAGGCCAATTTCCGCGAATGCACGATCGCGCCATCCCCCGAAAGGGCGATCGATGGACGATGGTGCTCGTTCCGACTTCGCTGACGCCTGCAACGGGCAAAAACAGAGGCAATCCTGCGGCAGAAAACAACGGCGCCCAAACCTTGTAGTGGGGCGATTCAACGTAATTCCGAGATTTTTCATGCCCGATTCGATATGCCGATTCCATGACCGTTCCAAACCCGATTGAATCAAATTGGAAATGAGATGCCAACGCAAGGACTGGAATGCCCGTTGCTAAATCAGTCGGGAATCCTACAGGGTTTCGAATGAACTCTACATCAGTGCTGATGGCGATATTTGGAATTCCCTTTGCTTCGAGAAACGCCATTGTGGCTTTGGCTGCGGATTTATTGTAAAGCGTCGTGTTTGCTCGATGAGGTCGGTCAAGAAAGACCGGAACGGTGTTGTTTGGCATCAGTAGAAGGGCCGCTGTGGAGTCCATGCCTCCTGAAAATGCTAGACCTGGTTTTCCATCAGATTTTGAGGTGTACGGTCTTCCTGAAGTGGACAGAAACTCAGGACGATACCGAGAAAAAATTTGGGTTGCTTCCTCAAACTGTTTGGAGACATGAAGAGGTATGGGTAGTTTTCCGATGGCAAAAGGATGAACCGCTAACAGAACGATGAGAGCGAGGTGATCATCGTGAACCGTTCGAAGATCAATCGGCCCGTTGGAGGCGATTGAAAAATCAAGTGTTTCAGCCATTTTCTCTCCGTAAACCGAATCTCGCTCTTCTTTCGAAGCAGATAGGGACAGAACAATCCTTGATTGTTCAACCTCGATACGGACCTCCATGCCTCTTCCAAGGAGGCTTTGGGTTTAGTCTATACGAATCGATTCGCTTGGTTTTTGGCGATGAAATGAAATGCCTGTTGATACAGCGCAAATCATGAGTAAGGAGGTTCATGTTGTTGTTGGCGCCCGGCCAAACCAAATGAAAGCGGCTCCGCTTCTTCGTGTTCTCCGTTCGTCCGACGAATTCACACCCTATCTCGTGGACACAGGCCAACATTATGACCACGAAATGGCGGGCATTTTCTTTGAACAGTTTGGCATGGGCCATCCCGACATATCGTTGAACGTCGGAAGCGCCAGCCATGGTAAGCAAACCGCAAACATTCTCGAGCGATACGAAGCCGTGTTGCTTGAGCGTGAACCAGATTGTGTCATCGTGATTGGCGATGTGAACAGCACTGTTGCGTGTTCGCTGGCAGCAACAAAGCTCGGCATTCCAACGGTGCATCTAGAGGCGGGTTTGCGCAGTAACGATCGAGGAATGCCCGAGGAATTGAATCGAATTGTCACTGACCATCTATGCGATTTGTTGTGGACGCCATCGCCCGATGGCGATGAAAATTTGATGAAAGAAGGCATTGATGCGAGAAAAATTGTTCGAGTGGGCAACATTATGATCGACACTCTTGTCGAAATGGAACCTCTTTTCAGAGCCCGCAACATGAAGGAAGAATTGGGTATATCTCACTCGCATCTTGTTGTTACTTTGCACCGACCATCAAATGTCGATGATGAAGCGATTCTCGCTCTCATTTTGGCACAACTCAACGAACTTGCCACTACTTATACACTCATTTGGCCGATGCATCCTCGAACGAAGGCTCGGATAGAATCGTTTGGCCTTGAAGCCTACATAGAACATGAGAACATTCGTTGCGTCCCACCCCTTGGCTATGTTGAGTTCATGAGTTTGGTCGCATCCTCGAACGGCGTCATCACGGACAGCGGCGGAATTCAAGAAGAAACAACCTACCTTGGTTTACCATGTCTAACAGTGCGACCCAACACCGAACGGCCGATCACCATCAGCGAAGGAACGAATCAATTGATTGTCCCCGAAGAGATTGGACCGAAGTCAGTCTTGTTCGCCTCTCAATCCACCACTCGCCCTTCTATTGATATGTGGGATGGACAAGCGGCGATTCGGTGTATTGAATCTTTGAAACAACTGTTGTGAGGTCAAAAGATGCTCAAACGGTATCGAAGAAATCGACGGATTCGTCGGCTGAAGGAGATTGACAACCCCGTCATCCAGATTGCTCTGCACTGTTTGGACAGGCCTACAGACCTGAAGGATGAATTTTCATTGCGCCAAACCCTTGACTTGCATACACTGCACGTGCACTCTGATTCCGCTCGTCTGGCTGATGAAGTTGATGAAATCGTGGGCAAAGACATCAGATTGGCAACGCTGCGTGCCTATTGTACTGTTGATGCAGCGTATGTTTTTCAATGCCTGGCAGCCATGCCCGAGTTGTTGGACGATCAACGAGCGATGCGTTCTCTTCATACCTATTTCAACCGTATCGGGCAGCCAGAATTCGGAGAAACGCTTCTTGGAGCCCCTGATTTTGTGTTGAAAAAACGCGCCAAGCGACGCAAAATTTTCGACTTTATGACCCCTCAATCAACTTCTGTTCCTCAGCAGAAAACGCCAAGTATTGATGATGATCAATCACTTGATTTTGATTTGAAAACGGTCGATATTGACCGCATCGGTCCCCGTTTGACCCGACATCTCGCAGGCCACTATCAGTCAACTTTCATCAACGATGTCACCGACCTTCTTACCTCAAAAAAGATGGATGTTCGCCGAAAAAGGGAGATCGTTTTCCAAGCGGGAACCCTCCTTCTTGAGTGCAGCCTTGAGCATGCACTTCATTTTGGCTCCTCCGTCGCTGATTTGGCATTGGATGCGCGCCTTCAGCGCCGTTTAGCCGTTGAACTTGAACGAACGCATCGTTCTGAAGAAGCCATCTCTCTCCTTTCATCCTCCACTGATCAGACGAGTCAACGTCTGCGAAATTCCATTCAAGAACGGTTGAACTGGCGTTTGAACGGTTACGATCTCAATGTACTCAAACCGGTGAAAAACTATCAGCCCGTTCAAGGGAGGGTCCTCTACCACATTCACGCCAGCATCGATTACACCACGGCAGGATACTGTACGCGCACCCACCACATCTGCAAATCTTTGCTTGAACAAGGCGTTGATTTGCATGTACGAACTCGATGGGGCTATCCCTGCGACCGAAAGGAGGTCGAACTCAAACCCGAAGACATTGTGAACACGGTGCTCGATGGCGTTACCTATCTCCACGACCCTGCCGAAGACGCATTCGGGACATACGCCATGGAAGATTATGCGGTGAGGTCTGCATATTCCTTGCTTCGTACAGCGATGGAACTACGTCCACAAACCATTCACGCTGCTTCCAACCACTCGGTGGGATTCCCTGCGGCCATGGTGGCTCGTGCCCTCAACATTCCGTTCGTCTACGAAATGCGTGGTTTGTGGGCGTTAAGCAGGGCGGCGAAAGACGAGGAATACCGACAAAGCGACCGTTTTCAATTGGAGATGGCGCTTGAGCGTCATGTCGCCAACGCGGCAGACCATGTCATTGCTATTACTGATGGCTTGCGTGCGCAACTGATCGATTGGGGCATCCCTGAGGAAAAAATCAGCCTCGCCCCGAACTGTGTGGATGCAGAGCAATTCACGGTTCAACCAAGAAATGAGCTGCTTGAACGTTCATTGATGCTGAACGGCAAGGTGGTTGTTGGTTATGTTGGCTCTCTCCTGCATTATGAAGGATTGAATTTTTTATTGGAGGCGGTGGCTATGCTTCCACAATTGCTTCGGAACAACTTGGCGGTTCTCATCGTCGGCGATGGTGCGATGCGCGCGTCGCTTGAACTTCAGGTTCAAGAATTAGGACTCTCGCACATGGTCCAGTTTACTGGCAAGGTGCCGATGGACGAAGTCAACGATTATTATTCGCTCATCGACATCGCGCCGTTCCCTCGAATATCGGCTGAAGTATGCGAGATGATTTCCCCACTCAAACCCCTAGAAGCGATGGCCATGGGGTCCGTCGTGTTGGCCAGCAACGTTCGCGCCATCGCTGAACACGTGATCGCTAACAAAAACGGATTGTTGTTTGAGAAGGAGAACGCTCAAGATTTGTCTGAAAAGTTGAGGGTGCTGATCGAGAACCCCTCCCTCCTTCGTGAATTGTCCGAGGCTGGTCGTTCATGGGTTGAGGAGCGGCGTTCTTGGAACACAATGGCTTCGGTCATCGCAAGCGTGTACACTCACTGCCTCACGTCCGAGGGATTGCTTGAATGGGAATTGGACGTGTTACCCTCTACCGTCAACAACGGACGATTAACCGGCATGCCGATGGAGTTGAACCGTTTGGAGATATTCGCACCCACCGGCGCTCCTTCTTGGTTGGACTCTCCTGTTTCCCTTGCCGACGGTTGGCAGTTGACCTCAGGCGCCATTGAGTTGACACCGAAATTATCGGTTCAACCCGAGGAACTTCACTTCCATCCATGGGTGTCTACGGTACCCACCTATGGCGAACTCACTCTGCGTGAAGACCATTCATGCGTTGGTGTGCTGGGCGTGCCCAAGCAACACGACCTTTCTCAAGCGACCTCAACCGTCTTCCTCTGTGACGCTTTGACGACGGAATCAGAACTGCACCATGCCGTAGGGCACGGGTCAATTCTGCTAGCGGAACGAACAGCCCATCTTCGGGGCTATGTTGGCATTTTGGCTGAAAGCGAACATTTCAACAGCATCGTAGAAACCGTCCTTCGGCGAGAAGAAACCCACGACCATCAACGCAAGGAGAATTGGCGCCGTCGAATCTTGAAACTTCATCCGTGGGTTCGACTTGTAGAATCCGCTTACGACCGCTCTCACCTCCAAAGGCTCGATCCCATGCGATACGAGTTGCATGTCTCTGGAGACGATCCCATCGACACAAGCCAATTTGTCAGTCAAGTCTTGTGTCAACGAGTTAAACCGGCATGGGTCACGCTACCGGCGACCATTGAGCAAACCGATGAGTGGTTGCTTGCCATCAATGCCTTGTTGGTGAACGGCATCATCGTGCATCGCAGTACGACACCTCTGACGAATCGCGCCATCGCTTATACTCCAAGCATGAATGAACACACCGGTCTCGACCATTGCCTCAACACGTTGGTCACCGAAGGGGTAAGCGAATTCAATGAACCGAGCGAGGCTGACCGTCTCTCCGTTCTCCCCATCAACCAACGTGTATTGATTGTGGGCCACGACTTGAAGTTCATTACACCCATTGCGAACACTTGGCGTTCGTGGGGTATTGCCGTGACCTTGCTCAAGTCGAAAACACATTCGGGGGCTTTGGATATTGACGACCAAGAGCTCATGCACCTCATGAGCACACACGATGTCTTGTTCTGCGAGTGGGCTTTGGGCAATGTCACCAAGATTTCAGGATTGAGAGGTGAACGTTCGCTTTCAATGCGTTATCATCTCCAAGAGCGTAATACCGAATATCTACTGGATGCAGCCCTCCGTGAAGACGACAACATGATATTTGTTTCAAACCACACAATGGAAGACGACCCCAGAATCGTTGATCCCGTTCAAAAAATTGTCGTCGCCAATGCAGTTGATTGTTTAGAGCTGGATGTAGAGCGACAAGATGCTGCAGCGATTGGACTGATTGGTATCACTCCTCAGCGAAAGAGATTCGATTTTGCTCTATCTATACTCAATGGTATAAATCAAGAAATAAATCCCATCAAATTGATTCTCAAAGGAAAACTGCCAAAGGATTTTGCTTGGATGAAGCGTAGAACGGCAGATAATGAATGGTACACTGCCTTGTTTGAAGAGCATCAAAACATGTTTGAGCGCCGCCTCGTGACCCAAGAAGGCTATACCAAGACTATCGCTTCCTATTTTTCATCGGTATCTGCGATGTTATCGGTTTCCGATTTTGAATCGTTCCACCTTGCTCCCTTGGAAGGGGCAGCGGCTCGTACAGATGTATTGATGCTCGGATGGACTGGGGCTTCTGACATACACAAAGAAGACTGGATTCGGGATTCTGTCTCAGACCTATCCGAAAAATATGTGTCTCATGTTCGGAAAGGAGAACTGTACGAACGTGGCGAGAACAATCGTCAATTTGTGATGGAAAATTACGATCTTCGAAAGATATCGCTCCAATTATGGGATGTTATCGCAGAATCAAAGCAAAACATGGATACCTCTGTTCCATTTGTTCATGAAATGCATCGTTCCAATCTTCTTCCGAAGATTTGTTCTGAGGCTAATCGAATGTGGATTAAGACCTTGGTTCACGACGATAATCAGTTGTTCGCTGCAGCCGACGAGGCGATTCGCCAGATACGTGAACCCATAGACGAAATCGTTCTTTTAGCCGCTCATATGGACCTCAACTTGATTGATGGGTCTGCAATCTGGTTTGCCTCAATGGCCGAAATGTTGGCCGCAACCGGCGTCCATGTGGTCTGCAGCATCGCCAGCGAAGCCGAATCCTCACCCATCATCCAGCCTCTGTTGCTGCTTGACAACGTTACCATCATTACGCCAACAAAAATGGGCTTCAAAGACTTCGGGCGCAAACTTCCTCATGACGATTATGTCAACATGGTGAACAGTCTTGCGACCTATCTACCCGGTCAGACCAAGGTATTCAGCCGAGGTTTTGACCTCGTCCAAGATTTGTCACAACTTGATGGGATTGAGGTATGGGCCTATTTGACCGATTATTACGGCCACGATGATGACGGGTCGGCGACCGTCAAGGAAACGACCGCCCAACTCGTTCAAGCAATATGTGAACAAGGTGGAAAAATCCTCTGTCAAACCTCGCTCATTCAGAAGGAATTAGCCCACCTTTCCGGTATGCCTGACCATCAATTTGTGGAACTTCCACCGATGATTCCAGACCAGGCTCCTGAACCGTTGAGCGGCGGTGTTCACGATGACAAAGTAAACATCGTTTATGCTGGAAAAATGGCTCCCTTGTGGGGAGTTGAACCATTGCTTGACGTTGCTTCTTCAGAGCTTGCCGTCAAGGTCATTGGCGATAAGATTCACAACGGTCCAGCTGACGATGCAACCTTCCGTCGACGCATGATCTCAAAACTGGAGACCAACGAGCACGTAGACTGGATCCATCGTCTACCCCGCGAAGAAGTGCTCAAGCACGTGGCCTTGGCCGATCTTGCGTGGTGTGCCCGAGATGCATATTTCGAGAGCCAAACCCGAGAACTGTCCACGAAAGTGTTGGAATGCATCCTTGTGGGTACGCCTCCTGTCCTGACCCGCTCCGTGTTGCACGAGGAATTGTTGGGTTCGGACTGGCCGTTCTTTGTCGAAGGTCCCGATGACGATTCATGGACTGTTGACCTTCGAGTGAAACTTGAAACGGTCAATGAGAGAATCTCAAAACTCAAACCTCGACTCGAAAAGCACAACATTTTGACGGTATCTCAGACCTTTCGAAGCACTCTGGGGGTGGAGGAATGAATGGACGCATTGACGTGGGCGATTGGGGGTCAATCGTCAGTTCAGGAAGTCCGGAGGAGTTGCTTCAAACCAATCTTGAGGACGGGGTCTACGAGGTTGTTTTCGGTACCAATACATTGTACATGAAAATAAGCAACACTCGCTTTTTAGATTCTCACCAAAGCCTTCTCATCTGTTTGAATGCGGCCATCAGCAGTAAAAGCAACAAGTCTCCTCCTTTTTTTTCAGGAGAAGGCATTGGTGCTTCGTTGCAATCCTGCCTTATCTCCATCTCCGACCCCTCGACTCACATTGACGGGGTAAATTTAGCGTGGTATATTGGAAACGAAAAGTGGTTCTCTTTACAGGCAGATTTGTGTGCACTGCTTGACCGGTTATCGGCTCATTTTTCCAAGAGATTGGTCTTTTTTGGTGGGTCAGGCGGAGGTTTTGCCTCCTTCGCCATCAGTCTCGGGCTTACTGTACCCTCAACGATCATCGGCATGAATCCACAACTCGACATCACCCTGTATCCTACCGCCAATGTTTTTGCAACGAAGGCTTTCCCATCAATGGCGATTTCAAACAAAGAAAATTTCATGGAAAACCGTGACGCATGGGTAACTTTCTTTCAATCACAAGGGCTCGTGACAAAGGTAACGAAGGACTCGTTGAATCCTCTTTGCGATTACATTTTGTTGCAAAATTGGAACGATACGCATCACCTTCGTCTTCATACGCCTTTTCTCTTGCCGAACATTGCGGAAATGTCTCTCTCTGATTGGTTTGGCCACACCGATGATCTTGGTTATGTCATTGGCCCTTGGGGTGACACCCATTCTGTTGTGTGGAAAGAACACATATTGTTGTGTTTGTCAATGGCCTTGGATGGACAATCGTCCAGGGAAATCATTCAGGCTGTGGCGAACGAGTTCCTCCCTCGGCCAGTTAATAAATCTCAAGTCGAATCGCAGTTGTCGTTCCCTCCAATACATGGTATCGGCTCCAACAAAGCCCCTCTTAACTTGGTTCGTTTCGATAGAGCCTTTTTTGAGAAACACAACATCGAAGAAAAAATCTTTGATCTCTCCTTCTTGAATAATTATCTTGTTGCAGGCCAAACAAATTTGGACATTTATGCTGTTCTCTGGGGCTTACAATGTTGGTTTTCTATGACAAAACCATATCTTGAACCGGAGGAAGAAGGCTGGAAAAAGGTCGATGTAGGATCAATAGCGAACATCCTTGCTGCACTTAGCAATGAATTCAAACAGCGCAAGGCATTGGGTCATCATCGTAATTTTTTGAGTGAGTTTGTGTCGTGTTTCATCGAGGTTGCGGAACAGAACGGAGCCACAGTCGATGCCGCTTTGTGGAGCGAAATCGCCACCTTTCATTCTATCTTGAGCAATTCAGAGTAAGCCTTGAGGGTGTCTTGAGGCGGACCGATGGAAACGATGTTTCCGTTTTCAACCAAAGCAATTCGCGTACAAATGGAACTCAAGAGACCCATCGAATGCGACACGATGACCACCGTACCCGAATCTTGAATCAATTGCTTGACCCGATCCTCGCTCTTTTTTCGGAACGAAGCATCGCCGACACCGAGAACCTCATCGATGAGCAACAAATCGGGTCGAAACGCCGTCGCGACCGAAATACCCAATCGAGATTTCATCCCCGATGAATACGTTCGAATGGGTCGGTCAAAATGATGTTTGAGTTCGGCGAAGTCTTGAATTTCCCCAATCAATTCGTCGATTTGCTGTTGGGTGCGCCCCATCAGTGCGCCGTACAAGTATGCGTTTTCCCTGCCCGTGAGTTCTTTGTGAAAGCCAACACCGACTCCTGCAAGAAGGGACACTGAACCTTTGGAAGAAATGATGCCGTCGTCGGGAGGGAAGACGCCTGCCATGATTTTGAGCAGTGTGCTTTTGCCTGAACCGTTGCGTCCAACAATGCCCAGAACTTCACCCTGTTGAATGTCAAGAGAGATGTTACGTACGCCCGACGGCAGGACATTCTCTTTGCGATATTGCCTTGGCACCGGGTATTCCAGCGAGATGTCCTCAAGTCGCATGACGGTGCTCATACATTCACCACCGCCTGATGCGCTTTCCGTTCAAACACGATGGTGCCAAGTATGTAGGAGCCGAGTGCGAATACAAAACACATCACGTAAGCGTAAGTGGGTATCGTCGATGATTCACCCAGCAGTGCATCTCGCATCCCAGTGATGGGAATAACAGTAGGGTTGAGATGAGCTACAATTGCATGCCATCCCTCTCCAAACCGATTGCTGAACATGTCGTACGTCCACATTACCGGTGAGAGGAAAAATCCAGCGCGAACCAGGAAATTAACGACGTTGAGGACATCGGGAACCTTGCATGAAATGGGGGCAATTAGCAAACCAAGGCCCCATCCAGTGAAGGTCAGAACGAACATCCAGAACAAAATTAGAACCAAATCCAAGGAGATTGGTAAGTCGTGAATGAAATAAAACGGGAGAATGGAAGTAAGCGAGATCACCGCCAACAAGGCGTTGGTGAGGGTTCCGCTGGTCGCAAACACCGTCTTTGGGACCCGTGCAAATTGGAAGAGGTTAATGGAACTCGACAGCGATTTGGCCGAGGTGGTTAGCGAGCGGGCAAATAAGGTCCAGCCAATGATTCCAACGATGATTTTGACCGGGTACATCGGGTCGCTCGACCCCACGAGAATGGTGAAGATGAAGGTGTAGACAATGGCCAATAGCAAGGGCTCCAACACAGCCCAAGCGTAGCCCAGATACGCTCGACGGTAACGAGCGTTTAGATCTCGCTTCACCAACAACCGAAGCAAGTGGCGCGAACGAACGAGGTCGCTGGCCACGATGAACGGGAGCCGATGCATGGACCGTTTTCCCCACAGAGGCACGAGTTCCTGCTCGTGAATCTCTTGGGACATGGAGGCGAATGCCACTCCTTCGGCACATAAAGGCGACGACCCTCTGCACCTCCATCGCCCGCTTCTTGGGACGGTGGAAACGCTTCCGAGGGCGTTGTTTGGCGCGACCACCCTCATGTCCCCACAAATAATTGAAGAAGGCACGGCGGGTGGGCGAGACATGCAAACGGTCGGCATCATCGGCTTGGGCTACGTCGGCCTGCCCACCGCCATCGGTTTTCACGACGCCGGCTTCACCGTTTGGGGCGTTGATGTCTCACAGCGCACCGTCGACATGGTGCTGGCCGGACAGAACCCCACGGGCGACCCCGACGTGGACGACATCGTCCCCGCACCGGGCACCAAAAACTGGCACATCACCACCTCCACCGCCGAGGCCGTGCCGCATTGCGACGTGGTGCTCGTGACCGTCCCCACGCCGATCACCCACGATCTCAAGCCGGATTTGTCCTACGTTGAAGCCGCTGGGCGCGCGGTGTTTGAAGCAATTCCAAAGGGCTCGAACACCATCGTTGTGCTGGAGTCCACCGTGTACCCGGGCGTGACGGCTCAAACATGGTTGCCCATCGTGGAAGAATTGGGTTTGGTGATTGGCGAGGACGTGGACATCGCCTACTGCCCCGAGCGGTTCAACCCCGGCGATGCCGCTCACGGGGTTCGCAGCGTGGCCCGCGTCATCGGGTGTTCCAACCCCGAGGTCGGCCATGCTCTGGTGGGCCTGTACAGCCAACTCACGAGCGAAGACGTTCGCTACGTGGGCAAGCTCGAGGTGGCTGAAGCGGCCAAGGTGATCGAAAACGTTCAGCGCGACATCAACATCGCTCTGGTTAACGAATTGGCTCGTATTTTCCCTGCACTTGACGTGGACGTCGAGGACGTTCTTTCCGCCGCAGCGACCAAGTGGAATTTCCACCGCTACACCCCCGGCGTTGGCGTGGGCGGTCACTGCATTCCCGTTGACCCGTACTACATGATTCAGCGAGCCGCTGACGTGGGTGTGCCGGCAGGTCTCATCACCGCTGCGCGGGCGGTCAACCGTTCCATGCCCAACCACGTCGCACAGGTGCTCGTGAACATTCTTTGGAAAGCCGGGCTCTCGTCCGAGAACACCAAGGTCCTGCTGCTCGGTTGGTCGTACAAGGCCGAAGTGGGCGACCCGCGTGAAACGCCCGCCGAACCGCTGGCGCAGGCGCTTCACGAGAAAGGCATCCGCGTGGGCGTGTACGACCCTCATCTGGAAGCCGATGGCATGCCCGACCACGTGGAGTGGGTGGACGACATCACGGCCGTTGAAGGCTACGACATGGCTGTCCTCGTCACCGCCCACAAAGCCTGCGTGAACATGGATTGGTCCGCTCTTCTGGCAAGGATGAATCATCCGTTGCTGTACGACGGTCGTCGGGTATTGGATTTGGACGACTTGGCCGCCATGGGCTGGACCACCTATGCGGTGGGCCGACCGGTTTGAGTCGGCGGCGCAACGGGAGCGCAGCCTCGCTGATACGGCCATCATTGCATGGTGAAGACTTAAACGCACCTTGGAATTCAAGTGATTTAGAGCCATTTTTTGGCAAGGTGAAACAATGAAGTATCAACTCAGGTGTTTGAAAACGAACCAACTTCTCAACGATGCGTACACCCTTCATCACGCCGACAACGCCCTGCTGCAGTCGGTCTACCATCAGCCTCTGGAACTTCAAGACGCCGAAGGCATGTGGCAGTTTGAGGACTGGCTGCCCGTTTCAGGAGCCAACGAACTGGTGGCCGGTACCCTGACCTACAAAGCGGAAGCTCTCGGTGAACAGTTGGGCCTGTCCAACCTTTGGGTCACCTTCCACGGCTACTGGCCCGAGAAAGGCGGGTTGTGCCCGACTGGGAGTTTCAAAGACCTCGAAGCCGTTCCAACCATTCAGCGTCTGCGCGACCACGATGTCTCCGGTGTCATCTGCGCCAGCGCCGGCAACACCGCCCGTGCATTTGCCCACTACTGCGGCCTGACCGACACCCCACTGATCGTCATCGTGGGCGAAGAGCACGCGCAGCGCCTGTGGTTGAGAAAGGACCACCCCAGCGAGAGCGTGCGTCTGGTCGTCCTCAAAGACGGTGATTATGCCGATGCCAAACGCGTTGCAAAGCGTCTTGCTCAACGCCTTGATGAGTGGGTGCTGGAGGGCGGGGTGCACAACGTGGCCCGTCGCGACGGCATGGGTTCGCTGATGCTCGATGCTGCTTTCACCATCGGGCAGTTGCCCGACCATTATTTCCAGGGCATCGGTGGAGGTCCCGGGCCCATCGGGGCGCACGAAATGGCGACCCGTCTGGTCGATGAGGGCGTCTTTGACGGCCCCGTTCCCCGCCAACATGTCTCGCAGAACATCGAACACAGCCCGATTCACAACGCCTGGCAGGCCGGACGAGATCATTTGCTCGACGAGGATTTTCCCGAGGAGGAGGTCGAGGTGTATTCCGACCTGTTGCTCAACGCTGCTCCAGCCTACGGCCAAACGGGCGGCGTGCACGATATCCTCGAGGATTCCGACGGTCAAACCTACGTGGTTGAACAGCCGGTGGCGGAAGCGGCCAAGGCCTTGTTCGAGTCCACCGAAGGCATCGACATCCTCCCGCCGGGCGCCATCGCATTGGCCAGTCTTCAGGAAGCTATTGAGGTGGGTGAAGTCGAGGAAGAGGATTGCGTGGTGCTCAACATCAGCGGCGGGGGCACGCAGCGCCTCAAGGACGACATGGCGACCGAGGCCGTTGAACCGTGGCTTGAGGTGGACGCATCTCAAGCGGTGGACTCCATCCTCGATGGCTTATCGGCGTGAACGGCTGCAACAATCAAGTTCAAAGCACAAGGCCAACGATTCACCACCGAGGCGAAGGCATGGTCGACGAAGCGTGGATTGAAGCCGAAGTGCTGAAGGCCGTCCCCGATGCTCAGGTCGAGGTCATTGACCTGCACCGCTCGGGCGACCACTTCCATGTCCGCATCATAGCGGAGTCCTTCGAGGGCGTTCGTCCACTCCAGCGCCAAAAGCAGGTGCTCGCCGTTATGGGTCAGCACATCCCCCACCCGATTCACGCGCTTGACCTCAAGTGCATGACGCCAGCCCAAGCCGAAACGGCGGGTGACACGGCGTTTGACCCCCACGGGGGTGGCCAAGGCGTCCACATTCGCCGAATACAGAGAAACCAGGAGTGAACCCCATGAATTGGACCCCCGAAGAACTGCAAAGCCTTGTTGACGACCACCCCATTGTCCTGTTCATGAAGGGCAGCCCGAACGAGCCTCAATGCGGGTTCTCAAACCGCGCCGCTCAAGTGCTGCAGCAACTGGGTGAAGAATTCGCATCGGTCAACGTCCTTTCCGACCCTCGCGCCATCCCGTCCATCTGTGCCTGGTCGGACTTCCCCACAATGCCACAGATCTTCATCCACGGCGAACTCATCGGCGGGTCGGACATTGCCTTGGAGATGCTTCAAGACGGCAGCCTGCGGGAGATGTTTGACGAAGGCCGTCAGGCCTGAGCCTCAAACTTGTTCGTCGTCGAACTTCAATGAACGCGCCTTTTGCATCGCCTCATCATCGGTGAACCAGAACGTAGGCGTGGCTCCCAGCGTTTTGTCCCACTGCTGCACGGCTCGGGCGAACATCTCGCCGTCGGTGTAGGTCTTGCACCAGTTGAGGAACCAGTCCATTTGCTCCTGAACGGCCTCGTCGTCGCCGGATTGACGCTTGAGCGTCTCGGCTTGAAGGGCAAAGAGGAGCACCCAAGTGGGCGAGAGAGCGTAGGTGGCAAAGGGATTCCGTTCGGTCGCCACGGTGGACCATTCAGTCCACAGCGAGAACACCTGATCGTAGAGGAAGCCAACGGTGAACACCGCCATCATCACCGCCATGAAAATGGCCACGAGGCCGATGTAGGTGAGGGGAATGCCGAACAACTCGGAGTCGAAGCAAAGCAAACCGTCGCCGCATCCGGGCTCGAACCGCCACCGCAGGTAGGGCCATACCAGCAAGGTGATGGTGGTGCCCCACAGGAGCAGGCTCACAACAGCTTGGGATTGCTGCATTCGCCAGTACTGGCGCATCACCCACTTTTTGAAGAAGGAGGGGCTTTCCGCCTTTTCAGTCATGGCCAAAAGGCCCCGTCCATCATACATGAAGCAATCGCAGAAACGCTGGCCTCCACGACGGTCTGCGGGTTTCCAGCGTGCGACGGTCCCTTGCGAGCAAAGGTTTTACCTCACACCGATGGCCCTCGGTTTGCCTTCTCGGTGATGTGATGCGAGTTCCCAACGTTGGCAGTTTTTTGCGCAACACCCTGACCAACATCCCGTTGCACCTCCGCTCGTTTCGTTTGAACCTCAAGAATCGTTGGTCTTCCGCTCCGCTGTGCCATCCCGACGGCCCCACCCTGTCCCTCACGACCTACGGTTCCCGCCTCAAACACGTCCATACCGTGATTGAATCCATTGCAGAAGGCCGTGTGTTGCCGTCGCGTTTCATGCTCTATCTCGACGTGGAACGGGACGTTGAGCAGCCCACTCGCCAACTTCGCCGCCTGAAACGTCGGGGGCTGGAAATTCATCTCGCTGAGAATCTCGGCCCGCACACGAAAATCCAATGGTGGGTGCAAAACGGTATCTTCGACCGACCCCATGTCGTCGCGGATGACGACATCCTCTACCCCAAATGGTGGCTGAAGCGCATCGGTGAGGAAGCGGTCAACAGCCCCGATGTGGTGCTGGCCTATCGGGCTCACCGAATGGTGCTCAACACCGAAGGGACGGCGCTCACGCCTTACGCGTCGTGGCCACCGGGTGTGAGCGAGCCCAGCCACCTGAACTTCGCGACCTGCGTGTCGGGCGTCTTGTTCCCTCCGTCGTTTTTGCAGATCATGCGCGAGGCGGGTGATAGGTTCCGAGCCACCACACCACGCAACGACGACCTGTGGTTGACCTTCCTCGGCATCCAACACGGCGTACCCATCGGTTTGGTGACCGGCGAGAGCATCCACTTCGACGTTCTGCCCGGGAGCCAAGGTGAAACGCTGAACTCAACCAACGTCTTTGAGGGCGGCAACGACCACCAACTCTCGCAAACTTTCCAGCCCGAAACGTATGCACGGCTGCTGGAAGCCGAGAAGGCATTGGGTTGGCGATAAGCGCCCGCAGACAGGCCGTTGGCTGTGCGATGAAGGCGTCCTGCGACCCGGCGGGATGCCAGAGGGGTTAGCCCTCCCGAATCGGCGGTGAGGCTCGTCATGGAGCATCGCTGGGCCAACGGCAATTTTCTTGGCTCATCGGCGAAGTCGGTTGCGTATGGCCCGCCCTTCTCGATGGAGCGATGAGCGAAAGGCCACTCGGGAACAAGCGGACTGGATCGTCGGCTGGTTGCGCACCAACGGCCCCGCCACGACGCCCGACATCGTTCAGGCGCTCGAACACGCCGGCCGCCCCGTCGCCGCCCACGTGTTGCAACGAGCCCTGCGCCGCTCGCCGTTCGTCCATCGCGTGGCGACCGAAGAAGGTGAACGCGGTCAAGTCACCCGCTGGGCCTTCGGTCTGGAAGACGACGATGTTGAGCACCACGAGCGGAGTGATTGAAAACAACCCCCCTCATGCTGGGCCATGGGTGAAGGCAGCGGTCGCACGCCTTCGAGTGGGCGCGACGCCAGCTGGTTGGTCAGCGCCGATCTGGTGGCGGTGGGGCTCGCCTTTCTCGGCCAAATTCTGCTGGCTCGTGCCCTGTTGCCCGCTCACTACGGCTGGATGGTCCTCGCCATCGACCTGTACGCCTCGGTGTTCCTCATCGTCGACCTTGGTCTGCCCACGCTGTTGGCACGTGACGGAGCCAACCATCCAGACATGGTCAAGCCCGCCGTTTGGCGCTCCTACCGCTGGCAGGCACTGACCGCTCTGCCCTTCGTCGCCGTCGTACTCGTCGCCCAGCCCCACCGTTGGCTCCATCTCGAAGCGCCGGTGACGTTGTTGTTGCTCGCCGGACTCATCGCTCTGGTTCACGTCGCCTCCTATGCTCCGCGTTCAGGCCTGCGGGCGCTGGGTGAAGCCCGCTTGGAAGCGCTGACGAAGGTGGTCGAACGCATCTTGACGGTCCTGGGTTATGCATGGTTGGCCTGGCAAGAATCCACCTCGCCCACGGCCTTCACGGCGGCATTCTTGCTGGGAGCAACGACGGGGTGGTTGTTGTCCCTGTACTGGCTGGTGCGAACGGCTCCGTCCACCGATACGGGCGATTGGTCGCGCTTGGGCGCATGTTGGACCTCGCCTGCATTGTTGCTCGCCTCCGCCCTGCCTTTCGCGTTGACACTGAGTATCCTGCCTTACGTGGTTCGCATCGAGAAATTCCTCCTCGCTTCGGTGTCCGGCTCAGCGCTCGCCGCTGTTTTCCACGTCGCTCAACTGGCGTGGTTGGCGGGATTGGTCGTGCCCGCTGCCGTGCGCTCGGCCTTGCTACCGGTGCTCGGGTCTTCTCGCTTTACGGCGCGTTACACCCATGAGATGAACCGTGCCTACGACCTTTGTTTGGCCTTGCTGCCGGTCGGGTTGTTGGGCGGCTACCTCATCGTGGCCGTGTTGGCGCCCGTCGCCTTTCCATCGGCGTACTTTGACGGCACCTACGGAGCATCGGCGGTCGACATGTTCGCCGTGTTGCTGGCCGGTTGGGCCTTCACGCTGTTGGCCACGCCGACGTACACGAGCATCATGGCGGGCGCGCAACCATGGCGATTCACGCAGTTCATTCTGCTCGTCGTCGTGGTCGCCCTCGCTGTGGGCTACCTGACCGTCGTGGCATGGGCCAGCACCGATGCCCAACGCCTGTACGGGGCTGCTCTGGCGAGCAGCCTGAGCGCCGGGGCCTTGCTGGTCCTGTCGTGGTGGATGAGCGGGGAGGCGGTCCTCGTCAAGATGCGGAAGGACGACCTCACCTTGGCCTTGCTGGGGACGTTGGCGCTGGTGGCGGGGGCCGTCACTCACACGTGGTGGTGGGCGCTGTTGAGCACCCCTCTCTTGTTGTTTATTCCACCAGGCTGGCGAGCAATTCGTCCCACGCCGTCCTGACCTGTTGCGTGGAGGCGAAGGCCAAGGATTCCTCGACCGTCCGTTGCGATGTCCACCCCGTTTTGAGAGCGGCTTCAATGCCGTCGGCCAAGGCTTCAGGGTCGGCTTCTCTCACCCAGGCCTCGGGCAGGTAAGTGGCGACCTCCCCTACGTCCACGCTCACCACGGGCGTGCCGCACAACAACGATTCCCGAGCAACCAAGGGCCCCGCTTCTCGGCGAGAGGTGATCAGCGTGACGTCGGCCACGAGCATGCGGTCGAGGACGATGTGTCGGGGTTGGTGGCGCAGCGAGGTGATGCCGACCATCCATCCCCGCCCCTCGAGCACTTCACCGGTTTGCAAGGCGAGGAGGTGTTGTTTTTCGGGGCGTCGCGGGTCGGCAGGGAACAGGATGTCGATGGGTTCCTTCTTCCACGGCTTGGACAGCGGTCGAACGGGACGGAGCCATTCCTTGTCCACCACCGTTCGGCAAGGGACGGTGAGCAGACGGGAGGGCGGCGGGTTCAGTTCTCGTCCGATGTCGGTTAAGCGTGGCGTGACGCAGACCAATGCGTCGCAGGACGTCGCCAGTTCGCAGATGGAACGGCGCAGATTGGGGGCAGCCAGCCCGACGTCGAAGTCGTGGCCGTGGACCACGCCGACCCACGGTACGTTCCACCGTCGCGCCAAGGTCTTGGCCAGCACGGCAGCAGGCCACAAGGTGTGGCACACGATGAGGTCGGGGCGCCAGTCGCCCAACTGGGATTCAATCCATGAACGGCGTCGTGCCATGCTCCATGCCGTGATTCGGGGGTAAGGGTGGTCGGGCAGAGCAAGGAAGCGTGGAACAAGAATCTCGTGGCCCTCATGCATCCATCGTTTGGGGGTGCGGGCCACGCCGTACATCGTGGAGCGTCGTGCTTCAGCGTACTTCGGCATGCGAGGCAAGGTGTTGACGACGCGAACCTCGTGACCCATTTCGCGCAGCAAAGCGACGTGGTCGTCCACGAAGACTCCCCTGCTGGGGTTGATGGGGACAGGATAGAGCAGGCTCACGACCAGGAGTTTGATGCTACACCCTCCTCAGTTCAAGGCGGCATGGATGTCGGCGAGGTTTGTGGCGACATCGGCATGGGCGTTGAACAACCCCGAGCCGACCACGCAGTTGGTCACGCCCCAGTCCCGCAACATGGCGATGTTGTGGGCCTTGACGCCACCATCGACCTGAATCTGAACGGGGCGTCCGCCGTTGGCGACCTGCTCTTGAATAGCCGTGGCCAGGCGTTTGATTTTGCTCTCCACGTTGGGAATGAACGACTGGCCGCCGAACCCGGGGTTCACGCTCATGATGAGAACCAAGTCCACCTCGCTCAAGACTTCAAGCGCTGCTTCCACGGGGGTGGCGGGGTTGAGGACAATGCCAACGGTTGCGCCACCTTGACGAATGGCGGTGAGCAGTCGGTGCAGGTGTTTCACCGCTTCCACGTGAACAGAGATGTGGTTGCACCCCGCATCGATGTAGTCTTGGAAGGAGGCTTCGGCGTTCTCGATCATGAGATGGGCGTCAAAGGTCGCCTCGGGGCCAAGCGCCGCTCGTAGGCTGCGAATCACCGGCGGCCCGAACGTGAGGTTGGGCACGAAGTTACCGTCCATCACGTCCAGATGAAGCCAGTCAAGTCCGGCGTCCAGCGCTTCGTTGCAGTCTGAAGCGAGGTCTGCCAAGTTGGCCGTCAGCACACTGGGGGCGATGATCATGTCAAGCCTCATGCAAGGCACGGGACGGCACATGAAGAGGCTTACCGTCCCCAACACCGCCATGATGGGGCGCACAAACGCCTATAATGCGGCTCTTCGACCCTTCGATGGGAACAGCCATGGGCGAAGTCAGAGACGTATCCGATGCCGAATTCAACGCCACCATCAACGACAGCGAGTGGGTCATCGTCGACTTTTGGGCTCCGTGGTGCGGCCCCTGCAAAGCCATCGGCCCCGTGCTCGAAGCCGTCGCTCAGGAGCGAGAACTCGTGGTGGCGAAGGTGAACACCGACGTCAATCAGGCCACGGCCGGTCAACTCGGCGTCCGCAGCATTCCAGCGCTCTTCATGTACCACAACGGCCAGATGGTCAGCAACAAGACGGGCGGTATGCCCAAGACCAAACTGTTAGCATGGATTGACGAAGTGATGTCGGCCGACGACTTCTGATTCACGCCAGACGCGCCTTGCGGCGTTCTTGCTCGTCGCCCACGTCACGCAGCAACCGTTCTTTGAGGGCCTCGTGCAACCACATGCCGTCCTCAAGTTCCAACAGCAAACCGTGCTGCAAGAGGTTGCCCGGTGGAGGGCCGTTCCAGCTGACACTTTTGGCCAGGGTCGCCCACTCGACGGGTTTTGTCGCTACGGCCAACGTGGACAGCAATTCCAATTCTTGCTCGGGGAGTCGCAACAGAATTTCCTCGTCGAGGAACCTCAGCCAGTCTTTATGGGTGGGTTGTCCGTACAGTTCGAGCAACTCCAAGGCCAACGGGTGACCGCCGGTAGCGGCGTGTACCTCCGAGGCTTCGGGCGAATCTTCGCCCTCCAAACTGGATAACCAAGCCTTGGTGGCTTCGAGGGACAGGCCAGAAAGAGGAAGTTCGCGCACAGTCTTTCGAATGTGAACGTCCCTTCGGTCGTAGACATCCATCTCAGTTCGCGACACCATCACGATGCGCAACGGTGCTTGTTTCGCCAATTCCAAGAGCGAGCCGAGCAAATGCCGAGCGGGTGAAGCGATGTGGTGCACATCGTCCAACACGATGAGCCAGTAGGGCGGAGGGCCGCCAGCAGCGTCCTTGAACCGTTCACGGATGGTGTTCGCATCGGTCATGTAGGCCAACAATCGTCGCCGCCATGCGTCCACATCCATGTCCGCTCCGGGTGTCAAGGGCAAGGTGTCGATGATTCGGTACGGGTCGTGCGTCTCGTCGATGCCGAAGCGGTGCAAGAGGCTCGTTGCCAAACCAAGCGCCCGATCCCACGGCTGACAGGTGTACCAACACACGGACAAATGGGGGTCAGTTTCCATACGCTCTTGCAGCCAATGGGCTACCAGTGTGGACTTTCCGATGCCGGCAATGCCGTGAATCACCATGCAAGGATGGCGGTCCTCAAACCAGGTGCGCATGGTCGCCAACTCGTCGTCGCGACCGTAGACCGGACGGGTGACGGGTGGCGCATTGGCGTAGGTTGCGTGGACCCCCACCAGCGGTGTGAGCCGGCCAGGTGGAGGGAGGTTTCCGTCTTCGGATTTGCGAATGGTTCCAAACCGGATGTCGCCGTAAGTAAGTACGCCTTCGTGCTGAGCATGCAGAAGGATTTGCAGGAGGCTCAAATCCGTGTTGAGCAGGCCCGAGGCTTCAGAGGCTTTGACTTCCAAAAGGTCGCCGTCCATGTTGCGGACGAGGATGTTGGTCTTGCGTAGGGCGGCATGACGTTGCTTGGCTTGGGCTCGTCCGGTTCCGGTCAACTGCCAGGTCTTCTGCCGGCGTTCATCGCCCTGCACGGCGCGGGTATGTTCTTCCACCAACGCCTCTTTCAGCAGGTCACGCATGGTCCGGCTGACGTTGGGCGGATGTTGGGCGCATGCCTCAGCGATGCCGGGGCGGGTCATGCTGGGCGGGACAAGGTAGCGGTTGGCCCAGGAATCGTTGGCCAAGAGGTGCAACAGGACACGGTCTTTGGCGGCGACATTGACCTTAGGAATGTCACCCGCCATGCGTGCAGGGTGATGGTCGGTGTTGTTCAACGCTTTGACCACACGACCACACGACTGCACGACCGCACGAGCGCACTTCAAGCGGTTTCACTCATAGGGTAGCGAGTATACTGGGGGGATTGAACGCCCATTGTACTCCTCTATACTCTCTTGAGGAGTTTGAGTGAACCCTTGCAATTTCATGAATATGATATGTCGGTTGTACGTATCAAACCACAAGAAGCGATATTGATTTCGTTCAATCAAGAGACTCAACAAAAGATTCTAAGTTAGATATAAAAGATGTTTTATTGCGTTTGGAGATGAGGAATTCCGGATAATCCGCTTCTATGATGTTGTTGTAGAGATGGATTGCATATGTATGTTCAATCATTTTCATCAATTCGAATTCATGTTTGGGACTGAAGAGTTGATGGATTTTAAACCACGGAATCGGACAAAACATTTTGCTTGGCGAGGCATACGCCGTCCAATCAATCCCCATTTTCTCCATCGTTTCAATGATGTAATCCTTGTTGAAACTCAGATGTTCGAGAGACTCCAATCGTTGATGTATGGCTGAGGTGTAAAGTTTCTCGAACAACGGATTTCCGCTTCTCGACACAAAAATATTGCAATTATTTATTTCAATACCCGATCGACTCTTTTCCGTTGCAAACATGACCTCGATACTATCGTCAAAAATCAACGGTTTTATGCAAATAGAATCTAAATCGGACCAAACGCCCCCCTTCTCGAACAGCAGTTTGTATCGAAAGATGTTTGCAAACGTCGAGTATCTACCTCTAATCCCATCTACTGACTTCATCATTTGAAACGATGCTGATTCAGGAATTATTTCATTTGCATCCATACGAATGACACCTTCTGGGACGGGTAGGTCTTCATAGCAGTATAACTCAAAAGTATGACCTTGGCGAAGATACGATTTCATTGAGAGATGACAAATCCAATTCAGTGGTTTGCCGAACCAAAAAGACCGAATGATAGGTAAATCTGTGCCAATCATGTTAACCACCATAACAAAACACAGAAGAAAATTTGCCAGGCGAGTCTAACAAATGCCCACCTCCTTTCACCCCAGATCCACTCGCCGGTAGCTGCATAATCGAACCTTTCAGAAATTCTCCAAAGTTTCATTGATTCTAAAACTGCTTTTACTCGGCCGAGATCATTCGAAAATCGCACACACGAAGATTCGATTGCCGTTAATGGATTTTTTATAGATTTGACAAGAAGAAGCCGTAACCATTCTGAAAAAAACTCACCAATAACAATTCCTGAAACGGTAAGAAGCATCAATTTTGGAGAGGATTCGTCGACGAGGATGAATGGGATGACACTCAACAGGCATATGATGAGCAATTCTGCTGTATTCGGGAAATTTCTCCATCGATGTTGTGGATGGAGTGCAGGCAGGTTTGAATCCCCATAGGCCCATCTAAAGAAACGGCGGTAGGTACGGGTAGAATTATTCCACCATGGATGATGAACAACTGCATTTGGTTCTGTGGAGAAGTTCTTGCCGAATGAATTGACAATTTCCAAACAGAAATCAATATCCTCTCCACCTCCGGACTTGGGAAATATCGATTTGAATCGATGATTTCCAATTGCATCTCTTCGAACCAACAAATTAGCAGTCACGCCCCATGGCATGTGTTCGCGATGTTCTGCAAGATCGAAAAACGTCAGTATATCAGATGCCACAATTCCTTTCGTAAAGGAACTGACTGTTTCTGGTAGACGCGTAACACCCACAAAACCAGGGACTTCGCGCCCCTTCTCTTCAATGCTCTTGGCATAAACATGGAGCAAGTCCGGTTCAGGATAAATATCGTCATCTAAGAATAATACCCAATCAGAACGTGCTGCATCGATTCCTTGATTTCGAGCACCACTTGCTCCAAGATTCACTTCATTCCTGATTATGATGAGGTCGTCAAAAGTCGACCAATCATCCAACTCGCGCGGAAGAGGGTGTACAGGGTCATCTAAAACGACAATTATTTTGCGAATCATATTCTTCGGAATGGAAAGATTGCGAATTGAGTTTAGAACGGCAACATCGGCTCGAAATGATGGGATAACAATATCCAATGTTATCGCATCTTTAGTCATCAATGAATCAACTCCCATTCGTGATTGGTGCTTTGTAAACAATGGCAATGCGGTCCAGTAAAACATTCTCTAGATGCCTTTTGGAAGTTGGCTCTAGCCTTTGTAACAGTATCTACATTCGTTGCACCAACCTCGCCCAAAGTGGGATTTTCTAACCATGCACAGAAATGATACTTCCCTCTGTAAAGAAGGGTTTGCCTATCCCTTAAACCACATGATGCACCGTCGAGTTTAGATCCATTCAGCATCGCTGCAATTGTTAGCCAAAACGTGTAGGAATTGGTGTGAATGTTCGGAGGTTGTGAGTTGAGGAAGTTCGCAATAGTGAGTATTTCATTTGTGTGGGATTGCGTGAGAAGAAGCTGAGGTGCATGAATGCCGCTATATCCATCATCAAATATCATATTAAAATTAACATAATCCAAATTATGCGATACAGACCATTCCAATAAATTGGAAATACTCTTCATTGAACAATTAGCAGAGGACACAACACAGTTAATTCCTAATTCTACACAAATTTCTTTGCGATTGCGTGCATCTGAAATAGTTTTGAAATTCGTTAGCGATCGTTCAATCTGTTTCTCAGTCATATCTCTTGAGGCCTGTAATATTGAGGGTTCTATTGAATCAATCGAAAAGGCGACACCAGTCAAGCCATTATCGATTAAGGTTTTAATTTTCGAAAAATCTGCTAGCCAACCATTCGTGATCAATATAACATCTTCAACGAGATTGGAAAAGTGGCGTACGATTTCGTTGATATCGGGGTGCAGCAATGGTTCGCCTCCCGAAAGAACAATTCTTTCAACTCCGATGGATTCAAGTTCCTTTCTCTCAACGAGAATCTTCTCAAGTAATTGATGAAATCTACCTGGGGTATCTGAAGACCCCCAACGGCAATAATTGCAGCTGTAATTACAAACATAGGTGACGTCGATGACCATGTTTTTTTGGGAGTCTATTTTGGGCTTTGATAACGGAATTTTCATTTCGAAACCTCGCTCAAAATTGTAGAAACAATATCACGTAATTCCTTTGTAGGCTCCCAATCCAATATTGATTTAGCGAGCGATATGTTTGGTCTTCTATGCTTTGGCTCATCGGGTAATTTTTCAGAGAAAACTATCGCGTTTTGAGTACCTGAAATTTCGTTGAATAAGTGTGCAAGATTCAATATTGATGTCTGCTGAGAATGCCCGATGTTCACTACGAGTGGAAGTTCACTCTCAAAATCAATTAATTTCAACAATGCTGAAACTGCATCACTTATCCATAAAAAGCACCGAGTTTGCTGACCATCCCCGTATATCGTGAGGGGCTCATTTTGAACAATCGAATCCACGAAATTTGGAATAACTCGGCCGTAACCTTGGACTGCGTGATCCATATTCGGGCCAACTACATTGAAAAACCGGATTGAGCAACCTGAATTTCCTTTGTGGACGAACGAACGAATAATTTCTTCTCCCATTTTTTTGGAGATGGAGTATGGTGTTCTTGGGCTTAGCAAAGATGAATGTGAATCCGAATCTTCGGATAATGAAGTTCCTACTGTTGAATTATCAATGGTTGAACCGTATACTTCACTCGTTGAGGCAAAAATGACTCTGGATTTGTATTTTTCAGCCAATCTACAAACTTCGTTTGTGCCAATTACGTTTGGCCGAATAACAAAATCAGGTTCTTTCATGTACAGTTTTGGAATTGCAACAGAAGCAAGATGTACAATGACATCAGGCCCCTCATCTTCGGAAATGAGGTCGAAAATGTCACAAACATCACCTACCGTTCTTGAAAGATTTTCATGGTTGAGTGTTGGTTTTGATGTAACATGATTATCCAATATGTCGACATCATCTCCCCGTTCGAGTAAACTTAGCGCTAAATTTTGGCCAATGAATCCATCTCCGCCCGTTATCAGAACTCGCATTATTTCGCACTGCAAGCCATCAGCAATAAGATTTCAATTTTAGAATTCAACCCTCTGTAGACCCACATAAGATACAGTTCGTGCATCGGTACGGTCTAATGCCCCGTCTTATCGGATGGCCGCCTCTGCATGGGAAGGCCCATGGTTGGTTTATCGGTCGTGCAGTGCTTCGTTTTCAACGACGATGCCAACGTTTGGGGCATGATGCAAAACAGAGCAAATCAAGAACAACGCTTTTATTTGAACATCCATGGCGAATCATGGCTTCTGTTTCCGAACGCCCAGTCCGCCGACTTCTCGCCTTCGTTCTCATCACCATGATGGTGCTAGGCTCCCTACCCGCTGTCCAAGCAGCAGATTCAGACGGGGATGGCGTTGACGATGCCCTGGATGATTGTCCGTTTGCAGCGGGAGATTCAACGGTGGATCGCACCGGTTGCCCCGACCGCGACGGCGACGGCACCTCCGATGCCGCCGATGGATGGACCTCCAACAATCCCAATTTTTCAAACGAAATGGTGCTCACGACCAGTTACGACATCCTCGCTGTGGATTACAACCCCTCGGGCGACCTGGCCGTGACCGCTTCGGCCACACAACTTCGGGTTTGGAACACCTCAACCCACGTGAACGTGGTGTCTTCCGCCGTTCTCGTGTCGAGCGGGAGTTGCATTGGTGGATGGGGCGGCGGTTCAGCCGGTATTTGCAGCGTGGATTGGAGTCCTGACGGTCAATACATCGCAGCCACCCTGTCCGATGACACGGCAGCCGTCTTCTGGGCCAACAACCTCACGGCCATCCACACCGGATTGACGCACACCGGAGGTTCTCGCCTGTTCTCCGACGTGGCCTTCATGGCCAACAGCACGTCATTCGCAGTGGTCGATGAAACCAGCGGTGGCGGTGGCGGTGGTTGCAGCGGCTGTTCGGTGATGTTCTTCGATATCGCCACCGGATCATTGTGGCAAGAGCTCACACCCGGCAACGGCAACACCTTCTCGTCCGTGACCTTCTCCCCGGACGGCACTCGAATGGCGGTTGGTGCAGACGGCGACATCTTCATCCTCAACACCTCCAACTGGCAAGTGGTCCGAACCATCTCCAGCGGGAATTACAACTACAACGCCGTTCACATTTCACCTGACGGGACCCTCGTCTCGGCGTGCACTGCAGGAGGTCAACAGCCGGCCCGAGGCGGTGTATGGAACATGATGACGGGGGCTCAACTGTTTCAGAAATCCATGACCACGACCTGTTTTGATACGGAGTTCTCACCCGACGGCACGCAAGTGGCTTACGCCCTCAATTACTACGGCACCGATGGTGCGACCACCTTCCTCTATCAAACAACCTCAGGGGCGCAGGTCGATACGTACTCGACGCCTCAACCTGGTGGTTGCACCTCCTTCCAAAACAACAACTGCGGTGCTCATTACGGCCTTGCATGGCACCCCGGTGGTTACGACATGGTCCTCTCGGTGGGGCGCAACGACGAAGGCGTGTACTTCCTGTTTGCCGACTTGGACCCCGACAACGACGGCTACAATTCAACGGACCAAGGCGACGGCATCGTGGACGCTTTCCCTGACGACGGCACCCAATGGGACGACACCGATAACGACGGGTACGGCGACAACCCCGCCCCTGCCAACCAGCCCGACGAATGCGTGACGGTCCCCGGGACCTCGACCGAAGATCGATACGGTTGCCCCGATGGGGACGGTGACGGCTGGTCGGATGCCGGCGATTGGGCACCGGCCGACCCCGCCCAATGGATGGACTCGGACGGTGACGGTCACGGTGACAATTACTACTTCGACCTCGACGTGTATCAATTCCAAGTCAACCAGAGCGGCGACGCCTTCCCCAACGACCCAACGCAATGGAATGATACCGACGGTGACGGTTACGGCGACAACTACGAGAATGCCTCGTGGAGCCCCAACCGTCCGAGCACATGGCCGGGTCTGCTGCTACCGAGCGCCAACGAGCCCGACGCTTTCCCGCTCGACCGAACTCAGCACCTCGACACCGACGGCGATGGCTTTGGCGACAATCAAAACAGCGACCGAGCCGACGGTTGCCCCACCACCCCCGGGACCTCGCAATACGACCGCTTGGGATGCGTGGACACGGACGGCGACGGTTTCTCCGACGAAACACCCGGCTGGCCCTCAACGCCCGATTGCTTTGGCGCTGATGCGTTCCCCAACGACCCTACCCAGTGGTGCGACGAAGACGGTGATGGCTTTGGTAGCAACTCCAGCGGGAACAACGCTGATGATTGTCCTTCATCGGCTGGCACCTCCACCGTGGACCGACAAGGGTGTGCTGACCGGGACGGCGACGGGTACTCCAACGCCGGCGACCCCTTCCCCGACGACGCCACGCAGTGGTCGGACCGTGACGGTGACAACCGCGGCGACAATGCTAGCGGAAACAACCCCGATACGTTCCCCGACGATTCAAGCCAGTGGAAGGACACCGATGGTGACGGCTACGGCGACAACCCCGGCGGCAACAACGGTGACGCCTTCCCTTCGGACGCCACCCAATGGAGTGATGAGGACGGCGACGGCTACGGCGACAACATCGAGGGCAACAACGGAGACATCTGTCCCCTGCAATACGGCGAATCCCAAGCAGCCGAATCCCGGGGTTGTCCTGACAGTGACCTCGATGGCGTCACCGACCCCTTGGACGCGTTCCCCAACGACCCCTTCCAGTGGGCCGACGCCGACGGTGACGGCTATGGCGACAACACCGCGGTGCCCAACGGCGACGATTGCGTCGAGGTCTTTGGCAAATCCACCAAAGAGGGCCGACTGGGCTGCCCCGATGCCGACCTCGACGGCTTCGCCGATGTCGACGATGCCTTCCCTGAAGACCACGAACAGTGGATGGACAGCGACGGCGACGGCTACGGTGACAACTATTTCTGGGAGAACATGACGGTTGCAGATGAAGAAAACGAGGGTATGTTCCTCGTACTGCGCGATCAACGCGGCGACGCCTTCCCGACCATCGCTTCACAATGGTCCGACGTGGACGGCGACGGCTGGGGTGACAATATCAGCAGTTCCAATCGCGTGGATAACTTCCCCCTTCGCGCCAGCCAGTGGCTCGACTTTGACGGTGACGGCTACGGCGACAACGCAACGGGCTACCAATACGATTCTTGCAACAAGGTCCCTGGGACTTCGTATCGCGAGGATTACTATGGATGCCCTGATGTGGACGGTGACGGCGCTGCTGACGAGTACGACCCGTGTCCGTGGGACCCTGAGGTGTTCGAAGGAGCAAAGAGCACCGCCGTGTGCTCGATCACCTCCGACCCCAACGCACCAGCGGCTGAGGAGGAAGGCTTCCTCGAAGGCCAGTCCGGCACCATCACCATGATGCTGGGCGCCGTGTTGTTCATGCTGGCTCTGATTTTCGTCGCGCAAATCTCTCGGGCAGCCGGCAAGCGTAAGGCGTTGGCAGTCAAGCGGGAAGAGCAGATGATGAACGAATCCTTCGCTGAAGAAGAGGAACGACGGCAGGCTTGGATTCAACATTACGTGTCCCAGGGCAACTACGCCGAAGCCCGTGCATTGGGCTGGGAGGGCACGGAAGGGTTGCCCGAGTGGAAGCAGCACGAACTTCAACAGCAGGCAGCCGCCGAGGCTGCGATTCCAACGATGATGGACCTTGACAACTACTGAGGCTTCACGCACCGTTTGCACCGCTGGCCTTTCAAAGGAGAAGGGGGCATGTTTCCACATGGGCGAGCAGCCGACAGGCCGACGTTTGGCGTTGGTGGGTGTCCTGCTCGCCTCCTTGTTCGCCGGTTTGGTGACGGCTGAAACGGGCGATGTCCAATGGACGTCAAGCGTTGAGCCGGTGGACCGCCCGTGGTACGATGTCGACCATCCTCTGGTCCTGACGCCCTCTCTGGTCAACATCGGGCCGGCTGTCGAACTCCTGACCAACCCGCAGTGTGAGGTTGCTCTCAACGTGTACAATGCAACGGGTGTGCTCGTTGTAAACGGGGTGGAACGGTGCCCATCCGCTGAACAAGGCATGAACCTTGACGAGGGGGACAGCCACACCTATGACGCCCTGACGTGGGACATGAAGGACGAAACCGGCGACTGGTTGGAAAGCGGCTCCTACACTGTTGAGGTGGTTCATGTTGGAAGCGGTATGTCCGAGCGGATGTCAGCAACCATCCAGACACCGGTCACTCTCCCGTCCAGTTTGAAGATCGCCGTTGAACCCGTGGCCCGCGATTCAGTGGCCAACGGCACGGTGGTCTACATCGTGAACCTCCACAACCCGACCACTTCACCCGTTGACCTTTCGGACATCCCGACGTGCCGCTTTGAGATCAAAATTGGCGATGAGTATTCCTTGGGGCCTTCATGCATCGGGGGATTGAAGCGGTTGATGCCCGGTGAATTGCTGCTCGTCGACCATCTTGCTCTGCGAAGCGAGGTCGCCACCACCGTGACCCTGACGACCCCCGGCGACCAATTCTCGACCGAGTTTGTCCTCACACCTAGCGCACCAACGGTGGCGGTTGAGGGATTGAAAGCGACCTTTGTCCCCGATGACACATCAACCATTGTGTACGACAGGGAAGGTACACTGAACGGCGAGGTCGTGCTTGAACTGGAAGGCGAACAAAGCCAAACCATCGTGTTCGACTCCTCATGCAAAGCCGATGTGTGGGTCGTGAATGATTTGGGCGAGGTTGTGTTTGACAGCCGAGAGGGAACCACATGCCAACCCATCAACCTTGAAACGACCCTAAGCCGGGACAGTCCTCTCGTCATCAGCGTCCCCCAGTGGCGCTTTTTCAACGAAGACGGATGCAAGGTAGACCCGGGAACCTATACGGTGGTTGCGGAAGTTCCCCAATTTGGTCTGGTGGACGTCCACGAGGTGAAATACATCGATTGGTTGCCGAAGAATTGTGGACTGCAGACTCCGGCGTTGTTGGACCTCACCTCGACATGGCTGGATGAGGACCGTCTTCGGTTGGAGCCGACGCTGTCCACCGTACTGGAATCGCAACATCTCCGCATGCAGCAACCGTGCGCGTTCCAAGTTGATTTCGTTGACACGAACGGTCAACGCGTCCATCATGACCTGACCAGTTGCGATGTTCTTGACGGCCGTAAATTGTTGCTGAACAACCAAACCTCCACCATCGCCCTTGATTCGTTTGAGGTCAACATGATTCAGGACGGAATAGCCATCGTGCCGGAGGGCGAATACACCTTGACCGTGACTTTCCTAAGCGTCACGCCCAGCCAGACCTCCATCGATATCGTCTGGCCGAGCACCTTCACCACGGAGGTCGAGAAGGCACCGGTCGAGGAGGTTCTTCCCCCAACCTTTGACATCACCGGTACGTGGATGGGTTTGATGACTGAATCAGGCACGTGCTTTGCCCTCGAAGACGGCGGCGACTCGTATCTGCTGGCCCACGCCCGAACCTTGGGCTCGTGGACCCCAACATCCTCGGTTCAAGGCATGTACACCGTCCGTGAGGCCAGCGTCGCTCCGGCTTGCGCAGGCTTCTCCGCACCTTCGGTGGAAGTCGTGGTTGTGCTGCATGAAGCGCCGCTCGCAACGGAGGAATCATCGGTTGTTGAGGAGGCGTCCACCCCCGTCGTCACCGAAGAGCAAGCCACCATTGCCCCCGTGGCGACGGTCGTCACCGTGGTCGTCACCACCTCGGTGTTGTCCCTCGTCTTAGCGATCGGTCTGACCAACGAGGGGTTGCGCATTCCCGCCACGATGGCAGGGTTGTGGTTCCTTGGCTTGGTGGGCAAAACGCACGAAACCACCGACGGGCGATACCAACGAGGCCGATTGATGGGGTACTTGACGGCGAATCCAGGGTGTCATTTCCGTGCACTGATGAGCGCCCTCGACATGAGCAACGGGCAAATCACGCACCACCTGCGCATCTTGGAGGCTGAAGAAAATGTCTGGCGAAAAAGTGACGGACGCTTAGTTCGGTACTATCCCTTCACGAACCAACTTCACCCCAACATGGACGAAGATGACCTCCCTGTTCCACTGTTGTCACCCGATCCCAACAGCCTGCAAGGCAAGATTCTCGCTGTTCTTGACCATGATGGCGCAATGGGCCAATTCCCAACTCAAGCCGAATTGGCCAAGCGTCTGGAAAAGAGTCAACAGCTCATCTCCCACCATTTGCGAACCTTGCAGAAGTACGGGTTGGTCGAGCGCCGCAAGATGGGTGTGAAGAACCGATACAAGTTGACGCGAGAAGCCATTTTCCTCTTGGAGACCAGCGAGGACCTCGCTCCTGAGTGAACCGATGAAGGCCTCACCTCGTGTCGGACGCGAGGCGTGGATTTCATAGCGTGAGGGCGAGTGGGTCGGTCTGTCCTGAAGGACGGTGAAGCCCATGTCGTTCGAACCCGTTGAAGTGGACGAGGTTGAATGGCAGCGCCGGTGGGCGGAGGCCGGCCTTTTCAATGCCGACATTCATCCCGACCGTCCCGCCTTTTACTGCCTTGAGATGTACCCGTACCCGTCTGGAAAAATGCACATGGGTCACGTGAGAAATTACTCGATTGGCGACGCCGTTGCTCGCTTCAAGCGGATGATGGGCTTTGATGTCCTCTATCCGATGGGTTTTGACTCGTTTGGAATGCCCGCAGAAAATGCAGCCATTGCTGAAGGCGGCCATCCGCACGAAATCACCGAGCGAAACATGGCTTCCATCACCGAGCAGATCAAGCGAATGGGTTTCTCCTACGACTGGCGTCGCACATTGAAGAGCCACGACCCGAAGTATTACCGTTGGAACCAGTGGTTCTTCACCCGATTTATGGCCTCGGGTTTGGCGACTCGCGAACACGCCCCCGTGAACTGGTGCGAGGATTGCACCACCGTATTAGCCAACGAGCAAGTCAAGGCAGGTCGGTGCTGGCGATGCAACGGCCCGGTCACGCAGAAGGAAATGAACCAGTGGTTCCTCGACCTGCCTTCGTACGCCCAAGAGTTGTGGGACGGACTTGATACCATCGATTTTCCCGACCACGTCAAGGCGTTGCAGCGGGATTGGTTGGGGCGTTCGGAGGGCGCCAACATTCGCTTTGCTTTGGCAGGACGGGAGGGCGATATCGAAGTCTTCACCACCCGGCCCGATACGCTGTTCGGCGCCAGTTTTGTTACGCTCGCTCCCGAACACCCCTTGGCGCCCTCGCTGGTCGCAGGAACGCCCTACGAGGCAGACTGGAAGGCACTCAACGATGAAGTTTCCAGCATGGCTGAGTTTGACCGAATCAAGAACATGAACAAGAAGAAAGGGGTCTTTTCCGGCGCATACGCCGTTCATCCCTTGACCGGTGAAGAACTTCCTATCTGGTTCGGGAACTTTGTCATCGCTTCCTACGGAACGGGTGCTGTCATGGCTGTTCCCGGCCACGACGATCGCGACTTCGATTTTGCCAGTCAATACGAACTGCCCATCAAGCGGGTGTTGGTGATGAAGGAAGGAGCCGACGCCGATGCGCCCATGAAGAAGGCGGAAACGGATCTCGGATGGATGGTCAACAGTACGCTCGAAGGCTTTGATGGCCTGTACGGCGAAGACGCCAAGGCTGCGATTTGCGATGCGCTTGAACAAGCCAATCGTGGCCACCGCACCATCAATTGGAAGATTCGGCCGTGGCTGGTGTCCCGACAACGGTACTGGGGCACGCCCATTCCGGTGATTCACTGCAACGACTGTGGCCCGGTTGCGGTTCCCGATGCCGACCTGCCGGTGGTGTTGCCCACGGATGTTGAGTTCGGGCAGGGCAACCCGCTGGAAACCTCAGTCGACTTCCTCCTCGCCTCTTGCCCGAGCTGCGGAGGGGAAGGTCGCCGCGAAACCGATACCATGGACACGTTCATCGATTCGTCCTGGTATTTCCTTCGCTATACCGACGCCATGAACGACGAAGCGGCCTTTGCGGAGGCGGCGGCCGACCATTGGATGCAGGTTGATTTCTACTGCGGAGGCATTGAACATGCGCAAATGCACCTCATCTATGCCCGTTTCATGACCAAAGCGCTTCGCGACTTGGGCCTCATGTCCATCGACGAGCCGTTCAATGAATTGCTCTGTCAGGGTATGGTCAACAAATCAACCCCGTTCTGCCCGACGTGCAACATCACGCTCTCGGTGGACCACGAAGGCGCGCCTTGCCCGCACTGCGAGGGTAGCTTGAGCGCTCGTTCAGCCAAAATGAGCAAGTCGTTGGGCAACACGGTATCGCCCGGTGAAATGATTGAACGCTTTGGCGCCGATACCGTCCGCCTGTTCATTCTCTTCGCCGCTAACCCAACCGCCGGTATGGACTGGTCCGATGCTGCACTCGAAGCGAACCACCGTGTGATGACCCAACTCGCCACCATGCCCCAACAGATTCTGGCATGGGGGGAAGAGGCAACGCCAATGGATGCATGGCTGGAAGCCCGCTTTGCACAACGCCAACATGAATTCGTCGCTGCGATGGACGGGTACGATCTGCGTCGGGCGGTGGAACTTTCACACTTTGAAGTGATCAAGGACATCAATTGGTATGTGCGTCGGGGCGGGAACAACCGTTCGGTGGCTCATGCCATCCTTCCCTCTTGGGCGCAACTCGTTTCGGTGTCCACGCCGCATTTGGCCGAAACATGGTGGGCCTCCTTCGAAAGCACGGAGGGTTTTGTGTCCGGGAGTTTACTGGACGTACCCGAACCCTTGTCGCAGGCACAGTTGTTGACCTTGGCCAGCGAGCAATACATTCGCAACGTTCTCGAGCAGGCCCGAAAGGTGCAAACTGTGGCTGAACGTCATCTTGGTGCATCTGCACAAGGTGCTACGTTCGTGGTCTCACCTTCATGGAAAACTGAGCTGGCTCAAGCAGCCCTTCGCTTCATGGAAGACGGTGGACATCCGAAACAATTCATGCCTGTGCTGAAGTCCATGCCTATCGCACAGGGCGAGCGGCAAGGCGAAATCTTGGGCTTCTGGGGCAAAAAAATGATGCCTCAACTCTTCAAATGGGACGACGCTTCCAAGGCCGACCTGCTTCTTGGCATTGACGAAACGGCCGTGCTCAACCGGGCCGCGCAGTTCATCGCTGAAGAATTGGGTGTAGCCGAAGTGGATGTTGTGCTGGGTGAGAGTGATGCTGACACCACCGAACGTTCAGGTTCAGCGATGCCGCTCTCGCCCGCCGTCGTCTATGTCTGATCACTCTTCTTCAGCAGGCTTGGCCTCGCGTTCGGGTGTCGTGGGCACGACCGAAGTCACCGATGCCATCGGGGGCAACGGAGGTCCGGGGCGTTTGGCGCTCGTGTAAAACGCAAATCCTGCGACGGCCAGGGCCATCAAGAACACATAACCTGCAAGGCCGATGCCGCTTGAATCACTCGATGTGGGTTCGGTCTGAACTTGAGCGGTGCATCCTCGTTCATCCACAATAGCATCCACAGGGGAGTTTTGACAGTAGTCGTTGGCGTTGGACACACCATCGTTGTCGTCGTCCAATTGATACTGGCTGCACCCGTTGGACGAAATTTGGTCGGCAAGGTTGGAGTTTGGACATGCATCCAACGGGTCGAGCACCCCGTCACCGTCGTCATCGTCGTCTTCGACCGCGTCAATGCATCCGTCACCGTCGTTGTCCTGACCAATGCCGGCTACACCGATAAGGCCCCGAGGGCATCGGTCCAATGCGTCGCTCACGCCATCGTCATCATCATCGTCGTCTTCGGTGGCATCGGCGCATCCATCGTCGTCATGGTCAAGTTCTGAGGCGTTTTCCGCCCAATTGGAAGCACCCAGTAAACAACGGTCACGGCTGTCCTCAACTCCGTCGTTGTCGTCATCTTCGTCCATGGTTTCGTCCAAGCAGCCGTCGCCGTCGTAATCGTTCCATGAAAAGGAGATCCACGGATTGACATCGTGAGGACACTGGTCGGTGGGTGCAGGAACGCCGTCCCCGTCCTTGTCCTCGTCGCAGGCGTCCCCAATGCCGTCGTTATCCAAATCGGCCTGTGTTGGGTTGGCGGCGAAAGGACAGTTGTCGGCTTGGTCAACCCATCCGTCGCCGTCGTTGTCTTGGTCCGAGCACCCATCCCCCTCCATGTCGTTTTCCACCGTGGACACCCAGCCCACAGGACCGTACGGGCACAGGTCGTTGGTGTCGAACACCCCGTCTTCGTCGTCGTCAAGGTCTTCGTTCAGATCGCGACAACCATCGCTATCGTGGTCCGATAGTGAATTTGAGGCCCAATTCGCTTCACCCAGCGGGCAATCATCGCTCAGGTCGTCGACACCGTCCCCATCGTCGTCGTCATCGCAATCGTCCCCAAACGCATCGTTGTCGTGGTTGGACTGTTCGGGGTTCGCCAGTTGCGGGCAGTTGTCGCTACCGTCGAGCACACCGTCGCTGTCGATATCCGTTTCATACATCCAGATACCGACGTCATACTGGTAGCGTTGATCGAAGGAATGAGCCCCGAAGACGCCATCGGCGTTGCTGGTGAATGCCACGGTGGGCGAACCATTGACGCCGTTGAGCAAAGCGAGGGGTACATCGTTGCCGGGGCCACCTCCAGAAATGGCCCAATCCCACGCTCCTGCAGAGGAACGCTGTGCGAGGAAGATGTCGTGGTGGTTGCCGTCGTTGTTGCTGTCCAAATCCTCCAGGACAAAGGCGCCCAGCGTCAACGATCCGGTGATTTTTCCGGTGATCAGCGAGGTGCCTTGAGGGGTGATGTAGATGTCAACAGCGTGGTCGGCACCCGTTCCTCCAAATCCTGAGGCTCCAGTCCATGCCCCTGTTGAGGAGATGGTGGCTTCGTAAAAGTCAACCCACACGGCAGTGGGCAAGTCATGGGTTCCAAAGGACGCCTCATCACGGTAATCGCCGACGATGTTGACGCCTCCCTCGGGGTGGGCTGCGCAGGCGGCCACATTGACCTCACCCACACCTCCTCCCGCCGTTGCCCACTCCCACCCTGTGCTGGAATAATGGGCGACAAGAACGTTGGAGTCTCCTTCGTTTTCGACGGTGAAATCGCCGAGAGAGAGATTGCCGTAGAAGGTGATGGCGATGGCGGCGCGTCCGTCAACATCAGCACACAGAACACCTTCGATTTCGAGCGAATCGCTGGCCATCACGGGGTGAATGAATTCGTGATTGCCATCCCTGTCCATGCCGATGACGGCCAAGGAGTTCACGCTTTCAACACCCGGTGAAGACAGGTTGTCCACTTCAAAATGTCCTGAATGAAGAAGGCCGAGGTGCAGACCATCGTTTTCGTCCACGATGAAGTCCATGATCCCGAGGCGGTAGGGATGGGAATAAGCGTGGGCCCACAACCATGTACCGTCGGGGTGCATCGCAGCCACGAAGACAGCGTTGTCATCTTGCGGGTCAGCTTTCTGCAGCGGATCGAGTTCACCCAAGGTCATGTTGCAGACATCACCCAGTTTCATGTCGCAGAAGACTCCAGCGACAACGATGGTGCCATCGCTCAGTTGCGCCAAGGATGTGATTCTGTCGTTTCCTCCACTTGAGGTGCTCATCGAATGGTTCCATTCCCCGTTTGGGCCGATCCATGCCATGTACAAATCCTCGCCGAACGAAGAATCGTTGCTGGAAAAACCGATGATATCGCCGTTAAAGATGATGTCTTGGTAAAACGAACCTGCAACGAGCGTGCTTCCGTTGCTCAGCGCCAACATCGCGTTGATGAATTCGTAACTGGAGCCGCTAGCGGAAGCCAGCCACCCGGTCGTGACCGTTTCGCCAACCGACGAAGCCGGAGCGGGACGGTCCTCAAGGGGCTTTGCGCAATCCACGGGCAAGGCTCCCATCACCAAAAAAACCGAAAGGAGAACAGCAAAGATGCCGTTGGAGTTCATGCCTTGAGGACACAGATTTCCGTTATCAATGATGCGTGCAGCGGTGCAGGTGCTGGTGCGAGGCTTCATTGAGTGTCGCCAACGCCCAACGCACATGGCACGAGACCAACGGTCCAGTCGTTCATCGTCTCGTCGCGGGTCCTCAAAACGGTATGGAGGGCCGTCGATTGCAGCCCAGCAAGAGCGTTTTGCGAAGGACATCAAGCAGATGCGTGCGAAAGCCGAAGCCCGTTTTGACCGAACGCCGTTGCCGATGGCTCTTTTCGTGGATGAAACCCCTCCCCAGACGTTTCATCTCGAATGGGCGCTCAAACCCGTTCCGTTGAAGACCGAGGAAAAGTTGGCGGGTCTGGTGTTGAAACGTGGCGAGTTTGGGTGGCTTGAAGACGCTCGCGTCGCAGAAATTGAGGGGCAGGTGCGGGGTGAAAACATCACGCTTGACCAGGCCTTGTCCCTTCGTTCGGCCCTGCTCCAACAAAAAACCGTCTATTCTCACCATCGCCTTCGCTCGAAAGGAAAGGAATTGGCCCGACGGTATCGAGAGGGTGAATCGGTCGTTGAATTATCAAAAATCTACGATTTTCCTCCCATGAATGTGTTTCGCGTCGTGCTGGAAGCCATGGGATGGTCAAAAAACACCATCAAAGAAAAATTGCGGAATCCTTCAGCATTAAAAGAGAGGGAGCGACAAGAATTCGAAGCAGCCGAAGCCGCAGATCGCGTCTCCAACGTCGACCAAGGCGAAACCCAACTGAAGGCGGATTTGTTTGAAGACATCCTCGCTGATTGGTTTGAGGCCAAAGGTATTCGCCTGCGCCGTCAGCCCGAGATGGTCAAGGAACAGTCGGAGTTGTTGGGGCGCCCGGTCCGCACGCCCGACCTGTTGTTCCTCGACCATGTCTACATCAACGGCGAACCTGTGGCGTGGATTGACGCCAAACATTTCTACGGGGCTGATGTTGAATTCCAGCGAAAGAAAATGAAGAAACAAATGGACCGATACATCGAGGAGTGGGGCAGTGGAGCAATCATGTTCCGCCACGGCTTTTGCGCCAACTTGTTCCTGCCCGGTGTCCTGATGTTGGATGCAAGTCCTATCGATCTTTCCCGACTGAATCCAGAGTCGTAACGCCGGCCAGAGCCGTAACCAACACGTCGTACCCTTGCTCTTCGAGCAACACGGCCACCTGTTGCAAATCCTCTTCCTTGCCGGCAGCGTTGAGTTGTCTGGGCAACACGGCGACAGAACTGCCCAGCATGCATAACCTCGCCGCCCAAACAGCGGCTTGGCCCGAGCTGGACAAGGCGTCCAACACGTCCCGGTACACATGCGCTCGGGCCGTTTCATCCACCAGTCCAGACGCTGTCGCAAACATCCGAGACTGTTCCAACAATGTTGGCCAAGCGTCGATGTTCCATGGAGACGCAGCAAGAACGCGAACGCTCGCCCGGCCGGCGGAGGTGATACGTTCTTGCCACGTCGGGTCGTCGATGTAGGTTGATGTATGGCGGGATTCGGATGGGTCCCAAACCAACAAAACGGGAGATGAGGCCTCGAATCCCGTCGCCGCCCCTGGCCAACCCGGAGCGCCGGGTGCGGTTCGCAACTCAATGCCACCCACCGAACCGCCCAGCACATCGCCAAGCCCGCCTCCTCGCTGGCGTTCGATTCGGTGCGCCAACTTGAGGTACTGCAACCACCGACCCCGTTGGGTCAATTCGTGAATCAGACGCCCCAAAGCCATGAGGCCTGCTGCCGACATGCCAAACCCTTGGCTGACGGGACATTCAAGCTCCACCTCAACGGTCAACCATTCATCCGGTCGTAGGAGTGTAGCTTGTCGACACGCATCGATCATGTCAAGGTACAACGAGACATCCTGCACCTTCTCCCCAAGATGGTCGTGCACAACGACGGAGGACTCAATCGGTGCAAACGGGGCCTCTCTGGGTTCAGGCTCGGCTCCTTCAGAGCGTGGACGGATGGAACGGTCGGTTCGATGGAGGGTTCCGGTTAATGCCACCCCATGCTCAATTGAAAATCCAGCGCCAACGCTGCCCTGATTGCGCAGAAGTTGAGCGTCCTTCTCCACTGAAAACAGCAGGGTGATATGGCCTCCAGCACGGACTTGGGTGCTGGTGGTCATGCCCCTGCCTGGGGCCACGGGCTCATGAACCTGCTCAAGCAAGTGCAGATGCCACGTCTTCACTGAGGTTGTCAAAGCGGTTCTTTAACTCTCCAAGAGCCATGTTGAAAGCGGTGACGGGGTCGAGGCTTCCATCGGTTTCGTACGAGAACACGTAGGCGTTGTCGACGGGCTCGAGGGTGATGGCCTCTGCAAAGTCGCTCTCACGTCCCGTGCCGGGCCCCACCTGGTGAAGGGCCTTCTCGAGGTCCATCACGTGGTTGATGTCCGTGACCTTCTTGTCCTTGCCAAACAATTTGGCATCGATAGGGGTTCCATCGGTGGTCTTCAAGCCGAGGTCGAACAGAACCTTGGCCTTCGTGGCGTTGTTGAGAACAGCGGTGCATTGAGGACGGAACCCAACGGCGGCCACGGGTGACCACTTGGCGTGGTTTCGCCCGCGCCCAAGGACGGCAAAGGCGTAAAATTCGAGGAATTGACCCTTGGCCAACACGGTGAGCGGGATTTGCTTGTGTTCGTCTCGGATGTCAAACACCGGGTCGGAGATCGTTGTGATATCGCCAGCGTACACGGTCTTGAATTCCTCATCAGCGTCTGTGGCGGGGCCACGGGCTGAAAGGGTGTAGAGAACTTGACAGCTGGGGCACCCTTTGTCTTTCTCGACAACATCCATGCAGTTGGCGCATTCGTCGGGGAAGACCAACCCCTCGTTCATGTTGGTGGGAATGGGGATCATGGCGAGGCGATGAGCGAGTACTTCGTCGGGAAGAACGTTCACGGATTCAACGACTTCGCCTTTGTTGTCTTGAGTCACACCTTGCGAGAAGTCAACACGAGTGATGGCGAGTTTGGGCACATCGGCGATGAGTGCACGGCGAATAGCGTTGACCTGTGAAGAGTCCGTTTCGGTGATGAGGATTCGAATTTCGTGGCCTTGTGGCCAGCCTTCTACAATCTGTGTCTTCATGGTCAGTCCCCCAAATCAAACGCGGCGACCTCGTCGGCCACCTTTCTTCTTGGTGCCGTCGTGAGCGATGGGCGTTACATCTTCAATGCGAGTGATGGTCATACCGGCGCGGGTCAGCGCTCGGATGGCAGCTTGGGCACCGGGCCCGGTGTTGTTGGAGAGGTTGCCGCCAGGTGCACGGTACTTGACGATGAGTTCGTTGAATTCCTTATCTTTCAAAGCGTCCGCCATGCGTTCAGCCGCTCGAGTGGCAGCAAATTGACCGCCTTTGTCCTTGCCAGCTTTCACCACTTCACCACCGTTGCAGGTTGTGATGGTTTCAGCACCGGTCAAATCGGTGGCCGTCATCAGAATGTTGTTGTATGAACTGAAGATGTTGACAATGGCCTTGCGAGACATCACTCGTCACCTCCTTCAATGGCTTGGGTTGAGGCTTCTCCAGCTTCACGAACTTCCTCAGCAAATTCCGGGGTGGCCACGGGGTCCACTTCCTCACCATCTTCGTATTGAGCAGCTTCTCGAACGCCTTCGATGGCTTTGCGGATGGCGTGGTTGGGGTCGTTGAGCGCCGAGCGTGGGTGATACCGGAGTTCGGCTTCCTCGTCCCGGCTCACATGGTAGGAGGGGATGGTCACCTTTTGGTCTCCGATGCAGATTTGGCCGTGGGTGACCAGTTGTCGAGCTTGCTTCATCGAACAAGCGAGGCCCTTGTAGTAGACCTGGGCTTGCAAGCGTCGGTTGAGCATGTCTTCGGTGCTCAGCGACAGGATGTCACCAAGACCGGCGTCGGAAGGGATCAAGCCCTTGTGGTGGAGGGAACGAAGCAGGTCTTCCATCTCACGCTTACCATGACCTTCGGAGGTGTCGACCATACCAATGAGGCGCATGGCTTGACGTCGATGTCGTCGCAGTTGGGACTTGGCCTTCCAAATCTCCTTCATGTTCTTCAAGCCGTGATTGGCCTGAATAGCATGCTCTTCTTCGATTCTGTCAGCCTTCCAAGGGTGGGAGGGCGTGTCGTATTTTGGTCGAGAAAATTTTGGTTCACCCATCGTTTCATCCCCCTATTCATCACTTCTTTCGGCTCACACCGAGGGTCAGGCCACCACGGCCGTTGGAGCGTCCACGTTGACCACGGACCTTGTTGCCAGAAGCGTGTCGAACACCACGGTAGCATTTCATGGTGCGCAGTCGCTCGATGTCATCCTGAAGAGAGAAGCGAACCTGTTGCCCGGTGAGGTGGATTTCGGAGCCGGTTTCAAGATCGCGCTGGCGGTTCAGCATCCATAGAGGGACACTCTCGGCGTAGGTTTCAATGGCGATGCGGAGTTGTTCTTGCTGCTCGGCGGAGAGGAAGCCGGCGAGGCGTGCAGGGTCAAACCCGGTGTTCTTGCAAATTTGAATGGCGGTGCGGGCACCGACGCCTTTGACAGAGGTCAATGCGGTAGCCAACGGCTTCAAGCCGTCCATGTCGGTATCTGCCATTCGCAGAATGTATGAAAAATCATCACCAAGGTCCTCATCCTTCGGTCGCGCCATGTTCTCACCTAACGTTCACACCACAGTGTCAAGCATCCCTCCGACCAACCTCCCATATATCAAGACCGCGATGATGACATTCGCGCCACTGAGCCTCAGATTGGGAGTGTTCTCATCGTTCATCAACCTTCATCAAGTTGGTGGACGCACAACAGCATCACGTCACGACTCGGATGATGAACGAGAAATCCGTCCCTGGAGCCGTGCCGGCGACTGAGTTGACGGTCAAGTGAGCCCTGAAGGCGAGGATGAAGAGCAGGGTCCAATTCCACGCGCAATTTCACCGAAGCCAACTTGTGCTCAAGGGCCATCGCAACGACCTCGTCAACGGTTGACTCGTCGAGGTTGAATTTTACCAACTCCACCACGCGACCGCTCGCCTGCACGAGATGTTCCTCATTGGGAGGTACTCGCAACGGATGTTGGTGATGCACTTGCGGGCGTCGCCCTTCGATCTCACCCCATCGATGCTCGTTTTCCTTGGAGACCATCGACAACCAGGCCGCAGCCAAACCACTCTCAACGAGTGCGGCATCTACCACCGTCACGAATTCGCCCCGTTGAGGCGGATGCACACGGACCTTGAGCGCCTCAACGTTGGCCAAGGAACGCAACACAGTCGGCTGTGTACCAAGTTGCTGAGGTACCCTAACAAATCGACGAAGTGCCTTGGGGTCGCTGGCACCTCCCAACCACAGAGCCAACCGGTCCACTCGTCCGCGACCCCGTGACGTCCATTCCCACGTCATAGCAAGGTCGGGCCAAATGTCGGTCACGATGCCTTCCACCTCCAACCGTTGAAGTTCGCTCAGGCGAGGTGAGAGGTCCAACACCAGTGCAGGCCCGCGTCCGGAGACATCGTTGAGATACGGCGCCCACGCTTTGAGCACGTTCGGTAGCGGGGGTTGCATTTCATCGAGGTTGTGTTCGCGGCTGTTGCGTGGCCGGGCCGGGTCAAGGTGGAGCAACGCCACCCGTTGCTTAGCGCGATCGCCCACGGCTGCTAGAACGGCACTCGGATCGGTACCATCGCCCGCCACTATGGTGCTGTTCACCATCCAATCGGCCTGTTTTTCGCCGTGGTGATGAGCCATCGTTCGCAGATTAACCCCGCTTGCGCGAGCACGGTCGGGGTCCAATTCCACCCCCAATACGGGTCGCTGCAGAACGGTTGCGTATGCGGCCAGTTGAATGCCGCTTCCGCATGCAGGGTCGAGAATCCACCCCTCCTCAAGCGGTTGCTCACGAAGCATCATGGCCCGCAAACTGGCGACTTGCCACGGGGTGGCCAACGGCTGACCTTCGTTGGCATGATAGAACAAGACGCCTTCGGGAGCCGTGGCATCATGGGCGTGTTCAAGCAAGCCGTCATCGTCGACGGTGTTGGGCTTAATCACGCGATGCATGCGCTTCCCTCATGCTTCGACGACGTCGCTTCGTGTCAGCAGGCTCTCGAAGTGAAGCCCCGCCTCGGCAAAGGCCTCAGCAGCTCCTTCCTCCCTGTCAACGATGCTGATCACCGCCACAACGCGGCAATCGGTCTCGGCTTCCAAACGCTGGGCGGCGAGAATGGAAGAACCTCCCGTCGTGGTCACATCTTCCACGATCACGGTGGGCCCGCCCCCTGCGAGGGATGATCCTTCGATGCCGGGCGGGTTGTTGGTTTTCCGACCACCTCGGCCTTTGGCTGATTTTCGCACCATAAAGCCGCGGAGATCCGGTGAAGCATCGGACGAGCCAATCACCAACGCCGTGAGGGGGACAGCACCCAACTCCAAGCCCCCGACAAAAGCCGCACCCAGCGATTGGAGGCGAATGTTCAGCAACGTCCCTAGCAGTTGGCCGGCTTCGGGGTGCATCATCACGGGTTTCGTGTCAAAGAACCAACGCGAATGCTTACCGCTGGCGAGCGTAAAGGCATCATCGCTCCCGCCGTCCAGAAAGGCCAGTTCGTTGACCAAGCGAGCGAGGCGTGGCCACGACGGATGGTTGCGCACATCGTCGTGAACCGTCATGCTGTTGACTCGGAGGGACATGACATGAACTTTCCTTCCTATCCACAGCAAGCAAACCCTGCCACCGCGCGGATGATAAAGGGTCGTCGTCAAGGTTAGGTTGGCTGAACAACGATGAGCGCCCCTCCTTCCAAATCCTCCTTAGCCGAGCACAACCCACTGCTCGGGCTTGATTTGGAACGCCTTGAGGGAGAGATGACGGCCTACCACCAGTGGTTGGACGAGCGGGCGGATGAAGCCTATGCCATCGCTGAACGAGCACGAAGCAAGGGTTTGGACCACAAAACTCGCGTTGAGATCCCTCGAGCATCCGACCTTGCTGGGCGAACTGAAAAGTTGCTGATCGACCATCTCGAAGGGTACGAGGTGGCCGAAGAAATCCGGCAATTGCTTGCCCAACACGATCGCGAAACCACTTCCATCATGATCGCCCAATCCGTCGCCCGTGGTTTCCGCGAGAAAGGTTTTGATTTGGAGAAATCCATCGATGTCGGTCTTCGCGTGGGCCTAGCGGTCTTGACCGAGGCTGTACTCGTCGCTCCTCTTGAGGGCATCAGCGAGGTTCGCTTGCTCAACAACGTCGATGGTTCTCAATTTGTTTCCGTGCACTTCGCTGGACCTATTCGCGCTGCCGGCGGTACGGCTCAAGCCTTGGCCGTGCTCATCGCTGACATGATTCGGCGGGAGATGAACGTCGGGCCTTACCAACCCACCGACCCCGAGGTGGAGCGAGTGAAGGAAGAATTTGGATTGTACCGTGGGAATTTGCAGTATCGTCCTTCACCTGAAGAAATCGATGACATCGTCCGCGCCTGTCCGGTGATGATCAACGGCGAATCCACCGAGCGGATCGAGTGCGCTGGTTACGGCAATGTACGCAACATCGACGAAGCCCGAATCCGTGGCGGTGTTCTTCTCGTCATCGGCGAAGGCATGTGCTTGAAAGCCCCCAAAATCCAGAAACACACCGAGCGAATGAAGGTCCCTGGTTGGGACTTCATCGCTACCTTCGCTTCCAAAGGCAAAGCCAGCGAAGGGGGTGGCAAAGGGGGCTTCAAGAGCCAACAGATCAAGCCGATCACGAAATTCATGAACGATATCATCGCTGGGCGCCCCGTCTTCGGTGGCCCCTTGCAAGCCGGTGGTTTCCGCTTGCGTTACGGCCGGGCGCGCCCTTCCGGTCTAGCCGCTGCTTCCACCAATACGACCACGATGTTGGCGTTGGACGATTTCATCACCATCGGGACACAGATGAAAATTGAGCGTCCGGGAAAAGCCTGCGCTATAACGCCTTGCGATGAAGCAGAAGGGCCGTGGGTCGTGCTCGATGACGGGTCCTTCCTACGCATCGATGAGCCCGCCGACTTTGTTCCTTTGCGTCCTCAAGTGAAGCAGGTGTGGGACAACGGGGAATTGGTGATTGGTTACGGTGAATTTCTCGAGAACAACAAACACTTGGTTCCCGCCGGCTATTCACGCGACTGGTGGGCAAGCGACCTGCTAGAAAGCCTCACTGATGCCTCGCAAATCGAGGCCTTCGTCAAGGCGATGAACTCCCCCCGGTCCGCGTGGCCGGAAGGCTGTCCGGGCTTACGTCCCGAAGAAACAGAAGACCCAAATGCACAGTTCTTGGTCCGACGTTCATGGCACCAACAATTGCGGTCAACGACCGTGGATTGGGAACAGGCCTTGGCCGTCGCCCGAAGGTTTGCGACCTCCCTTCCACCGCCTCACAACCCGTGGTTCAAGGACCTCCCCATCGAATGGCTTCCAGCCTTTCTCACGGCGCTTGAAACCGCTCGTATCGAGGCCAAAGGGACGGGGCTGAACGATGCTTCGAACCTGCCTGTAGGGGCGCGTCCAGAGGCGAGCACACGGCAGTTACGATTTCCTCTGGCTGCGGCACATTGGACAGCAAAGGCACTGGACACCTTGGAGCCCGAAAGGCTCCCCGAGGTAACAGGCGAGGACATCCCCGGCGTGGGCCTGTTACCGGAAGACCCGGTATTTGCCCTTCAAACGCCAGAGGGATGGGCGCTGCACCAGCACGGTTTGGTCAAAGGTGCCCTCATGCTCCTTGGTTTACCTCATGTGCACGATGGGGACGATGTCGTGGTCACGGCTGGCTGGCAGGCTATGCTGGAAGGCTTTGGGTTCACCTTGGAAGGGGACGCACCGCTTCGTGTGAAGAATCTCAACGCCCTGGTCGAACAGCGTTTGAACGCTTTACGCAGAGCGAAGGAATGCCTCGATGAAGAGCGAACCCGCCTGCGAGAACTGAGCAAGGAACGTTCCACCATCCGAATCGCAGCAGAGACCGGAGCTCGCCAACGAGGTCTTGGAATCGCCGAGACGGATCGCGTCGGGCGTGAGGCAGCGGCTTCGGTGGTGGACGAAGGCCCTGCCGATGCAAATCGCTATCTTGCAGCGCAAGAACTCGAGGACGAACACGCTGTGGAGGGCATCATGGTCTTGGTCAGGGCCACGTCCGACCTGCGTTGGGAACACAGTGCTCCTGTCCGTGTTGGCTGCCGGATGGGTCGTCCGGAGAAGGCCGCACCGCGCATCATGAACCCGATGACCCATTCCCTGTTCCCAATCGAACTCAACGGGGGCAACCAGCGTTTGCTCGACAATGCGGTTCAACAGCGAACCATTCGGGTTCAATTGGGTCGGCGAACATGTGAGACCTGCAAACGGGAATCGCCTTTCTTGCGCTGCCACCACCGTGCGGTTGACGCCTACGGCGAAGGCAAAGCAGGTGAGGCCTGTGGAGGCGTGACCGTGGCACATGAAGGTTCATCCAAGGCTCGGCGTCGCGGCGAGGTTCAATCCGTGCGTGTGGACGACATGGTTGAAGATGCTCGCATCAGGTTGGGTCTCGATCGGCTGCCTGCTCAGGTCAAGTGCATGAAGAAATTGAACAGCCGAGACCAAACTCCCGAAGCCATTGAAAAAGGCATATTGCGAGCAAAACACAACCTCCCCGTGTTCAGAGACGGTACGGTGCGTTACGACATGAGCGATGTTCCCGTGACTCATTTCCGGCCACGAGAAATCGGCGTCCCTTGGAAAAAACTCCACGGCTTGGGGTACACCCACGACCACCTCGGCAATCCCTTGAACGACGACGAACAGGTGCTCGAAATCTTCCCTCAGGATTTCATCGTCGCCAAGGGCGCCGCCGATTTTTTGGTGCGTACGGCGAACTATGTGGATGAATTGCTGACTCGGTTTTACGGCATGGAAGCGTTCTACAACGTCGACAAACCCGAGGATTTGGTGGGGCACCTCATTTGCGCCCTCGCTCCTCACACCAGCGGTGGCGTACTTTCCCGCATCATCGGTTGGGCGGATTGCTCCGGGGGGTACGCTCACCCCCTGTTCCACGCATCCAAACGTCGAAATTGCGACGGGGACGAGGACGCCATCATGATGCTCATGGACGGGCTGCTGAATTTCAGCAAGGACATTCTCCCTGCGAATCGTGGCGGCCAAATGGATGCGCCGTTGGTGTTGACCACCCGCCTGAACCCGACCGAGGTGGACAAGGAGGCCTTGAACGTGGATTCTGCTTGGTTCTATGAACGCGACTTCTATGAAGCCACCCAGTCGCAACCTCATCCGAAAGACGTCCAATCGCGTATGGATTTCGTCGAGCGGCGGCTCGGAACGGTCGCCGCTGTTCGAGGGTACGGCTTCACGCACGACTGCAAGGCCATCGACCGAGGACCTGAGCTTTCAGCGTACAAGACACTGGAAACGATGATTGACAAAATGAACGGACAGTTGGCGGTGGGCCACAAGTTACGCGGCGTCAGCGTCCGTGAAGTCGCCTCCAGCGTGGTCCGGTCTCACTTTTTACCCGATTTACGAGGCAACCTCAATGCATACGGCCGCCAAAAAGTGCGCTGCCTCAAATGCGCTCACTCCTACCGCAGAATGCCAGTGGCGGGCCAGTGCATCCAACCCAAGAAAGAAACCGGCCGAGGGTTGGCCAGAATGGGCGTTGCTAAATCGGAAGGGGAGTTGTGCAACGGAAATTTGGCCTTGACGGTGTCGGAGGGGGCGGTTCGCAAGTACATCGAAGTCATGCGGTACGTGATGGACCATTACGGGGTGGATTTGTACACCCGTCAGAACGCAGACTGGTTGGCCAACAGCGCCGATTCACTGTTCAACAACGATCGCGCAAAGCAGCTTTCACTTGCGGATTTCTTGTGATCATCGCAGCGGTTCTCGCCATGGTGAATCTTCGTACTGAAGCGGGGATGATGGCTCTGCGCGGTGGGTTGGTGAAGGGGTGGTGGATGACTGCTCGCTTTCATTCACTCTTTGGCGGGATAGCAAGGTTCGAACGCCTTGTTCGGCCAGTGCCAAGCCAACCAGAAGAACCGAGAGCACGGCGTGGCCTAAGGCCTGAACGGAAGAAAAGGGTTGGAGGTCCATGGATTGTTCAATATCTACGCCTTCTTCGATGCGTGTTTCGATGGTGTAGGTCCCTGGCATCAGTTCGCCGTCCCACACTGGAATTCCCTCGCTGAGCAAACCTGACCACTCAAAGACTTCCGTGTCGTTGTTCAACCGAACCGTCACGCTCAGATTCGCTTCGTCGACCACGCTGCTCGTGGCCACGGTGGTGAGGCGGGCAGGGATGGCGCTGGATTGACCGAAGACCGGTGCTACCTCCAGTTCTCTGAATGTCTCAAAGCGGTCGGGTGCGTTCAATTCGTTCTGTGCGCGTTGTTGAGCCACGCTGGTCCATAACCCGTTGACCAACAACAGCGCCAACACCCAGAGCACGGGATTTAGCCACCGAGGTCGTTGTTGGCCCACGCCTCATCCAAAAGGGGGGGTCTACTTATGCCTGTGTTCGGGTGAAGGGGGAGAAGGGTTCGTGGGGTTCAAGGCACCCATCACCTTCTCCACAACGACATCCATCCAGGTCAACTTCTCCAGTTTTCGTTCGGGCTGGGTGATTCCAGACCATCTTCCGAGTCGTGTTGAGTCGTATCCAACCATGATGATGCGTTCCAGCGGTACCCCCAACCATGCTACAAAACAGAGGGCTCGGTCGCCGTCGGTAAAGCCGCCGGGGTTGTGCATACCCTCCAATTTGGCGTCCGTTTGGTGGGTCAAGACCAGGGGAGGGGGCGAGGTCACGCGCCAGGTGTCGAGAACCGTCTTCCATCGGTTGGCATTGTCACCGTGGGCATGAACGACCATGGCTATCCCTTGCGCCGCAGCCTGATCCAAATGCACCCCGCCGTCGAGGTCAGTTACCACGCATAGGGGAATGGTTTCGGGCAGGCAAGCACCCACGGAGCCGTCCGCCGCCACCACCACCGAACCCTCCTGCACCGCCATCTGGACCTCAGCCGGTTCGGCAGCAGCGCCCACCAGCACCACGTGTTTGGCTGCCAACAATTCCTGTTTCAACCGTTGAAGGGTGGACTGGCGCCCTTGAAGATGCCATTCCTCCACGATGCGGTCGTTGTCGCAGGCCGCCTTGAGTTCTTCAGCGCTTGCTGCGTCATCCTCGTAGGACCAACCAAAGGCTGCTCGCACGGCGTGCTGAACCGCCACGACCTCGCTCCATGTGGTGGGGTCCATGGGCGTGGGAAGGGGCGCAGGGCCATCAATCCGACCCCGGGGTTGAACTTCATAATCCCTCACCGGTGTGGAGGAATCATGCCCGTCCCGTCAACACCTCCCGAGGTCAGGGACGACATCACCTTGGCGCGATATCCGTTTTTACCTCAGGCCACGCCGTGGATTCGCGACCTCGCTGTGCGTCACAGCATCGATTTGGAAGAACTGTTGGACGGGGCTTGGATGGAGAAAGCCCGGCAGCGAGCGAGAATTCGCCTGGTGGATTCGGTTCAGTCCAAGGAAGGTGTTGAGGTGGTTGGCGGTGACATCCATACCGAAGAAGGCCGCCTGGTCGAAGCCTTTTCGTTCTATTACGCAAGGCTGGTCGTGTGTGCCAGCGAAGATGAGCGGCTCATCGCACGCTGGGCCCAAGCCGAAGCCGCGCGTGCCGAACAACTGTTGATTCTTGACACCGTCAATTTGGGAACCGTGGCAAACACCTACCTCTCTCAAGTCGAAGAAACAGAACAACGTCCTGCAATCGCTACCGGAGGCGGATTGACGTCCATGTCGGCCCTACGCCAAACCACTTCTTCGGTGTGGAGGGTCGGGCTCGCTGATTTCATCGAAATCTGCCCCCGCATCACCGGCCACCGTTGGCGACTGCCAAACGTCGATGTGGACGCTGGCTGGGTGAAACTGCATGATGAGCGCCAATACTCCTCATCAGCAAAAGTGGCTCGCTTGTTGCGTGAGCGCATCAAATCGAGTATTGAGGCTGAGGCCCTTGAGAAGATGGCCGAAGTCACCACGGATTTGGCTGTTCGGCTGGCTGAACCCGTGGGCATGGTTCGTAATTTGATGGCGAGCAAGGCAAGCGAGGCCATTGCTTTGGTGGGCGCCGAAGAGGGGGATTGGCCGCCGTGCATGCAACGCATCATTGCCGACTTAACCTCGGGCGTCAACGTGAACCATTTCGGTCGATTGTTTCTGGCCTCCATGGCGGCTACGCTGGCCCTGCCCCAAGAGGCATGCGTGAACTTCTTTCGCGGCGCACCCGATTTTAGCGAAGCCACCACCACCTATCAGGTCGGGCACGTGTACGAACACGCCTACACGCCAGCCGGGTGCGGGAAATTGAAGGTGAACCACAATTGCCCTGTCCTTCCCGGTGACAACCGGACATGTGACCAATCATGGATGGACCATCCGCTCAAATACATCCGAGCCACCCAACGATGGCGTCGATTGACAACACCTGCTCCCGTCGATGCTCCCACCGGGCAAGCCGAAAATTCCAACGACGATGACTGATGCCGTGGATGGACCTATATGGCCTGCTGCACTCCACAGCGTATGACCACGGCTGAAGTCCCCGTTCCCCTTCAGTCCCGTCCTCCATGGCCGTATCGTTGCTTGAGGTGGTTTTTTCGCTTCCTCACGAATATTTGGTTTCGTGAAATCAGCGTCGTGGACGATGAATACTTGCCCAATGACGCCGGGGTTGTCTTCGTTTCGTGGCACCCCAACGGGCTGATCGACCCGATGTTGATGACGGCTCAACTGCCCTACCACCTCAACACCTTTGTCCAACACCGCGCCTTTGACCTGCCGCTGGTGTCGAAGTTGACCCGAAGTGCGGGCTTGATCTCACTTCGCCAATTCCCCGCTTCAGCCCGGCAACGCAACGCGACCTTGCTGCATGAAGCGGCGATGCGGGTGGCTCGCGGCGGTCATCTTCTCATGTTTCCAGAGGAGGCCTCGCACGCTGAAGCTGGTGTCCAACGCGTGCGTTCAGGTGTGGCGAGGGTTATGCTCGCCGCTTGCTTGGAAGCAACAGCAAACGGGCGCCCTCTGCCGTATTTGGTTCCGGTCGGCCTGCATTACTCCGATTCACATCAATTCAGGGAACGCGCTGCCTTGGTGTTTGAACGCCCCATGGCGCTTCCACCCCTGCCCGAGCCGGGTCAACACGGTGACGAAGCGTCCGTGCATCGTGAATGGGTGGTGAGGTTAACCGAAGCAATTCAGGTCGAACTCTCCCGCGCTTCCCATTCAACAACAAGTTGGACGGAGAGGACGCTGATTTGGAAGGGACGTAGCATTGTGTACGCCGAGAAGAAACGCGCTTTTGGTCAACCCCTCGCCAAGCCCACCTACGCCGACTCTGTTCTCGGGGCCCGACGTTTACGTGCCGGATGGGAATTCATGCACCAGCACGACTCGGAAACGACGGAAGACCTCGCCCGCGAGTGCGAAGACCATTTCCACTCCCTTGAACAACGCCGAATTTCGCCATTGGACGTTGATACGCGTCCGACCACCCTTTCCCCTCACACGCTGGTTCGGTTGGTACTGATGTGGTTGTGGGCTGCAGTCTGGATGCTGGGTTTGGTCACCTGGGGCGCCATCATCGGCAATTATGTTCCCTACAAAGCGACTGGAGTGGTGGACAGGATCGTCGCGCGGTTCAACGATGACGACTCCTTGAGGGGAAGTCTGAAGGTCATCACTGCCCTCGTGTTGTTCCCGTTGTGGTGGCTTCTCCTTTCAGGGTGGCTCACCTATACCATGCTGGGCGAAACCAGCGGTGTGCGTGTGGCCATGTCTTCGCATTGGCTCCTGGTGCATTTGACAACATTGCCGCCTGCGGGGCTCTTCCTCGCTTTCCTGATCGCCTGGCCTCTGGCTGCACGAGGGCACCTGCGTCTTTACGCTCGTTTGAGCGATGCCACCCAATCGCTACGTCGATGGCGACGGTGGCGCGACGAGACAAAGAATTGGGACCAACTCGTTCAGACCCAGAGGCATCTGGCTCAGCGCTTGGTTGGGCTTGGAACGAATTTGGTTCTCCCGGGCGATGAGGACTGGGTCGACCCACCCTCTGGACAAGACGATGCATCGATGGTGAGGGTGCGAACCGCTTGACCTTCAACGAGGGAAAGGGGTCACCCACACAAGGGTTTGAATGAAAGAAGGTCGGTGGGCCCAATGAGGGGGGAGAAAGAACATGACTCGCACACTGGTGCTCACCGTTGACCGCGACAACGATTTGGGGTTGAAGACCTCCATTCGTGGCCCCGTCGTTGGTCGACGCCAAGTCTTGACCGCCGCCCTGAAATTGGGCACGGCCGACCCGGAGGAAAGCGACACCAACGCCATTCTCGGCGCCATCCATCACTATGACAAATTCGTCGAGGTGAAATCCGAAGAGGATGAATTGGAAATCGCCATTCTGACGGGAGACGAAAAAGTCGGTGTCCGCTCCGACCGTGCCATCGCTGCCCAACTCGAAGAAGTGGTATCGGCCTTCCAACCCGACCAAGCGCTGTTGATCACCGACGGCGCCGAGGACGAGAGCGTTCTCCCCATCATCACTTCACAGGTCCGCATTGACCATGTTGAGAAGGTGATTGTACGTCAATCGAAGGGCATAGAAGGGACGTATTATTACATCGTCAAAGCCCTCGAGGACCCGAAGTGGCGCTCAAAAATCATGGTTCCTGTAGGCGCCATCATGGCCATCTTTGGGCTTGGTATCATGCTGCCCAACGAGATCGGCGGTATCGTCATCGGGGCTTTGCCGCTGGTGCTCGGCTTGTACATCTTCAGCAAGGGGGCGGGCATTGAATCCACCGTGAACAGGGTGATTCAAGAGATGCGGGAGAACGCCGATGCCGCCATGTTTTCCTCGCTCTTGTGGACGGCCACCCTCTTCAGCGCCATTTTCGCTGTTGCTGAAGGTTGGCGAGCCTTTGGGCTTCAAGAGGCGACAGCGAGCACCCAATCGGTGTTGTGGCTCAGCGTTATCCACTCTTCCTTAGCATGGACGGTGATTGCTTTCCTCACCTCGACGGCAGGCTTCATGCTCCTTCGCTTGAAGCGAGGCTCGTTTTCAGGCAGTCTCATCGTCTTGAGCGTGTTTGGTATGGTGGTGTATTCCTTCCTGAACTCGGCGCTTGACATCGCTATCCGAGTGCTCAACGGCTCGTCGTACGAATTCAGCGTTGAGATGATCATCAACGATCTAGCCACGCCGCTCATTTGGGTGGTCGTCCTTTGGATGGTTACAACGGTGGTTCGTTCTTTGCAAGCCAAGCAAGCCCAGGCCGACCGCTACTGGGGTATTTGATCACAAAATGAACTTGGGCAATACCCGGGCCAGCGTGCAGTGGGCCACAACGCCCACCAAAGCACCTTCCTCATCGACCACGCCGAGTTGATTCAAATCGTGTGTCAGCATCAAAGCGCCGGCTTTGAGCAATGGCGCATCACTACGAATCGTTAGAGGGGGCAGGTTGACCAGTTGCTGGGCCGGAATGGAATGCATCCATGCAATGTTTCGGTTCACCGATTTGCGAGCCACCATCTTCAACAAGTCAACCGCATGGATACGACCCAACGGCACATCGTCGCTGTTCACGATGAACACGTGGTCCCAATCATGGCGAGTTAAAGTGTCGAGGACGACAGCCACCGAATCCGAATCAAGCACGGTGTGGGCTTCGTCCATCACCGACTTGCACGTCACGCTACGGGCTTGCAGTGCGCGACCTTTGGTCGAGGAGGGTGAGCGGCGAAACGGTCGTGTAGCCATGCTTCTTCATCGTTCGCCGCCCGGCGACCTCTTTTGAACCCTTCCGAAAAACGCCCTTTGATTTCGGTTTTCCGGCAAACAACAACCTTGTCTGCATGCATCAATGCCCCTCAAGGGCTAAATCGGCTGGTGTCTTGCCTTTGGCATGGGCGCAGTTCCCGACCACGAAATCGCCGCGTTGCGAGCCTTGTCGGGGTACGACCAAATGCTGGAAATTGACCGACTTTGCCGTACGTATGGCACGGATGAAGCCTCCATCCGCACGGCGATGGCCGCTGTCGCTTCCACGCCAGATCCGGTCACTTCACCAGCCTATGCTGCCTCAACCAACGAGGCAGGATGGGACACGTCGCACAAATCTGTTCCCGGAATTGATGCGTCAACGCCGAGTGCTGCGCCAACGATGGTTGATAAAAGCCAATTTCGGTTTGAATACGATCCAACTCGCGAAGCAGCTCAACGCCGGGAGCAGGTCTCGCAAGCCATTCTTTGTCCAGCGTGCGGCGTCGCCTTGGGAATCCCCGATGTCCGTCCCATCAAGGTCACCTGCCCTTCCTGTCTCATGGAAACCACCTTCACCCACTGACTTCACAGCACAACCCACGGAGGCCTCAATGTGGATGCGCAACACCCTCGACTCTGGCCTTACTCCGCCAACAATTCACCGCTCCCACTTCCCGAAACCTCCGTGTTGTTGACGCCCGAACGCCTACTATCCCTCGCCCCTCCCGATGAAGGAGTGGCGACGGTCAACGATGTGCTCGGTGGCCAAACGCTCCTCGACCATGTTTCCAAGTACACACACGGCGAAGCCGCGCTTGCTTCGTTGCTTGACCAAGAGGGTGTGGCGGGTTTAGAGGAGCGCCACCCTCTCCTCGTGCTGGGTGAATTGGCCAACCCCCATCGACTCGCCATGATGAACATGGGCGTGCTGCCGCTGCTTGCCGTACGATTGGAAGGCGTTTGCCGAACCTGGTCCGATGGTTTGGACGCTCGAGATGCGTACCCAGGTGTTCACCACGTTACCTTGGCTCGTACTCCCGGTTGGTGGGAGGTCAGTTTCTTGGCATGGGCGACGAAAGAGCAACTGAAAAGCATCCGAGAATGGCTGGAGAACGGCGTCCGTTCATCCTGGCGACCGGTGAAATTGGCGGAAGGTGGCCTTCGTTTGGAGGCTGATGCCACCTTGCCTCCCCCGAGTGAAGCCGACGTTGCATGGGACGGCACCCAGGAACGAGTGGAACGAGAAGCGCCACCACCCACCGGGCCATCCCTCGACCTTGGCGAGGTTATGGCCGTTGTTCACACACGAGTCGGGTGTTACAACCATCGGGGCCGTCTTGCACGGTGCGTGCACATCAATCAGCGCCCTTTTCACGACAATCTCTTTCGAAAAGGCTCGTCGTTTCGTTGGGACGATGTGCTCTCAACGCGTTAAGTCCGACGGACATAACGCTCCACGCGCTCGTCGCCCCAGACCATTTCGCTATCAATGACCAAGCCAGCATCACCGAGCACCTCGGCGTTGAGCCCCGACGGAACGGGGTCGGCATGGGTGGCTTTGGAGTGAACAAGATACAGTTCGTCAACCAGATGCTCCTCGAGGAACCGGTGAACGGTCGTAGGGCCTCCTTCCACAAGCAAACGCTGCACATCGCGGTCAGCGAGTTGATTGAGCAGCGACGGCAACGTGGTGAACTCTTCCTGCATGAGCAATGTCTCTCCTTCATCCTTGAGAAGGGCGGCACGAGGCGAAACTCTGGCGTGGGGGTCAATGACGACGCGGAGGGGTTGGCGGGTGCTGGGCACCAACCGCACGTTGAGTTGGGGATCGTCCCGGTTCACGGTCTCGACCCCCACCAAGACAGCGTCGCAATTTCGGCGCAGTTCATGCACTTTCTCAAGGCAGCCCATTGAGGTGAACCGCTGGGCATGCTTGCTTCGGTCGTCGACCGATCCTTGAGCATCAACGGCCAGTTTGACCGTTACCATCGGTCGTCGATGTTCACACCAATGGAGAAACGCCCGCATTTGGATGCCGGCCTCGGCGTGCATCAAACCCATACGGGTGCGAACCCCAGCGTCTTCCAACACCTTGCAACCGTTGCCCCTCACGGTGGGGTTTGGATCTTCGTGAGCGACGATGACCTCTTTGACACCCGCCCACATCAACGCTTCAGTGCAGGGCGGGGTACGGCCGAAATGGTTGCATGGTTCCAGCGTGACGTAAGCGGTGGCTCCGTTGGGCGAATGTCCCTTGGTTTCTGCATCGTGGATGGCCATTTGTTCCGCATGCAATCCCCCCAAATGGTCGTGCCAACCCTCGGCGATCACCAATCCGTCCTTGACGAGAATGCATCCAACCAAGGGGTTGGGGCTGACCCGACCTCGGCCACGCTCAGCCACCAGCAAGGCACGTTCCATGAAGAGCCGATCCTCATCGCTCCACTCCCCTGCCATGTGCAGCGGGAGTCGGCTGGGTTCATGAGCGCTTGCATTGGAGCCGAACACTTAGAGGCCCCAATTTATGCAAAACGGGTGAAGGGCCATTCAAAATAAATAATCGCTAAAACTGCATGAAAGAGAAGCATTGAAACGCTGCATCACGCTCACGCAGACATGAGCGAGGAGGGTGAGCATGGGTTTTCAACACCGCTTTCGTTTCGTGGCGATCCGTCCTCCAAACGCAAAAAAGGTGCGCACCGTCCACAGTACGCTCCTGTATTCGAACATCCGCCTTCAAACGGTGCCCCACCCACCAAGGTTCACTTGTTCGTGAATCCCTTTTCGGGAAAAAAGCATGGACGAAAGGTGGCACAACTGCTTCTCGAGGAGTTCAACCAGCGCGGCGTGGCTGTGGAAGCCTCTTTTTCCGACGCTCCGGGGCATTTGATTCAGCTGGCGAGCGAGCGAGAGGTAGGCGAAGGCGAGGTCATCGCCGTCGTTGGGGGTGATGGAAGTTTATGCGAAGTGATGACAGGGCGAATGCAGCGAGGCCCAACTCAACCCGAGTGGTATGCCATCGTTCCTGCTGGCACGGGCAATTCACAAGCCCACGATCTCGGCTTGAGCGATGTTTCATCCGCCGTTGCAGCTATGCTTTCAGGAAAGCGACAGGCCTTGGACTTGGCCCGAGTGGAGTTAACCGAGGGATTGCCGGGAAGCACCAAGGGGCGCATCGTTCGCTACTGCCACAACCTCGTGACGTGGGGCTTGGGCGTCGATTCGAACATTCAGGCCGAAAAAATGCGCTGGCTGGGGCCAACTCGCTACGATGTTGGCATCCTTTTGGCCATCTTAGCCAATCGGAAACGGCGTGCGACATTGGTTCTGGACGGGGTTTCGGTGGAGGATGACTTCACGTTGTTTTTGGTGCAAAACAGCCAAACTGGGGGCTCCAAACTCCCCTTGGCTCCCGGTGCGACCCTGGATGATGGCCGAATGGACATCGGCTTGCTCAAAAACATGTCAAGGCGGCAAATCCTGAAGGCCTTTGGGATGCTCAAAAGTGAAGGTCGTCATGTGTTCCATCCACGGGTGGATTACCATCGCTTCTCTACCCTGGAGATCCTGACAACAGAACCCACAGCCATCAACATCGATGGTGAAAACCTTGGCTCAACCCCCTTGGCCATGGAGGTGTTGCGGCACGCCGCCTTCATTTCAGTCCCGGCCTCAGAATGAGAAATCGGAGAACTCTTCTTCATCCTCGTATGTTGGTGGTTGTTGAGCAGGCTCTTCGGGTTGCGAAGATGCAGTGTCTTCCTCTTTCTTGACGGATTTGCGCCGTCGAATCGGTGGCGAATTGGAGACTGGCGCTGCGCTTGGAGGGCTGCTCGCTCGACCGGTTGGAGGTGAAGATGAGCGGCGAGACATGGAGGGTGGAAGCGAAGAAGCCGACGTGGATTGCGCTTCGTTCATCCGGTCCATCGATTGTGCCGCCTCGGTGGCGACCACCGATGATTTTCGTTGCGAGGGCCCCCCACCGCGGGGTGACGTTGGTACCGATGAGGCGAGAACGCTGTCCAAGTCAAATCCACCCATTGGGTTGTCGTCTTTGGCGTTCGTGCGTGGGGGTGGGGTGGATGCAGATTCTTGTTTGCGTTCCTTCGCCTGCTCTTTATCGAGACGTGCCTGACGTTCTGAAGGTGATTCCATGCCTGCTTTCTTGGCCGCCTTTGCGTCGGTTTTGACGCTCGCGGCTTTCTTCATGCCCTCGCTTCCAATCAGCGTTTTCATGTCGTTGCTCGCTGCACGCATCACCATGCCTTTCGACAGAATGAAGGCGCCGACGCTCCCTCCAACACCGCCCACGAGGAAGAGCATGATGAATCCGCTTCGACCCAAAATAGGGACATCGCCCTGCACCCACTCGTCATCGGACTCACCGGTGGCCGAGACGGTAGCGCCTTCCAAGGTCAAACCCGTAACGATGACATACAGGTCTTCTCGATTGGTATCGCCGACGGTCATGCTGCAATCGCTGCGGGCCGCATGCCACTGCTTCGAATATCCGTTCGGGTTGTTCTGCCCTTCTCCGATACTGTCCACCATGTAACCTTGAATGGAAACAGGTTGATGCCATTCGCCCAACGCCATCATGCCATCGAGAATGTGCTCCGTGGAGGGGATGAGGCCGAGGACAAACCAGCGAGAATCGGAATCTCTGTCGACTTCATCCAAATCAACGCTGCCAGCACCGGTTTCGGGCGAGAGTGGCATGGTCCATTCCTTGACGTCGATGCGCGCACCGTTGCCGTCGGTGGTTCCTGCGGCTTCGCTGAAGGACATGGACTGAATGGCGACGGCTGTTGTGACGCCGAAGTCAAGATCGCGGGCGCCCATGGCGCTGTTGTGGTTTTGGTAAAAGGTGCTGGCGGCCAAATATCCGGTGAAGGTGAAGGGCTCACCGCTTCCTTCGATCAGGGCTCCCCCGTCGGCCACATCGCACCCAACCGATTCCACAGTGTGGGTGGTGCTTGAGCCTGATAAACCGGTTTTCACGGTGTACTGGGTGCCGTTCTCGTTGGAGGACGAGATGACCTCTACGCCGCTTCCATCGCCCCACGTTGCCGATGAGGGTCCTAGGCATCCTGCAAGCACCATCGTCGCCATGCAACACAGAGCCAGAAGACCTCGGCGCATGGTCCGTGAGAGGTGGTGGAGTTTGAGAAGTCTTCCCTCGGAACAAAACGGAAGGGAGAGTGGCGCAGTCGGAGAGATTTGAACTCCCGAGTCACGGGGACACCGGATTTCAAATCCGGCGCAATACCAGGCTATGCGACGACTGCTCTGACTCAGCGCAGGCGGTGGGGTATTTTCCCCTTTTGCTCGGGGTCGCTCGGCGGTTGTTTTCCTGCGAAAACAGCCACGGCCGCCATTAGGGTGATGGCCGTTAGCATGAAGGGCAGCGAGGGAGTGATCTCAGAGGTGTGCCCCCCGAGGTTTTCCCGCTCCATCAATTCGCGCAGGTCGGCAAGCATGTCCTCGCTTCTCCAAGCATCGCCCGTCCACGCCACCACGGGGACCCGCTGAGGGTCGACGATGTAGGTCACGGTGGAGTGGCCAATGGAGGTGGTGGAGGTCGTGTTGGTGACGCACGACAATCGGTCTTCACCGTCCCATCCATATCCGGTAACGCACATGCAATGGCGACCTTCGCCTGTCCCCATCGTTGAACCATGCCCGTTGCATTCCGAGGGCGCTGAGCCGTTGAGTGGAGGGGGTATGTCGGTGATGTTGGTGTATGACGGCGCCCAGGCGATGTGACCGGGAGAGAGCATTTCGTCCATTCCAACCATCGAACTCTCCCATTCCATCTCCGATTCATTCCATGCGAAAATATTCCACCACCAAGCGTAGTCTTCGGGTGCTTCTTCGTTGTCGATGCTTGTGAGGTAGTGGCCGAAGGACGAATCTTTGATCGACACCTCGGTTTGGCCGGCCTCCAGAGTCCCTTGCGTCATGATGTAGGCGGACCATTCGGCTTGTTGCCAAACCTCAACGGTCTGGTTGGGCCAAACCACTGAAACGCTGCCCCAATCGCTCGGAGGAGGCGCATCGATGGAACTGATGTTCGCCGAGGAAGGGACCCAGGCGATGTGCGGTGTATCCAGCGCATTCATGTCGTCAAACATGTTGTCAACGGCATCCCATTGCAAACGCTCTGCGTTCCACCGAACTAGGGTCCACGACCACGAATCGTTGTCTGTGCCTTGAATCTCGTTGATGCTCTCAACGGTTCGTGAACCGTTGGCCACGGAGGTGTTGAATGACCATCTCGCCTGTTTCGCTGCAATTTCGGTCAACGACCAAACCGACAGAGCTGCCATTCTGTGGTGGGCACTCCCGTTGGTGTCGACCACCGTGAGCGAGGAGGCAGCCGGCCTGTACGGTGTTGTGTTGGTTTGTATCGCTTCACGCTGAACCCCGACACCGAATGATGCCCACACCTTTTCCAAGACATCCGATGAGCCCGTCAAGTGTGGCCAATCAGCCCCGTGAACGTCACGGTATGCCATCAGACGTTCGGGCGTATCGTGGTCGGGATCGACCGTGATGGACACAAAGGACACATCTTCCAACTCTTCGGTGCTCAACCCGTTGCGAACCTCCTTCAACGACTGGGTGAGAACAGGACAGACATCGGGACAGGAAGTGAACAAAAAGGACACCACCACGATGCCCTCGCTGTCTTGATCAAACCGGTAGGTCCCACCGTCTTGATCGGTCAAGCTGAATCCGTCAACAGCACCTCGTGCCAAGGCCGTGCCCTTGTAGGCTTCAACTGGGAGGACGAGGAGTCCTGCCAAGAGAACGGCGAGAACCACGGCATGGATTCGCATGCGTTGCCCTCAACGTTGGGAAGCGAAGTCCCAGTTGGGCGTGCACCACTCGGGGAGGTTCTGCACGGCGCCGGGGTTGGACAGACCAATGCCCCACAACATCAGCAACACGAACAGCACGGGGAAGAGGGCGGTTCGGGTGTAGATGCGTGGGTCACCCTTCAAGTGCATGAAGTATGCAGCGATTCCGTAGCCTTTGACGATGCCCACACCGATGAGGATGGCCCACACGACCATAAGGTCGATTCCAGAAAAGAACACGGCCGCCACTTCAAACAGCGTGAACACCATCAAGACGACGAAGTTCCAGAAATAAATGTCCTTGTTCCCGGGAAGTGCTGCCACGATCGATTCGAAAATTCCTGTTGTCTCATGTTCACCCATTTCATCACCTCAATACAGATAGAAGGCGGGGAAGATAACCACCCATGCCAAATCAACAAAGTGCCAATACAGACCGAAGTATTCAATCCCCTGGCCGTTCTTCTCATCGTAACCAACCGTGTCCGCCTTGAAGATCAGGTAGAGCATGACGAGCAAACCGATGAACACGTGAAGGCCGTGAGCACCGGTGGCCACGTAGAAGATGGAACCGGCTTGGGTACCGATGGTAAACCCTTCAGCGACCAGATGGCTCCACTCGATGAGCTTGAGGACAATGAACGTCGAACCGAGGAGGAAGGTGGCGATGAGGTAGTTGCGGATAGCGGCCTTCTTGGTGGGCATGATTTTGCCCATCAGCGTGTGACCGTAGGTTTCTTTCCAATCGGCTTCGGTCATGCCTGATTTGGCGGTCTTGAGCGCGAGCACGATGGTGTAGGAGGAGATGATGAGCGCAAAGGTGTTGATGGCTCCAGGTAGCAAGGTCATGAAGTCGCCCTGGCCGCCCAAACCGTCCAACGTCCCGCCGTCGGGGCGGAGGAAATCGGATGCCGTCAGCATGTTGATCTCCGCACAATTCCCCGCTTCCACTTGCCAACCAGTGCACCATTCTGTGCGCATTCGCAGGTAGGAGGAGAAGAAGGTGGCGAACACCATCACTTCGGACATGATGAACACCCAGAGTCCAGCCTTGCGAATGTGTTGACCCTCAAAGGGATGCGAGGTTGCGATTTGTTCGCCGTTGCCGATGAACGGCAGGTCTTCACGCCACCAGTTGGCAACACCAGCGGTCACGATCATCAAGCCGAGCATGCTCACACCCAAGTCGCTCAAGTCAGCATCCAAGCCGGAGAGCATGTTGCCGAGAGCAGCCTGGAAGGTGGGGAAGCCCATCAAAAACAGCATGATACCAAAGGAAAACACGATCGGCGAGCCCGAGCCATGGTGCTCGTGGCCATCGCCGCCGTAGCCGTGGTTGTCATGTCCATGCCCGTGGTCATCGGGGAAGATGGAATTGATGAAGCCACCAACACCGATGAACGAGGCGTAGGTGATACACATCAACAGAATCGTGATGCCTGCTGTTCGCCAGGTCAAGTACGATAGATGGGCCTCAACTTCGTGGTGGTGAGCCTCTTCCTTGATCGCTTTGAGGCTGTCAATCTCCGACTGGCTCGCATTGTTGGCTTTCGCTTCTTCGTAATCATGCTTGGCCTCTTCGTATTCGAGGACGGCCTTGTCGTAGTCAGCGTGCTTGACATTGGCAACGCCAACGCCCATGGTGGCAAAAGCCAGCAGTCCGATGGCGAGGAACACGCCACCAAAGAGAACGGCGCGCATCCAAATGCTGTTTTCCACGTGGGCTTCGCCTCCGCTCATAGTTCTCCCTCCGTTGAATGGCTTGAGGTTCCTTTCGGTTCGGCTTTCAGCAATTTGTCAACGAGACTCTCGCTCTTCTTTTCATGATGGCCGTAGAGTTCGTTCATGTCGCGTTGGGTCGGGATGTCGTGGAAGGAAGGTGTGGGTGGGGGTGAGGTCGTGGACCACTCCAACGACCAACCGCCCCATGGGTCTTTGCCGACGGGTTCGCCTCGGCGAGCCGAATAGATGATGTTCCACACCAAGAGCAATTGGCTCAGACCGAAGATGAAGGCGAACGTGGACACAGCCATGTTGTATTCGGCAAAGCCTGACTCGATGGTGTAGGTGTGCGTGCGTCGTGGCATGCCCATGATGCCCAAAGCGTGCATGGGCCAGAAGGCAGCGTTGTACGAGGCAAAGCCGATGAGGAAGTGCCAAAGGCCCAAGGTTTCGTTCAACTTGCGTCCCGTGGCCTTGGGATACCAATAGTACACGGCCGAGAACAAGGCGAACACCGTGCCGCCGATGAACACGTAGTGGAAGTGAGCGACCACGAAATACGAATCGTGGAAGTGGATGTCAAGACCTGCCACCGGGAAGAACATTCCTGAAATGCCTCCCAAGGTGAAGGTGACAAGGAAGCCCAACGACCAAAGCGTGTGGGTCTTCATCACCAAGGAACCGCCCCACAAGGTCGCCAACCAGTTGAAGATCTTCGCACCGGTGGGGATCGCGACCAGCATGGTGGTCACCATGAAGGCGGCTCGCCAAAAGGGGTCCATTCCCGAAGTGAGCATGTGGTGGCCCCAAACGATGAATCCGACGATGCCGATGCCGGCCATGGCGAACACCATGGATTTGTATCCGAAAATCGAGCGTCGAGCCGAGGTTGCCAGCACTTCCGAAACGATGCCGAAGGCGGGGACGATGACCACATACACCTCGGGGTGCCCGAAGAACCAGAACAAGTGTTGGAACAGCAACGGGTCACCGCCGGCGACGAAGAAGGTCGTCCCGATGGTGTGGTCAAACAGGAGGAAGGCCACGCCGATGATGAGGGCTGGCAGGGACATGAAGAGCATGAACACGCTGATGAAGACCGACCAGCTGAACAGGGGCATCTTCATCCATGTCACACCGGGGGCACGCATGGTGAACACCGTCGTGATGAAGTTCACACCACCGAGCGTCGAGGATGCACCCAACATCATCATGCCTGAAATGAAGGCGGTTGTGCCCGGATTGGAGCCGTAATCGGCTAAGGTTGAACCCAAGTTCGCTTCGTTGAGGGACGAGTAGGGAGGGTACATGACCCACGTGATGTCAGCGCCTTCACCCGACCAAATGCCGGTGAAGATGAGGGGTGCGGAGAACACGAGCAGCCAAAGACCCATGGCGTTGATGCGAGGGAAGGCCAAGTCCTTTGCTCCGATTTGCAGGGGCAATACGTAGTTCATGAAACCGGCAATCATTGGCATGGCGGCGAGGAAAATCATTGTCGTGCCGTGGAGGGTGAAGAACGAGTTGTATTCGTCGTAAGTTAGGAAGTCGTTCTCCGGGAGAGCGAGCTGGATGCGGAAGAGCAAGGCGAGCAAGCCCCCTACGAGGAAGAAAAAGAACCCGAAGAGGAAGTACATGATCCCGACTTCCTTGTGGTCGGTGGTGGTCAACCAAGGCTTGAGGAAGCCCCAGAAACGCTCCATTGTGAAGGTCTCGGGAGAGCGTCGGTAGAACACCCACAAAACGCCGGTGAAGATCAACCCAGCAGCGAGTCCAATGGAGGTCAGGAAAATAATCAGGGCACTGGCGCTCGGAGCGACCGCTCCAGCAGCAACGCCGGGGATGACGACATTGGCTTCATTCCAGTAATCGCCACTGGAGCCTCCAATATTCAACAGAGAATTTCCGTTAACAGCGTTTCCATACACCTTCATTTCGACATTGAGGTCGTCTGCTGCAGGCGCAGTCCATTCGAACGTCCATGAGCGAACCTCACGTCCTTCAGCGGTATGGGTGTATCCACCCTCAAGTTCTTGGCCGTGTGTATCAGGAACGGATGAAATCATTCCATGGGACACCAGGATTCTGTAGCCGCCTGCAATGACTTTCCCATCATCACGCTCGTAAAGCTCCATCTCATCATTGACGACGGTCACGGTGAAGGTGTAGGTCTCGCTGGCGTTGTAGGTTTCAGGTAGCCCGTCCACCAACACGGTGGTGTCGGGGCTGGCGCCGCCGTGGCAGGAGCATCCTTGATTGGCCGCAGCACCAATGCCGCCAGGAGCGGCAGTCATGGAGGGCGCTGCCATGAGCATGACAAGCAGCGCCGTCAGCACCACGCTGGTTCGGACGCGCATCAGTACGCACCTCCAGCAGGTGGCGATTCACCGCTCTTTTTGACGCCGGTGTCAACCGAACAATCCATGCCTTCTGCGGCGACGATGGTCACTTGGCCATACATCATCGAATGTTGATTTCCGCAATATTCTGCGCATCGAATGGGGTAAGAGCCGGGGTCATCGGCCATGATGGTCATGTAGGTGCCGCCTTCAATGCCGGGCACCAAATCTTCCTTCACGCCCCATTCTGGGAGCCAAAAGGAGTGTTGGACACCGATGTAGTTGGGGTTGGAATCGTCGGAGGGACGAGAGTGCATTTCGAAGACAACATCAACATCGCACGGCAGAATCATGTCTTCACCAAGGGCTGAAGAGAACACGTGTCCTCTTGGAATGTGCATCCACGTGTGGATGACGTTCCCTTCGGCGTCTTCCACAGTCACTGTGGCAAAGGCGAGGGGGTTGAACGCCAAGTCCTCCCGCACATAGGTACCGTCAAGTTGGTCGAGTTCTCCTTCGTAGGTTTCTGTGCCCTTCACAATGCTGACGTTGGTGGCCGCACTGTTTGTGCTGGCGACTGAAAGGGTGGTGCCACTCCATGTCACGTCAACGTAGGTGACGGCCGGATCGTCTTCCCACGTCAGTGCATCAACATATTCGTATTCCCAAAACCACTGCTTGCCGATGATGACCATGTCGTGGGCTTCGTCTTCGGCAGGAATCGTCCACACGGCGGTGTTGGAGGAAAGGGCAAGGACGACCAGCCACGCTACGATGACCGTTGGTATGACGTAGAAGAAGACCTCGATGGTTGTGTGATGACGGTCAACAGGGAACGAACCCACCTCAATATGGTCCATGTGCGTGGTGTCGGCTTCAACGCCGTCGCGATAGCGCAGAATTGCCAAAAACATCCATCCGAAGGTGAAAATGGCCACGATGATGGACCAAAACATGAACTTATCATACAGAACAGAGAATACCGTATCTTCTGCGACCACGCTACCACCCTGTTTTTGTGGGCCGCATAGCCCCCCCTTAAGCGTTTGTTGGGGGGGGCTTGAATGGGGATTGATTGCCGTATTGCCCCGCTTGGGGGCAGGCTTGCGGTTTGACGATAAAATGATAAAATCCAGCCTGAAATGCTCGCGATTCCTTCGCTCCCGCCAAATGAGCGCCACGCTTGAAAACGGCGACCCTTTTCCTGCCGTTATGGGGCTTTCGTCGTGCTTGTCGTCAACCTTGGACGGGGGTGTACTGCTGGACATTGAGGTTCAGCCGGGCTCCAGTGCCCAAGGGATCACTGGCATCAATGCGTGGCGCTCGCGGCTGTCCGTCGCTGTCAAGGCCGAGGCGCGTCAAGGACAGGCCAATCAAGCGGCCCTCCATGTCCTCGCTGCACATCTCCACCATCCTCCCTCAAGCCTTCAGGTGACCAGTGGACACACGTCAAGGCGCAAGAGCATACGAATCGACGGCCTCAGCATCGACGAGGTCATCGCTCGTCTGGAATCCTCGATGGGGATGGTTCCGTGAGCAACGATGGCTTCCACGGACCCGGCCGTGGCCCTTCCAATGCCGACCAGCGATGGCATTCAGCGGCTCAAATCTTGGCCGAAACCCGCCACCGTCAGCGGCAAACGGGCTGTGCGGTGCTGGTCGAGGGCCGTCGTGACAAGGATGCGCTGGAGCGGTACGGATTCACCGGCCCGATTGAGGTGCTGAATCGTGGATGGCCGGTTGACAATGTCCTCGTGTACTTGGTTGAGACCTACGGTCGCCGCCGTCCTGAGGACAACGGTCCCAGCGTGGTTCTTCTCATGGACTGGGACCGAACCGGGGGGCGACTTCAGACCACCTGCAGGCGCAACTTGGCCTCTTTGGACGTCAGCATCGATGAGCGCCTTCGCTCGACGCTCATGGTATGTCTGAAGCCTGAAACCCGTGTGGTCGAAGGTCTGACAGGTCTCCACGACCGCTTAGGGTCCTTGGTGGACCAATACGACCCGATTTAATTGGCCTGGTCGGTGGGGGGTGGCGAGGGAAGCGGGTCCTCCTTCACCGTGTTCAGTACCACATGGGTGAACGAGCGCGCCACGCCGTCAAGGGTGAACACGGTCTTGGTGAGGTTGTCCAAATCTGCACGGTCGCGTACCCGTGCCAAAACGATGGAATCCCAATCACCTGTGACATCGTACACGGCAAACACTCGCGGGTCAGCAGCAATTTTTTGCTGCACGTCGATCATTCGGCCTTTGACGATGCGCAATCCAGCCATGATCGTCATGCTCCATCCAACGGCTTGAGCGTTGAGGATAGCGCTGTAGCCGCCGATGACACCGTTTTCCTCGAGTCTTCGAAGTCGGTTGGTTACGGTGCCTTGTGCCAATCCAAGGGCGCGAGCAAGTTGACGATGGCTCGCCCGTGCGTCTGAGCGGAGCAATTCAAGCAGCGCCTTGTCGGTGGAATCAAGGTCCGTGCTCATCGATGCTTCCAGCGTGGGCGACCCTTTCAAGGCTTCACTCGTCGACGTTGGAGGTCGGTCCCGTCTTGTGCTTCGGAACTGGTGGTTCCATCCACACATGTTGGCGCCACGAGCCAAACTCATCAACGTCAACTCCGATGTGCAGGTGGCAATCAACAGCATGCAGTTCCCGCATTCGGACGTTGATGCTCGTCGTTTCGTTGGGTTTGAGGCGAGGCGTGGGGGGCCGTCCTTTGAGTTGCCATGGAGGGTCGACGCTCCAAGAGTTCACACAGAAGGCTTCACTTCCGGCGCTCAATCGAATTTCCACCACGGTTTGCTCATCGCTCATCCATGCGCCTGTCACGGTGGGAACGGCTCCTTCTCGACGGTGTGCGCCCATCAAAATCGATGTGAGCAACACGCTTGCGAGCAACGTGAGAAGAGCAGGCCCCCATGTTTTCTGCCCCGTAACGGTTTGATGCTCACTTGGCAGCGCATCCGAGACCAACATGAGCACCTGGTCATCAACATCAGTTCCTTCGACGCCCCCCATCATGGCTAAGGAATAACGCCAACCCGTTGGTTGGTTTTCCAAATCCACACCGGCTGCTTGGAGGTGGTCGGCTGGCAACAAGACCGTCATCGAGGTGGTGTTGTTGGCTTGGAGGGAAAACCCAACCTCCGGTCGCATTTCACGAACCAAGTGGGTGGTGGTACGCAGGTGGTGGTCAACAGATCTGGTTTCGGTGAGCACCACATACAGCAGGGTCTCCTGGGATAGGTTCACGAGCGGCGTCACATCGAGATGGAAGGTGATGAAACGGAGTTGGTCTTCTGCCGAGACGACCTTGACCGTTCCTTCCATTTGAACCGTGGCCGGAGTGTGCACGGTGCGGGTGATAACATCCGACAGGTCCTCCTCTGAAGAGAGGTTGAGTCGTGAGGAGCGGTACACCGCATCGTCATCGGGCCAGTCCGAACCGGTTGATTCACTCCATCGCCACCAGGTCCATTGGATCGTCGAATCATTCGTGGTGATCTCAGTTGGGGCCTTGGCCTCGGCGTCCAAAAACACCTCGTTGAGGACGAGTCCGTCGTTCGATTTGAGCGGTTGTTGGGCGTGAATCTCCCAAGGATTTTCAGCGTTGACCACAGGCCCGCTCATCGCAAGCACCAACAGGATTGTCAGGCAGAGCCACTTCATTCCTCCTCCTCCTCTTCTCGCCATGCCAGTCCCAGTTTGTACCGCAGAACATTTTGCTCGTTGCGGTCGATCATCAAGGTCACTCGAGCCCCAATCCAAACAGAGAGCCAAGCGGGGCCCCACGGCATGGAGGAACGAAGGAGCATCGCACCGGAGGGGAGCGATTCGGCCTGTGTATGCTCCATGAACGCCTCCACCATCGGAGCCCATCCCGTCAGCAATCGAGTGAAGGTGTCGGGTGTGATGTCCAAAAGATTGCCCGAAAAGGCGTCCGCAAAAGCGTAAAGGGATTCTTGCCTTGAGCGCCATGAGTCCTTTTTGAGGGTGAAGGCCGGCAATCCTGCGTGGACCACGCGAATCGGGTGAAAGGATGACCCCCCCCAGATATCGCCTTTGTTGGTGGGCGACGGTGGGTCATAGAGTCGTTCTTTGACCATCGGCGGGGCGATATTGAGTCGTTTCCCTCGTTGCCACATAGAATAGCCGGAGCTGTCAAACCCGTACAGGTCACCAACGCTGTTCACGGTGGCTTCATCAGCCAACACAACGGAGTTTTCACTCGGCGTTGGGGGGGCTTTCATCGTAGGTGTCCAATCTGGAGAAGCGCGTTTTGCTCGGCCGCTTCGGTAGGTTTGGGCCAACCCATCAGGGGCGGCTTCGGGTCGGTGCCGGAATTTGGCGATAAAAAAGCCGCCCGTGTCGTTGTCGTCGTGCCAAACTCGGCAACACCGCCCCAACGCCTCGTGAATGGCGACCTCAGTAGGCTGGTCGGCATCCTCCAAGTTCATTCGTTCGCCGGGGGGCCAGTGTGAGGTTGAGGCGAACGGGAGACGATCCGCATCGGCGTACGCAACGGCATGACCGTCATCGTCGTATTGGTGCCAGTGCTGCATGCCCGGGTGAGTGATGAACCCTTCAAACGACACCTCAACAAGTTCGAGGTACGGACACGTGCGCAGCAACTGCGCCACGACAGCCTCATTTTCAATCGGGTCAATGCTGCACGTTGAGTACACCATGAAACCGCCCGGTTTGAGCAACGAAGCGCCTCTTGCAGCAATGGCGTGCTGCATGTTGAACATCTTCCGTCCTTCTTTTGGTGACCACTGCCACCAAACGTCCCGGTTCTTTCGTGTGGTCGCGGTTCCCGTGCAGGGGACATCGGCCAACACCGCGTCAAAACCCGGAGGGGGGAGGCGTGCAAAATGACGGCCATCGTGCTGCGTTACGACCACGTTGGCCAGCCCGATTCGGCTTCGGTTGCTGACCAACATGTTCACTCGCCCCGAGACAGGGTCGTTGGCGACGACCACCCCGTTGGGGTGCAAGGCTTCTGCAAGTTGCGTTGTTTTGGAGCCCGGTGCAGCGCACAGGTCCAACACCATCATGTTTTGATGCAGGTCCATGGCACATACGGGCAACATGCTCGCCGCTTCTTGGCGGGTGATACGCCCGGTTTCATGCAACAAGGACATCATACGCTGAGGGGTTCCTTCCGGTGCTTTGCCACGTTCAAAAGGCATGGTGAAGGCCTGTTGATGATGCATCCAAGGAAGAGGCGTGGCTCCCAAGGCCATCACCTGCTGTTGTGTCCAAGCCTTGTCGCTGCGATGGGCCGAGAGGCGACACGTTTCGGGCAAGGGACGCCAGGCGACGTCCAGCCACGTATCGAGGTGGCGACCGAGATGCTGGACCATGGCGCTAAGGGGCGTAGATGCCGCTTCGAGGCGTCGTTTCGCCTCGTCCTCGTCGTTCGGTCCACGCACAACCCGTGGCGGTCGGTCGTTCCCTTTGTCCTTCCGCCACCATGAAAAGGGACGGTTCTCTCCTTTGCTCATGCTGGCCCATACCGCTCCATGGTACATGCCAGTCCTCTTTTTGGCCTGTTTGTCATGGGTTACCGCTTTCTCGTTAGGCCCAGCGTTGACTTCGCGTCCCTGGGTTCACCGGCTGTATGTTGGCCTTCCGCCCCTGCTGTTGTTGGGTTTGCTTCTCGACCGGTCAAGGGCCTTGTTTTCTCTCGAATCGACGCATCCCGAGGTCGCCCTCGTGCTCGGTTCCTCTGCCTCATGGGGCGATCGATGGCAGCAAATGTTCACCGGACAGGGGGCGATCGAGGGTGCCTTGTTGACCTTCATGGTCTTCGCTGCGTTCTCCCATCGCTTGCCCAGCCTACGGCCGGCACAACCGTCCACGCAACGCCATGTTCGCTACCGGATGATGACGCATGCGGGGTGGTGGTCGATGGGGATTCTCATCGTGCTCTTTCCAGCGTCCATGTACGATGTCGTCACCTCTCCTCCGCTCTCCCCCACCGCCAACGTCCAAGGATGGACCACGCTGGGAGTGGTGGTTTGCTTCACTCTCTTGTTGATGATGTCGGGGGAACTCCTTGCTGCGAGCACTCACCTCGCCATCAACCACGACACCTTTCTGCTGCAGCGACGAGCATTGCTCAAAACGAGTGCAGCTGGCCTTGTTTGCTGGGGGGTCCTCCTCGCTTCAAATGCCTACAGTCTTGAGTGGTGGTCACGACCGGACCACGACCTGCCGTTGGTGACGGCCCTTCTCATCGCTGCATACGCCTCACTGGTGGCTTGTATGCATGTCCCCATGGTCGTCCTCGAAGGTCGCTTTCACACCTCGCCCCACCCCACCATCACTCTGGCAAGCACCGTGTTGACGACCTTCGTGTTGGTGGCCATGACGGCATGGACGGTCGCTTCCGACGTCGCCTTGTTTGGTGAGGGCGTTTCTGTAGTATTGGCCGCTTGGTCGCCTTTAGCGGGTTGGATTCTCGCAGCAGGTTTGCTCATGGTCCTGCCTTCGCTTGGCTTTGACGCCGCACATCGGCCGGAAGCTTGGTGGTTCCGAATGAGCATCATTGCCATGCTCCCTCTCACCTCCATCACCTCCATCTCCATGTGGTTGCTTCTTCCCGGTTTCTTGATCGCAGGGTCACTCCATCCTGTCATGTTGATATGGATGGAATCGTTAAGGCGCCGCACCTCGCTCAGCGTCACGGTTGCCGTTCCTACGGCTGTGGTCGTGGGATTGATGTTGGCGTTTGGCGCAGCGCCAATGGAACAACGCCTTGGGCTATCGGTGGTGCTGATGGTGCTCATCGCCTCGATGTCAGGTTGGTTGACGCTGCGTTCCCTCGTCTCTCCTCTTCCGAAAAACCAAGTCTGAGCCGTGTTTTCGGTCGCGCTTCTTAAATGGGCGGGCGCAGACCAGAACTCGAAATCTTCGGATTTCAGGGATGGGACCCACATGGCACGAGCATTTCGCGCAGGCGTTGAAGCAGACCGACGAGTGAAGATGAATTTCCGACACCGCACGTGGCGGCCCGTGCGCGCCTTAGCGGCTCTGTCCTCACGAGCAGAACGGACAGGGCAGGGCATGGGTCCGTTGACTCCCATTCCGTCCTTGGTTCGAATTGAAAACGAACATTGGGTGTTTGAACGCATTGAAGCGGAAACTCTCGCAATGCTGTCGCACAAATTGATCCTACACACCGATGAAGGCGAAGAGGTGCTCGGCGTGACCGAGGACTTGACGACAGCCTTGGCTGTCGCTCGCTGTGTAGCAGAGCGAGACGAGCGAATCGTGTTGATTCAGGCGTTGTGAACCTTCAAAAGAGGTTCCAGATGGCTTGCACCACGCCTTGGTTCACGAGGTAAAAGAACCCGGCGAGGGCGATGCAGGCGAAGTAAACTTGTCCTGGAGTAATTTTCCAGGAATCCTCGGATTCTTCGTCAAAATAGCGAATCAAACCGGCGGCTTGTTGGATTCCGCTGCCATCGCTCTTCTTCTTGGAAGCCATGTCAATCAGTCCGCCCAGCGACCTCCCCCTTATCAACGCGACGCGGGAATTATTCTTCCTCAACGCTCCCAGAGGTGAGGTCGACAAACGGAATGTCCTCCTCAACCTCAAGGCTAACACGCAACGAGGGGCCTGCAAGGCCATTCGTGGTCTGAGGTTGACCTCCTTTGACCCCCTCATCCTTCCTCTCGCAGGCTGCGATTTCGATCAACGACGCTTCCATTCGAGCCGTGGCGCGTTCAACACCGGGAGCATTGTCTTCGTTGTGGGCTTGCCAGGCCATGTGTTCATCTTCTTCGTACAGGTCCCACCATGGCCCGTTGCTTTCCGTCCGTGGAAAGCGCTTCGCGTGGTCCGCTCCCCGTTGCTTAAGGATGTCAATCTGGGCAGCAAGATTGTCTCGGCCTTGAGCATGGAGTTCACGCCAGTGGCTTTCATTTTCTTTGAGCGTGGCACCCAAGCGATGACGGTTGAGCCATGTCTGTGCTTTTCGTTGATGCTTGAATTCCCACGGATGGTGGCCCGAGGCACTCAGCAAATCAAGCACGAGCCTGCAACGAAGCTCAACCGGCCCTTCGAGGGTGATCACGTTGAGGTAACCCGATGTGAAGAGTCCCCATCCATGGTAGGGGCAGGATTGAACCGTGACGGTCAAGTCCAACGAACGCGTGGTGATGGTCCACCGCTGTTCATTGAACCCGGGTGCTTCGACAAAGGTGGGTGTTTCGGCGTTGGACAACGAGGCGAGGAGGCATGTTGCCACATCACCGAGATAAACCACCTTGCTGGGACCTTGAAAGTGTTCTCCCCGGAGCAATCCGTGTTCGGTGTCCATCCGATGACTGGCCTTCGCTCGTTGAACTTGGGCGACCAGCACGGACACACGGGGGTCGATGGGCATCTCCACGGACAAGCGACAACGCTTCGTCATCAAGAAGCAACCGATTCAACCCGAAGGCCGGCGCCGTCGGAACATTCAATACAGGCCTTGTTCAACACACATTCGGTGAAGGCATGGCTGGAAAAGGCAACGCAACTGACGATGAATTGACAAACCTCCCGGGCGTTGGAGCAGCAACTGCGAAGAAACTCGCAGCAGCCAAACTCGACACCGTAGCGAAAATCGCAGCGTCCAGCGCCAGCGACCTCAAAGCAGCGGGGTTGACCGCAGCAACCGCCACCAAAGTTCTCGCTGCTGCCACGGCGGCGACCGCCGCATCGGCCGCCAAGAAAGGGGCATCGAGCGCCAAGAAAGGTGCTTCTAAGGCCAAACGTGCTGCCACCGATTCGTCCAGCAAAGCGACATCGGCAGCCAAATCTGCGGCCAAGGCCGTGAAATCGACCAGCAAGAAGGCCGTCGAAAAAGGGACGAGTGTTGCGGAAAAAGTGGTTGAATCAACCAAAGAGGCTGCGACATCCCTCAAGACTTCCAATGCCGAAGACGGACGCAAAGGCGACACCATCAACGTCCCGAAATCGGTGAAGGACATGCCTTGGTTCAAGAAGCGCTGATTCGTCCGTTATCTTTGAAGACCGTCGGCGTTGGATGTACGGTGTGCCACGACGCAAGTACGGTCGACTTCGGAAGACCGTCGAACTTCCCCCTAAAGGCAACTGCTCCCGCTGCCGGTCGGGAAAACATTGCCCGGTTGAAGGCCATCAAGGTCAAGCCGTGTCCCCTCATCGTGAATGGTCTGGCCCTGAACTCATCGCCAAGCGAAAAAAGTCAACATCATGAGGAATCCTCGATGCCGACGCTGCTGGTCAGCGGTGAATCCTCTTGCAGGGCCAACATCGTTTCATCGTCTTCGCCAGCCTCCCGGTGCGCTTGTGCCCGGTGGTAGACTTCGCGTAGGGTTTGGTCGGAAATTTCGAGATACACCCGGGTCGTGGCGATGGTGGCATGCCCCATCAACCGTTGAATGGATACCAGGTCCGCTCCTCGTTCCAGCAGACCGGTTGCAAAGTTGTGGCGCAGAACGTGTGGCGTCAGTTTTCCTTTGGGCAAACCTGCTTCAACCGCCAACGAATCCATCATGCGCTGAACACCTCGTGCCTGGAGACGACGCCCTCGACGGTTCACAAAGCATGGGCCATCGTCGTCGTTGACCAATGATGCGCGAATCGGCAACCAAGCTTGGAGGCATTGCGCCGTCCGTTGTGTGAACAGCACCAACCGGTCTTTGTCCCCTTTCCCCTCGACGATACGGGCTGACTGGTCGTCAAAGTCAATGTCGTCCATGTTCAAGGAACAGACTTCACTCACTCGCATACCCGTATCGAGCATCATGGTGACGACCAAAGCCGCCATGGGATCTTCGCTCGTTGCAGCCGCTTCCAGCACCGATGTCAATTCTCGGCGAGTCAAGGTCCTGGGCAACCGTTTGCCTGTTCGAGCCCGTTGAAGGTGGTCAGGCCAGCGCAAACCCAACCATTTGATCAGGTGCCGTGCAGCGGCCAGGCGTGCGTTGAACGTGGTTGGGCGAAGGTCGGCGATAGCGTGGGCCCAAAGGTCCACTCGGCCGTTCATGGGCTCCATTCGGACAGCAAGGTCTTCGATGGACATGCCTTCGTAGTCTGATTCAGTCAGGACGTTTTCGGTGGGCAGTGTGGTTTCAATCAGGGCACGCAGGCCGTAAAAGTATGATTTTTGCGTGTTTTCAGATTTGTTTTCAGAACGAAGTTGGCGCTCGTAACAGCCCATCCACGGCAGGTGGCGCAGGTGGACGAGGCGAGCGGGAAGCGTCGGCTCCTCGTCTTGAATCAACCTCCGTTGACTCGGCCGCTGGGCCTGAGGTTGTCGCGTCCGCTGCTCTCGTTGTTCCATTTGGCGTCACCGCCTCCCGCCGAAGCGGGTGTGCATCCCGTGTCCCGGAGGACGATGATTCATCAGGAATGGTGTTTATCAACTCATCGGCGTTGAAGAAGGCTTGAAAAAGGGGACTTCCCACGGACCTTGGTCCGGAGGAAGGCGTTGTACAGCTCAGAGAACTGGTGAAGGGTCAACGACCAACGGCACTCAGAGGTGCTCGATGCCGGTCTTCTTGACGTTGGCCTTCTTGATCTTGTCTGGGAGCCAAGCAGGGCCGCCAGCAGGCTTGTCGACCATCGAGATGCTGCCCGTGAAGACGTGGACACGCTTGGTGCCACGCTCTCGTAGGCGGATGTTCGTGTGTCCGCGCGTTGCGGCCTTCAAGGCTGCACCGCGTGGTTGCTTGCTCGCAAATACCTGGCTCGTGTCTTTTCCGTTCTCCATGAGAACGAAGTATTTCTTTCCGTCTGACATTTGGATTACCTCCGATACACCGTTACCCCACTGAGCATATAATGTTTTCTCAAAAAAAAGCGTAGACTGCGCCTCATATGGCTCTTGGTGACCCTTTCCGAGTCCGATTTTCGATGAATTGTAGCGACATCACGCGTTTTAATCAGCGTCCAAATCAGCGCCTGCAAGGGTCTTGGTACTGACCACGCCAGGTATGCAACGAATGGTGGTAACGACGGCTTGGGCAATGGTTGCTAACTCATCTGCGACCATTTTGACGATCAGGTCATGGTCGCCAAACAACACGGTGGCATCGCTGACCATGGGCAGTTGTTTAACATGGTTGTACACGGATTCTTCACTTCCCGGGTTGACATTGATCAACACGTACCCAACAGCCATACAGGCGGCTTGCGCACTCAGCCTTTCAACATCACCCTTCCAGTGATTCGAGATGAGCCACCATGGCAGGTAAATGCGCTTCCACTCGCTCCTTCCACTGTTGTTCAGTCCATCCTTCCGGCACAGGGCCTTCCAGCCAGCGACGGTAATCGGCGGGCGTCCACCCATCGGGCACGGCCTGCAAAACTTCTGAACCGGTCGCCCATTCACTCAATCCGTCGTTGATAGCGTGTTGGTCAAACAGATTCTCCATGCTCTCGTGACCCATGTCGTCGGAACCTGTTGTCCAGTCAATCTCATCTTTGGTGCTTTTCTGACGACGACGCAGCGCCATGGCAGTCCCCACGAGCACAGCGGCAATCACGGCCAGAGCGAGGATGATCATCGGGGAAACGGTGGAAGGTCCCGGTTCGGCTGCAGGTTCGACTGTGCTGTTGTCCCCTTGGCAACCTGTGCATGACTCGAGCGGCCCGACGTTCACGGATGACTGGTGGGTAAACGATTTGCCCAAATCATCCACGCACGATATGTTGTAGGTCATGGTGGTGTTGGCTTGAGATGTTGGCACGGGATATTGCCAAGAGAGTTGGTTGACAAAGAAGCCCTCCGGACCGGCGATGGTGGTTGCCTGCGTGGCCAAGGCCCCGTCTTCCTGGTAAAGACTGAACGAACAAATGACGCTCTCGAGGCCATCCAAATCCTCGATGCTAGCATTGACGAACACATCGGTACCGGGCTTGGCCTGTGTCGTTTCAACATCATAGAGGGTGGTTGGTGCGTGCTGGAACATCAAGTCAATCGAACTTGATTTGACCAATCCGTCGATATCGGCCAACGAAAAGAAGGCCTTTCCTGGACCGTCAACCAGAGAATTGTCCAACTTCAGTCGGAACATCAAGCGGGTGACATCTTGTGCTGGAGGGATGAGGCCAGTGCACCCTTCAGGGGGGGCAGTGTTCCCCCAAGCAGGTTCGAGTGTTGAAGGTGCGTTGATGGCCCAGCCCAGTTGAGTGAGTTGAGCGGATGAGGATTGGAGCGGTCGGTCGCTGCTGACATCAACAGTTAGGGTTGCGACTTGACCGAACGTCATGTTTTGCACCGGGCCGTTGGCATCGCAAGCCGCAGCGTGGAGGACGTCAGGCGGTGTGAGGATGAAGGGGAGGGTCAATTCAGCCGTAGCGGTGCTTCCGTGCAATCCCGTACCTTCGACACGAACCACCAACTCCCCTGCTTCCAGGGGCACCTGCAACTGTTCCAAAGGCACCATGGTCGTGTTCTCTCCAGACGCCACGTCGAGTGGTAGTTCAATGGCCTCGCTTCCGGGCCACTGCACAAACACATTGCCGATGAATGGAGCGCCGGGGTCATCCGTGTCTTGCAATTGAATGACGATGTTTTCCCTGCCGTTGCCCACCACCCGGTCCAGCCCAACCCCCTCATCCGATTCGACCGTCAGCGTCACCGTTGGTGCCGAGTCGCCTACACGGAGTGTGCGTTGTGCAACCAACGACCCACCATCGTTACGGACTTGGATGTTCACGTCTTCCAAGGACGAACCGATGGCAAGGTGCAACTCTGAACTGTAACAGTAGAGATTCGCTGCCGATTGAGGATGGTAGGTGGTTGAACTGAGATTGCCACGCGAAGCAACGAATGTAGGCGAGGGGGCGAACGGGTCGTAATCAGCATCGGCTACACATGCTGTCAGGGTGTGCACCGTCCCTCGCTGAAGGCCGATGGGCGGTCGATTGGCCAGCGACGAGGCGTTGTTCCACGTAGGGGAATCCACGTCTGTTGCGTGTGGGCCGTACCATGTTTGAGGAGCATCAACCACGCGTGTCGCATTGGGCACGACCATCCTGTGAACCATGCCCTGCCGATCGAACACCGAGCCCCTCAACACGATGGAACCAACATCGGCATTGGTCGGCACCACCAACGAGGCTTCCCATCGCTGACCAATGTTCCCAAGCTGGATGAGGTTCCATTCGGTGTCGTTGATGGAGGCGTTCTCTCCAACGATTTGCCATTCAAGTGTGGCAGAGGTGACGTTTTCATCGTCGTTTGCCTCCACCGTGCAAATCGTGTAGGAGCCACGGGTCACGGCGGATGCGCTGCAGTACAGGTCCGTGATGGTTGGAGGCTCGTTGACCTCCACCGTAAAGGAACGAAGGTTGTTGGAAAACACCCGTTCATTGCTGTGGTTGTTATAGCGTATTCGCAGGTCGAGCAAGCCGGAGGTCGGCGGGATAATCGTCAAGTTCACCGTTGTCCGACTGCCATCAAGGTGCCCGGCTGGCAGCTGAAGGTTGGTTTGGTTCAACACCGTGTTGCCAAGCACGGTCTGGACAAGCAAGGTACCGTTGGAGGCGGACATGCCTACATTTTCAACCAGTATCTGAACTGTCGTGGGTTGGCCCAAATTCGCATCGCCAACCAACCTGACATCGGCCACGTTGATGTCGTGGAAGATATCGGCGTAGGGTGCCATTTTCGGGTCGCCAACCACGACGCCCATCCATCCCGAAAGTCGATTGGCAGCGGCGTGGCTCTCGGCCAAGTTGTAACCAGAGGCGTATGAGGTGAGGTAGACGCTGGGCAACCCAACCGCTGTGAGGTAGGGTTCGTAGACGTACCCTTTCACGCCTGAAACGCCGTCTTCAAGGAGGTCAGCAACCAGAGACTGGCCGTAGGCTGTTCCCCAATTGAACGAACGTCCTCCCGTAGAAACTGCCGTGTCGGCAATCGAGCCGTTCACCCAATCCATGTGCGGGCGGATGGCGCGCATCAACACGGTGTCGATGAAAAAGGAACCTCCAGTTGATGTGGAATCGATGTCGATCTCAACGGTGATCTTGAGTTGGGTTGCTCCGGCATCGGGTCGGAAGCGCATGGTTTCCGCTGCCCATGATGTGGTGAAGGTCCGCCCCGATGAGGTGTTGGTTGAACGCAGCGAACCGTTGCTGTCCAGAGCCTCGATATTGAGGCGGAAATCGCCGTTGACCTCACCCTCCCGTTGGCCGTACACGTAGGCGACCCACGCATGGCCGGTCAGGTCGGCCGGCAGGGTGAAGGTCGTGGTGAGGTTTGCAACACCGCTGCCTGCGCCCGAGTACGAGGTGCAATTGTCGATGATGTTGCGGCGGAGGGTGGTGATATCTTGGTCTTCAAGGGCGGTGTCCCAGACCATGACTTCATCGATCATGCCTTCGAAGAAGGCACTGCCTGCTCGGTTCACGCCGAGTTTGTAGAGATCGATGTTGGTGAGAGAACCGTTGGGGTAGGTGTCGGTGTTCACCAACACGCCGTCCATGTACTGGCGAATGTTGCCGTTGTCCAACACGGTGACAAGGTGCGTCCATCGCTGGTCCACGACATCACCGAACAGACGGGATTGGTTGTTGTGCAGATACCATTTCGAATTGGACACCATGTGTTGGAACGAGAGATTGGACCCTGCTTGATCGTCCACGGCAAACGTAGAGGCGTACGACGTTTGGTTGGTTGAATTGGCCCAAACCCATTGGCTCACCGTCAAGTTGCCGAACCAGTCATCAACATCCACGTTGACATAATCGTTGACGCCGTCAAACCACAAGCACGACCCGTCAACACATGTCCGCCAGTTGCTGTTGTTCATGCCGTAGAGCGAGAAATTTGACCCGTTGGCAACGCTGTCGTTGGCCATCATCCCCCCGGCATCCTCAAACGACCATCGGTGAAGCAGGGCCTCCTCAGCGGGGGGAGTTGAGGACGCCACGTAGAAGGCCGACGCAGGGATAGCGGCCTTGCTGGTGTTCGGTCCTTGCCAGGAAAAAACGAGGCCGTGGGGTCCACCGCCTTGGAAGAATTCAATCCGGAATTCGTGCAATCCCGCCGTGAGGTTCACCCATCCCGAAACCTCTTGCATGCCGTGCATGCCGTAATTTTGCACCAGACTCTCGCCGTTGACCCACAGTTCAGAGCCGTCGTCCGAGTTGAGGAAAAACGACCAGTTGCCGTCAAATGGAACGTCGATCAGGCCACTGAACCGAGCCCCCCAGTCTTGTTTGAACCGCGCATCGAGGCCCGGGTAGGCGTTGTTGGAAGCACCATGGTTCAAATGTGGCTCGATTTGGATGCGGTCCGGTGAACGGTCGATAAGCGATGGCATGGACGCAGCGTTGAAACTCACGCCGGTGTTGTCAAAATATTCCCCGTAGATACCCTGCATCAACCTGCCGGAATCTTGGCTGCAAGCCGTTTCGAGTGCAGCCTCAAACGCCCCTGCACCGCCTTGTTTGGTATCGGATTGGAACGACCAGTTGAACGCATCACCAGGGGCGACGGATGGCCCACTGACAGTCCAATACCGCGAACCTCCAAGCCAGGCTGCATCCATCGTGTCGAAGCCGCCGTTGGGCAGGAAATTTTGGTACCAATTCCCGTCGTTGCTGCCCCACGAAGCGTACCCCATGACGTTGGAAACATTGGTCACAAACGGTGTTTCTTCATCAAAGAGAACGGGCAACCCCATCGAGCCGTTCAGGGAGGTGTTGGCGTCGTACAGGTCATCGTTCCAAAATTTGTAACCCGAGTTGTTTCGGTTCGTTGCCAAATCGAGCACGTAGGTGCCACGCTGGCCCAGACTGTTGTTCGCCCGTTCAATGAGTTCCAGCGCGGTATCAACGGTGTAGCCGGTGAGACGGGTAACGAGGAAAAAGCCGTATTTTGAGCGAGTGAACGATTCCATGGGCTTGCCTGCAAGTGGCCCATAGTCGTGATTGAACCAATAATTGCTACCAATGGAACCGTTGTACGAGCCCCCGAGCAAGGCTAACTCTTGGTCAAAACTAGCCTTGTCGTTGCCGCCCGAAACCCGCAACGGGATGCCTTTGGTCGTGACCAAGTAATTCAGTCCGCTCGATGAGCTTCGGTTTTGCAACATCTCAAGGAACGGCAGAGCAAAAAAAGTGGTGAATTGGTTTCGATTGATGGTTTCGCCGGTTGGCGTACCTGTTTCGTTGAACACAAAGACGCGGTCGAGGGAGATGTTGCGGGCGGCGACGAAGGCCCACCCAATCGTTCGGCTTTCGGCCGAGAGGTTGTTGATGAGAACCCCAACATCGCTGTAATCGATCACTGAGCCGTAGGAAAACCCGTCAGGAACGGCGATACCGGGCCAAGGCGTTTGGTTCCACACGTCCTCGTTTTCACCCACGAAAAACCCGTCAAACAAATCGGAACGGGGCTCAAGAATGGACGGCGTTGGTTCGTGCGTGGAAAGTGGAAGGCCAGAGAGCAACAGAAGAACGACGAAAACCGATGAAGCGGCTCTCGTGTTCATGTTCCTTGGACGTGTTGGGTGACTTTAGCGATATCGCTCCGGGGTCGCTGCAAACGGGATGCTCCCTTGCGTTTTCCCTACAAAATGCAGCCCCTTCATCCGAAATCGGCGCAGATAATATGTAGGGTGGCCCACCTTGGAGGGATTGATGGCCGAACTTTACATGGCTCGAACCTGCAAGCACGGGGTGCTTCGTGTCATGGGCGGTGAAGTTTGGGAGCATGAGGGCGACCTCTTGGTCACCCCTGCCAACAACCGGCTCTCCGGCCGTGAGGGCTTGGATGGTATGATCCATCAGAAAGCAGGAAAGGAGTTGACCCAGGTCACTCGCAACATTTGCCTCGAAATGCGGAAGATCAATGCTCCACCGTGCGCCGTCACTCAAAACGTATTGACGGAACCCTTTGCCTTGGGAACGAATTACAAGCACATCCTTCACGTGGTCGGTCCCGATTGCCGTCGCCCGAATCAAGACGAATCCCGTCGAGAGCTCTTGGCTGAAACCTACCAGAACCTCTTCGAGACCGTTCTTGAGATGGGAGATGTGTCGAGGGTCGTATCCCCCCCCATCTCGATGGGTGTTTTCGCCTACCCCCACCGCGAAGGCGCTCGTCTCACCCTCCAAGTGCTTCTCGAAATGTTGGACGGCGAGAAGGATTACGGCATTCGAGAATACACCATCGTGGTGAAGGAGCGCAATTTCATCAGCAACATGCGAACCGTGTACCGGGAGGGCGAGGACCAGTTCCCCGGCATGGACACAACCATGGAAGAATCAGTCCGCTAGATGGGCGTCGATCCTCTCTACCCGTTCTGACAATCCGTTGATGTCGTCCTGTACATGAGTAAGCGATGCACTTTCGAGATTGCGTTCCACGGAGAGTTTCATTCGCTTGAGTTCGTTCACCCGCTGCATCCGGTCTTTTGGGCGATTCACGGCGCCTCGCATGCTCATCAACCAGTCCTCGAGGAGGGCCGCCCCCCATTCGGGCACGCGCAGTTCGCTTGAGAGGTAGATACTGTGTCGGCGGTGTTGAAAGCGGGTTCGCCCTTCACTGGTTCGAATGCCTTGAATAGATCCCGGATTCCATTTTTCAAGGGGGATGTGAAGATGTTGCTGAACCTTCAACCGGCCGTTGGCGGCAATCGTAAAATCAGCAATGAGGACACTGGACGACAAACGGAGGAACACCTGAACAATATCATCGTGAGTCGCCCAATCCGACAGTTTGACCGGTGATTCGCCCCATGTCTCTTCGCACCATGCCTCGATGGCCAGTTGATGGGTGTGCATGTGTACGAACATCGGACGACCTGTCATCAAGGTTTGGCTGGTTCACACCCGCTGGTTGCCATATCAATGTTCAAGGCGGAACAGGGGCTGGGTAAACCATGGTCGGGTCATGGGGCAGCATCCCTGCGGACTGGACCGTGCTGCTCGCCCTGCTCGTCGGATGGTATATCCTCATTCGAACGTGGGAACGAAACGGGACCCTGGACCGCTGGAACGCAACCCGCGCCCTCGGCATCGTGCTCATGGTTCGAACCCAACGTGGGCAACGTTTGCTTGACCGATTGGCGCGCCCGAGAAAATTCTGGCGTGCGTACGGCGAAGTATCCCTCTGGGTTTGCTCGGTGTCGATGCTGATGGTGGCCTTGGTGGTGTTGCTGGCCTTTGTGACCTCCCTGCTTTCCCCTCCTTCTGCGTCTCCTCCCTCGGCCAGCGAGTTGGTCGCCGTCCCCGGTCTGAACCCCGTGATTCCGCTCGGTTGGGGGGCGCTGGCGTTCATTGTGTCGTTGGTGATCCATGAATTCGGTCACGGTTTGTTGGCTCGCGGTCACGGTATGCGTGTGCGTTCCTTTGGCTTGCTTCAACTCGGCCCTCTCCCCCTCGGCGCCTTTGCTGAACCTCAGGCCGAGGAATTGATGCGGGCGCCTCGTCGGGAGCGACTGCGAATGTTTGCTGCAGGTCCAGCCACCAACCTCTTCGCCGCGTTCATCATGTTGCTCCTGCTGGGAGGTGTCGCAGGTCAGTTGGTGGCAGAAGAGGACTATGTCCACGTTCAAGGCATCATCAAGGGCGAAGGCGCCGAAGCTGCTGGCATGCAACCTTGGGACACGCTGGTGTCCATCGACGGCCAACCGGTGAGCACCGGTGCTGAATTCCGGCGCATCATGGGCGAGTACAGCGCGAATGACAGCGTTGACCTTGTGGTTATTCATCAAAACGGGGAACGCGAAACCTTGTCGGCCACATTGAGCGATAAACACGCCTACTACACGGACCTGGGATGGGGTGAAGAGACGCTCGCGAGCATGGACGTCAAGCCGGGTGACCCATTCATGGGCGTCGAGGGACTGTCCGAAGGCACGGCGGGCATTGACCGTCTGGCAGGCCCCCTCTCACCTCGTTGGGAGGGCAGTCTGGGACAACGCCTGCTTTCCTTGCCCTTTCATGTGGTGAATGTCCTCCTGGTTCCCTTCGACCTCAGTGGCGTGGCCATCCACCCGTTCGAGGAGTCCTTGTTGATAGCGGATGGCGGGTTGATCGGCTCTGTCATTGGAACAGGAGGGCTGTTGACCTTGGCTCATCTGTTTTTTTGGTTGATGTGGGTCAATATTTTGCTGGGCTTCACCAACCTGATTCCGATGGTACCCTTTGACGGCGGTCATATGCTTCGCGACCTGCTTCATGCGTTTCTCAGCGGCGTGAAGCGGTTGGGCAGGAAGTTGAAGCTCTGGGATCTTCATCCGATGTGGGTCGACCACGTCTCATCGCGAGCCTCCAGTTATTCCTCGCTTCTCTTGTTGGTCATGCTTCTATTCACAATGTTCATTCCGTATGTTTGAGAACGGACATGGTGCGCCGCCGCTCAAGTTCGGCCAGGACATCCATGGCATCTTCCTTGACCCGTTCACGAGCGGGGTGACTGTGAACCGATGCTTGACGTTGTAGTAACCCACTGAACTGGTCGGCTGGTGGTGCGTCAGTTGGGCACATCAATCCGATGAACCGGTTCAATGGCATGCCCAAGTCCCAATCCATGAACGGGTTTCCGTTTCGATTGAGAGGCAGTGCGGGAATCATCGTTGACCATCGTCGTAACGTGCCCTTGAGGTGCCGTGTTGGAACGCGAAAGATACGCCAAGAATCGCCGCGTACACCCTTCAACCGGAAGGCATACAGCGGCATCAAGCCTGAACGCTCACCTTCCCGAATCATCGCTTCAAGTTGCTCTTTTGTTCGTCCTGAGAAGTAGAATTTCGTTTCCTTTGAGGTTTTGACTTCGATGGGAAAGGAGCAATCGCCTCGAAGTGCCACCAAATCCCCGCTCCCTTCCATGCCCGAGCCTGCAGCCCTCACCACCAAGAACGGTTGATGCATGATTTGCCTCATGCGCTCACGCTGTTCGGGCTGGCAACTCTTCGTCACGGCATGAACGCCTTTCTCAGTGCCCGAAAGCACCTCCCGCAATTCACGTTCGTAGGCACCGGTCATACGCGGGCATCGTTGTCCATCGTTCTTGATGACTTCGGCTTGCACTTGCATGTGTCGTAGGTCTTTCGGGGTCAGGTTTCACGGCCGACCGATAGGTTAGAACATGACCGGGCGGACAGGACCTCCGTGAGGCGAGTCTACATTCGCACCGACGATTTTCGGCTGGCTCACCGTTTGCTTCGTTTTTTTGAATCCAAGGAGGTGTCTGCTACGCACCTCCATCCTGATGAGGAGGTTCCCGACGCCGACGATTGGTGGTTTGGGACGGCCGAGGAGGTTGAACGCTTGGGTGGCAACGGCGTTGCTGTGGACCCTGAACAAATCGAAGAATGGTGGTTGGATTGGGAACTCTCCCACCACCGCAACGATGGATGCCATGAACTTGTGGTCGGCGTGGACCCCGGCCCACGACCCGGCATCGCTTGGTTGTCCGATGGTCGGATGATGGGTGAAACCACGGTTGAGCGCCTCGACCTGGTGTCGGCGCACCTTCAGCGCCTGATGAAGGCCTTGGAACCGCACCGAGTGCTGGTCCGGATTGGGGACGGCTCGCCGGCGCATCGAGACCGTCTGATCAACCAATGCTTGTCGCTTGGTCTTCATGTTCAGGTGGTCAACGAGCACCGCACAAGTTCCGGAACCACCCGTCACCACCACGGTCGTTCGGCGGCCAAAATTGCTCGGGTAGCGGGACAAGAGGTTCACGAATGGCGCTCTCGAAACGCGACGTCGGGAGAATTGAAGCATCTCCAACATGATAGTCGCCAACGTTCACAAGGCCGAGTCACCATTTCCAAGTCCTCAGCGCAAAAGGTGAACGAAGGATTGCTTAGCATGGCCGAAGCCCTCGAACTCGCCGGTTATGACGCTTCATCCAATCCCGACGAGTCGAGTTTGACCTGAAGTTCAGGCGCTCGAGACAACCAGGCCGTCAGCGCTTTGTCGGCCACTTGAGGCAGCAAGAGAACCCCCATCACCACGGCGAACAGGGCAACATACGACGAAGACGGAACATCGCCTGGCCCGTAGGTGTCCGGACCGCCCAACGCCAACTTCACCGTGCCGAGCCAAGGAATTTCTCCACCGGCCACGCCCAACACCCAATCATCACGAATGGGCCCCACCACCCCCGAGGGACTGTGGACTCCTGCCGAGCCATTGGTCGCGCTGGCTCCTTGGTCAACCGAGCACTGGTTGTTGTCGCCAAGCGTCAAGTACCCCTCGTGCGAGGGAGTCCACTGCCATACCACAAGATGCGATTCCACCACATAAGTTGCGCCGCTGTGGCTCGGTCGTTTGCAATCGTAGTAGCCTGCATCAATGCCATCAAAGTGCAGGGTGATGGAGGTGACGTTGATGGCGTTGGTTCCGGGAACCGACCAGGTTGCGATGCATGAACCGAGTTTCCCGTCGTTGTCCAACATCATCGAATCGAAGGTGGTGCCTTCGGGGCAAGGACTCGTAGCTTCCGGGGACCGATCCGGCGTCAACACCGAGTGAGCCACGGCGCGAAGAATGGCTCGGTGAATGATAGGTGTGCCCTCTTCGCCGTTCTTTGCATAGATAATGACGTCCCCTTCGAGTCCGTGCTGCTCGTAGCCAAACGAGGGATGGGTGGGATCGGTAGCCTCTGCAAAGGTCACGATGGTGTCGGCCGGCTGGTCGTGAACGAGGATCAAATCGCCCGCGTCAATGCTACCGATTTCGCCTTGGTCGTTGTGGACCATGGAACTCGACTCGACCACGACCAGGGGTGGCATAGAACCCGTGTGGATCACCATGGCTCCCACCAAGCAGGCGATCATGCCCACGGCCAAGGCCAACTCCAGCAGCAAGGAGCGCAACGGGTCATGCGACGTCATCGAACTCCTCCGAACTTAGCGTCGCAGGCCTCGGCTGTCAAGGAAGGCTTTCCATCGGGCTTCGTGGCCTGCACCAAGCGCTTCTGCGGAAGCAACACCTTCGGCCATGCGCCGGCGAAGTTCAGACGTGGATTGAATCGCCATCAACTCGTCCAGCGTCACCACATGGCCTCGAAACCGAAGGAATTCGGGGAAGGCGACCAACAACACGACCATTGAGGCCACCAGCATAACAATGGCTCCGCCGGTGAAGGAACCCCAATCTACGTGGTCCTGCAGGAACATCAACTGATACGCTGAAACCAACAACAACACGGCGCTGGCTCCTGACGTGATGGCGGTGATGGCAAACTGTCGGCCGTGTTGTCGTCGCCACCAACGGCTCAAGAACGAAGCGCGGTCTGCCATGTGTCCACCACATGACCCGAATCTATCCATCATATTCAATACTCGCTTGGATTGTGTTGCCAATTTTCATCACCGCCTTGAAGGCGCATCATTGAAATGCTATGCAAACGCTCGTGGATTTACCCTGTGGTGGCCACCATGCGACAAGCGTTGTTTCTCATCCTCCTCTTCCTCGTTTCCATCGCTTCGCCGCTGGCCGCTGCAGCGACCACGGAGACTCAATTCAAGGACGGTACAACCTCCTACGCTCACACCTTCTCGCAGAAGGGCGAAGGTGCAGCCGGTCTCGTGACGATTCCGTACGGCGCAGAGGTCACGTCTGCGACATTTAATCTGCGCGGCGACGCCAGCCAAACCAGCTACACCAACTTCACCACCGACACGCATTACGGTGGGGCTGGAGACAGCCGCGTGCAAGGGTCCGGCGGTGCCTCCCCTTCGCCGTTTACGACGGCGTACCGTGACAACCTCGAAGTCAACAGCCAAACCATGTACCTCAAAGGCAATCCCACCCTCGCCGACGCTGGGTTCGCCTCCACCAACGCCGTGGCGTCGTTGGGCAGTGCGACTCAAAACACCACTGGCGAATTCGTGGCATTGAGCGACCAAGGCTACACCAGCCCCACCAAGCGCTTTGCTGATTTGTCAATGACCGGAGGTTCGTGGACCTACACTGGCGTCACGGTTCCTGCACTTGACGGCGAACTTCACGTCATGTACTACTCAAGCAGTTCCGGTTCACTCACGCAAGTTCCCGTTATTCAACGCTTCAACGCAACCACGGGCGCTTACATCGGAACTGCATCGTTTTCCACCTCGAGTTGCGGTGGAAGCAGCGCCACCTACTACATGTACGACGCCGATGTCTACAACGGCAAGGTCTACACGGCTCACTACAGTTACTACGAAGTCAATCGCTGGAACGTCAGCATCACCAACGCCGCCACGAACCCGCCCACAGTGATGTGGACGTGTGAGGCCAGTTTCAACTACAACTACCCCAACTACATCACGGGCGTCGACTTTGATGATGCGACGGGCAAGATGTACATTGGCGTGTACGACACTCAAGCCCAGAACCACTACCTCAAGGAGGTCAACCCTGCTTCACCCACGGTGATCACCAGCACTTGGCTGATGACTTCTACGACCTATTACTACGATTATGGAGCAGGCCTTTCGGTGAGCATGCCCAACGTGATGTACAACATCTACTACTACCAGACCGACTACTCAAGCGTCCATTACCACTACAACCTACAGAGCGGGTTGTTGGTCTCTCAAGGCGAGCGAACCATGCCATCGGGAGGCCACTATGGGCTGACAGACACCGACGACCACAAAGTACTCTTCTCGTGCCACTGGTCGGGCACGACTTACTGCCCACAAGGAACCCGCAAGGTGTTCTCGTACGGCGACGGTGCCCATTACGATGTTCGCAGCACGTCACTGACCTCCCAACTCATCACCGGCCAGCCCGTTTCGCTGTCCCGTGCCATCGACACCATCAACGTCGAGGGCATCTTTGGCGTCATCCCCACCGGCACCAGTATCAACGTCGATGTTTCCAACGATGGCGGTACGACCTGGCGTGCGGCTCAACCCGGGCAGAAGGTGACGTTTGCCAACACCGGCAACTACCTCACCTGGCGTGCAACGCTCAACGGCTCGGCCTCGAAAACACCCGTGCTGGGTGACGTGGTGCTTTCCTACACCACCAACTACCAGTCCAGCGGGTATTACTATGCCTACCAATATGTGGGAAGTGGTACAAAGAGCACGGTAGCGGCCACCATCAACTGGACCGAAACAGGCAACGCCAACACGAACGTGAGGGTCAACATCGGGTACTCCTCCAACACTGCATGCACTACCGGAAGTTCAGGTGTTGTTTCCTTCACTTCACCCAATCAAACCAAGCCAATGACCGGCTCGTCGTACTACTTCTGCGTCCGCATTGAATTATCAACGTCCTCGACCTCAGTATCGCCATCGTTAACCGACCTCAGCATTGCGTTGCATTCCAACGCTCCCGACCAGCCCGGCATCACCATCAACGGGCAACAAGCATGGAAGCGGGCGCAATCCTTGGGGGCATTGATCGGGCCTACGACGGTGACCGACACAAGCCCCACCGGCTCAATCATCACGAAACTGAACAACGCCATCCCCGACTCCGGGGCGGGCGTGGTGGAGATTCCCATCAATCTGACCTCGGAGTCACCCGGCATTTTGATTCTCGAATCCTTTGCCATCACCTACACCATGCAAACGGTGAACCTCGATATCACCATTCCAGAAGGCGAAATCCTGCACGAACGCATCGAACCGTATGAAGTGGTCACTCGTCACGTCATCGGAGAAGACGCCACCTCCATGGTCAGCGCCGAACTCACGGTGATGATGGCAGGCTCAGCGGCCAATTGGCCGACGTTCCAATGGCAGTACGGTGATGTGTTCCCCGAGATTGCTTCGGATTACGTCGTTCTCGACCCCACCTCCTATTCGGTAGAATCCAACGGTATCCTCGAAATTCACTGGAAGTTCTTCGTAACCAGCGAAATGCCCGACCAAGACAATGTCAAATTCCGAACCGGCTGTCTTGATGACAGCGGTGCAGCAGGCTTTGCGCCAACCCCGCTCACCTCGACCAACGGACTGCAAGTCAATCGGTCCTTCGGTTTGGGATGGCTTAACGTCCGCGACAACGATGGCGAGTTGACCTCACAAGATGTTCCCGATGGTTCCTGGGTCGCAGCGGGTGAACAGATTCACTTCGTGGGCGCCATGTGGTTCCAAAACACCGACGACGCACCTAAAGACAGCGCCTTCGACGTCCGCATTTCAAGAAACGGCTACGTCGAGAGCACCGCTCGAGACACGACCAACAACAACGGCACGTTCTTCATTTCCGTGGATTTGCCCACCATCGACGTTCCAGCAGGCCTGACGTACGAAGTTCAGACCTACAACGAACGCAACCCCGACCATGTCCAACAGCCCAACGCAGGCTGGCAGCGCACCTACCTCGTGGACGCCACCCCTCCTAAGCGTGTGGAAGTCTGGCCCGTTGACGATGCCTATGAGGCAGCAACCAACGAGCAGACGGTGCAAATCCTCGTGGAGGACAAAGTTGGCCACCCCATGGAATTGGAGCTCAATTACTGGGTCGAAGCCGATCACGATGCGAACCGCAACGGCGAAGCCGACGCTTCCGAGTACGTGACCAAAACCGTGACCAACAACACCCAAGCGAAGTCCAAGTGGTTCATCACCTCCATCGATACCTCTCGTAACCCCAACATGGGACGCATTTCCTACTTCTGGGACGGTGGCGATCAGGCTGGCAACCCTCTCCATTTCGTTGTGCTGAACGACGAGGATGAGGAGATGATGTTCGAGTCCAGCGAGGGCTTCCTTTACGACGATGCCACCTTCCGCACCCGCAAGGATTCTACAGCCGTCTTCACTGGGCTTGAGTGGTTTGGGCACGAGGACGACGAACCCGTGTTTGCGGGCTTGGAGCAAACCATCAGCCTCGGTTTCATCGACGCCAACACCGCTATTGATTTCCAGTACATCTCCTTGGTCTTTGACTTCGAAGGACCTAACCCTGCTCGTGACGCTCAAGCCATCTCATACTCGGGGGTCAACAACACCTTCTGGTCCGATTCCCCCTACATCCACCTGCTGCCCACCAGCCGCATGGTGCAAACGACCAACGAATCTGGGTTGCCGTGGATTCTGCTTGACTTCCACTTCACATTCAGTTGGGATTGGCCCGATGAGGAGATGGGTGACGTGGCCTTGCTCTACAAGGAACTTGGTAACACCTACCCGTCCCGAATCCTGTTGCTTGAGCACACCTTCCGCGTTGAGAACGATTTGATGCTCTCGCCAACAGACTTCTCGGTCGACGACATCAGCGAACCGCGAACTGGACCGGTGGCAGACGGCAGCCGTGTACGAAAGGACGACCGCCTCGCGTTCACCGGCCGCGTGGTCTACGAAGGCAGTCAAACGCCCGCTCCCCGCGATGTGGGAGTCCTCGTCGAAGTCTTTGACGGCGAGAAACTCTGGTCCGACGGTTCTCTGACCGCTGACGGCGGTTACTCAGTTGAGGTTCCGCTCTCTTCCGCTTCCACGTTGCAATCTTCGCCGTCCCGAACCTGTCTGATTTCGATCACCAACATTCCGGGACGCGGCGAGGACATGACGGGCACCTTGGTCTCCACCACCTTGCAGGTCATCGTGGACGATGCCGCTCCGCGCGTGACTCGCCGAGTCGCTCCACTCAACGTTATCGATATCTCGGCTAACACCGACCTTTCGCAAATCGCTGTCGAATTCCAAGGCACCGAGGATGCCGATTTGACCGGCTCAAAGCAATTTGTCCACTGGGTGATGCGCGACGCAACCCGAACGATGACCATCGGCGCTGGTTCCACCGCTTTGGGCATGCGACAAGACGGACAGACCGTGGTCTGGACTGGCGTTGTTGACATCACCGCGGGCGGGACTATCACCCCCAAGATGGGCGACTTCGTCGGCTTCTACGTGACCGGTTATGACGCAGCAGGGAACCAGTTCCCGGTGGTGTCCAATTCGGAAGCGAGCCCCATTCCCGAGTTGGCTTCCGACGACACCGACTTTGAACGTCAATGGGTCCGATTGGGGGCTGTTGGCCCCGAACTCAGAGTTCGCAACATCGCCTTGAGCGACGATCATATTTCGCCAGGGACGAAGGTCAATGTGCGAGCCGACATTTACAACGCTGGCGGCAACACCACCTCTCAATTCAAGGTCGCCTTCTACGCAGGTTCTTCCACCGAACCCTTCACCGTCGAGCGTGTCCAAGGAATGGACGCTGGCGAACTGTACTCGGTGAGCGTGGTGTGGGAGTCCACCGACGTCGACCGCATCCGCGTGGTGGTTGATTCGGAGAACGAAGTGCCAGAAGCCAACGACGACGACAACTCGGCCGAGCACAGCGTTACGATTGCTTACGCCCAATATTTCGGTTGGTTTGACTCTGTTCGAGAACAACCGTTGGCTTGGCTGTTCGTCATCCTGAGCTTGGTCACCCTCACGCTTGTCTTCGTGGTCGCTTCCAAGACCTCGGTTGACTTTGGCGAAGGTGCCTTCGACGAGGACGAAACGGATTGGGAAGATGAGGACGACGTCTTCGAATCCGCCGATGACGACGACGACGACGACGACGATGACGACGACGACGACGATTGAGGTCGCCTCCGAGTCGCAGGCGTGAGCCAAATCCTCAAATGGAGTGGGCGAAGGCTTTCTCCACGGGGGTGGGGAGAGTATGTTGCGCGCGTTTTCCCGCCTTCACCCTGCCCTCGCCGAAGCCCTTGAACAACGGGGGTGGGAGCCTACACCGGTTCAGACCAACGTGCTCCCCGACATCATCGCTGGCCACGACCGCCTCGTGATCGCCCCAACCGGCTCGGGCAAGACCATGGCAGGTATCCTACCGTTGTTCCATCGTTGCCTTGAGGAGCAATGGTCATCGTTGTCCATCCTGTACATTACGCCGCTGCGGGCGCTCAACCGAGACATCGACCGTCGGTTGACCGAGTTGGCCGAGGCGGTCGGACTACGCGTGGATGTGCGACACGGGGACACCTCGCAAGCACAACGGGCCAAACAGACCCGGCGTCCTCCCAACCTCTTGGTCACCACGCCCGAAACCTTCCAGTTGATGTTCAGCGGCTCGAAACTTCGGGAGATGTTGCGAACCGTCAGGGCGGTGGTGATCGACGAGGTTCACGATATCGCAGCCTCCGAACGCGGTTGGCAACTGAGCGTGGGGTTGACTCGACTTGAGGCGTTAGCCGGGCATCACATCCAACGTTTGGGCCTGTCAGCCACCGTTGGCAACCCGCAACAGGTCGCATCATGGTTGTCCACCAAGGATTGTCTCCCCCTCATCACCACCGGCGAGCGCACCACGGTGCTATCGGTAGAATCTCCAACAGCCCTTCCTGAAGATGAAGTCGGGAGCATCGACCTGCAATTGAGCCCCAAGCAACACGCTGCTTACCGTTCGCTGTGCGATATTGTGCGGCGCGACGCACCTTGCTTGGTCTTCGTGAACAGTCGAAGCGACGCCGAAACGCTGTCGACCCGACTCCAAGCCATGGCGCCAGACCTCAAGATTGGTGTTCATCACGGCTCCCTAGCCGCCCAAACCCGTCAACAGATGGAGGATGAATTGCGGGACGGTACGCTGGCGGCCTTGGTGTGCACGTCCAGTCTTGAACTCGGCATTGACGTGGGCTCCGTGGCCCGAATCGTACAAGTCCACTCGCCCAAATCCGTGGACCGTATGCTGCAGCGCGTTGGACGAGCCGACCACCGGCTCGGGGGCGTGGGCCGAGGCCATGTTCTGTCGTGGGACGTTGACCATCTCCTCGAGGCCGCCGTCATCGCTCACCGTGCGATGGAAGGCGATATTGAACCGGTCGAGTGGCGTCATCGGCCCATGTCCGTGGCCGCCAACCAGTTGGTGTTGATGGCCCACTGCTTCAAAGCCGTCAGTATCGACGAGGCAACAACCTTGCTCGCCAACACCCCGCAGTTCGAAGGCTGGCAGCGGGCCGATACCGAGTCGGTGCTGGAGGTCTTGGCCGAACGTTGGGTCCTTCGGTTCACACCCGTTCCAAGCGAATTGCCCTGGTATCGATGGCCCAAGGCTGTGTATCAGGTGGCCAAAGAACAGGCATCAGCCAAGGGCGAACACCTTCCTGATGAATTGCCCTTGCACACCACGCCCGACGAAGCAGTTCCCCGAACCTACACCGAACGAAGCGTGGAGGTGCCACGAGTGTTTGCCAACGGCTGGTTTTCCACTGCGGGAAAAACTCGGGAGTGGGTGTCCAATCACCTGTCGATGATTCCCGACAAACGCTCCTACCGTGTGCGCGACGCCGTGACTCGGCGAAGTCTTGGCAACGTCGACGAAGCCTTCGTGTTGAGCCTGAACGATGCGGGGGAAGACGACGATGGAACACCGCGACGATTCGTTATTGCTGGACGGACATGGCTCATCGTCGATGCCGACCCCGAGCAATCCGAACTGCTGGTCGCCCCGGTGAACGACCAAGGCAAAGCGCCGCAATGGTTGGGCGAATTGCCGCCCGTTCCGGCGACGGTCGCCCGTGAAGTCGGTTATCTCCGGCATCTCGTGGCTCACGACTTGGGATTGCTTCCTCCTGTGGAGGCTCCCGACCTCGACCCCTTGGGCCTCTTGCCGACCCGCAACACGACGCTTGCATCCTATCCCCTCGACCCGGAAGCAAAGAGCATGGTGGCGCAAACCATCGCCGATCATCTCGATGCCACCGGTCACCTTCCCACCGACCGCGTAATGACCATTGAGGCGAGGGACGATGCATTGGTCATCAATTCCTGCCACGGCTCCACCATCAACGAGGCCTTGGGCCATTTCCTCTTGGCGATGGCCTCCACCAAATCGGGCTCGTGGGGCAGACTGATCACCGAACCAACTCGAATTGCTCTGCAGGTGGGCGAGGTGACACCCGAATTGCTGGTTTCATGGTTGATGGAAACGCCGCCAGAGGCCATCGAACCCTTGCTGAGCATTTCGGTGCCCAACTCACGACAGGTACGGTGGCGTTTTGCGCAAGTAGCGAAAATATTCGGCATTTTGCGACACGGAGTTGACCCTCGTCGCATCAACCTCCAGGCCTTGCTGAGAAGGTACCGCGGCACGGTCGTGATGGAGGAGGTCCTCTCCAAATTGTTTCACGAGCGCATGGACGTCAACGGCGCCAGCGACGTGCTTCGCGGTCTGCAAAGCGGTGTGCTGTCCATCCACATCACCGCCATGGGTCCTTTGGGCCTGTCCAACCGCACCCAAGACGACATGTTGCTGCCCAATTGGGACAATGCTGCGCTTCGTGAGCGCCTCAAGTTGCGATTGACCAACGAACGAGCGGTGTTGTGTTGCCTACGATGCCACGGCGTACGTCGCTTCCGCGTCGCCAGATTCAACGAGATGGAACGACCGGGGGCCTGCCTGAGGTGCGGAGGTCAACGTTTGGCGTGTGCGAGGGAAGGTCTGCAAGAGATGCTCGAGAAATGGGTGAAATCCGAGGACATCAAGGACCAGGACCGGATGATGAAAAACGCCGATTTGGTGGCGAACCGAGGCGTTGAAGCGATTCTTTGTCTGATGGGACGAGGGATCGCCGAAGCCACGGCCAACCGATTGCTGGTCAAGGTCATGCCTGGGGACGAGGAGGGCTTGTTGCAAGCCATCCATCATGCCGAGGTCGAATACGCTCGAACGAGGCAGTTTTGGGGGCGTTGACATTGTGGATACGCACGAATAGAGACCACTGGAAGCCCATTTTTCCGTTTGTTTTGTTTACGAGGGTTTGTGGAGAAACCATCATATTCATAGCAGATATATTATCATACAAACTTAGATGATGACAATTTTTGAAAATGTGGGTCAAGGGTTAAAATCAGTTAGGAATCAAGACGAAACGATGGAGAGATTGCCGCTATTACTTCTTCAACCCCCGGGAGCCTGTCGGGAATTTACTCGTTCGGGTTCCTGCTATCCTCCGTTGGGATTGTGTCAGCTAGCTGCCATGGTAACTGATAAAGAATGTGTAGTGTTAGATGCTGACGGACTAAACCTTAGTTTCGAAGACACTATTTCCACAGTCGTATCAATCAATCCAAGAGCAGTGGGTTTGACATTGACCACTTACACTTTTGAGATGATCGAAAAAATAACTCTTCCACTTTTTGAAGCAGGTTTTGATATTCTGATTGGAGGGCCTCAAGCAACTCTCGATCCTAAAGGAACAATGGAAAGGCTCCCACATGTGCGTTGGGTTTTCTGTGGGGAAGCTGAAAAACAAATGCAAGAAATTGTTGATAGGCTTGATCAAGGTAGAGATTTGAGTGGCATCAGCGGCATTCTTTCTCAATCTGATGCAAATGTTGAGAGACAAGTCATTGAAGACTTTACAGATCTACCTTTCCCTAGATACGAAGGGTTGCCATTAGAGGCTTATTGGTGCCCTGATGCTAGATCTGCACCAATGGTAACCGTCATGACTGCTAGAGGATGTCCGCATCGCTGCGGTTTTTGTTCCTCTCCTGCTCTACTTGGTAGGAAAGTTAGAGGTTGGAGCGTTGATCAGGTTTTGGAACATTTAGAATATCTTGTCAACGATTTGGGAATCAAGGAAATCTCGTTTGTCGACGATGTTTTCACAATTAATCGCAAGAGACTGGTTGCCTTATGCAAAGGAATCGTTGAGCGTAATCTTGAGTTCACATGGTTCTGTAATTCAAGAGCAGATCAAGTAAATCAAATCGTGGCAAAATCTTCATCCGATGCGGGTTGCCACCAGATGTATCTAGGGTTTGAGTCTGGTGATCAAAGAATTCTCGATGACATTGTGAATAAAGATGCAACAATTGAAGATTTAATCAATGGTGCGGACTTGCTAAAACAGTATGGCATTAATCGTTCCGTTGGTTTTGTAATTGGATTGCCTACTGAAAATGAGGAATCCGTTCAAGCAAGCCTTGATTTAGCATTCCGTGTTAAGCCAGAAAGAATTCAATTTACAAGATGGACTCCACTTGTTGCCAGTCCGTTAGCCGAATTGGTTTCATCGACATCACACAAAACATTCCATGGGCGAGGAGGAATAAGTGATCAAATTGATCACTGGATACAGATGCTCTACGATTCAGTTGAACCTGAGCCTTGGGGAAAAGCCTCATGGTGAAAAATCAAACTACTCCCAAAGCATATGAAACCCCTAAATTACCTTTTACAAATGCACCGTCCAAAGACTGAATTTTGTTGACATATACAAGAGGCCCCCTTTTGCTCGTGTACGCCTTCAGGGGTAGCGTCTGACAAGACCCCCTGCGAGCCCTTTGATTTCTCAATACCTGAGCAATGGGTATCGGGATAGCCCCTCGGCAGTCCCCGATTGAATTACACAAGGATTTGGTTAATAACCAATAAAACCTATAATGTGATGAAATATTTTGTATAGTACGAATATATAGTGGTAAATCTTCGGACACTCATGGCGCTTAACCCAAGACAGATCGCTGAACTACTCAAGTTACGTGCACTTGGTTGGAGTCAAGCTGAAATCGCAGAGAAATTGGGAACATCTCAGCAGGTGATTGGTTATCAATTAAAGAAATTGAAAAAACAATCCAAGGAAATAGGAGCAGATGAGGTGTTTAATGCAGCATTAATGGCGGGATTTGCAGGTGCTGCTGCTGGAGTTACCCTGTTAGCATTACTTGAGTTAATGAATAAATCAAACGGAAAGGAGTGATATCAGTGGACAAAAAAATCATTGAAAAATACAAACTTCCTCTAAAGGACGCATTTGATTACATTGGGAAAAAGAAACCTGTATCAAAACGAAAACTATGGACATCTAACCAACGCGATAAGTGGATGTTACGTGAACCGAATTGTCCGATTTGTAAAGAGGCGTGGAGCGAATCTAATATTATGACGAAAGAACATATCCACCCACTTGTTCTCGGAGGTCAAGATCGTGATGACAATCATGTTCCCTTGTGTCAGAAATGTAACTCGGCGAGAAACAGTGTGATGGTTGCTGTTTTGGGATCAAGTAAAATATTGGCAATTCGAAACAGAATGCCAGCCCTAAAAGGATCGATTGAAGAATTCGTAATATGGTGCCATGCTAGTATAAACGGTGATGAACATGCTATGGCTGAAACAAAGCACCTTACTGAATCATTTTTGCAATTCAGGGATATTAGAGATCCCTTTTCCGGCGTTTTTCCAAAGGAACAGGTCAAGATATACACGAATCAAACTCAAACCTCAATATTTCAGAGGGGTCGGTTGTTCGCGAAGAATCTGGTCTCGAGAACAAAAACTCGGAAGAAAAAGAGCGAAGGAGAAAGTAAAACACAGGTACAGTGTGGCAATTCTGATTGTAAACAACCACTAAACATTCCAAAAGGCTACGTAGGAGGCTATCGTTGCCCGAAATGTAAATTCAACCATCCACCAAAAGAAAGCGTGCCCTCAATAAACCCAACTAGGGATGAACAAACAACCACATCATCACTTACTACACGTGATAAAAATCTCCAATTCGTGCCAACAATTACCTCTCTACTGTCAGAAGGAGAACCTACCAGTCTGGCCAAAATTGCACATGAACTTGTCTCGGTCATGAAGGATAAAGGGCATGAGGTAACCAATGTGACTCAGTGTCTAAAATTGTTTGATTTACCAAGAGGTCTGAAGAAGGCTATGCTTTCTGAAATGGGAGACAGAATTGAGATAACTGGATCAGAAACATCTCCATATGCAAGGTTGCTACACAAGAAAGATATGAATGACGATTCACACCGAAATGAATTGATTCTAGAAGCAAAAAAGTTTCTAGATTCAATGCAACAGAACAAAGTCTCCATAACTCCGCTCGCCCTACTTGCAGAGGTTCTTGTTGAGTACAAAGATCGAACTCAATTGTCGTGGAGTCGGACACTGGAACTCCTTAATCTACCTACAACACATTATTGGGATGCCTTTGAAGAATTCATTCATGACATTGGCTATTCGTTCTGTGTGATGAAGTGGGAGAGCGCTCACTACATTGTACCTAATCCGGGAAAAATTACGATCAAAGGTTTTTCAACTGCAAGCAAGACTGGTAAGAAGAGTTTAGATTTCCCCTCAGATCCAAAGATGGTGTCTGAAATCATCCAAGATATACTCAATAACCGAAATACAATCGAACTATGGAATGACCTAAAACAGGCAGTCCTTACTTCTTCAACGAAGTCAAAAAAACGGACAACACCAGTATTAAAATTATTCAGAAAGTTGTATGATGACGACGACTCTGATGTTCTTGATTGGGAAAAAGTCCCAGATAGAGGAACTATCCTCAATGAAATGGAGGGCGCTGTATTGGAACATTTTGCAAAAGAAGATGAAATTTTGGATCATTACAAAACGGATATCGCAACTCTGATTGGATTCTACTTTTCGATTGCTAAGACTGACATACTTTGACCATGATAACAAGATCAATACTTTAGGTACAATATGCTAACAAAAATCAACAAACACTTCAGTTTCCTTGAGGTAGAGATTCATCAAATTTACATCTCATCAAAGGGGTCATCTGCTCACCCGTATAGGCAGACGGTACCGACCGTGATACATCCGTCGCTAAGGGGTCCCCTTGTATACGGCTCAGAGATCAAACTTGTTCAGATTCCGGCTTCGCCGTCTCATCGAACATAAGGGCCTCGCGAGGCACCCCCAGCATCGCTTGACGCAGCGAGGAGCGCAACTCAGTTAGTTCGCCGTAACAGACCAGCACATCGTCGTACCTCAGTTGAATGTCATGGTCGGGGTTCCATACCAAACGGTCTCCGCGAGAAAGTGCAAACACCGGTACCGAAGCGAAGACTTCGTCCAGCCGCCGCCCCACCATTTTGGGATGGTTTCGCAGTTGCAGGGACAACACGCCCGACCCGGGGACGGTTCGCAACAATTGGTCCACGTCCACCTCGGAAAAGGCCGTGTCTTCGAGGACGTAATCCACAATCGCTCCTGCCACGTTGACACCACTCGCCTTTTCGATTCCCTCAAGGCCAGGCGAGGAATTCACTTCCAACACCAACGGTCCGTCTTTGCCCTCAAGCAAGTCAACGCCAGCGATGTTGAGGCCCAGCACCCGAGCCGCACGGCAAGCTGCCTCTTCGTAGCCGGGGGGCAGTTCCACCTTCTCCACCGTACCGTTGAGGTGGTAGTTGCTTCGAAATTCCCGTCCACGGGCCCGACGTCGCATGCAGGCAACGACTTGGTCGCCTACGACCAAGGCTCGAATGTCCTTGCCGTGCGATTCGGCGATGTATTCCTGCACCAGGACGGATTTGCCAGTCATCAGCAGGCCTTGAACCAGATTCCGCACTTCAAAGGCGGTGTGACGCAAGAAAACACCGTCACCTTGTGTGCCTTGGGTGACCTTCACCACCACAGGGAGGCCGCCAACGGTTTCAATCGCGTGCTCAACATCGAGGATGTCTCGGACGTACACCGTCTTGGGGACGGGGATACGATTGAGTGCCAGGATTTGGGAGGCTTGCAATTTGTCGCGGCTTCGCAGGATGCCCTGCCCGGTGTTGGCCGTCCAGATGCCGAGTTGTTCGATATGGCGAAGCACCGCCACGCCGTGCTCGGTGATCGAGTGCCCGATCCTCGGAATGACTGCCTCGTGGGTGAACGGCTTGCCTTTGTGCAAGACATCAACACTGCCTTCGTTGACCACGAGCGAGAATTTCATCGGGTCGCACACCTCCACTTCGATGCCGCGCAACGCTGCTTCCTTGACAATTCGTCGTGTGCTGTACAGACGAGGGCCACGACTGAGAACAGCCAAGCGCAACGCCATGTTGCCCCGCCATTCCCTCATGTTTTTCATACCATCGGTTGGAGGGGAGATTGATGTTTTCGGTCGCGTCTTTGAAATGCTGGGTGGGCATGGAGACTCCATGACCGAAGAGGACGCTGAATCATCGGGTGCACTGGTGGTGGACGAAGACCAAGATGAAATCTTGGAGGAAATGTCCCTCGATGAGCGCAAGGAGCGCTTGAAAAAGGCACGTTGGAACGTGTTCCTGTACCTTGGCATTGCCGTCATCCTCTTCGGTTTCGCCCTGTTTCCCATGCCGTTCTCAGCCGATTACGAGCCGTTCAGCAGTTCAGCAGAGAAGGACGTTGGTTACGTCTGGGGTTTGCCGCTGGACGGCCCTGACCTGTTCGATGTTCCGATGCGCTTGACGGTGACCGCCGAAGACCCGCCCGCTGTCGCCGGTTTGGCCATCTCTGTTTTCGTGATTCAAGAACCGGACTGCACCGATGTGCAGACGATGAGTGAAAAGGTCGAGCAAGCCAGAGGTGGCGATGCTCACGACCATCAGCACGCGATGAGCGACGCTGATGTTCAGGTTGGGGGCGAATACGATTTTGAGTTCAACATCGACCCCGGCCAATACTGTGTTGTTGTGGAGTATGTGAAGGCTGACGGCACCAAAATCTCTGATTCTGCCGCTGACTTGAGCGTCGAGGGCAAATTGTACCCCAATCAGCTCATCGGTGGCGTGTTGGGCTTTGTCTGCCTGGGCCTCTCGACCTTCGCCTTCATCGGGGCTCAACGTCACGGTCAAGCCCTTCGGACCATCCTTGAGAGCGACGGAGAGACCACCGAATCCAAGGTGCTCTCCGCCGCCAGCGCCGCTCGCATCGCTGCCGGTCCCGCTGGTGGCCCACCTCAGGGCGGCCCGAGTGGTCCGCCGTCCAACGCAGATGGGGATTCAACCGCAGACCGTCCGGCAGGCCCGCCCCAAGAGCAGTCGGCTGATGCCCCTGAAGCCGCACCGGTTGCCGCACCGTCCGAGGGAGATCAAGCCGTGTTTGAACCGGCAGAAAACGGGTACTACTTCCGAAAGATGCCCGATGGCACCTACGATCAAACGGTCTACGTTCAGGATGCGGAAGGAACATTCGTCCCCTACCAAGCTTGATGACGAAGAATTGGTGTCGGTTTGAATCAAATTGGCCACATCGGAGCGCCAGCCTTGAAAGGTATCGTGCCCACGGTTGAATGAGGCACCGCTATGAGCAAAGCGTTGGAGTCCAACCTCACCGTGGCCAAACTCAAGGCCTTGTGTGTGCTCAACGATGTCGCCACCACCGGCGTCAAGGCCGACCTTCTCCAGCGTCTGTTGGACGCCGGTGTGGACAAAGAAACACTGGGCATTGAAGTGTTTGACGAGGCCACGGCGTCGTTTCAACCCGCTACAAACGCTAACGAGGGGGAACTCGATGACGAAGCGTCGCCTAAGGAGGCCATTCTGGTGGAGAAGTCTTCAAACGAACCTGAGGACGTTGGGAACGGTCACAATGAGCTCGACGAAGACGAACCCGTGATGCTTTCATTGGAGGACGACGACACCCTCACGCCCGCCAAAACCCAGGCGACAACGCCTGTTGCGCCCAAAGCCAAACAACCCTCGTCCAAGGCCAAGAGCGAATCCGATGATGAGGTCTTGGACGGCGAGGTCATGGAAGCCGTTCTGGTCGATGAGGACGACATCGAAGAACCAACGCCTGCCGCTGCGACGGCAGGAGAGGACCTCGGCAAGGATACACGTCCAGAGGTTGCACCCAAGTCTGCTTCCGCCGACCATGCCACCACGCTCAAAGAGATGCTTCAGCGCCCACAAGCGGTCGCAGTCATGCTGGCCTTGTTGGTGCTGGGTGGCGGGGGGTATTACTACCTCAACAACCAACTCGAACCGTTCACGGCCGACTCATTGCGCTACGGCGATACCATGAGTTACATGGTGACCGAAGGGGAATTCATGGCCACCGAGGACTACGTGAACCTCATCACCGACCGCGTTGACGATGCACCCAATTACTGCAAAGTCCGCTTGATGTTCGAGGGCCCCAGCGAAGTGGCGATCAGTGAAGGAACGCTTGGCGATCTCACCACTCAGTCCTCCAACGACCGTTTGGGCGCGGTATCTGTACGCGGCGGTCACGGCATGACGTGGTTGGCGGTGGAAAGCCAGAACACCATGACGCTGACCACCTTCGATATCTTTGGCCACTACCGCACGGGGACACAATGCGACTCATTTAGCGAAGGCACCCAAGGTTCAGCGGAGTTGAAACTCACCTCTTGGTCGGAATTGAGGGAGCGAGTGACCCTAGCCACTCAACTCGATTTCAGCCTCTCCAACTCCAAAGGGGTGTACGAAGGAACGGCGATGACCTACGGTGTGGGCGGGCTGATCGGCGATTTGAGCGAACTTTCGCCCGGGTTAGAACTGGTGATTGCCCCGGTGGAATTGGCCTCGTTCTTCGGCAACGAATACATCACCAACGATGCGACAGGTCTCAGTTCAGGTTGGGAATGGAGGGTCACGGGTTCGGAGAAAATCGGGAGCACCAACATGTGGAAGGTGACGGCCAGTCACCGAGATGTTCGTGATTTCTGCCTCGGCTACGCCACGATGAACCTGTGGTTGGACCCCGACAGCCCATGGGTTGCCCGACAAGAAGTCGACATTGCAATCAGCAGCAGCGATGCTTCCCAAAGCGGTTGTTCGGGATGGCAACAGCGGGGCATTGAAGCCGTGTTGCCTGAGGGGGATTTGGAATTGCATCACACGTTTGACCGACTCACGGTCCAGCGAGGAATCAAGGCGGTTGAATTGGGCAAAGCCTACGACAATCGGCCCGTGCCCAACGAGTTGAACCCCGACGAGGACGACCTTTCCGATTGGGGTGTTGACGGAACGCACCTTCCGGACAATTCGACCCAACGCCAGCACGACTTGGACCGGGCCGTCACCTGCGTGCCCTCGTTCACCAATGCCAGCGGTGCTGTGGCAGCGTTGAACGGTGACGGCTACATTTGGCGAGCGTTGAATCAACCGAAGGGAGCATCCACCGAGTGGAACCTCTCGTGGGTGGATGGCGATGCTACTGCGGGATGGATTTTGTTTTCTGTTTCGGGCGAAAGCGAGGAGGAGCCGAGTTGTGAACTGTTGGCCAAAGGAGCCTACGATGACACCGTGGCCCACAACCGGCAAGGTATCCCTGCCTCTCTTCCCCTCGATGCCATCGAAGCCCGTTTGATGGATAAATCACGGTTCCCCGCGTTGACCGGCGAGCAAGCGCTCTTTGACGCCTCGGGCCTTCACGAAGACACGCGAATCGGTTACCTCGTGGTTGTTCCCGGAACAGGGTTCGGTTTCGATTTCGGTCAACTCTTTGATTCCGTTGGCGGAGCAACGACGGTTGACATGCAACGAACCTGGTTGGAGGGCGAGGAAGACCACTCGTTTTCTGCCCTGGTGGATGCAACCGACGGGCGATTGATCGGCTGGACCCATCTCTCGGTCTTCAACCGGTCTTGATACGAAGGTGACATGCATGGAAGAGGGCAGCCGAGGACTCGACCACCTGATGGAGCAGAACGAGACCGAACTCGACTTCCTCTCCGCCTACGGCGGCGTGGGCAGCGACACCGAGGTTGACGGATTGGCCTTGCTTGAAGCCCTCAGACGCTTCCTCAAAGCCGGCGGAGTGGCGTGCAAACACGACGAACACACCCTGGAGTTTGCCTTTGGTCGGGCCGAGGCCGGAGACGATGGGTGCCTGCTTTCGGTCGTAGGGAAACATTTGCCGCTTGTGAACAGCGACCTGTATGCGCCCGGTTTTCGTGACGGGCAATTGGCCACGGACCGAAGCACGATGGAGGTCTGGTTGACCCAGTGGTCGTCAGCGCAACGCCGACTGATCGAGCGCTTGGTCGAACACCACCGGCTTGAGGCATCATGAGCGGCGTACGACCACGGCAGCAGCCAATCCTACCGCCATGATGCCGACTACGGCACCCAAGGCCGGGAGAGCGCTTTCTTCGCTGTCGCCCAGAGGTACATTGCAGCCGTCGTCCTCGGCGTGAACGCCGCCAAAACGACCGTCATCGTAGTAGCATGTCGACCAGGTCTTGTACCACTCACCGTTGGGGAAGGTCTCGGTGGAATCATCGCTGTAGGTCGTTTTGACGCGCCAGTTGACGTACGTGTGGTCGCTTGGCGGTGTGAGATCTATGGTGTAGACTCCGTTGTTCGCTTCGGCCTCTTGCGCAACGGGAGGGTCGCAAACACCGTTGTTCAGACAAATTTGGGTGGTGATGGCCATCGTCGTCCCGTTGTCCATCGCTTCCTGATCCAACTGCAAACTGAGTGTCCACTGGTTGCCATCTTGTGAAGGCGTCGTGCGTTCAAGGACACTGAAGGGGACATCGGCCTCATCGGGGTTGATGTCCACGCCTGCCTCGGTTGAACCTGCTTGGGCAGGAGCCACGACGGCCGTGCACACGAGCGTGACCAACAGCAGAGCGAGTAGTCGCACCATGGAGGAAGTAGGCGAAGGACCTTTTTCTAACTTCGCGAGGGAGGCCCCAACACCTTTCATTCCATGTCCCACAATTCGTCGCCAACCCAATGCAAGGTTTTGATGCCTTTTCCTTTCGTACTGGCGGTCAAAGTGTTGGCGTCCTCAAGCGCCCATCCGAGCGCCAGTGGTCGTTGGTGTTCCATGTCTCGGACCCAAACCAAGTCGCCTGCCGAGACCGAGTCTTCTGCGCCTTGGACCCCCGCCATCATGCAGTCGGCGCCGTTCATGAGAAACGGGATAGCACCGTGATCGACCTCGACCCACTTGAGGGCATTCGTGTGGTTGAGAAAACCTCGTAACGTCAAAAACACGCACCGCTCGTCCTCGTCGTTGACCACTTCAATCACCACGGGAGTGCGGTCCACCAAAACCACGCTCCATGGTCCGTATTCTGCCATTTCAAGAAAGGCCCCGTCAACGTTGAGGTCGATGTTCAGGTCCTCTTCCAATTTCTTGAGCAACGGGGCGATGTGTTTGCGCCGGACAGGACGCCTTTTGCGCATCGAGAATTCAGTGGCCATGTCAAACCGTGCGGTGGGCGCTGGCTATGAGTGTTGGCCAACGAGGCGTTGATGAAGGCGAAGCCTCCGCCTCAATCATGGCCATGTGGTGCACCATCCGAACCTTCGCTAAGCACGCGCGAGAACTGGGCAATCAACCGTTGGAAGAACCGGTCCTGTTCGTGAAGCCGGACGGATGCTTGCACGAAGATGGACCCATTCCTGTGTCTGCTCATCCCGGTGAAGTGCATCATGAGGTCGAATGTGTGGTGCGTTTTGGCTCCGACTTAAACCCGGTTGAGGTGGCGGTTGGCTTGGATTTGACCGACCGCCTTCATCAGGGTTTGCTGAGGGCCGACCAGTTGCCTTGGTCGAAGGCAAAATGCTTCCGAAGCAGTGCGGTCGTGGGATCCTGGTCGCCTTGGACGGGCTCGTGGGACGATCTGGTCGACCCCGCCTTTGGGCTCCAGCTAACGCTCAGCGTGAACGGCGACCTGCGTCAACAAGCGCCGCTTCACGAGATGTCCATCCCTCCTCGTCAACAAGTCCACGCATTACTTGCATGGGCGCCGGTTCTGGCCAACGACCTGCTCTTCACAGGGACACCCGAAGGTGTGGGAGAGTTGTTACCCGGCGACCATGTCGTCGCTACCCTGAGCAACATCGATGGGGAAGTACTCTCCGTTCTCGACCATCGCTGTGCGTGAGGGTTGCTTTGATATAGCCCGTGCTGGTCGGTGGCTTCGCTGGAGGCATCCCTATGGCACAATGGCACGGTATTTCACGACGCAAACCAACCGGTGGTCGCAAGGTTCAGGCCCGCGGCAAGCGCGCCACGGAAATTTCCACCGAGAAGCAATTCGCTCTCGTGGGCTCCCCCAAGCGCAAGATCTACCGAAAAACCGGTGGTAACACCATGGTTCGTGTCATGGCCGCCAACCAAGTCAGCATCAACAACCCCGCCACGGGCAAGACGACCCTCGGCGCCATCCACAGTGTGGTCGAGAATGCTTCGGACCCCAACTACGTTCGTCGTAACATCCTCGTCAAGGGCGCTGTCATCGAGACCGACCAGGGCCGTGTCCGCATCACCTCCCGCCCCGGCAAGGACGGCGTTATCAACGGCGTTTTGCTTGACTGAGGGCTGACGAGGCATTCAAAGACCATCGGGCCATGAGCCTGTTGAGGCGAGAACATGGACCACAACCCCGACCGACTTTGCGTTTGGCCGGGGTACTTTGACACCAAGTTGTCCCGCCGTTCGGGACGACGGGTCCCGAAGGACGCTTCCGTGGTGAAACCCGATTTGGAGGGCTTGTTCATGGCGGCCCGGGAGGTTGGGCTGAAGAAAATCAAGCGTGAAGAGGGCACTTCGCACCCAAGTCGGCCCCACGGGCGTGAAGGGCGACTCTGGGTTTCCGCCTCCGGTGCCAGAGAAGCGATTGGTTCAGGGAGCAAGGAAGAATTGCTCCAACTCATCGGTGGTCAATGGCGCCAAATGCAGCGCAATGAACGCCAAGTGGCGGCTCAGCAGTCCGCTTCAGGGCCGAAGGCAGGTGATACCCGTGCCCAAACTCAACGAAAATCCTCACCACAACGCTCGAGTTTCAAGAAACGCTCGAGTTTCAAGAAGCGTTAAGCCCAAACAGCACTTGATAACCTCCTCTATCCAAAGGCATCCATGGCGAAAGCGTGGACGTTGATGTTGGTGTTTGTCCTTCTCGCCTCGCTCCAGGGCGATCTTCTGATGGCCAACGCAGCACCTACACCCGCAGAAGTGGATTCCACAGTCCTCCAGGCGGGCGAAGGCAACGTTACCATCATCTCCGTTGACAGCACCAACCTTCGATTTTCACCCTCCACAGTGACGGTCACCGAGGGTGACACCGTCCGCTTCTTTTGGAGCGGTCAAGCCCTCCCCCACAATGCGGTGGAAGCCAACGGTGTGTTTGATTCGGGCGAACCAGCCCGGGCCGTCGACTATGCCTTCACCTTTGAACCGGGCACGAACGGTACCTACGACTTTGTTTGTGAACCTCACGCAGCGGTGGGCATGGTCGGACAAATCACGGTGGAACCTGCCCCACCCTCCACCAACACGACCAACGAAACCAACCAGTCCCTCCCCGTGGACGATGGCGAGGACATGCCCTTTATCCCAGCGGGCCTCACCTTGACGGCGGTGTTGTGGGCGGCGGTCGTTCGCCGAGCAAATCACTCAGGGAGCGGGTGCAACCAACCGAAGATGTCGTCCTCGGTTTCTTTCTGAATACCAGTCAACGCATGGTAAAGTTCAGTGGTCACAACTCCGGGTTCACCATCGCCGTAGGTCACTTTCCTGCCTTCGTGAGTGATGGAGCCAATCGGTGAAATCACGGCGGCGGTTCCGCAACAAAACGCTTCATCAGCCGCCAAGGCAAAGTTGGCTTCGACTTTCCCTTCCACCACGTCGTACCCCTTGTGACGAGCGAGATGAACGATGGAATCTCGGGTGATGCCCGGTAGGATAGTACCGGTCAGTTCAGGCGTGTACAACACGCCGTCCTTGACACAGAAGAAATTGGCAGCGCCGACTTCCTCAATGCAGGTGTGTGTTTCGGCGTCGAGGTAAATCACTTCGGCAAAGCCCTCGTCCTTGGCGTCCTTGCTCGGTTTCATGCCGGGCGCATAGTTTCCGATGGCTTTGACACCGCCCGAACCGCCTGGAGCAGCGCGGTGATGATGGTCGGAAATCAACAGGTCAATGGCCCTCATTCCGCCTTTGAAGTACGGCCCAACGGGCGTGACATAGATGAGAAACGTGTAGGACGGTGCGGGTTTGACACCGAGCACGGGGCCACTGCCCATCAGCAGAGGCCGGATGTAGAGCGCGCCCCGTCCTGTGGGTGGAACCCAATGCCGATTGGCGGTGACGACTTGCTCCACAGCGTCAACGAAAATAGATTCGGGAACAGGGGGCATTTTCAATCGGTCTGCTCCTCGTTGCATTCGGCGTGCATTTTCCTCTGGACGGAAAAACACGATGCGCCCTTTGCTCGTACGAAACGCCTTCATCCCTTCGAACAGGCCTTGCCCGTAATTCAGCACACCAGCCGCTGGGGACATGGGTATGTTGCCGTAGGGCTGGAGGGTGCCGGGCATCCATGGTTGGTCGCCCTCGGTGGTGGTGATGTACATCGTGTCGGTGGGTGTTAACGAAAAGGTCAGGCTGTCCCAATCAAACGAATCATCCATCAACAGCCCTCCCTGGCAAACGATTCTATTTTGATGAGGCTTTCAAGCCTTGTCCCTCCGACCGATGAACGGCGCGACGGCCTCTATTGATGCATCCAAGGTTGCAGATGGGTTCTAATGGGGCGGTTTCGTCATCGTCACGGGGGTGATGGGATGAACGGACGGATGGGCATCGTCAGCGCCCGCTACCGCTCCTTAACCCCTCCCGACGGTTCAGGCGATGATCATCAAACCGTTGTGGAATTGTTTGGGCGCATGGAGTCAGGCCAATCCGTCTGTTTGCTTGTTCATGGGCTGCGCCCGACCTTCGAAATCGCACCCATCGGCAAGTGGGATGCAACACAGCCCATTCCGGTGTTCCTCGAGGACCGCCTGGTCCATGTTCGGGCCATGGAGCATGTGCTGAAGGTGGAAGGTCCGACGGTCAAATGGACTCAACTGGGCGAGCGTCCCGTTTGGTCCGTCGAAGTGGAGCAGCCCTTTCACGTGCCATCGCTTCGAAAGGCCCTCCAAGCCCAATCGTGGCAGATTTTTTCCGGCGACATTCCGTTTGTGAACCGACTGATGTTGGACGCTGACCTCGGTATGCACGTCGCCTTTGAGGGGGAGGTCGTCGACCGTCGAGAGGATGAGGGGCCGGTGCTCCATTCCCCGGTCATCAATGCGGGAGGAAGCGGTCGCTACGGGGTTGACGTTACGTTGCGTTGCACCGTTGAATCGTTGGAAGCAACCGACCCCTTCCAGGTTCCCTTCAAGGTGTTCTCCTTCGACCTCGAGACCAGTATCGAGCATGAAACCGTCCTGTGCGCCGCTGCCGTCATCGAAGACATGGCTTCAGGCGAGCGAAGCACGTTTGAGTGGCGCGGGGACGAAGCCTCCATTCTTCAAGGCATGACCGCTGTTGTTCAGCAACACGACCCCGACATCATCACGGGCTACAACATTGACAATTTCGACCTCCCTCGTTTGGCCGACCGCAGCACGCTGCTGCAGCGAGGACAAGGCGCCCCGAGCCAAATCGACCTGTTCGGTTGGGGACGAGCGCCCCCGCTTGAGGTTGAGTGTAAGCGTCAACGAGACGCCTTGATTCCCAAGCGTCAATCCAATCGAGCGTGGAACCTCTCGGGGCGCGTCGTGATGGACACGTGGTGGCAAGCCCGTCAAGCCCTCAAGCCCCGTCGTGAAACGCTCTCCTTCGTCGCCACCTTGCTGTTTCCCGATGACGAAGCCAAACACAAAATGGATATTGATGCCTCCAACATGGATGAAGAATGGGCTGCGCGACCTGACGAGGTCATGGCGTATTGCGTTCGCGACGCCGCTTTGCCGCTTGATATTCTGCATGAAATTCAAGCCGTTCGCCGAAAGGAAGCGGTTGCTGCCGTTGCGAAGGTACCGTTTGAAACCGCAGCAAACGGCAGCACGAGCCAACTCATCGATTCTTTGGTCATCCGACTTGCTGACCGGGAAGGGGTGGCCGTTCCACTCACCGGCTCGGCAGAAGCCAAGGAGGGCCAAATCACCGGCGGCTACGTACACGATGTCGAGGCTGGATTGCATCCTTGGATCGCCGTTTTGGACTTCAAAAGCATGTACCCCTCTATCATGATCGGACACAATATTTGCTACACCACGCGAATCGATGCCGCCCATGAGCAGCCGGACGGGTCGGTCGTTGTCCACAAGGCACCCACGGGTGCGTTGTTCCGAACCAAGGAAGAACGTCGAGGCATGGTGCCCGCCTTGTTGGAGGATTTGATGGCTCAGCGTGATGTCCACAAGCTGGCGTTGAAAACCGCAACCTCCGATGTGGACCGCGAAGCGGCCTCCTTCCACGATTCAATGCAGTATGCTGTGAAAATCCTGATGAATTCGTTTTACGGCGTTTTTGCCAGTGGGTTTTACCGTTTCACGCACCGTGATTTAGGCTCTTCCATCACCGCATGGGCTCGGCAGAACATCAAAGGCATCATCGCAGCGGTTGAGGCTGAAGGGCACCGAGTGGTCTATTCCGATACCGATTCCATCTTTGTCAGCTGCCCCGTTGACCCAGAGGCCCCTCGACAGGTGGATGACGAAACCCGACTTCAAGCCGAGGCGGGGGATGGTCGAGCGCAAAGCGAAATCGCAGCGTACGAAGCGGCCAAAGCGAGCATGGTTGCTTTTGGTCAGGGTCTTGCGGTCAAGTATTCGAAGGACGCCGCCGTCCTTGAATTTGAAAAGGGCCTGTCCGTCTTCTTCAGTCACGGGGCCAAGAAACGGTACATCGGCCAAGTGGTTTGGCCCGAGGACGACATGCTGGTTCGGGGGTATGAAACGCAGCGAACGGATTCATTCACCTATCTGACCTCCTCCATGAAAGAGATTTTTCGTTACGCCCTTTCAGGCCAAGGCGAGGCCTTGGTTCGGTTTGCTAAGGGTCAGGTCGACGCCGTCCGCCAAGGCAGGGTCCCCGCCCGTGAATTGGTTCTGGCCAAATCCTGCAAGGGGCGTGTCGTCCGAACACCCGTGAAGACTGCGGAAGATGTCGATTTCACCAAGGACTACAGCAACCCCAACAGCATGGCCCAGGTCAGAGTCGCCCGCCAGCGCATCGAACGCGGTTTGGGCTTCACCTCAGGGATGAAGGTCTCGTACCTCGTTAGCGATGCCAATCGGCAACCGATGGATGTGGTCGCTTGGCTGGACACCGAAGAGCAGGAAGCATCCATTCAGTATGACGGTCAATTCTATGCTGAACGATTGGCCGTGGCGCTCGGACGGATCACCGAGGCTTTCGGTTGGAACGCTCAGCAATTGTTGCTCGGCAACAAGCAGGCGTCCCTGTTTGATTTCTGAGGATGGCGGATGGCGGAAGGCCTTTTGATGGCTGGGCGACCACCTCTGTGCATGGGACGGTTGGTGCAGTCGCTGGTCATGGCCACGTTGATGCTGTGTTCATCGCTCGCTGGATGCATCTTTGAAGACGGTGGCGACAACGACGGAAAGGACGTTTTAGCCGTGTTCTCCATGTCGCCAAGCAAGAACGTCAAGGTTGGCCAAGACGTCATTTTTGACGCCTCCGCCTCAACCCCGAGTGACGGGTCCTTGACCTACCGTTGGAATTTTGACGCAGAAGGCAGCGTTGACGTGGATGCAACCGGACGAACGGCCACCTGGTCCTTTGATTCTGCTCAGACCTACAGCGTTCGTCTCGAGGTCTCGGACGGCACCACAACCTCTGAACAAACCCGGGAGTTGACCGTATACGCTGAAACAGCCGAACCGCCCACCGCCGCCATCACCCAATACGCTGACGACGAAGACTGCGAGGACGAATCGATCGACGAAGAGCGCAACATCCTCGTTTGGATTTGCGCACGTGACAAATCCATGACGGACCGGGATGTCACTGAAACCACCTCCATCACGCTTGACGCTTCCTCCTCAACCGCTGGTAGCAATTCGCAGTATATTCCCACCGACGGGTATGCATGGGATTTGGACCTTGACGACGATAGCGATAACGACGGTGACAGCGAGAACGACGCCGATTTGCGCGGTCAATCCGTGCAGTGGGACAACGTCCCGCCTGGCGAGTACGAGATTGGTTTGACCGTCACCAACGACGTGGAGATGACCGACAGCGAGACCATCAAGGTCTACGTGAGTTATGCCGGGTATTGGGACGACTTCGAAATCGGAGGAAACAGCAGCGGCAACCCTGGAGAGATTTCCTTTGACACCCTCATCCACTACGACAAAGACAGCGGCAACACGATCGTCAAGGCCGTGATGGAACTCGAATACCCCCAGCAAGACGACGATTGCACGTCAGTTCCCGGCACCAACAATTGCCGCGCCGAGTTGAATATCTTCGCCTTCAATGAAGACGATGACGAAGCCGACAACACCACCGATGTTTCCCTTGATTCGCGGGACGAGGGCGATTGCGATGACGCTCAAGACTGTGTTCATCTGAAGATGTCAAGCTACATGTTTTCGGACACCGACAGCACGTACGGCGACGGTGAGTGGACGATGAGCATCCGTAACAACAAAATCAACGACCTTGTGATCGACCGATTCGTCATTCGGTTGTATTACAAGTGAGGCGACTCATATGCGAACGACCCGCATCATAGCAACGATTGGTCCCTCCTGCGATGACCCCGAGACGCTGAAATCCCTCCTTGAGGCTGGCGTTGATGTCTGCCGCCTCAATTATTCCCACGGGGAGCCCGAAGACAAAACATCGTTGTACCAACGAATTCGAAGCATCGAAGATGAATTGGGTCGTCCAACATGCATTTTGGCGGACTTGCCCGGACCCAAACTCCGGCTCGGGGTGTTTGATGCCGTCCATATGCTCGCAAAAGGGACAACCGTTCGCCTTCATTGCGGCCTGCCGTTCATGGATGCCCAGGACGGTCTCGATTTTCCTGTGGAGTATGCGGGTTTGTCGGCCGAACTCAAGCCGGGGGATCCGGTTCTGTTGGCCGACGGCTTGATTCGCCTTTCTGTGGTGAGTACCACCGGTCAGCCCGGTGGCGTGGTGGTTTGCACGGTCGAGGACGGCGGACCGGTAAGCAGTCGTAAGGGTGTGAACGTACCCGGCACGACCGTGGATCTGCCCGCTATCGGTCCAAAGGACGAGCGGGCTATCGCTCATGCGCTTGAAAACGGTGCTGATTACATCGCTGTAAGTTATGTTCGCACGGCTGACGACCTTCGTCCTGCCAAAGAAGCCATCAAGGCTGCGTCGATGCATGTCCCTGTCCTGGCCAAAATCGAGCATCCCTCCGCTCTCGAGCACCTGGATGCCATCATGGACGAAGCAGATGCTGTGATGGTGGCACGTGGCGACCTCGGCGTGGAAATCCCGCTTGAGGATGTCCCCGTTGTCCAGCAACTCATCATCGACAAGGCGATGGAACGCGGGATGCCGGTGATCGTCGCCACGCAGATGCTGGATTCCATGACTCTGCAACCCCGCCCGACACGAGCCGAGGTCAGCGATGTGTCAACCGCTATACGCAGCGGGGCAACCGGGGTCATGCTCTCGGGGGAAACAGCATCCGGCCGCTATCCTCTCGAAGCGGTGCAAACCATGGCTAGGGTGGCACGAGCCACCGAGCAAGGCTTGGACCTTCACAAGATTCGCCCCACCGCACTGGCGCGGTTCCGCTCCACCCGCGCTGTCGCCCATGCTGGTGTCGAGCTGGCGAAGGAATCCGGCGCTGTTCGTATCGTCGTTGCTACCGAGCACGGCAACGCACCGAGGTTGGTCGCCGGGTATCGGCCCACGATTCCTGTGACGGCTGTGAGCGACCGACTGCGTGCGCTGCGCCGTACATGCATGCTTCCGGGCGTGAATGCGATTTTGTCCAAGGAACACGAACGCGGGTCCACGACGATGCGTCAAGCGGTTGAGCAGTTGATCCATCTGGGCGAAATTGGCCCAGGTGATCGTGTTGTTGCCATTTCCGGCAGTCCTCTTGCGATGCGCGGGGCGACCAGCACGTTGCGGCTGTACCGTGTAGGTCCTCACGGTGACCTTTTGGATGCTGAGTAACCTCGCCTGCTGGACGGGGGTATTGAGGCCCTTTTTGCGCATCGCGCTTTTCATATAGGGGATAATGGTCGGACCGACTGCTAAGGAGCGATTACCATGCCATCACAATGGGAAGACAGAAGCAAGCCACACCGCAATATCGTGTTTATCGGCCACGTTGACCACGGGAAGTCCACAACCGTTGGACGTCTCCTCCTCGACTCCGGTCACATTGAGTCTCACGTTATTGAAAAGAACGAGAAACTCGCTGCAGAGTCTGGTAAGGCCGGTTTCGGTCTTGCTTACGTCATGGACGGACTCAAGGAAGAGCGCGAGCGCGGTATCACCATCGACGTCGCTCACAAGGAGTTCTTCACCCCTGATTACTACTGGACTATCATCGATGCTCCAGGTCACCGTGACTTCGTCAAGAACATGATCACCGGTGCCTCTCAAGCCGACACCGCTGTTCTGCTCTGTGCAGCTAACGACGGCGTCAACGCCCAGACCAAGGAACACGCTTTCCTGGCCAAGGTGTTGGGTGTCAAGGGCCTCATCGTCCACGTGAACAAGATGGACATCTCCGGTGTTGACTGGAGCGAGGACAAATACAAGGAAGCCTGTTCCCAAGTGTCCAGCCTCTTGAAGATGGCAGGGTTCAAGCCTGACGACGTCCCCATGATTCCAGCCTCGTCCCTCAACGGCGACAACGTGTTCAACAAGTCCGACAAGTGCTCGTGGTACAACGGCCCCACCCTCTTTGAGGCCATCAACGCCACGCCCATGCCAGACAAGCCCTCTGACAAGCCTCTTCGCTTGCCAATTCAGGATGTCTACAAGATCTCCGGTATCGGAACTGTCCCTGTTGGCAAAATCGAAACCGGTGTCTTGCAAGTCGGCAAGAACGTTGTCTTCAACCCCTCCAAGAAGGGCGGTGAAGTGAAGTCCATTGAGATGCACCACACCATGGTGCCCAAGGCAGAACCCGGCGACAACGTCGGTTTCAACGTCCGTGGTCTCGCCTCGACCGACATCCGCCGTGGCGATGTCGCCGGTTACACCGACAGCGAACCCACCTTTGTCCGCCACGACGAGACCTTCGTTGGTCAAATCCAGCTCATGGACATCCCCAAGGCTGTTTCCGTTGGTTACACCCCTGTGTTCCACGCCCACACCGCTCAGGTTGCTGTGAAGTTCATGGAACTCTTGGAGAAGACCAACAAGGCTGGCAAGGAAGCCAACCCCTCCTTCTTGAAGACCGGTGACGCTTGTCTGATCCGCTTCCAGCCCACCAAGCCGATGGCCATCGAGCAGATGGACACCTTCCCTGAGTTGTCCCGCTTCGCCATCCGTGACATGGGCAAGACCGTCGCCGCCGGCGTCTGTCTGAAGATCGAGAAGAAGTGAGCCCGCTCACAACTGATGCAAGGAAGTGAGTTGAATGGCTGCTGTGACCGTCATCAAATTGACCGGTGAGAACCACCAGGACATTGATAACGTCGCAGGCCAGATCAAAACCATCTGCGATGCAGGCGGTATCACCCTTCGAGGCCCCATCCCCTTGCCAACGCGACGCTTGGTCGTCCCCGTTCGAAAGGCACCAGATGGTGAAGGCAGCGAGACCTACGATCATTGGGAACTTCGCATCCATAAGCGCTTGCTTGAGATGGACATCACGTCCGGCAAGGACGAGAGTGCTCTCCGTGCAGTCGCTAAAATCGACATTCCCGACACGGTCAGCATTGAAGTCTCCATGCGTTCGATCAACTGACGGCTCATTCGGTCCTCGGTCACGAACCGGACACGGTTTCAAAGGTCAGCGCGCTCGGCTACGCCAGCTTCGACCAGCCATGTCGCGGTCGCTTCGTCAAGGAAGTGAATATCACCCGCTTCGAGGCTCATCGCCTCACCGTGCTCGTCAAGAATGGGCTCAGGAAGGCTCTCAAGAATACGAACTCGTATGCGTTCGGTGCTTTCTTCCCTTGATTCAATCGCGGATGTTTGGTTCTCTGAAGCACCGCTTTCTGCCTCCTTAGACGAAGATGCTTGCTCAAGCGGAGGGGTGTCCTCGATGATGCTCCTCGCTTTGGTTGAAGGCGCCAATTCCATCGCTGCTCCGTGTTTTCGCCCTCCGGAGGGTGAGGCTGATGCCGGAGCAGGTGGGTCCGGGATGGGTTGCGAATCGGCCATATCTGCCAGCAAGTACGCTTCTTCATCCAGCCATGTCGTTTCGGCTAACAATCGATCCTCTTCATCCATGTCGTCGTCGGGCAGCGGTGCCAACGTTTCTTCAAACGCCAAGTCTGGCGGCGCCCGTTGCGATAGTTGGCCATCGGAGAGGTACGCATCCAACTGCATGGTCCCGGGAGCATGGAGTACGGTTTTGGATTGCACTTCGCCCAGTAGACCCTGCTGCATCCCCTGCCAGTCGATTTCTTTCTTGAATCGGTCGAGGTTGAGTTGGAGTGCATGGTAGAGCGCTTTCTCGGAGGGGTCGTGCCGCTGCCAGTCCAAGGCAGGGAGCTCTTGGGTTGACGTGGGGTTGGTCGCTCCGCGCAACGATTGGCTGGCAAGGTGTTGCATCATCGCCACCATGCGTTTGCGCGCCAATTCGGAAGCGATGCGACGAATGTTGGTCTGCCTGCGCTGCAAATTTTGCAAGCGCATGTCAATGGACCCTTTTCGCACCATGGCTTGAATTTCCATGTCCAGGTGTGACAATAATGCGCGAACCATGATCCAGAAATCTTGCCGTGGTAAAGGGATGGGCATGTGGCGCTGCAGTTGTTGGCGATGCGTCGTGAACAATTGTTCCTCAATCTCTTGGGCTTGCGGCCCGTTGAGATCGGGAAGTGTGGTCATGAACGCAGGGAACGGGTGACGGATTTTGAACCCTCTTCCCGCGACCTGTTGGATCACCATGGCTGGAACATCCATGACATCCTTTCATATCGGTGACCCTTGCTCACAAAATTAGGTGAACTGCCGTGCTGGGACCTTCACGCCACCTCCGTCACGACACCAGCGTGACGACGTGGGCCGTGGCGCTCTGCGCTTTGATGTTGCTTCATCTGGCGACCCCCGTTGTTCCACCCTTCTCCCCCACGCCCCCGACGCCGAGCAACGCCACATACTACACCCCTGTGGGCAACGCTACGAACGTCAACCTCACGGCCAACGGGGCGTTGTCCATCCCTGCCAACATGACCTTCACCGGCGGGGAACTGGATATCTCTTCCATGTGGACACCAAGCCAGCCGACCACGTCTCGGTTTGGCATCGATGGCAATTACGGGTGGCAAGGCGCTCACAACGGCACCTATGGCTTGGGTCACGGAGGGCAGTTGAGTCTAGCCCCCTCCTCCACGTTGGGTGCCATCACGGATTTCGAAACCCTTGTGGAAACACTCCCCGACTGGGAAGGCCAAGGCACGCATCACGGCGCTTGGGTCGTCACCCCGCTTAACGGTACGCCGCTTTGGGATGTCCCATCCAACGCCACCCACGGGCAACGGGTCCTTTCGACCATGGGTTACGGCGGGCTTCAGTTGAACATGTCGGGGTGCATGGCTTCTCCAAACCTCCCTGTTCCTGCCTTTGTGAGTGAATGGGATCTCAACGTCGACCATTGGCTTTCGTTTCAGGACAACGATACAGCATGGGTTGAATGGCGTCCTCTCGGTGGAACATGGGCCACCCTCACTCCCGAAGCAGGGTACACCAACACCTCCTCGCTGACGGGTACACCCAGTTCGGTCTGGTCGGGCCAATCCAACGCATGGCTTCACGCGACCTTTTCGCTGGATGCCCTCCTTTCAGCCCCGACGTCGAGCATTCAGATTCGATGGTGCTTCCAAACATCCACCGATCCGGGTTTCCGCTACGGCTGGTTCCTCGACAACATGACGGTGGTAAGTGCCGGCGACGACCCGGGTGTGTGGTTTCACGGGAATCGCTCAGGGGATTACGCCAACAACGCCCGCGGAGCACTGTATCTGCTCGAAAACGTATCGGGTTTCAGCGGCCCTCTTGAATTGGAATTCTGGGCCAATTGGGATTTGGAGGGTGGGTTTGCAGACAACCTGGTCGTCTCCCTGAGCGTGGACAACGGCACAACCTGGCAATCGGTGTCGGGTATTCCCGGTTTGCCTGGCAACGGGTACACTTCCCAAGGCTCGTTTTACATGGATGAATCCCTTGGTTGGCGATTGATTCGCTACACCTTGCCCACCGGGTTGTCGTCGCACGTGAACGCCTCCTCGGTCCTGTTTGAATTCCTTGTTCAGACCGATTACCGAAACGGATTCGGTGGTTTTGCTTCTTCGGGATGGGAAGGGGTCATGATCGATGATATCGTGCTCAAACACCGTCGCGGCACCGCTCAAGAAGCGACGATTCCTCTTGCCAATTTCACCACGCCTCCAACCGGTTCGGTTGGTCATCCAAGCGGGTGGCTACCAACCAGTTCCTCGATCAATGAATGGAACTGGACCGACGACTTTGGCATGAACGGTCCAGAATCCACCACCTATTCGTTCGAGGCGTCCGTGAGAGCACCACCGGGTTGGCTCATCGAAGGTTCCTGGCCAGATGGGTGGGATGTCGGTGAAACGCGCAATACTTCGGGTTGGGGCCCCGGTCAGTTTCATTCGGGGGACAATGGGGCTGCTGTCAACCTCACGACAAAGTACGCCAGCAACATCTACACCCATTTGGTCACCCAAGAATACACCATCCCGAACAACGCCACCGCCCGGCTTGCTTTCCGCTCATGGATGTGCAGCGAAGCGAATTGGGACGGTGGCGGTGTCTCCATCTCAACGGATGGTGGGCAATCATGGTGGTGGTTGCCTTACACGGTTGGTTTTCACGATCAGGTCTCCACGGCCAACACCAATTCGCCTCTATACGGACAGGGTATCATCGACGGGTCAAGCCAACCCAACGGATGCAACACAGGGAAAAATCGACCTTTTGAACTGAAAACATACGACCTCTCCAACCTTTCAGGGCAGGACCTCAAAGCGCGATTTTCCTTTTTTTCCGACACCTATGTCGAAGCCGATGGGTGGTACATCGATGACGCGGGGGTTGAAATCGACGTGTTCGAAACCGAAGGAACATGGTATTCGCCATCCTTGTCGCCCGACCCGATGCTGGGGTATGGCTGGCTGGATGGTTGGTACGAACAACCCGATGGGACAACCTTGAGTATCGATGTGCTCGATGCCCAAGGGCAGGTGATTGCTGGACACTCCCAATTGATGTTGCCCGCCCTGTTGGCGATCGACCCGCTCGAACACCCGACCGTCACCCTTCGCATCCACATGAGCACCAACGACACCTACGTCACGCCCACCGTTCACAGCCTCAGTTTGGGCCGCACCACATACATCGATGCCTCCCACGTCCGCACCGATGCTCAAGCGATGAACGCCACGTCGGTTGACAACGACGGGGATTTGGTCGTTCAATCCGCGTTCAGCCTTTCCTTGCCTGCATGGACTTCATGCCCTCACAACGGCTACCGTTTAACGACGTACGGCGACAACCTCACGTGGAATGTTGCAGGCAGCCTCTTGCAGTCCTCTGCTCATGTCGCCGCTCCGAAAACGACCTACCTCAACCACACCTTTGGTGGACCCATTCGCGACGGCTATTCCGTGGTGTTGCAAGCGACCGGTGGCGAAACATTCGAACGAGCAAAAATGGAACGTGATTGCGTTAAGCCGACCCTTTCACCTCATCTGGAACTTGGATTGACCAAGGCCACCGTGTTTTCCTGGCCCCCGCAAGGCATGAGCGACACGTTTGGTATCAACACCCAACCCAGCGGTGTGGACGTCAATGGTTCGATGAATGCGTGGAATGCATCCTCTCGTTCACCCCGGTTGACCTTGACCAACACCACGGCTTCGGTGCACTACCTCGCCGTCGCTCCAACATCCAACCCCTCTTCGGGGGCGGGAGCGCAATTCAATCTCTTGGTTGACAATGCGACGCAAGGCGCCGAACTCACTTTCGATGGCATCGCCCATCCTCTTGCCTCACCGTCCGAGCGCCTTGCGCTGATGTCGAGTGTCGGTTGCCCTTCACCCAGCTTCCTCTCAGCGTACTCGGCATCGCATGGCTTGTTCCGGTGCACGCTTGACTTCGAAATGGATGGTTCAGCCGACTTGAAACTGGTGAACTTCATCCACGCAAGGGCGCTCAACGGGCTCAAGGTCGCGGTCAACGCCAGCGTGCTCAATGATGCGAAAGCGGCCTCCGCCAACGGTGATGTACGTGCGGTTATCGCCATTCCTCTCCACGTGATGACCGAGGCTGGTGGTGTTCGGGTTGGCCTCACTGCGCAAACCCTTCCTCTGATGACAGAACGGGTGGAGCCACCGGCGCACGAACGTTGGTTGCCGCGTCAAACCATCACCCTGACGACTGTGCACGAGCGTTTTGACCCCCTCGATACGAGCATCGATGCGCCCGATATTGCGTCCGTCGACCTCCATTTGAGCCGAACAAGGTACTTCTCCGATGCGTTTGCTCATGTACGCCTCGACCAACTCCCTGATGCACCGAGGTTCCGACAGTTGTCTGGAGCCGGCCTCGCCTCTTTTGACCTCGCCAATGCCTCTGTGAATTGCGAGATGAACCGGTGCGTCGTCAACTGGGCGTTCACCAGCACGTGGCTACTTGACGACGTTGACGATCTTCATGTCCTCACCCAAGCCACCGATGCTGAGGGGCTGGCTGTTGGACCCACAGTTTACGCTTCACCAACTCCCTTCAATGAGGTTGAAAACGATATGGAAGTGGTTGATTTCAATGTGTGGGACGAGGGTCAACGACGCTTGGACGAATGGTCCAATCCATTTTGGCCGTACCATCTGGGGCAGAACCATTCCATCGTAGCACAGGGTCGCGTTCGCATCGAAGGCGTGGCCAACGAATGGGTCAAAGCGGGTGAGGCAGAAGCGACTGTCACCGTTCGAGCCGTTCCGCCAAAGAACCTGTCTGGCGGTCCGGATGAATGGGCGGGCGAGGCCATCAACTGGTCGATGCAATGGAGCGGCGAGGTCGGTCTGGACGGCCGGTTCAGCATCACTGTCCGCACCCCCCTGATGGAAGAGAACATTTTGAGCAACACATGGTTGGAGATTCGACCCAGCCTTTCCCGTCGCGGCCCCGCCGCCATCAACGCGTCCACCAGCGACGACCGCACGGTGGTGATGACGCCGACTCGGCTGCTGTACGACACCGTATCGCCCACCGTTGATTCCTTGGTGGTCTTGGATTCGGGTCGTCAAGTGTTGGCTGACGGACACGTGGTCATGGTGGGTCGCACCGTCCCCCTCCGCCTCCAAGTCAGCGATGCTGAAGGGCTTGACAACACGCTTGCCGTGTGGACGTGGTTGGAAGGGCTGGACGACATCAACAACAACGGCATCATGGAGGAGGCCGAGTACCAGATGTCCACCGTTTCTGTCAATCGGGGCGTGACCTCCATGGAGTTGGATTTGCCGTTGATTTCCACCAACAACGTCGTCCCAAACAATGCATTTACGGGTAAAATAAGCGTCGTCCTCCAAGGCCAAGATTTAGCAGGAAATCCACTCATTGGCGGAGGGGATTTTGGTGAAGAAGGTGATTTGGCCACGCTTCGGGTTCAGCAACGAGCCGATACCACGGTCGACATCGAAGACCTCAGCCTTGACCGCGTGAACGGTCAACTCCTGGCGGGCCATGAACACCGGCTACGTTTTTCACTTTCCGATGCGAACGGTTTGGAATCGTTGGAGGTGATACAACTCGCATTGTTGGGTGAACAACAACCCGAATCGTGTTTCATTCATTTCGAACCTCGGTTTGCAGACATCACCTACGACACCGCGTGTTTTGTTGAAGCACCCGAGGTGGAGGTGGCCCTTCGTCCCTTGTCAAGCACGTACGACTTGACGGTGAGGTTCAGGTTGGACTGGAACGCCAGCCTGGCGTTGAGCACGTCGTTCGCCACTCCCTCCATCGTCGTGTTCGATGAAGGGCAGGACCTCGGCTTGGGCTTGGATACCTTGACGGGCCTATCGTGGCAACCTGGGACGGCCTTATCCATGCGGTGGCGTTCCATCACCGACCTCACATTGCCCGAGGGCCAGTTCAACCAAACCACGCGTTGGTTCCACCGCAACGACATTGTCATGCACGATATCGGCCTCTACCATGCCAACACGACCGTTTTAGCAGAACATCTGCCCGACAACGGTTCGTTTACGTGGGTCTTGGATGACGGCGAGCGTGAGTCAAGCGGAAACTTCGACCTCACGACAACGGGGCACATGGTGTTCAATCTCAGCGTTTCAGAGAACACCATGTACAACGACCGAGGGCATGTTCGTGTGTTTCCAACCGGATACGAAACCTACGGTTTGCTCCCGTTGTCCTATCAAATCGTGGTTGACGACATCGCCCCAAAATTGGTCTTAAGTCCGGGAACGTTTGACCGGTTGAAGTCCGATCAACTCTCGTTGAACCTCACGGTCAGCGTGGTTGATGACACCGATATGCCTCCTGACGGCCTGAGTATGCATTCCGTGATGTATCGGCTGGGTCAACCGCTGGCGAGCACTGAGCGGGTGGATGTCCTTGGGGTATCGGGCCATCTCAACGACTACACCTTGTACAGCGGGCTGGTCGATTTCTCACCCGTCGGTACGACATTGCAACGCGGTGATTTTTTGCTGGTCTGGTTTGATACCGATGACCGCTCGGGCCGGGCGTTGACGGGATATGGAAGTCAGGGCTCACCCATCAACGTACCCATCACCTGGATTGCGTTTGAGCCCGCCTTCACCGACCTGTCTGCCACGCCGTACCGTCCCATGGTGGGGGACAACGTGACGGTCTATGCACGCGTGGTCAATCAGGGACAGATCGGAGGTTCGATGACGGTGGTGTTGACGGACGGCGAGGGCCAATTCCTTGACAGCGCCACCCATTCCCTCAACACCGGTGAATGGGTCAACGTTGTTTGGCACATTGAAGCCTGGAAAGCAGGGCGATTGGGCTTGAACGTGCAAATCGTCAATCACACCCCGCAGGTCCCGGTCCCGCTGGCGGACATTCAGCCCCGCCAAAGCGATGAGGCGGGCAGCAGCATGGCCATCCTCAGCCTCTCCTTCCTTTCCTTGTTTTTGGCGGGGATGATCTTGTTCATCGTTCGACAGCAACGCAAGGAGCGAGAGGAGGCCTACCACCTTGAACGCATTCGGCGCATCGTTACTCCACGCATCCCTCCACCCAAACCGCTCGTCTTTTTGGAAATCCACCAAGAGGAATAGTCAAGAAGAGCAGTTCTCACGGCTCAACACGAAGCCGGGGTACCCGAGTGGTCAAAGGGGGTGGATTCAAGCTCCTCTGCATATTGCTTCGCAGGTTCGAATCCTGCCCCCGGCATTACCAATGAACATGCTTGTACCCGTGGCCTCGTTCAATGCAGGTTCAAATCCCTCTCGGTGAATCATGATACGTGCCTGTTCGAATCCTTGTCCCCGTGTTGATCGTCGTGATACCTCCAACCTCAAGGAGGCACCATGCTGAGTTCACTCCTCACGACACAGCCAGCATGGTGTGGCCCCCTTATCACCAACGAGCCAAAACGAGGCGATTGTGAGAGGTTGAGTTATATTCGTTGGTACCGTAAGGCCAACAGTGGCCCCTCGTTTGGACGATGTTCGCTCGCTTGACCATGGATTGTTTGAGATTCCAAAACCCACTCGTGCTCAAGCCATCGGTTACACAATCTCCGTGTGCATGATCGTCTTCTCTCTGCTCGCCTTCATCACCAGCCTTGGCATTCCAGACATTCCACGGCTGGACGAAGCCCAGCGCGTGGATTCGCTTGACACCTCGTTGGATACCTACGCCTTTGAAGCGGTTCAATCGGGCTACAACATTGAAGAATACGCCTCAGAGGCGGCGTTCATCATCCTCCCGCTTCAACTCGAGCAAGGCATCATCGGCACAGACAGGTGCAAATGGGTCGAGAGGGACGAAGGTGGAAGTTGGGAATATTCATCGTTCATGGCTGACGCAAGTCCGTTGGTCATGGTTGATCGGAACGATGTTGAAATTTCCACGGCCTTTTCCCTTGCAGGTTCACTCTATCCGGAAGGGGATTTCATCAATCCCGGTTGCGATAGCGATTGGTCACGTACCATTGAGGGGTACGGCGAGGACCATCCTGACAACCATTGGTTCACAGCCTTCGTCTTGGTTGAGGAGAACCCGGTCCGGTACCAGTTGTTGTCCGTGACCGAGACGTCTCACCCCGATGTCAGTGGCATACTCCCCGAGGTCACCCAGCGCGAGGATAGAGGCCGAATTGGCTTAGCGGTGGCTGGTCTTGCCGGTCTGATGTTCATGCGTTGCTGTGAACCGTCGTTGAGGCATGATTTGCGTCGTCTTCGTGAACAGAACCGAACCAAGGCAAAAAACGAGACATCGGCCCCCGGCATCCTGGGATACGGCGGCCGATTGTTCCATCATTTCGGTGTTCGTTTTCAAAGGCTTGAGGCCCCTGACCATCCCTCCCGTTCGGTGGAAGAGGATTGGTTGTTCGGGGCACCAACGCTGCCGCAAGAAACCACCAACCCGTACGCAGGAAATGAGGACGGGCAACTGATGCCGGAACATCCTACGAGGCTGGGCACGCCACGCTCTGCGACCATCACACCGTACAGCATTGGAGCGTTCATCTTTGCGACCAGTTTCATTTGGTTGGCGGCCGATCTGCGGGCTCGGGACGGTTCGTTTTTTCATACTTCATTGGGATGGGCGCTCACTGGGGGAGTCACCGTCGTGAACCTGTTGTGGTTTGCGGGCGCCTGGAAGCAATTCAAACAGATTCGGCACATTGAGGATTTGCCCACCTCACCCGTTCGTTCGGCTGCCCTTGGGGAGGTTGAACTGGTGGGTCAAGTGCGTCCATCCATTGCAGGGACGCCCGAGTTGCAAGTGGGCGGGCGAGTTCAACGCGGGTTGGTGTGGTGGGAATGGAAACGCTACCGATACGAATGTACGCGAGACAGCGACGGCGACGAACAATGCAGTTGGGTCCTCAAAGAATCGAAGAGCGGTGGGGTGCCGTTCATGCTTCACGACGGTTCGGGAGGGATGATGATCGACCCCTCCATGTGGGAGAAGAACGGCACGGTCACGTTAGGTCCCACCTTGGACACCTGGCAGAATGGGGATTTGCGCTGGGATTTGACGGCTCTTGGTGTGGGCGACCCTGTGTACATTCTGGGTGAATGCATTTCTCGAACGCAGGAGCATCGCGAACAATGGGGTGCCGATTCCAACCTCGGGCAATCGTTGGTCACCGTGGTGCCCAGCACGACTTCCTCGGCCAAGTCGGTGGTTCACTACGGGACTGAATTGGACCTCATCGCGGACCATCGTTCTGTCTTCGAAATCTTGGTGGTGCCGGTGTTCGTATTCCTGTTTGGCATTTTCATGTTCATCAATTACACACCGTGATGTTCACAGCTCAAACGCTCCGTCCGGTCAGGCATGGTCAAGTTCACCGAAGATGTCGTGGTCTCGCTCAAAGTGAATCATGGAGTGAAGGATGGTACCCGTTAACAGACGGTGTTTCTTGTTCATTTCGTCCACCTTCGCCCGAGCGTCTGCCTCGATGCTGTCCACTCGCTTCGCGATGGCGGCAGTATCGGCAAAACCGTTCCACACGATGTGACAATACAGTGTCTCCATGCGCTGGTGCTCTTCCATCACGATGTCGGTGTAGACCGTCAGGGTTCGAATGGACCACATGGCGAAGGCAGCGACGAGAATGGTCACGCTCACGGAAACGACGAGGGCTGTTTGACTCCATTCGAAGAACGAGTCCAAGCCTCCCGTTCCCAGGACAAGGGCAACGGTCAGGAACCAACCCATCTGGAGAACTTGGGTCCGAATGGCCGACAATTCAGCATTCACGGCCACTGCAGTGGACATTTTCATGTTGATGTAGCCAATGATACGGTCAACATTTCGGCCGAGCAGGATTTGGTTAAGCCCCTCCTGCGTGGTTTGAGTGGAACCTTTGATGGCCTTCTCTCCGGTGTTCATGGTTGCTCGCCCCGAGGCGCATCCTCCCTTTATTTCACGCATTCGCTGGGCCCCATCGGTGTATGCGGCGTTTCCCTTGCTTTCGAAGAGCATCAGGAGGTGGCGCGAGGGTCTTGCGGTCCATCGGTTCTCTGGATGGCCACACCGTGCTGTTCGAGGTAACCCACCCCGTTTTCGCCCATGAAGCCGCCGTCAACGATGACCACGCATTCAATTCCAGCGTGGTGAATGAGTTTGGCACACATCATGCAGGGCTCGCCGGTGACGATGAGCCAGGCGTTGTTGGTAGGGACACCGTTGGCTGCAGCGTTGCAGATCAAGTTCATTTCGGCGTGGTGGCAGCCGATTTCCACCCGCGTTCCTGAGGCGACCTCCATGGTGTCACGAAGGCATTCTTCACCACCGCACAAGCGCCCGCCGCCTCGCGGACCGCCGTTGTAGCCGTCCATGAGCACCACGTTGCGCTGAGGGTCCACCAGCAGGGCGCCGAATTTTCGTCGGGGGCAGTTGGAGGCTTGGGCTAGGGCCAGGCATTGTTGGATGCGGATGGCCAAATGCTTGTCCTTCATGCCCTCACCTGCTCCGATGAGTGGTCACCTTCGTTTGATTGCTTCGCTGTCACAGCGAGGGCTTCATCATCCACGGCACCCAAGGCCTCGAGCACGTTGCCTTGCATGTACAGAGAGCCGATGGACAGCACCAGCGTCCCGTCTTCGACCGTTTGCTGCAGTTCAGTGATAGCGTCAAATGGTTGTTCAATGCAATGTGGTTCATTCATACCCGCTCTCATCCATGCGGCAGCGAGTTCGCCGGTTTCCAGCCCGGGGTATCGGCCGCCTTGGGGTACGGTGATGACGGTGGATTTGGGGGGGTTCCCTCGGCAGAGGCCGGCCAGGGGAGCGAGCATGGCCTCCATGTCCATCTGAGGCGTGCTGCCCAGTAGGAGCGTCCACGGTCCATTGTGTTGGGCGAGGACTGAAGGCAACTCTCGGCAGGATTGTTCCATCCCGCTTGGGTTGTGTGCCCCATCGAGCAGAAAAACGACGCTCGGTCGGGAGCGGCTGGCAACGCGGTGCATGCGTCCGGGCCAATGCAGGTCGCTGAATTCGGGAAAAGAGAACTGCTTGCTTGCCTTCAAATGGAGCCATACACACCGGGCAAGACCACGGCTTTGTTCCATGTATGTCGCGCCGCTATCAGCATCGTACCACGTCAAGGCAGCGGGCTGCTTGGGCTCGCCAAGTTCCGGCATCCCTGCTTGCTGGCATGCGCGGGTGATCACAGAACGAACATTCTCAGTATGGCCGCCTTGAGCCACCATCGGGCTTCCCGGGCGGGCGATAGCGGCCTTTTCAGCAGCGATGGCTTGGAGCGTGGTTCCCAACACCTCTGTGTGCTCGAGGCTGATGGAGGTCAAGGCTGTGACCGTGGCCGGGGCGACTCGGGTCGCATCAAGGCGACCTCCCAACCCAGTTTCGAGGATGAGCACCTCGACGTTCATCGCCCCTGCAAGCGTCATGGCGACCAGAAACGTTGTTTCGAAAAAAGTGAGGACCGTTCCGGTCGTTTCGGTCATCGTATGGACACGAGCGAGGGCATCGTCGAACGTCTCTGGGCTGACCGGACGGCCCATGAAACGAATCCGCTCTTCCACGCGAACCAAATGGGGTGAGGTGAAGCACAGGTTGGGGATACCCTGGAGGGTCAACGCGGCGCTGAGGGTAGCACATAGGGTCCCTTTTCCGTTGCTACCAGCGACATGAACCGTTTCGTAGGTTGGCGCAGGCAGTTCAAGCGCTTGCAGGGCTGCGTGCGTATTGGTCAGCCCCAACGCCATCCCTTTGGCCTTGGTGGCTTCCAACCAGGACCGAAGGGTCTTGTGGTTGGCCATATCCATCGCGTGGCAGCAACTGCACATAGGCTCTTGCATGGCCGTTGGCCTTCCCTCTAAACGCGACGCTGATATGGAAGAGAGGTTTCGCACAACCATGAGCGATGGGGCAGCGAAAGGTGGGAGGCGCCGTGCGTCCCAACGCTTCGCTGAGGTCGAGGACGAGTTGCGTCAGGAGGACGGCTTGGCATCACTGATGGCCGACCAATGGCGTGGTATGGCAGGCATGGCAGGCATGTTTGTGGCGACCATCGCCCTCGCCATCTACATTCGCCCCTACTACGACGTGGGCGAATTGCATGCCTTTGGGGCGTCTGGAGCGACACAAGTTCGTTACGTGGCGATTGAACTGATCGCTATTTTTGCCTTCACCGCCCTCATTATTTTCCTCGCCAAATGGGGGAAGGAATTCATCATCAAATACGGTATGTATGCCGTTTTGGCCTTGGCCTTGCTCTATGCAACAGTCCCGCTGGCCCACATGGCGGTGTTGGATTTTGAACCGGACCCCTTTGTTGTCCAATCCACCAAATCCATCGACGGCGATGTGTTGGGTACATGGGGCGACCATGGCTTCATCGTGGCAAATGTGAGTGCTGAAATTTTCAACTCAACCGTTGATATCTCGGCATGGGACGCCTCCAACGGGTACGCCGAACCGATTTGGACGATGACGCACAACCACTCGGTGGCGGACTCCGAGAGCACCGTCTCAATGACACAAGGACTCGGTCACCTGACATTCGCCTCCGGTGCATACGCATGGACGGTGGATGCTTCCACCGGTGAATTGCTGGAGAGTTATCCGTGTTTCGAGTGGATTGATGGTGAAGCCGAACCTCTCGAGAACATGTTTGGAGGTTGCACGTTGGCGATTTCCACGCTCGACAGCATGTACTTGGTGAATCCCTTTGACGAAATGATTCGGTTTGCCACGTTTGATGAGGACCCCACGGCCTTCATTCAAGTGGCGGAGTGGAACCTGCACGGCTATGGCGTGAGGTACGGGATCGTGCACAGTGAACTTCTCAGCGATGACCACCTCGTTCTCGTGACGGCAAGTCAAGCTGGTAGCGTGCTGATGGAAACAGTCGCTCCATCGTTGGAGATGGGGGCGATGGGCTCGCAAAATGCGACCTTCCTCCTGAAACACGCGCCCCAAGACGAAAGCACCTTCACCTCGGTTGATGTTGGATGGTCCCCCTACATGGAGGACAACTTCACTGAAGCCCAGGCCAAGGGCGAAGCGATCACGATGGTGATGGTAGGCGAATCCAACGGCACCATCACGGCTTGGGAATGGGACGGTGAGGTGGACAACGAGTCGGCCTTCACCGTACAAGAGCGTATGCAACTGGAGGGGTTGGTGTCGTCGGTCGCCTCCGTTCGAATCACCGACCTTGATGACTCAGGCTATGCTGATCTCCTCATCGCCGACAGCGAACGAGCGCATTGGCTCTACACCACTTCGCTGGTGGACCGTGGCACCTTTGACCTCCCCGATGCACCGCTTTCGGTGTTCTTCGCTGTTGACGGGGACGAAGCGGACTTGGTGGTTCTCAGCGCAGAGGGCGATGACGGCGTTGCGCTTCAATTCGGGGCCTTGGAGGTCGGCATGTTCCCGCTGTACGGGCTTCAACTCCTCTTGTGGCCCACCGTAGTGGGTTTGGTCGTGACCGTCGTCCTGCTCATCTTGCTCGTCGTTCACAGTGAATGGTACGTGGTCAACCTGACGGGTGTGCTGCTCGGTGCTGGCGTGTGCGTGATGTTGGGTGTCACGTTTGTGCCCATCCTCGCCATTCTTTTCATGGTGCTCGCCGCCATCTATGATTACTGGGCGGTCTACAAGTCGAAGCATATGCTTGATTTAGCCGACACGATGATCGGTTTGCGATTGCCCATTTTGCTCGTTGCTCCGCAGGACAGCGATTACTCGCTCATTGAGGAAACAAACCGCGAGCGGGCTTCGGCTGACCATGCCGCCGATCAGGAAACCTCGCAGGCTCCCGTCAAGCGCACGCAACGGGAGCGCAAGAGCGGCGAAGCCATGTTCATGGGTCTGGGCGATGTGATTTTCCCCGGTATGCTGGTGTTGTCCGCCTTGCAGTGGTTGGACCCTAGCGCTGCCTTTGCCGTGGCCATGACGACCCTTCTTGGTGGTTTGGCGGGCTACGTTGCCCTCATGTCCTATGTGGCACGGGGCAAAGCACAAGCTGGATTGCCCTTGCTCAATGGCGGCGCTATCCTCGGCTACCTCCTGGGCGGCATGTTTTTCCTGGGCAGCGAAATCCTCTTCTTCAATATCTCTTGGTGATGACGTGCTTGACATAACGATGTTTCGGGACCATGCGGATGTGATTCGCGCCGACCACACGAAGCGCGGTCTGCCACACGACGCCATCGAGCGCGTCATTGAACTCGACCAAGAATGGCGAAACCTGCTTCATGCGACCGACCAGTTGCGCCGTGAAAAGAACGAAGCCGCCCGAGGCATCGGCGCTGCTAAGAAGGCTGGCGACCAAGCACAAGCTCAAGCGATTTTGGCGCAGGTCGCCGATTTGGGCGAGCGGATTTCGGCCATGGAGGCTCAGACCAACGAAGCGATGGAGGTCCGCGACCGCTTGCGTATGTCCATTCCCAATGTTCTTCACGACGATGTGCCCCAAGGAGCCGACGAGTCCGGCAACACCGTTCACGCCGTGCACGGCACCAAGCCGACCTTCGCCTTCGACCCGCGAACCCACAACGAACTCATTGAGATGAACAAATGGGTAGACCTCAAGCGGGCAGCGAAGATTGCCGGCAGCCGGTTCTTTTTCCTCAAAGGGGACCTCGCCCGTTTGGAATTCGCCCTTCAACAGTACGCTGTCGATTTCCTCCGCCAACGCAACTACACCTTCGTCCAACCGCCTGTGATGATGAACCGCACCGCCTACGAGGGCGTGACGGATTTGGGGGACTTTGAAACAGTCATGTACGGTATTGAGCCCGACAAGTACTACATGATTGCAACCTCTGAACATCCCCTCACGGCCATGTACATGGACGAGACCATCCCCGAGGAGGAGATGCCCGTTCGCATGGTCGGCGTGTCGCAGTGTTTCCGACGCGAAGTCGGCAGTCACGGCCAGTCGGATTTGGGAATCTGGCGGGTCCATCAGTTCACCAAGATCGAACAAATCATCATTGCACGCCCCGAAGATTCGTGGGCCCTGCACGAAGAATTGTTGCAAAACTGCACCGATTTATGGGACAGTCTCGGTATTCACTACGAGGTGGTCAACATCTGCACCGGTGATATGGGGACGGTGGCGGCGAAGAAATACGACCTTGAAGCGTGGATTCCCGGTGCCGGTCAATACAAGGAAATTGTGTCCTGTTCCAACTGCACTGACTATCAGGCCAATCGTCTCTCCATTCGGTTCGGTCAGCCGGGTCACCCCAACCAACCGATTGTCCACACCCTCAATTCCACAGCGGTCGCCACCTCCCGCGCCTTGGTCGCCATCATGGAACAGTACCAACTCGAAGACGGGCGCGTGGCCGTCCCTGAGGTCCTGCAACCGTTCATGGGCGGGCAAGGCGTTCTCGAACCGTGCGGGTGGGGCTGACCATGCAGCGCGCACAAGCCCTGCTCTTTGCCGTCCTTATGCTGCTATTGCCCTTATCGGGCTGTTTCGGGGAAAGCGATGTCGAGAAGGTGGTCCCCAAACTGACCCCCGACGAAACGACACCCACGACTGCGTTGCGCGGGCAGTACTTCACGCTGAACATGGAAAGTACCGTGCCGTGGACCGTCTCTCGCTCGCCGGGAGCCTTCTTCATGGACGAATACGGCGTCCTGCGTGATGATGTGAACTTCACGCTGCCCGCCAGTGCGTCCAATGTCACTTTGTTGGTGCTTGATTCAGAGCGGGAGACCCTCGAACTCACGGTGACGGCCGGTGAGCAGGTGTGGAACACCTCGCTGACCTTGGAGGACAGCCCAGATTTGATGCTGGTCGACGGACGCCGCGCCTACGACACCATTGACATGCTGACGTCCTCTTACAACAACCGATGGTGCGCTGAAGCGTCCATCCACGAGGGCGGTGCGGCGTACGAGGCAGCAGCAGAAGCGATGGCGCTTGAGATGTGGGACATGGGCTTTGATTTTGTTGAGGTCACTCGATACGATGACGACCCCGCTCAACTCAATGTGGTTGGCTACAATTGGGGACGCACCAACCCCGACGAATACATCGTCGTTGGCGGGCATTTCGACATCGCCTACGCCTTCACCCCGCCCAGCGGCGGCACCAACGAAGGGGCAAACGACGACACCTCCGGCTCAACCGTTTCCTTGGAAATGGCGCAGGCCTTGGCCCAAATGGAATTTGACCATACCGTGGTGGCAGGCTTGTGGGCTTGCGAAGAGGAAGGCCTGTTGGGCTCCCTCGCCTACGTCGCCCACCTGCCCGAAAATGTCTCGGTGAAGGCGTACATGAACTTCGATATGGTGTCACTCAACTACCCCATCACCCCTCTCACCGAACCCATCGTCGGACCCGGTGGGGAAGTGTTTGCTCCGACCAAGTACGACTGGCAGATCAGCATCGCTGGGGCCAATCAAACCAACATGGAGCGAATGATGGATTGGGTGGGCACGACCATTGAGGACGATTTGGCCTACACGCCGACCGAGGGCAACCCGATCACGTGGCAAATCGCAGAATCCTGCGCTTCAGACCACTGTTCCTTTTTCTCAGCCGGCTACCCGACCTTCAATTTCTTCAGCCCGGGTGGCGATATTTCGTTCTGGCAGGAATGGCATTCACCCTCGGATACCCTCGAGTTCATGACGGCCAAAGCGGGAGGTCAAGCAGGCATGGCCAGCGGATTCAACAGCCTCGTGTGGTCGTCACTGGACTTGTTTGTGCGGGTGGACAACGCCGAGGATTTCTACGGCAACTGGTACAGCGACGCTTGAAACGAAGCGCGTACGCTTATCGGTGGCGTGGCCGGCTCATCGGTCCAGAGGAGTCTTCATCAACGAGGGGTCATCACCCCCCTTCGTGAGAGTCGCCGTTTTCCTCGTCCTAACGATGCTCTGCTTCCAATCCTTGGCCGGATGCTTGAGCGAGGCCGAGGAGGACACGACCGTCACCGTTGCCACCCCCTTCGACGGTCTCTTTTCTTCCACCACATGGTACCACTACCCCGGAGCGGTCAACGCCTCTAACCTGTCCATCGGCTTTGACAACCTCACGGGCAACTCCACGCCCTACCCTGCTTCCGCAACGTATTACGGCATTGGAGCCACGACCTTTGAGCCGACCATCGGCGTCACGTCCACCGGAGGCATTCACTTCTCATCGTACGGTGGAACGGGCCAAGGCACGATGGTGTACTCGTCCTACGACCAAGGCGCAACATGGACGAACAACGGGCCATTCAATCCGGTGTTCCCCAACGTTGGCCAGGTCCCCTCCTCCAACGACCCTTACATCTACGTCGACAAGTGGACCGACCGCATCATCAAGTTCGACATGCACGCGCTGACGGCGATGTTCGTTGAGTTCTCTGACGACGATGGCGCCACATGGTCGATTCCGTTCTCTGCCGAAGGCTACTACAGCCCTCAGGACCACCAATCCATCGCCTCGACCCTCGACGTGGACGATTTGGGTAGTTACGAGACGATCTTCGTCTTCTGCATCAACACCGGCGCTTCAGCAGCGGGCCCTCAGTGCTCAAGGTCCTTCAACGGGGGGCTCACATGGGACATTCAGCGCCCGGGCTACCCCCTCGGGGTCTCGCAGTGCTCCGGTCTTCACGGCCATTTGGCGGGGTCCAACGACGGTGCCATCTACCGAGGCAACCCGTCCTGCGACGGACCAGCCGTGTATCGCAGCGTCGACGGTGGTTTTTCATGGACCGAACACACCATCACCACCGACGTTCCCATGCAACAAGGCTGGCACAGCCACGAGGTGGCGGTCGCCACCGACGAAGCAGGCAATCTGTTTGCTTCGTGGATCAGCGTTGACCAAATGCCCTGGATGGCGTATTCCCGCGATCAGGGCGATACCTGGTCCGAGCCGATGATGATGGCCCCACCGGGGGTCAACGAGACCGGTTTCCCCACCATTTTCGCCGGTGAAGAAGGCCGTGTGGTCGTTGGTTACATTGGCGAGGGCGACGATAACGGCGGATGGTCCGGTTACATGTCCATCATGACCGATGCCTTTGCCGACCGCCCACTCATCACCACCGTAGCGGTGAACGACCCGGGCGACCCGTTGGACACCACCGACGACTGTGGCAACGTTCGTTGCGGTGGATTTGGTGATTTCATCGACGTGGAAATTGACGACGAGGGACGGCCGTGGATTGCTCTGGCTCACAACACCAACGGGGAATTGGGCATTGCTGGCACGCTCCTGACCGGTCCTGCTCTGTACGGCGAGCTTCGCCCGTTGCCCGCACTTGTGCCCGGTGGTCCCGGGACCCTCTGATTCGACGGGTCATTAGGCCGTACCCTTGCAAGCATCCATGATGCATGGGGGGCCCTTGCGACCAATCTAACACCTACGTTGGTGTTTTAATTTATTGTAAGGATTGTCTGTTCTTTTGGTTGCAACATAATCCATTCCTCAACTTCCTCCCCATATACATAGAGACGTTGGATTGTGTAGCATTCAGCATAGGATTCAAGATTGGTTAAAGTAAATGTAAATGGCCCTGTGACATTAGCACCTTCCCAAGTCACTCGGTCTGCGTAATCCACCCATTTATTGTACATCTGCCCTTCAGTAGCCTCAAGTACAATTGAAAAATCACAGTCATCAACATTCGTCCACTGTATCCAAATTTTGTTATTTACTTCTTCTTCCTTTTCCCCGGGCTCAACGCACCCCGATAGTGGAGAAAACAAAAAAATCGAGAGGATCAAAATGAGTTTTTGCCTCATATCAGTAAATTTCTGGACTCACAATAAAACCTTTCCTTTTCATACTGAAACTACCTACGGATAAATCCTGATTCGTTCGAAGGGGCTGTCCGAAACCCCATCCAACAGGAAGAAGTCGTTGGAAGGGCTTTGCGTGGGTCTGTTTGTTCGCTACCCTGTGATTCGCAGCGAAGATTCTCGCGTTTGGATCTACAACGCAAGCACTACCACCGGCAGCAACAAAGCCCAGCCCGTTAGCATGGACACCCGGAACAGCGAGGACTGGAAATCGCGCAGTCGCTCCATTTGCAGGACGACAACGATGTTGGCCAGCGCCATGCCACAGACGGCGCCGATGAACCAAATCCCTCCTTCTTCGGGGTTGGCGATGAGAAAACACACCATCCAGGCCAGCGAGAGGGTCACAGAGGCCCGTGTGGTCATCGGACCGCCAAATCGGGACGGGAAGGAATGGATGCCTTGCTCTCGGTCGCTTTCCACGTCCATGCGAGCGTAATTGATGTCGAAGGCAGCAATCCACAGGGCGACTCCCAACGAGAGGGGGAGGATGACGGGAGCCCACAGGAATTCGGTAGCGTTGCTCAATTGGCCGGTGATGGCACCCCATCCATGCACGTCGGCTGCGACGGCGACCCAAGCACCTGCCGGGGCAAGTCCCAAGCAAAGACCCAACCAGAAATGGCACAACCATGTGAATCGCTTCATGAACGGGTAGATGACGAAGGCCAGCACTGGCAACCACGCCATCATCAACGCCACGCGGTTCAGGCGGCCAGCACTGATGAGGAGAAGGGCGAGAAAGGCTGCAGCCAAGCCCCATGCGGTCTTCATGGTCATTGATCCCGATGCCAAGTGGCGGTTTTGGGTGCGCGGGTTGGCGGCGTCAATGTCCGCATCGATGATCCGATTGAGCGCCATGGCGAGTCCACGTGCTCCGACCGCTGCCAGTAAAATCCAGAGGAGGTCGAGGCTGAGGGCGAAACCAAACTGTTCGAGTGCGATGAAATAGCCCATGAGGACAAAGGGAAGGGAAAACAGCGTGTGCTCCACCTTGACGAAGGAGAGCACCTGTTTGATGTCCATCAATTCGGTCCCCCAAACGAGAGATGGGGCGGCCAAGTGTATTTTTGCAGTTCGGGATGGGCAGCGACTTTGGCGAGCGTTTCCTCGTTGTGAAGGGTCACGGCAGGCCAACGACGCACGCCGTAGGTTGTGGATGGAATGGGAGTCGTGGCGTCCCAGCACAGGCGTTCCCGCTGGTCGTCAAAGGTGAGGCCCCGTCCCACGTCAAAGCGAGAAGGCAGCTGCCAGAGCAGGCGTCGTTGCGCTTTGGGCCCGTGCAAGTCGAGGTCGTCGTTGGTGATGAACAACCACCGGAGGTTTTCTGCATTTTTCAATTGCCAAATTGAATCTCTCAATTGTTTTATTTTGGCCCTTCTTGCCGCTTCGGCTTCATCATCGCTCGTATCGCTGCCCGTGGTCGGTCGGGGGGTTCCTTCGATGTGAGTGGTGACCACGAGCATGCTGCCACGCAGCAAGCGTGCTTGGACGACGTCGTTGAGGCCCAGAACGTCATCAAGCCCGTCAAAGGAGGGCGGCGTCTCCAGCCCTTGCCTCCAAGCAGGGACTTCAACACTGAACGAGCCCTCCAGGGGACGGTTGGCGCTTCGTGGGTCGGCACCTGCCAAGGTCGTAGCGTCGATGAGCAGTTTGGAATGCACGTTTTCATACGGGCTCGCTGCTTCAAGCGAATCCGCTACCATGCCCTCCAGCACCACGATGTCGGTCGGGATGTGGACCTTATCGTTGAGAGCGTCCAAGAAAGCCTCGAGGTCCTTGGGGTCGGTGTCTTCGTCCACCACGGCCATGATCTTCAGGAACATCATCTGTCCTGCACCCAGCAGCCCCAGTCCCGTTTTTCGGGCCTGTCGGGGGTAACGTTGCTTCGAGGCGACAATCGCCAAATTGTGAAAGCCGGTTTCCAGTGGCAAATGAACGGAGCGAACATCCCGGTGTTGGAATCGGAGCACCGGCGAGAATTGCCGGCCTATCGCTTCGCCCAGATACCCGTCTTCCATCGGGGGCAGGCCCACAATGGTTGCAGGAAGCACCGCATCCTTGCGCGTGGTGATGGCCGTGACGTGAAGCACGGGGTACTGTCCGGTCAATGAATAGAAGCCGAAATGGTCACCAAACGGCCCTTCGGTTCTGGTCTCGCCCGGAATGCAGTAGCCCTCGATGACGATATCGGCCTCAGCGGGCACCATCAGGTCCTGGGTCAGGGCTTTGGTGATGGGCAACGAAGAACGCCCGAGGATGCCAGCGAATTGGTATTCCGAGAGGTTGTCGGGAAGCGGCGCAATGGCCGAGAAAATAAGTTCGGGCGGCCCGCCCATGCAAATCGCCACCGGCATGCGAGCGTCGGGGCCAAGGGCTGCAGCGTGGTCGGCAGCGTGCTTGTGAATTTGCCAGTGAAGGCCGATTTCGGTTGGACCAAAGACTTGGGCCCGGTACATTCCCAAATTGTGTTCACCCGTGGACGGGTTCTTGGTCACGACCAACGGCAAGGTGACGAAGGGGCCACCGTCCATCGGCCATGTCTTGGGTATAGGTAGCCGAGTCAAGTCCAACGGAAGTCGCTGACGCTGGCTGGCGCCCTTACGCCTTTTTTTCGGCGGCATGGCAAAGGCATCACGCGCCAGTGGGAGCGCCAGCCATGGCCGTTTGACCATCGCCCCGATGTCGGGCTTCATCATCGCTACCATCCGGTCGCCCACGGCCGTTTCGTGAGCTGCGCCAAGGGCTCGCAGCGTGCGGTCATGGGACCCAAAGAGGTTCATGGCGAGGGGAATCGGTGATATGGTGCCGTCGGGCAGCCGAGGTTGTTCAAACACCACGGCTGGACCGTTGTTCTTCACCAACAGGTCGGCGATGGCGCCCGCTTCGTACTCGACATCCACCGGGCGAGCGATGCGAATCAATTCTTCTCGCGCCTCGAGATGGGCCATCCAGCGCTTCAGCGTCTTCCAAGCCACGGACCTTCGTGTGGCTTCTTGCCTTTGAACCTCCGTATCCCGCTACAGGGCGTGAATCTCCTTCACCGTTGTCTTCATGGGCTTCCCCGACCACCGAAGACTCGGAGGCGGTCGTGGTGTACGATGTCGTGGTCATCGGTGCAGGGCCGGGGGGCGGTTCTGCCGCTCTCCATGCCGCTCGTGCAGGCCTGTCCACCTTGCTGCTGGAGGCGGACCCAGAAATCGGGACACCCGTTCACTGCGGTGAGTGCCTTTCGGAACTTGCTGTGCAAAACCTTGGTCTTGAACTTCCGGACCACGTGAAGGCTCTCGATGTCAAAGGGATTCGCGTGATCTTCCCCGACGGCACCGAGAAGTTGCTCACAGAAGAGGGGTACGTGCTCGAGAAGCATTTGTTTGAGCGCTGGTTGGCCGATGAAGCGGTGGCCAAAGGGGCGGAACTTCGGTTGCACCATCGGGTAACAGGCATGGAGCGGATTTACAATTCGGAAAATCAATTTTCCAATTGGAAATTAGAAGGGCGAGGCGATGATTTTCCCATCGAATGCCGAGCGGTCATCGATGCCTCTGGGGTCTCAGGAGCAGCGTCCAAGTTGCTTGACATGGGCGGGGAGGTCGAGGTCATTGCGGGCTTTCAATACGAGATGTTGGACGTGCCCAACGACGGATATTTGGACTTCTATCTCTGGCCAAAGTATTCCCCACACGGCTATGTTTGGATGATTCCCAAGGAGGGTGGGCGAGCCAATGTTGGTTTGGTCACGACCGACAAAAAGGGCGCCATCAAATACCTTGAATCCTTTATTGAAGACACCTACCTCGCCGGCAAGCCCACGGTCAATCCCCCATGGCGTGCTGACGGCATTAAGATTCGTCCATTTGGTGGAACGATTCCTATCTCCGGCCCTCGCTCCACCACGGTGGGTGACGGTGTGATGCTGGTGGGCGATGCCGCGGGGTTCACATCGCCGTTGTTTGAAGGGGGAACGCACCTGGCATTGTGGTCCGGGCGCGAAGCAGCGCAGACGTTAGCGGCGGCCCTGTCTGACAACGACCTCAGCGCAGACCGACTCATGGCATACCAGCGAGCATGGAAGAAACGTTTTCCCCCTTACAACAAGATCCTCAAGGGAAAAACGGCGCTGTACGAACTCACGGACGAAGAAATGTCCGTGATGGCACGGTGTCTGCCCGACGAATTGGGGAACATGAGTCCGTTGGACAAAGCCTTCATTGGCCTCAAAATCATGGTTCGAAAACCGGTCCTGCTCACAAAGAGGGTGATCTCTGTGCTGTTGTCCTTCGGATATTCTCGGGCCAAATTCTTCGGTTGGTAAGTCCCCCACCTCTTGCGGTCTTGGAACAATGTCCTTGAACAACGCCCCCCACCGTTGAACCATGTGGGGGCTCACCCTGTGGTTGGCGCTTCTCGCCTCCCTCTTGTTGCTCTGGCAACCGCGTCTACACGAGCGTTCAACTGCTGGTTCCTTCGCTTTGCATTTCCTCATGGCCTTGCCGTTTTTCGCCCTCGCTGGATTGTTTATCATCAACGATACCTCCTACCAGCACGTGGCGGCCTATGGCGGTGAAGCTTTACCGCTCAAGTACCGTTTTGCGGCGACATGGGCCGCTCGTGAAGGTCCATTGTTGATGTGGCTGGGCTGGATGGCTCTGCTGGCATGGTGGTGGCGTCAACCGCTTGAAGGCGAAGCAACCGATGAGGGACGCGCCCACACCCTCCGACTGCGTTTGGTTCACGGTATTAGCCTCACCTTGCTGTTGGTGGCTTTTTCCCTCGACCCTTTCCGCGCCACACCTCCGTTTTTCCCCACCGCAGGTTTGAATCCACTGCTTCAAACCGATTTGATGGTCATTCATCCACCCCTCATTTTCCTGACCTATGCCTACTGCTTGCACCTCGCCGCTGCCGGCCTCGCTTCCCTGTACGCCGAAGAACTCGACCAGTTGCCTTCGCGGTTGCTGCGCGTGGCACGCCCCGGCTTGGTCATGGCCACCCTCGGCATCGGCCTTGGAGGATTGTGGGCCTATCTCATCCTCGACTGGGGCGGGTACTGGGCGTGGGACCCGGTTGAAACCGGCTCCTTCCTTCCGTGGTTGGCTCTCGTGATGGTGGTCCATCTGCGAACCAGACCTGGAAAGGTCAGTGAAACCGTGTGGGTGGGTGGGGCCCTTGCAACCGCCCTGTTCGCTATTTTTGCAACAACGGTCACTCGAGCAGGGGGCGTTTGGGCTTCCTCGGTTCACACCTTCGTGACCTCCGACGGCGGGACGCCCCCCGATGATGTGTTTGGCCGCCTGATGGTGATTCGCAACGATGCCGCAGCGACTGAAGTCATGACCTACGTGGTGCTGATGCTCACTCTGGTGGGGGCGTGGTTGGTCGTTCAGCGCCGGCACATGTCCTCAACGCCGTTGACGCCCCGTGATGCGGTTTGGTTGTCTATGCCAGTGTGGAGTGCGCTGCTGGGGGGCCTCTTGCTTTCGCAGGGAACCCTGTCTTGGGCCCGTGTTCCCCAGTGGGTCTTCCTGCTTGCCGCCGTCATTCCTCTTCTCGCCCTGCGCCGGTCTTCATTGGCACTGAGGGAAGAGGCTCGTGCGGGCGAGAGTGAACGTCTCGCAGTGGAGGTTGGCGAGATTGGGGACGACAACGACATGCCGTGGTCCTACGCAAACCTCACCCCTGTTCCACTGGATGCCATCTTTACAGTGGTCGTCTATGCCCTCACAGGCGATGTCCTGGTGGCCGTGGCGCTGCTGGTGCTGTTTCTTCCGCTGTACAGGGCGCCCGACGCGCTCGAAGCGTGGCCTTGGGCCGCTGCCGGTGTGATGTTAGGGCTCTCCCTGGCGTGGTCTCAACTGGTGCCGCTCACTGTCGCAGGGCTGATGCTCCTGATATTCGTCACCCCTTGGCTCCTCGCTCCTCAAAGCGAAGGGTCGGGGATGGCCATCACCCTTCGTCGCGACCAACAACGCATCGCTCTGTGGGGCAGCGTGGTGTTGGTGAGTTTGTACCTCGTGCTTACGTGGGTGCTGTTGGTCTCCAGCATCGACGCCGTCCATTTTGACGCCCACGAACTCTACGGAGCTCCCTTTCTCGCCGGCCTGTCTGCTTCCTTCTTTGTGTACACCCGTCGCAACGATGACCCTCGACATACCCTCGGATTCTTGGGAGCGGTCGCTATCATCAGCGTCGGGGGGATGGTCCTTTTTCCCACCGCCTTCGGCATGGATGCAGGGTCTTCAGTCTCCGCGAACTTAACTCGAGGCCACATCGTCTGGTTGTCACTGCCCGTGACGCTGCTGGCCGTGGCGCCCATGGCTCGAGAAGTGGTGCGGCAAGGTCAGCGCGCTTCAGCGACGGCATGGCGACGGATTCCGCTGGGCGCGCATGTGGTTCACCTCGGCCTGTTGTTGCTGCTGCTCGGGCACCTCTCCACCACCGTTTTGGTCGATCGAGGCGATGCGAGTCATCGCGTTTCCTTGGTCAAGGACGAAGTGATCGTGCACGAAGGTCTCGGTCTTGAGTTCCAATCCATTGTTTTGGAGAGCGAAGGATTGGAGGTGGGCGACGGTTTTGTCGGTGTCTGCATCAACGTCTACGAGATGGACGGAAACGAAGTGGGCGGCCTCATCGGTGAGGTGATGCCGGGAACGCTTCGCTTTGACAGGCAAGGTGTTCCTCGTTCAGAGGTCGATACGTTGACCCGCCTGACCGGCGATATTGTCTTCATCTTTGACGGCAGTCAAGCAGGTGCCCTGATGGCCACTGCGCAAAGCGAAGGACTTGACGGTGTTCAACTGGTTCGTGTCACCGTGTACGACCTGCCTCATTCCCACCTTGTTTGGTTCGGCTGGGTCACGATGATGGTGGGGATGGCTTGGGTCGTGGTCGCTGGCGGCTCACTCTCGTCTGTACCTCCGTCCGATTCGTCTGTGAAGGCTGAGGAAGAATAACACCCGCCAATTCACTTATGAAGGGGGGGCTGGTCGCCGAATCATTCCCTTGGAGGCTAAGCTATGGAAGAAGGAACAATTGTCCACGTTGATTATGAGTTGTACAACGGCGAGACCGGCGAATTGATTGAAACCACCCGGGAGGCTGTCGCCAAGGAACACGAGATGCACAGTGAAGGCCGTTCGTACACACCCATGGTCTGTGTAGTCGGCGCTGGTAACCTGATTCCAGGCTTTGAGGCCGCTCTTGGCGACGCCAAGGCCAACAAGGAAATCGAGGTCAGCATTGAGCCAGCTGAAGCATACGGCGAAAAGGACCCGACTCAAATTGAAACCATCAGCATCGACAAACTGATTCGCTCGGTGAAGGACCCCAACTCGCTGTACATCGGCGCACCGGTCAACATTGGCGGGCGCCAAGGCTACCTGTCCTATCTCGCTGCTGGCCGTGCACGTATCGATTACAACCACCCGATGGCCGGTAAGACCCTGAAGTATTCGTTCAAGGTCGTCAAGGTCGTCGAAGGCAAGGAAGACCAAGTCATGGCTTTGTTGGAATCCAACACCGGCCACAGTGACTTTGGGGTGTCTTTTGACGGCGACGATCTCAATATCACCATCCCGCAGACCATGCTGTTCGACACCAACGCTGCCATGATGAAATTCCGGTTGGTCACCATCATCCGAGATGCGGTGGAATGCGGCAAGGTCTCCTTCATCGAAGTGCACGAGCCTCGCGGTTTCGGTTTGGATGACCACGACCATGACCACGACCATGACCACGACCATGACCACGACCATGACCACGACCACGACCACGAGGACCTTTCCTCGCTCTCTGTGGCGGAGCTCAAGGAGCGTTGCAAAGCGGCTGGTCTGCCCGTTGGTGGCAAGAAGGCTGACCTCATTGCTCGCTTGAATCAAGAAGAAGAGTGAGGCACGCAACGCCGATAGGGGGGGACCTCCTCCTGTGGGATGCCCCGAGGGAAGCAGCATGGACTTCAAGGACCCATCCGCCGACCATGCGTACCCCTCGCCGTTGCCCGACCATGCTTTTTCGACTGTTGAAAAAGTGCTCGTTTGGATGGCCCTCGGGCTTGTTGTCGTCGTGCTCGCGGGGTTGGTCCTCGCCTTCGACACGGTCTGGGTTGACACCCTCCAGCCCATCATCTGGGACCCGGTGGTGAAGGATGCAGGTGTAGCAGGTGATGCGGGGTACACGCCGCAAAATACCGCCATATACACCGTCAGCATGCTTGGATGCGTGGTGTTGTTTCAAGCACTGTTTCGCCGATGGGACCTGCCCGCCGATGGTCGGATGACGCTGGCCTTAGTCGCCTGGGTTTGCCTTGCACCCGTGATGAGGGTCCTTGAGGACGCCGATTTCTTTTCATCGACTCACGATGTGCTGTTCATCTCGCCGATCATCCACCTTCATTTGGCTTCATGGCTGGTCGCCGTTGCCGTTCTGTCCCACCTTGCAGGGCGTCGGTTTGACGGACAAAGCAGCGACCGAGCCGAAGAAGCTCAGCGCACCCTCCTGACCGGTGTTCTGGGATTGGCATTGTTCGCCCAATGGTGGTTTTTGTACCAGCCGGCCTACCTTCACCATCCCGACGTGTCGTTTACTTGGGGGCGCATTGGGTTGGTGCTCGCCATGGCCATGATGTTCGCCGTTCTGCTCGTGACTCGTGCATGGCCTTCGATGAGCCGTGGCTTGCTGGCCTTTGCAGGTGGCGCCGTGGTGCTGGGAGTCGGCCACTGGGCTCAGTTCATCGCTACCCCTTGGGCTCAAGAAAGCGGGCGGGTCACCGAAGGCGTTACGCTCTGGCCGGTTTTCATCGTCCTTGGTCTGCCCGCTCTGGTGTGTTACTTCATGCACCGTGTTGGACGGGAAGACGCTCGTCAACTTGCATTGACCGGGTACTCTCCCGGGGTTTTGCCAGCGGACATCAGCCTCAAGGAATGGGAAGAGCGGCCCGAGGCCTTTTCCCGCCACCCCGTGGAATTGCTCTCCTCCAAAGCCCTTCTTGCCCACCCCATGGTGCTCGGCATGGTCTTCGGCCAGTTGTGCGACGGTCTAGCAACGATGGTCGGTATTGATCTCTTTGGGTACGGGGAAAAGCACCCCGTGAGCAACGCCGTGATTCAATACGGAGGTGCGTTCAACGACGCCGTCGGCCTTTCATGGGGCGAGGGTGCCTGGTTGTTTGCCATCGTCAAAGCCGTTCTCGTCGGTCTCATCGTCTGGTTGTTTGTCAACATGCGAGTCGAGCAACGCCAACAACACTTTCGCCTTCTGATCGTTCTGGCGGTGATGATTGTCGGGTTGGCTCCCGGCCTCAGGGACATCGGGCGCTTGATGCTCGGTGTTTGAGTTGATGTGAACCGCTTCCACGCACTTAAAATGCGGGCGTTGGGTCGGTTGTGATGAGGGCTGAGGATGGATCGATTGCCAACACGGGTCAACCGCTCAGATCCTGAGTTTGAACAACGCCGCCAGCACAACCTTGGCTTGCTCGACCAACTGCGGGAGCGGCTCAACGTGGCCTTCGAAGGCGGTGGTGGCAAGTATGTGGAACGGCACCGGAGTCGCGGAAAACGTCTCGCCCGGGAACGAATCGATCGAATCATTGACCCCGGTACGGCCTTTCTCGAACTTTCTCCCTTGGCCGCCTTTGACCTCTACGACGGCCAAGCCCACTCGGCCGGCATTATCACCGGTGTGGGGATGGTGCACGGTCGCGAATGCTTGTTTGTGGCGAACGACGCCACCGTCAAGGGTGGATCGTACTACCCGATGACCGTTAAAAAGCACATTCGTGGTCAAACGATTGCTCACGAGAATCACCTGCCTTGCATCTACCTCGTTGACTCGGGAGGGGCATTTTTGCCCATGCAGGACGATGTTTTTCCCGATATTGGGCACTTTGGACGAATCTTCCGCAACCAAGCCCGAATGTCGGGAGACGGTATACCGCAGATTGCTGCAGTGCTCGGCTCTTGTACGGCAGGCGGAGCATACGTTCCAGCGATGTCGGATGAATCCATCATCGTCAAAGGAAACGGAACGATTTTTCTCGCCGGTCCACCATTGGTCAAAGCGGCGACCGGTGAAGAGGTCACGGCCGAGGAATTGGGCGGGGCCGATGTCCACACCGCTCAATCGGGTGTTGCCGACCACTTTGCGGAAGACGAAGACGAAGCCTTGCGATTGGTGCGCAACGTGGTCGAGAACCTCGGTCCCTCGTCCAAAACTCCTGCGGCCATGGCGGAGGTGGACGAACCTGCTCATGACGTCGAAGATCTGCTCGGCCTGATTCCATCGGACAACCGAACACCGGTGGATGTTAAGGAGATCATCGCACGCATCGTGGACGGGTCTCGATTCCACGAATTCAAGGCTCGGTACGGCACCACCTTGGTGTGTGGTTTTGCTCATATTCACGGCCACAAAGTTGGCATCGTTGCCAATAACGGCATCTTGTTTTCTGAATCAAGCCAAAAAGGAGCCCATTTCGTTGAATTGTGCGGGCAGCGAGGTATCCCATTGGTGTTCTTGCAGAACATCACCGGATTCATGGTCGGCAAGGACTACGAGGCAGGCGGCATTGCCAAAGACGGAGCCAAACTGGTGACCGCTGTTTCGTGTGTGAACGTGCCGAAATTCACCGTCATTGTCGGTGGCTCTCACGGTGCAGGAAATTACGGCATGTGCGGCCGAGCCTACGATCCTCGTTTCCTGTTTATGTGGCCCAACAGCCGAATCTCGGTGATGGGCGGGCCACAAGCCGCCGATGTATTGACCACAGTCAAGCAAGATCAGCGTGCCCGAGAAGGGAAAGAGCCGCTGGAAGGCGAGGCCCTGGAAGCCTTCCGTCAACCCATCCTCGACAAGTATGAGACCGAAGGCAGCCCGTACTACTCAACAGCACGGTTGTGGGATGACGGCATCATCGACCCTCGCGACACTCGAGATATCTTGGGCCTGTGCCTTGCTGCAGCTCGAAACGCCCCGCTCCCCGATGACCGGTTCGGGATTTTCCGAATGTGATAAATCAATACAAATTTTAATTATTCAATTGGAGATTTGACCATGCGCCGAAACGATCCACCGCCCGAAACGCACCACGTGGCTCTGACCATGAACGGCTCCCAAGCCACATTGACCCTGTCGAGACCCGACAAATTCAACGCCCTGAACGTAGGCATGATTCAGGAACTCATCGAGGTGTTGGAGTGGACCGCTCAACGAAGTGCTGGGAGGCGTGACGCGCTGGTGGACGATGAGGGAGAACCCTATCTTCGCACCTTGGTGTTGAGGGGAGATGGCAAGCATTTCTGTGCTGGGGCTGACATCAACATGATGCGAGATGCTGGTGCGAACACGCCTGAAGAGAACCGGGCCGATTCGGCTCGGCTTGACCGCTTGTTCAACGGGTTGTGGGCCCATCCTTGCTTCACCGTGGCCGCCACCCAAGGCGTGGCGTTGGGCGGCGGGGCGGGTCTCATCGCCTGCTGCGACTATGTCGTGGCGACATCCAATGTTCGCATCGCCCTTTCTGAGGGAAAACTCGGCATCTTGCCAGCGGTGATTGGTCCCTATGTCTACCGACGACTTGGTTCAGCGAACTTCCGCCGCCTCGCCATGCAAGCCAGTCGGATCGAAGCCGATGAAGCGCTACGCGTTGGGTTTGTTGAACACGTCGTTCCGCTACCAGAGAACTTGGATGCCGCCGTTGAAGCCATCGTTGCCGAAGTCTTGACCACGGGTCCTTCCGCTGTGACCTTGGCCAAGGAACTGACCCTCGGTTTTGACCGTTGGATGGACACCGATGAAGCCCTACGAGCGTGGACGCTTGATTTCACCAGTCGCATGCGTGGCTCCAACGAAGGGCAAGAAGGCTTGTCGTCTTTTTTGGAGAAGCGGTCACCTAACTGGAAAGAAAACGAAGAATAGGGGGTGTGAAGATCAAAGTCTTGGTGGCGAATCGCGGAGAAATTGCATGCCGCATTCTTCGAGCCTGCACCGAGGCAGGCCTATCCACCGTGGCCATCTGCGCACCCAACGACCGAGGTACCCTATTCACCGAGTTGGCCGATGAGATCGTGATGTTGGAAGGCACCACCGTTTCTGAAACCTACCTCGACCAGGCTCAAATCCTCGAGGCCGCTCGTCAAACCGGTGCTACGGCCATCCATCCTGGATTCGGCTTTCTATCCGAGCGAGCCGACTTTGCTCAAGCGGTGATGGACGCCTCACTCACGTGGATCGGCCCCTCTCCCGGAGCGATTGAACGGATGGGGGACAAGATGACTGCTCGCCAAACGATGCGGGCAGCAGGCGTACCCGTGATTCCGGGTGAAGAAGTCGAAGAAGAGGACGAAAGTTTGGCACTGGAAGCGCTTCGAAATGCGTCCTCCCGCGTCGGGTACCCCTTGCTGCTGAAAGCCTCCAGCGGCGGTGGGGGAAAAGGTATGCGAGCCGTTCACGAACCGTCCGGTTTTGACCAAGCAGCGATGGCTGCTCGGCGAGAAGCCGTGGCCGCTTTTGGTGACGGACGGATTTACATCGAGCGATTGCTGTCGGGTTCCAAGCACATTGAAATCCAAATTTTGGCGGACCAGCACGGGCGTACTATTCACTTGGGCGAGCGCGAGTGCAGCGTTCAACGCCGCCATCAGAAGGTCTTCGAAGAGGCGCCCGGGCCAACCATCACTTCGGACATTCGCCATGCTATGGGCCAAGCAGCTGTTGCTGCAGCACAAGCGGTGGACTACGTAGGTGCTGGCACCGTTGAGTTCCTCCTTGCACCATCGGGTGAATTTTTCTTTTTGGAGATGAACACGCGCATCCAGGTTGAACATCCAGTGACGGAAATGGTCACAGGGGTTGACATCGTTCGTGAGCAATTGCGAATCGCCCAAGGTGAACCGATGTCCTGCACCGATGCAGTGATTCGGGGCCACGCCATCGAGGTTCGTTTGTACGCTGAAGATGCATCCAATGGATTCCTTCCCGCCATTGGGCCTCTGCTGGTTTTCCGCCCCCCCGAAGGCCCCGGCATTCGTTTGGATACGGGAGTGCGCGAAGGTGATGACGTTACACCAAACTACGACCCGATGCTGGCGAAACTCATCGTTTGGGCGCCATCTCGTCACGAAGCGTTGCAAAAAATGCGCCGGGCTCTGGATGATTTTGTCGTCTTGGGGACTACAACGAATCTCATGTTCCTGCGAGAGTTGTGCGATCAGGAAGATGTGGTGGCCGGAACGACCACTACGACCACCATTGACGATGCCTGGCCCAACGGATGGAAGCCGACAGGGACGGAGCGGGGTGAACAGGCCTCATTGTTGCTCGCTGCCAGCGCAGAGACATGGGGGATGCATCGCCAACAGCACGGCCTCCTTTTGTCTGAACCAAACGGAGGCCCACCCAGTCCCTTCACAACGGTTGCCCGGAGGTTTCCCTGATGGTTGAATTCTCCACTCCGCAAGGTCCGCTGAAGGTCGACCTTGAGGTCGTGGGCGAACGGTTCGCCTTCGAGGGCCTGCTGGTCCATCGGGGCTCCCTTGGACGCCTCGTTGTTGAGTGGGGTGATGGCCGCCACAGCATGGCGCACGTAGCAAAGAACGGGGACACGTGGTGGGTTCACGTGGATGGAGCGACCTACAGTTGGACCGTCGTTGAACCCGGCGCGAGTGCCGGCGACGATGGAGATGGATTGGTGGCTCCAATGCCAGGGAAAATCTTGGAGGTACTGGTTCAAACCGGTCAATCTGTGCTCGCTGGCGACGCTTTGATGGTGATGGAGGCGATGAAAATGGAGCACCGTATCGTCGCCCATGCCGATGGTGTGGTGACGGCGGTTCACTTTGCAGTGGGGGATCAAGTCAACCAAGGCGTAGCGCTCTTGGATGTTGAAGAAACCAATTGATAAATTTAATTTCCAATTGAATTCTCACATTTTGGAGAAACGAGCCTTTTCGTCCTGTGTTCTCGTGCTGGAAACAGTCGGTTATAAGCAATGAGAATGTGCAAAAACCATGCGAAATCCTTTCATCGCGCTGACGCAATGGAGTGTCGATCAACCCCGAAAAGCGCTCGTTACCGTCTTGCTCTCGCTCGTGATTCTTTCATCGGGGGGTATGCATCTCCAATTTGACAACAGCGAAGACGGGTTCTTCCCTGACGACCCCAGTGTTGACCTGCTCAACGAGGTGGAGGACGAATACCGTGCAAGCATCGATTTCATCCGAGTGTTGGCTGAGATTGAGGACGACGCACTTCTCGAAGGTGACACATGGCAACGGTTGGCCACCGTTGAAGCAACGATGTTGGACGACCCTCAATTTGCACCCTACCACTACCCCCTGTTCGGCACCCAAGCCAACAACGGTCCCGCGGGCCATGCCATGCAGTGGATGGTACTGCAGGATGAGCTCACGGCACAACGCTGGCTCGCTCCGTTGCAAAACGCCACGCTGGCGGTGTTGATGGCGAACGACCAGGCCAATCTCACATCGGCTCTGCAAGCTTTGAGCGAAGCCGCCCTCGCCGTCCCCACCGTTGAACCGGTGACGTCGCAGCGGTTGACGGCGTGGCAACCCGATTCACCGGCGCAGTGGCTGCCTCGATTGGACACAGGGGCCAACCTCGCCGAGGAATTGGGAACGATCACGGGGCAACTCAATGCGGCGCTTGACAACCGAACACCCGAACAAACAGGGCAAATCATGGCGACGACCGGTCCGCTCATGGGACAATTAGGCCCGTTGATGGGTCTGCAATCCGTCGATTTCCGGAGCGCTGTGCTCTCTGCCATCCCGAACGACGACGCCGCCGAACCGTGGACAACCGACGGCCCCATCATGGTCACGCTGGTGGTGTCCAGCGAACCCGCCGACTACGGGTACGGAGTGCTGGGGGATGTCCAAGCCGATTTGACAGCATGGGCCGAAGACCTTGAGGCGAACTTGACCGAAGCCATGCCTTCAATGCCGATGCGGACCTTCTCCTTCGCCCAGTTTGCAGAAAATTCGAACGCCACGATTGGAAAAGAAATCGGAATGCTGACCAGCGCTGCTTTGGTGTTGCTGGGGGTGATTCTCTGGTTCAATTTCCGCAGCCTTCGCGAGACGGCGTATGTGCTGACGCTGACGATCTTCGCCATTGCCGCCACCTACGGCATGTCGGGTTGGCTGCAGTTCGCAGGCGTCAACATGACCTTCAACGCCGCCATGAATTCCATCCCAGTGTTGTTGTTGGCCATTGGGGTCGATTATGGCCTTCACGTGGTTCTTCGGGTGCGCGAAGAGCTCACCGAACAGGAGAAGCACAACCCGCAGGGCCGCCACACCCTGCGTGACTTCGATCGCTTGGCCCGTCAGCGCGCCATTCGACAAGGAACGGTTTTGACGTCGATCGCCTTGGTGATCGCCATCACAACCGACATCGTTGGTTTCCTATCGTTCCGGTTTTCATCCCTGGCCTTCCTTCAAGTGTTCGGCACGGTCATCGCTATCGGCCTGTTCATGATTTACCTGCTTTCCATCACAGCCTTGCCCGCCCTGATGTTGGTCCTCCCTGCCAAACGGCTCCCGTTGACGAAAGCGAGCAACGTGAAGGTGGGACCAGTTGCTACCAATATTGCGAAACTATCGGGGCGACCCGTCGCTGTTGGTCTGATTGCACTGGTGCTTCTGGTGCCGATGGCGGCAGGTTTCCAGCAACTGGATGTTGCTTTTGAGCAACGTGACCAACTTGACGACTCCATCCCTGTGGTGCAGGATTTCCTCCTGATCAGCGAAGCCTACGGTACAAGCCGCTCGCCGCTGTACGTGGTCCTTGACGGCGATGTCCTCAGCGCAGAAGGTGTGGAAGCGTGGCAGTCGGCCAAAGAGACACTTGCCAATCGTGAGGACATCAGCAGCGTACCCAATGGTTTGTGGGACATACTTGAGCAAGCCAGGCTTCAAGACACTGTTCTCGACGAATTGATGGCCCAAACACAGGCAGGCAACGCCTCAGCATGGGCCACGCTTTCCGATTGGGCCTTCAACAACGCGACGGGTGTGGAAACAACCCAAGGCTGGTTGGCGCGTGACGGGGACCAAACGGTGATTTCCTTCGATGCAGACACCCTCGACTGGGAATCAACAGTCGCCTTTGCAGAATCCATGGAACTCGCGTTGGAGGGCTTGAGCGACGACAACGAAGATGGCTTCCTCTTCCGGTTGAGTGGACGCAGTCTGATCAACGCACAAACCACGGCCGATGTGGCCAGTGCTTCCATCCAGTCCACCGCCGTTGTGGCCATTGTTATTCTCTTGATGCTCGTGGCGATTCACACCACTCGAAACGGAAACGACCTGAAAGAGGGTCTGCAACGCGGCGTGGTCTCTTGGATTCCGCTGATGATGGTCGTCGTTTGGGTGTACGGCATCATGGGCTTCACCGGCTACAACATCAATTCCCAAACGGTGACCATCGGGGCCTTGTCCCTCGGGCTGGGTGTGGATTATGCCGTCCATTTCACGACGCGTCTTGAGGAGGAGGCCGAACATGCTCCGACCGCTTTCCCGCAAGAATGGGTGGCTCGCTCCACCGCAACCACGGGCCGGGCGATGGCAGGAGCTGCGCTGACCACCGCAGGTGGTTTTGCCGTTCTCAACCTCTCGGCCTTGCTGCCCTTGCGCTTGTTCGGCCAAGCCTTCGTGGTCGCCATCACCTTGGCCCTGCTCTCCAGTCTGCTCATTCTTCCCGCCTTGTACGCCCCCTTCCTCAAGCGCAATGCTGCCAAGGCCTTGGCTCACGGTGAGAGCGAATGAAACGAAGCACGGTGTTTTGGTTCACCACGCTTGTCGGGCCGGTGATTCTGGCTTCGTATTGGCGGGGTGTCCATGCGGTGGATGACCCGATGGTGTACTGGGGCGAGGTTTCTCGAGGAATGCAATCGTTCATCGTTCCGTGGATGTTTGTTGCCGCGGTTGGGTATCTGCTGATGTGGCACCGTTTTTTCTTCGCTTGGTCGGAGGAAGAGGTTGCATCGCTCCATTGGCCGTGGCAAGAAGACGACGGCCAAGGTGTTCGCCGATTGATGGTCCTCTACACAGCCTTCCTGCTGTCGTCCATGATGTGGATCGACCTCACTCGAATTTACATCGATGCTCCCAGCCTCCTTTCGGCGACCTTGGTGATCGGCGTGTTGTGGACAGCTGGCATGGCCTCGGTCGGCTTTGGAGTGTTGGTTTGGCCGTCACGGCAACGACTTCCGGCAGCCAAGGTCGCTCTGGCGGGGTGCGTGATGTTGTCAATTCAATGCACCTGGTGGGATGCAACATACTGGGTCACACACTTCGGATTTTGAGAACACGCATTCAAATAGACATGCAGGGCAGTGAATCGCATGAATCTTGAACGCTGGTTGGCCGTGATTGTCATGTTGACCGTTCTCGCCGGTTGCACGTCAACCGATGCCATAGTGCAAGACCAACCGACCCCCTCTCCGTTGCCTCCCGTTCCAGAGCAGGTCTCGTTCACTGCGCCAACCCTCGACCGCGATGTCGATCGAGGAGCTGCCCATGACCTGCGGACCAGTTTTGAGGGTCCCGTGTTGATGTTGTGGGTGGCTGCAGGATGCAGCGGATGCCACGATTGGACAACGATGCTGAAAGAGGAACTCCAAAGCGGCAACCTCTCCAACACCACACAGTTGATCTCCGTTCATCGATACCCGTCGTTTGAGAGCGTTGAGGACATGGCCGCGCGATACGGCGATGTCAACAGCACCCATTACACGCCTTGGCCCTTGCTGCTTCCTCCCGATAACACGAACGTGATCGATGCAGCAACGGGGCGAATGACCGACGTGGACCTTTACCGTGGGTTCAACCAGCCCGTGACGCCCACGCTCCAAGTGCTGGACGGAACAGGTCGGTTGGTGTGGTCATCCTCAACCTATTGGGCCAATCAAACGGTGTTGATGGAAGCCTTGAACATCATGGAATCGAGTGTGTGATACAATGGTGGCCTTCATCGATGTCTTGTTTTGGTTCTCGAGTCTGTATGTTCTTCCCTTTTGGGCGATGATGTGGGTAGCGCCGTCAAGCGAGCGAACCGCCGCTATGCTTCGCAATGAATGGGTGGTCTTTGCTCCATTGGCCCTCGCCTACAGCCTCGCCGTCCTCCCACATTTGGTCGACATTCTCTTGATGCTGGGAAGCGACATGCCCACCCCTAACGTGGTGGTAGGGTTGTTCAAGGAGCGTGAAATCATCCTCATTGGTTGGTTGCACTACCTCGCTTTTGACCTGTTTGTGGGTCGGTGGACATGGCAGCGATTGATGGAGGCACAGCGCCAGTTACCCGTGACCTTCCCCATTCTCCTGTTGTCGATGATGGTCGCCCCGCTTGGTGCCCTGTTGGGTTTGTTTGCGACCCGCAAGGCACCTCAAGCACCCACAGAGGCATGATTTCGCTGGATGCAGCACGCGATGCGCCCATGCTCGACCTGATGTGCGTGGGAGGGCAACACGGCAGAGGTGGAAGGTTGATGGGCTGTTTGCCCGAGACACGGCCATGAACCCGATCGTCGCCTCGCTGCTTGAGTTCAACCGTGCGTTTGAGATCCCGAAACTGGACACGCCAGGGTTGGGTCCTGCTGACCTCGTTGAATTGCGCATCAAATTGCTTGAAGAGGAAGTCAGGGAATACGCAGAAGCGGCGCGTTCGGGTGATTTGGTTGAGGTGTTGGATGCATTGGCCGACATTGGCTACATCCTCGCAGGCACCATCATCAACCACGGTATGCAGGACCTATACGACGACGCCTTCGATGAAGTTCACCGCTCGAACATGGCGAAACTGGTCGACGGTAAGGTGCTTCGTCGTGAAGACGGAAAAGTGCTCAAGCCCGAGGGCTGGCAGCCTCCCAACCTCGCTCAATTCCTCCCTGATGGCTCGTGAACCGGTTCACATGGGTTCATCAACGATGAGCCGATACCGACTCAGCATGAGCCGCCCAGTTGCGTTGGTCACGGGAGGGGGCCGAGGGATTGGTGCTGCAATTTCGGACCGTCTGGCTCGTGACGGCTATGACGTTCTGCTCACGTACCACACCTCCTCAAAACCCGCAGAAATGGTGGTGGATGCCATCCGGGCCCGTGGCGATGATGCTTTGGCCGTCAAGGTGGACTGTGCCGATCGCGGCGAAGTGGGTTTGCTGGGCCAACATCCGTGGATGGAGCGAGGCGTGGCCGTTCTCGTGTTGAATCACGGCATCTATCGGCGTGTTCAGGGCGACGATCTCAGTCTTGAAGCACTGGATGCGACGATGCGAACCAATTTTGAAGGGGCCGTCGCCGTTTGGAAGGCGGTTTCGCCCCACCTGACGCCCGAGGCCAGAATGGTTGTGATCGGCTCTCAACTGGGCACGAGGGGCTCGCCGCACGGCGCAGACTATGCCGCTTCCAAAGCAGCCTTGTCCACATGGGCCCGCTCGTTGGCTCAAGCCGTTGGTCCCCAAGGAAAGCGTGTGAACATCGTGGCTCCAGGTTACGTTGACACGGATTTGCTGGCTGGTGATACGGTGGAAAAACGCCTCCAACGGGAGGGGGAGGTACCCCTGCAGCGAATGGGTACGCCCGATGATGTGGCTTCCGTAGTCTCCTTCTTGGTGGGGCCCGATTCATCCTACATCACGGGAGCCATCCTCCACGTGAACGGTGGACTTTATCTCCCCTAAAACGGGTTTGATGTTGGTGGGGGCATGGTGGACGAATGGGACGACGATGGTTCGTTTGAATCCGTTGCCGACCAACCCCTCTTGGAAGTGGATTTGACCCATCGTAACCCGTTTGACCTTTCAAAAGCACTCGAGGGCGCAGCCTTGGATGCCCTCAATCCCGCCGTCAAGCGATTTGTCCTCGAGGCTGAATTTTCGCCAGCCGGCGACCAGCCAAAAGCAATTGAAGAATTAATTTCTCAATTGGAAAATGGACAAGAGCGATGTGTTCTGCTCGGTGTTACGGGAAGCGGCAAAACCTTCGCCATGGCGCACATCATCGAACGGCTCAACATACCGACGTTGATCATGAGCCATAACAAAACATTGGCACGCCAACTCCACCACGAAATGGCTGGATACTTTCCCTCCAATGCCGTGGAGTATTTCGTCTCCCACTACGACTACTATCAGCCCGAGGCCTACCTCGCCAAACGGGACCTTTACATCGACAAAGAGCTCAGTATCAATGAACGGATTGAACAAGAGCGCTTTGCAGCCGTCGCCTCGTTGGTCTCTCGCCCTGATTGCGTCGTGGTCTCCTCAGTATCGTGTATATACGGGCTGAATCCTCCCGAAACCTTCCTCGAGCATCATCTTCGATGCCATGTCGGGCAAGCGATTGAAACCAGCGACTTGTTGAAGGAACTCATTGAGCTGCAATACAGGCGCACAACATTGGACCTTTCGCGCGGCGAGTGCCGGGTAAGTGGCGAGGTGGTGGATGTCTGGATGCCCAGTCGGGACGACCCTCTCCGAATCGTGTTTGATTTCGACGGCATCACCAGCATCCAAATTTGTGACCCGGTGTCATGGGACGTACTGGACCAACTTGAGGAGGCTTGGATTCACCCCAAGGAGTTCTTCATGACCAGTCCCGAGCGATTTGAAGCAGCGCTCGCCTCCATTGAACACGAATTGAACGAGCGGAGCAAATGGTTCGCCAACCAAGGTCGGGAGCTGGAGCGATACCGGTTGGAGCAGAAAACCGAATACGACTTGGAGATGCTTCGCGAAATCGGGCATTGTCAATCCGTTGAGAATTATTCATTGCATTTTGACGGGCGTGAGCCCGGGCAGCGTCCGTATTGCCTGCTGGACTTCTTTGCTGCGTGCGCCAACCAATTCCACGGTGACCCCTCGAAATATTTGGTGATCATGGATGAATCTCACGTGAGCCTGCCACAGGTCGGTGGTATGTACCACGGCGATAAATCTCGCAAAGACAGCCTCATCGAACACGGGTTTCGGTTGCCGACAGCAGCCGATAACCGGCCCCTCAAACTCCCCGAGTTCCAATCCCTGGTTCCGCAGATGGTGTACGTCTCGGCCACCCCCGGCGAGCGAGAATTGCGGCATCTTTGCGAAATAACCGGTCAGGCCGTACCCAACGGGTTGCTTCATGCTCCTTCTGGAGGCGGTGCGAAGGGGCCCGATTTGGCCAAAAAACATCCTGATGCGGAGTCGATGTACGACATGTTGCAAAGCATTCGAGGCATTGCGAAAATGGAATTGAGACCCACGGGCTTGCTGGACCCTGAAATCGAAGTGCGGCCGACAGCGGGACAAATCAACGACCTGCTGACCGAAATCAACGCACGAATTGAACGGTCCGAACGATGTTTGGTCACCGTGATGACCATCAAGTTCGCTGAAGAGGTCGCCGGCTATCTGAACCAAATGGGTATCAAAGCACACCACCTTCATTCGGAAATCGACACCATCGAGCGAACCGAAATCATCAATTCGCTGCGCTGGGGCCATATCGATGTCATCGTGGGTATCAACCTCCTGCGAGAAGGACTGGACATTCCTGAGGTCAGTTTGGTCGCCATCTTTGATGCGGACCGGCAAGGCTTCCTTCGCAACGAACGGAGTTTGCTTCAAACCATTGGTCGTGCGGCTCGCAACGAGAACGGAAAAGTGCTCCTCTATGCGGATGGGGTGTCACCTGCCATGCAGGCCGCTCTTCAACAAACTTTGGAGCGGCGTCAGCGCCAACAAGCCAACAACGAGGCTTTGGGCATCGTCCCCAAAACTATCGTCAAAGCCTTGCCGGCGATGGGCGAAACGGAGGACGCTTTGATCGCTGGAACAACCACATCTGGCGATGGATCCCGACGATTGGTCGCCCGAAAAGGCGGGCGGCGAGACGGTGACTTTGCACAACGGCTGAACCTCGGGGCGGGCGCATGGGCGTCGAGTGGTGGATATGAACATTCAATTGAAAATTCAAAATCCCAATTGACATACGATGAAGCCGACGACCCCGGCGTTGACCTCAGTCCAGAGGATAGGGCCGCATTGATTGAAGAGTTGCGCAACGCCATGGAAGATGCTGCAAAAGCCCTTGATTTCGAGCAAGCAGCTCGCCTGCGTGACCGCATTCACGAGTTGGAGCACTGGAACGACACAGCCTGAACGAGGCACATCTTCTTGAAGAGGGGGCTACAGGTAGCAACATGGCCGTTGACCCTGATTCCTTTGATGAGCCGGTCGTGGATTACAATTTCTCAACAGCCACCAGCCCAGCGCAACTCATTGAACAAATGGCTCATGCGGGCGGGTTCACTGCTACCAAACTGGCTGAGGCCCGCTCCATTTTGGCCGATATGAGCCGCCAAGTCGACGCTGTCGATGGCGATGCGGCTCAAGTGTGCAATTGGATTTCCTTCCCAGCGTGCCTGTGCGCCACCGGTACCCGGGGCTTCTTTGTCGAAGCCATCAAACGCAAAATGTTCAACGTGGTGTCGACCACGTGTGGGACCCTTGACCATGACATTGCTCGATCCTACAAGCACTACTACCACGGCTCGTTTGAACTGGATGACATCGAACTGGGCGAGCATTCTTTGATGCGCCTTGGCAATGTTATCGTTCCCAACGCCTCGTACGGGGAAATCATCGAAGCCATCGTGATGCCGGCACTTGAGGACATCTACAACGAACGCGTTGCTTCCAGCGACAAAACCGGGGCTGATGTTTGGCTTGGTTTTGGCTCCATTCATCTCGTTTGGGAACTCGGTGAACGTATAGGCACTCCCGATTCCCTGATTTATTGGGCCGCCAAACACCGCATCCCCGTTTGCATCCCGGGAATCACCGACGGGTCCATCGGGGCTCAACTCTTCATGTTCCGTCAAAAACACCGGGATTTCCACCTCGATACCCTGGCAGATGAACAAATCATGAGCGATTTGACCTGGGAGGTTGGTGTTTCCAATGCATTGATGGTCGGAGGAGGTATCTCCAAACATCACGTCATATGGTGGAATCAATACCGTGGCGGTCTCGACAGCGCCGTTTACATCACGACAGCTCCAGAGCATGACGGGAGTTTATCGGGTGCCCGACTTCGTGAGGCCATCTCTTGGGGGAAAATGCGCCCAGAAGCGCCCCATGTATGCGTTGAAGGCGATGCCAGTGTCTTGTTGCCGTTGTTGGGAGCCGACTTGTTCAGCACCCCTCACGACGTGAGTTGAGCCACGACAAGCATCAACAATTGCCGCACCGGAGTGGTCGGCCGCCAACCCTCGCCCGTGTGTTCCTTGAGGAAACGATGGAAGGTCTCAATCGGTGGTCGTTTGGACGGGTTGGTGCCGTCCAAGGTTTCGACGTCCAACGGCGGGGGTTGCGGTTGCAACATTTCGGCGGTGAATTCGCCTGAACGGCCGGCCATGGCCCGCGTTGCGAGGAGGCAAAATTCCGATTTGGTGGCCTCCAGTGACCAACGTCGCCGACCACAAACATCGAAGCGATGCGCATGGTCGGTCAGATACGGCAGAGCGGCTGTGAGTGCGGAGGCGACATCGTTCATTCCGCACCAGTGGGCTGCTCCTCGGTTCTCTCGGTGCTCTTGGTGAGGAGCGCCCTCGTTTAACCAGCGACGAAACATCTCCAGATCCTCTCCATAGGGGGGCAGCAGGTCGCTCACCACGACCACAGTGTGTCGGTTTGTTACGAATGTCCCCTCTGCTTCACCGATGATGATCTGACAAAATCGGCCCTGAAGTGCATCAGCAAGCTCTTCATTTGGTGGTTTGCTCGATATCACCACGGCTCCCTTCGGGGCGTAATCACTGGTTGCGATGCGGTTGGCAAGGTCGGACCATTCAGCGCTCAGCGTCGCTTGCGCTTGGCTGAAAGCCGATTGAGGGACGAAGCAGCGGTGCCCGGTCAACAACGCTCGTTGGAGGACCGCCATGCACACAGGGTCGCTGGGCGTCTCCACCACGAGGTCGATGCTCACACCATTTCGAGGGGGGCGTTCTACATGAAGATTCGGCGGCGAACACATTACCGACTCTTGGGGAGGAGTCAACGGTAAAACGTGAGATATTTCTCAATATCCAATTGAAAAAGATGTGAAATTGCAATTTTAGGCATGGGGTTCATCGCAAAAAGCCAGCCTTCACATTTGTTCGGGTGGCCAATTGAAAATTGAATCCGTTTTCTTTCGAATTTCTCTGTTCTTTGTATTGAAAATACGAGCGTTATGCGACATTCAAAAACGAATTTTTTTCTATATTTCAATTGCTTGTTCATCGAATTATGCGACAAATACAATTGGAAATAGTAATTTATTCAGCGAATATTATAATAGGGGCCGGAGTAGACGGTTGGATAAGCCGAACAAAATCGGCAGGAGAGATGGGAAATGAAAAACACAGATTACGACATTCAGGAGTTGCTCCAACGCGACGTCTATGTCAACGATACAAAAGTAGGAACGATTGTTGGTGAGCGCCACCACCCCAACGAGGCCCGTGTGAAATCCATGCGGATCCAAGTTGTTCCGGGCGTTGCCGATGAATACATGCGAAAACCGGCTGAACTGGCACCGCTTCCAAAAGAATTGGTTCACAGCATCCAGGGTGACGGGACGGTCAAGCTGTCCAAATCGATGAGAGAATTGCAACGACGATGGCGAAACACCGTCCGAATCGATGAGAAACTCTACGCACCGGACGAGATGCTCGATCGGGCCGTTCTTGACAACCAAGGCGAAGAAATTGGCGTGATCACCGGATTGTTTCGAGTGAAGAGAACGTACAAAGGGGTCATCGTGTCCACCCGAATGCGCATTCAATCGCAATACGGCGTTGAAGAGCACCTTCGAATTCCAATTTCAGCCCTGGCTCGAACCCGCGAGCGCTTGGACGAAGTGGTGCTGTCTCGAACCTTTGACAAGGTGCTGCAGTTGCCTTCCTTCATCACGCTGAATTCCCTTGAGGAAGAGTGACCCCAGCACCGCTGCGGTGGATGGAGCCGTCACGCTTATGACGGGGGGTTAAGTCGCCCGGTCTGCCCTTGCGCGGGTGGCTTAGTCGGTTAGAGCACCCGGCTGATAACCGGGAGGTCGCAGGTTCAAGTCCTGCCTCGCGCACCAAACGCCCCTTCCTTGCCCGTTCGCAAAGAACAAGAAGGGCCAGCCATCCACTTCACTTCGGGGATAGGCATGGTCGTTGTATCCGGGAGCAATGCCCATGGTATGGCTGAGCAACTGGCTGATGCCTTGGGATGGACTCACCACCGTTTGGAAACCCGACGCTTCCCCGACACCGAGGGCTACGTTCGCATTCCAAGCGAAGTGATTGAAGCGGTACGCCACGAACCGGTGGTTTTGGTTTCGAACACCTTTCCCGACTCGGGCATCGTGGAAACCATGCTCATGTTGGATGCGCTCCACGACGTTCGGAAGGGTTCCATGAAGAATTTACGAAACATCGGCCCTCAGACCCTACCTGACGTCGGAAAAGGGCTGATTTTGGCCGTTCCCTATTTCGGGTATTCCCGTCAAGACAAACGATTCAAGCCAGGTGAATCGGTATCTGCTCGAGCCATCGCCGAGATGCTGGCCTCTCGATGCGACGGGCTGGTTGTCCTCGACCTCCATGCCCCCCCCGTCCTCTCTGGCCTCTCCGTCCCCGTTGCTTTCACTTCGTCCATGCCTGAATTAGCCATGCACTTGAAGGAACAGGTGAACCCAGATTTCATCCTCTCCCCCGACAAAGGGGCCATTGACCGAGCTTCAAGCGTGGCTGAACAAATCGGTTGCGAATTTTCTTACCTCGAGAAAACCCGAATTGATGCTCACACTATCACGCACAAAGCCAAAGATTTGGATGTGGCGGGAAAATCCGTCGCCATCGTTGATGACATGATCGCCACGGGTGGGACCATCTGCCGGGCAGCAGAAGCCTTACGGAGTCAAGGGGCCGTACAAGTGCACGCTGCATGCTGTCACGGCTTGTTCACCGGCGGGGCCATTGCCCGCCTCTTGAGGTATGTCGACGGCGTCCACGCTACCGGCTCCTTGCCCAATGCACGAGACGTGATCTCGGGTGGACCTGCCCTGGCTCGAGGCGTTCATGATGTCTTGCAGGCCCTCGGTTTGGACCAAGATTGATGCTCACTGAGCATTCACGACTCCATCAGGTGGTCAAAACACGGCTTCAACACAGGCTCCGTTGTGTTTATATTCGCGTGGCTGTGCGGGAGGAATGCCCCCATCACGAGGAAGGAGCGATTCCAATGAGTGTACATGTGCAATATGAAACCCCCGAAGAACTGGCCAACAAAATCTATGAAATGATCGACTTGAACAAGAACGGTCGTGTCAAGAAAGGCAGCAACGAAGTGACCAAAGCCGCTGAGCGCGGGACGGCCCAATTCATCATCCTCGCTGAGGACGTGAACCCACCCGAACTCTTGGCTCACATCCCTCTTATCTGCGAAGAGAAGGGCATCCCCTACGGCTATGTTCCCAGCCAAGAATTCCTCGCCAAAGGCGTTGGTTTGGCCAAAGGTGCTTCTGCAGCCTCTGTGGCCGTGATGGAAATCACGAAGACTGCTCAAGAGAAATTCCATGAAGTTGTTGAGGAAATCAACAACATCAAGAAGGCTTGAAACCTCCCCCGAGATGATCAACATGAGTGAAGAACTTGGTGGATGGCCAGCAGAAGTGGTCGAAATCGTTGGCCGAACCGGTATGACCGGCGAAGCAACACAGGTGAAGGTCCGCGTCAACGACGCCCCAAACCCCCGAGACGTCGGCCGCATCATCAGCCGCAACGTGGTCGGCCCCGTGCGTGTTGGTGATATTTTGATGCTCAAGGACACCGGGCGAGAAGCCCGCAAGTTGAACGCACGGTGATGAACATGCCAGAACGACGAATTTGCAACTTCACGGGCGAAGAGATCGAACCCGGCACCGGTATGATGTTTGTCCGCAAGGACGGCAGCGTTTTGTGGTTCAAGAACAGCAAGGCTCGCAAGAACCAACTCAACCTCAAGCGCAATGCTCGCAAGGTCAAGTGGACCCGACATTACGTCAAAGGCGGCATTCAGTGAAGGGGCCTTTGGGCACACAGCAACGCCCTTAAACGGGTCGTGGTTGGGCCAACACGGTGACAACCATGGAAACGACCTATGTGATGATCAAACCTGACGGTGTGCAACGAGGCTTGGTAAGCGAAATTATCGGCCGATTCGAACGGAAAGGCCTGAAATTGGTCGGTCTCAAGTCCATGGTGCCCAGCGAGGAGATTGCCCGCACGCACTACGACGTTCACAAGGAACGACCGTTCTTCCCCGGATTGATTCAATTCATCACCTCCGGCCCTGTGGTCTGCATGGCGTGGGAAGGGGTCGAAGCCATTGCAGTGGCACGTAAGCTCATCGGTTCCACCAACGGCCGACAGGCTGAGCCCGGGACCATTCGAGGCGATTACGGCATGGACATGGGGTTCAACATGATTCACGGCTCGGACGCTCCTGAAACCGCTGAATTTGAACTCAACTTGTGGTTCCCCGAAGGCCTGATGGATTGGAACAACACCATGGGCACATGGGTGTACGAGTGAGGCCTCCTGTCCGAAGGAGGAAGGTCGCATGACCGACGAGAACGAAGCAAACGATGCCGAACCCACGGTCCGTGGGCACAATCGGCAACCCATCGTTTCGGTTCTCGGTCATGTTGACCATGGAAAAACCAGCCTGTTGGACATGGTCCGATCCATCGGTTCCCAACGTCAAGCCAGCGTCATGGATCGTGAAGCGGGCGGCATCACCCAACACATCGGCGCCACCGAAGTGCCTGCTGACGTGCTCAACGATACCTGCAAGGCGATGTTGGGCGGTAAGACCTTCAAGTCGCCCGGGTTGTTGTTTATCGACACGCCTGGCCACCACTCCTTTGCTTCATTGCGCAACCGTGGTGGTTCGGTGGCTGACATTGCCGTCCTCGTGGTGGACATCATGGAGGGCTTGCAGCCGCAAACCATCGAATCCCTCAATATTCTGAAAGAAACACGCACGCCATTCGTCATCGCTGGCAACAAAGTCGACCGCATTCATGGCTGGCGATGCGAACGCGGTCGGTCGTTTGTTGAATCGTTCAAGAACCAACGTGAAGACGTTCAATCCTTGTTTGAGGAACGGTATTGGAAAACCATCGGTCAGTTCTCAGAGCATGGTTTTAATCTCGAGCGTTACGATCAGATTCGTGATTTCAGAAAGAACATCGCCCTCGTCCCGATGTCGGCCAAAGAAGGCGAAGGCCTTCAGGACCTCCTTGCCGTCACTGTAGGGCTCGCTGAGCGGTTCCTTGAGGACCGCTTGACCGACACGCTTGGGTCAGCTGAAGGAACGGTCTTGGAGATGCGCGACGAAGTCGGGATGGGCAAAACCATCGATGTCATCTTGTATCGCGGCGAGTTGAACGTGGGCGATTCCATCATGCTCGCCGGTCAGGACGGCCCCTTCAAGACCCACATCAAAGGTCTCAAACGGCCTCAAGGAATGTCAGAGATGAGGGATGCAGGCAAACGCTGGGTCAATTTTGATACGGTTGAAGCTGCGTGTGGCGTGAAGGTGGTCGCGCCTCTGCTTGAAGCAACCATTGCCGGCACGACCCTCCACCTCGCGAATACCCCCGAACAACAATCAGCGGCGGAGGACGCCATTCGGGATGAATGGCGAACCATTTTTGACGCGATGCCTGTGATGTGTTCCTCATGCCGTACCATCGTTGCTCGTCGTAACTTCGCTGAGCACACCTCAACGGGTGATTGTCGCGGTGCAGAAGAAGACCGAACGGGTGTCGTCATCAAGGCCGATACGGTGGGTGGCTTGGAGGCCTTGGCCTTTGAATTGCACCAGCGCAACATTCCGGTCCGACAAGCCACCGTTGGCCCGGTCAACAAGAAGGATATCCTCATGGCCAACAGCGCCGCTGACCCGCTTCAGAAAGTGATCCTGGGCTTCTCGACCAAGGCAAACACCAGCGAGGTCGCTGAGGCATTGGGTGACGACGATTCGGAGGTCAAATTCATTGCAGGACCGATCATTTACCACATCATGGATGCTTTCGAGGAGTGGCAGGCCGCCACCAAAGAGGCGATGGAGGCCGAACAAAGGGAGTCCTTGGTGTATCCCGGTCGTGTTCGCTTCCTCAAGGATCATACCTTCAGGGCGAAAGGCCCCGCCATCATCGGTATGCGAGTGATTGGGGGTCGTATTCACGTTGGTCAGCGCCTGATGAAATTGGATGGAACGCCTGTGGGCCAAATCAAATCTCTTCGAACCCGGGATTCTGAAGACGTCAAGGAAGCCGCGCAAGGGGATGAAGTGGCGGTGGCGGTACAGGGCCCAACGGTTGGCCGTCACATCGAGGAACTCGACGAGTTTTATGTCGATGTACCGGAGCGCCATGCCAAGCGCTTGAAGAAGGCCGATTTGACCCCCGTTGAAGCCGAAATACTTGAGGAAATCACCGCTCTTCACCGTCGAGAAAACCACTTTTGGGGCCGATAAGCCCCAGAAGGGACTTGACGTTCGGTGAGCATTCGTGATGAATCAAGCACGCACATTGATATAAGAAAGGAACAGGTCAAAGTTCGTTAAGGTGGTAACCATGGAAGCAGGTATGCAAGCAGGTGGTGCCCGAACCCAAGACCTCATCGCCACCGTTTCGGCCATTTCGAACAGTTTGATGAATGAAGTGAGCAAGGTCATCATCGGCAAGAACGAGAACCTTCGTCGCGTGACCGTTGGTATCCTCTCCAACGGGAACATGTTGCTTGAGGACTTCCCCGGTCTGGCCAAGACCCTGTTGGCTAACACCTTCGCTCGGGCGTTGGGTTGCAAGTTCAAGCGCGTTCAATTCACCCCCGACTTGCTGCCCTCGGACATCATGGGGACCTACATGTACGACCAGAAGTCGGGGGAGTTCAAACTCCGCGCTGGTCCACTTTTCTCCAACATTCTTCTGGCGGATGAGATCAACCGAGCCCCTCCCAAAACGCAGGCTGCTCTGCTTGAAGCCATGGAAGAAAAGCAAGTCACCATCGAGGGAATCACGCACAAATTGCCTGCGCCGTTCGTCGTGCTGGCCACACAAAACCCCATCGAACAGGAGGGAACCTATCCGCTACCCGAGGCTCAGATGGACCGATTCCTCATGAAAATGAGCATGGGCTACCCTGACCGGGCCGAAGAGAAGGCCATCCTGGCTCGACGCAAACTTCGAGGTCAAGACGAGCACGAGGTGGAACAAGTCACCTCACCCAAAAAGGTGGTCGCCATGCAGAAGGCTTTGGAAACAGTGCACGTTGACCCAGCCATTCTTTCCTACATCATTGAAATCGTTCAGCGGACTCGAGAAGATCATCGAGTGATCAACGGTGCATCTCCCCGTGCAAGCCAAGCCCTGTTCAAAACGGGTCGTGCTGCTGCTGCTGTTGCCGGACGCAACTACGTCATCCCTGATGACATCAAGGGCATCGCCCTTCAAATCATCTCCCACCGCATCAACATGAAGCCAGAAGCAAAGATTCGAGGCATTACGGGCATGCACATCGTGCGTAAAATTCTCTCAGAAGTGCCCGTCCCCGTCATCCAACCCGCCTGATTGCGCTCGGCCGAGGCTTGCATTCAAAGGGGAGGTCCTTCCTGCATTACTTGTCGGAGGTCAAAGGCGTGAATCCTTACAAGATGGTCATCGCGGTTGCGAACCAGAAGGGTGGATGCGCCAAAACAACCACCGCTGTGAACGTTGCAGCAGCGCTTGCGAAAGGTTCGCGCCGCCAAGGTTTGCCTCCTGCAAAAGTTCTGCTTGTTGACCTTGACCCACAAGGCAACTGCGCCACTTCCTTTGGCCTTGAGAAGAAGAAAATCAAGAAGACCGTGTATGATTTGTTGACCAACGACGGTGGCGAAGAATTGCCTCTGATGGATGAGTACATCATCCCTCCCGAGGACATCACCCGAGCCATGCGAGATGCGTGGAGCAATCGAAACGGAGGGAAGGCAGCCCCCGAGACCATCGATGCTGGTCACCTCTACATCTTACCCAGCGACATTCACCTCTCGGGCGCTGAAATCGAATTGAGCCATAAGATTGGGCGCGAAACCCGCCTTCAGGAAGCCTTGATGCCCATCATGGACGAATTTGACTACATCATCATCGATACCCCACCCTCACTTGGCTTGCTGTCGATCAATGCGATGTGCGCAGCCAACTGGGTGTTGGTGCCCGTCCAGGCCGAATATTATGCGCTGGAGGGATTCAGCATGCTGATGAATTCAATCAAGATGATTCAGCGCCGCATCAATCGCAATCTGAAGATTTTCGGCATCGTCATGACCATGGTCGACGGGCGCTCAAAGTTGAGCACGTATGTTTGCGATCAGGTGAACAAGAAAATGCCCAACAAACTGTTCAACACCACGGTCCGGCGGTTGGCCAAAGTGGCAGAAGCACCTTGGAGTGGTGCACCGACCGTGCTGCTGAACAAACCAACCAACTCAGGAGCCGGGGCAGGCAGTTTGGAGTACTGGACCTTGGCCAAAGAAGTGCATCAACGCGTACAGGAAGTGCGCCGCGAATTTGGCGTCACAGAAGCACCTCGCCTTCGCATCGAGCGCAACATTCGTTGAAGGTTGGCCAAGCAAAAACGGATGACAAATCGCAACTGTGCCCGCGCGTTTCTTCGTATGGGTTAAGTATGGGTCAGCACCGATTTAGTCACAGGTGCCAGCATGACAGCAGAGGGGATGACTTCGGTCAGCGTAAGTTACGAGATTCGACGCCAACTGAACACCCTGCGAACGACCGGCGGTCACAAAAGCGTCAACGACCTGTTGGCCGACATGATTCGCATGCACAAGATGATGAAAATGAAAGGTGAAATCGACCTTCTTCGTGAGCGGATGAAACAAACCGTTGATGTGGATGTTGAACACCTTGCTGAGCGATTGAATCTCCAGCGTCATAGGGTGTGAAATTCATGATGGAATGGCGCCCACCAGGTTACCGTTTTGTTGCGGAGGATTTGGTGAAAGCGTTGTGCGCTGACCACACCGACCAAGCCCTGCTTCTTCTGGCTGCTGCATCGGGTCATGTTGAATTGTTTGCAGAAAGCAAAGCGTGGAACGAATTTCTTCGCCTTGTCATGAGCACCTTTCGCCTCAACGGCAATCCGGTGTACACCGGGCAGGAATTGGGATCGCTCAAGGCCAGTTTGCCCATCGTGTGGATCTAGTTTTTCCCGAATTTCGCAAGGTACTCGTGGCCGTACCAACGCCACTGGTCCATGCTCCAACCGGCGGGCAGGCCCTCTTCGGGAATCGGCGGTCCTTGTTCGGGCACCGAGGTGGTCTCGACGGGCTGTTGCACCGGCTCAACAGAGGAGGCAGTACCCACCCCTGCGATGGATTCGATGCTCTCCTCCTCGTAGTTCATCGACCCCGCATCCCCGATCATCTCCTCATCGCGCATGGCCATTTCGTCAAATCCATCGCCCGACTCATCAAAGTTGAGCTGTTCAATATCGTCGTCCCATGAAGCATCGGAAATCACGCCACCCTGTGCTGACATGCCAGCCTTTCCTTCCAAGGCTTCCATGGAGGTGTTTCTTGACAGGGACCGACTGACATCACCGTATTCTTTCTGTTCGGCGACGTTCTTACGCTGGTTGATGACAAAGGCGGCAACCAAAATGACAGCCGTCAACCCGGCAAAGGCGATGATGCCCACGACGATGACCTGATTGAGGATGTCTTCGTCAACGGCTAGGCCACCGTCATCGTTTCCTCCGACGGTCAGGGACGTGTTCCATGCGGAATATCCCAGCACGGTGTCTCCCTCTGCCACGCCGTTGCGATAGGCTTGGTAGGCAGGGTCGCGCCAGCCCAAACAGGCCTCTGACGTGTCGTTTTTGTCATTCAGGCAGTGGTCCTGTTGCGTTTGGATGTTCGCCTTGGTGTCATCGTAATCGCTGTTCGAGCCCACGCCGTCCGAGTCACCGTCGTAGTGCTCGTTGGGATTTTGTTCCATCAGAGGCGACTCGGAACGGTCCACCCACCCGTCCCCGTCTTTGTCAATGCATCCGAAGGAGGGGACGGCCACGTATCCCTTCGGACTCGTGGCGTTTGGGCTGACGGCTTTGGTGGAGTTGCCAAACTCCCAAGGGCAAGCGTCGGCTTCTTGACCATCGCTGGCGTCGCCATATCCATCGCCATCGCCGTCCATCCATTGGGTTGGGTTGTTGGGTAACGCATCAGCTCCGTCTTCAACCGACCAGTTTTCGTCGGGGTTGGAATACCCGTCGAGGTCCGTATCAGGGCAACCAAAGCGGTCAACGGAGGAAAAAGCGTTGATGTTCGGACAGGCATCGGGTCGGTATCCATTGGGGTTGTCCCCGTAGCTATCCCGGTCCGCATCGTCCCATTGCGTGGGCTCGGTCGGGAATTGGTCGCCCTGGGCGCCCGAGGGATTGTCACCATATCCGTCGCCATCCATGTCAGACCATTGCTCTGCGTTGTTGGGAAACAGGTCGGGGTCATTGCCGGCCGCGTTATCGCCGTAACCATCGCCATCTGTGTCGGCCCATTGAGTGCTGTCGTTGGGGAAGGCGTCCCCATCGGTTCCCTCGGCGTTATCACCGTACCCGTCTCCGTCCGAATCAACGGTTTGGCTGGGGTCGTCGGGGAACGCATCTTGGCTATCGTTGACGCCGTCAAGGTCGCTGTCCAGGTCAAAATACCGAATTTTGGTTTCAGAAGGCGTCACGCCGACGGCGTGAAATTGGCCCGTGAATGCATGAACGGTGCCGATGATATCACCGGAGGCCGTGAATTCATGCAGCAGGGTCGTGTTGCTCGCATCAACGAAGCTGACCTTGCCCTGTTTGGCTCCAACGACGATCATATCGCCGACTTCCGAGAAGGAGGTGACTTGTTTAGAATGCCCAAGATTCAGCGTAGTGGGCGTCATCGTTTCGGTGTTGTAATGGAGGAGTTTTCCGCCGGTCGTGCCCGCCAAAAAGCCTGAGGTGCCCACCACCTTCAATTCCGAGACAATTTCGGTTGGTTCCGTGAGCGTGGATAGAGCAACACCTTCCTCATTTTCCACATAGATGTTCGTGTTGTAGGAGGCGAGGAGCATCCGTCCGTCGGGCAGAATTTCAAAGGCTGAAATCCCCGAGGCGATGGTGCCACTGCTCGCTCCCGTCAAGCCGCTTGCATCGTATTCAACTGCTCGGCGCTGGCCAGCAAAATAAACCACCCAAACATCCCCCTGGCCATCGATGACGGCGTCGTCAACCGGGTCGACAGTCGTGATATTGCGAATCACGCTTTGAGAACTCATATCGACCACCAAGGCCCCACCGTCGTGCGCTACAACAAGGAGTGACTGTGCCGTATCGATACGAGCGTGATTGGCTTCGACCTCTAAGAACACGGTCCATTGGGTTGACAGAACCCCGTTGCTGAAGGCGTTGACGCTGACATTGCCCATGTTGTCAACGGTAAGAACCCGTCCGTCGTTCAAGGTTGACCAGTGAACCAACGGGCGATTCAACGCATCGGTTTGCCCTGCGTCGGTCAAGGTGGAAAGGTCGGCCGTCACCGGTTGAACCAACATTGCCTGAAGGGCAACGCCCAACATCACGACCACGGCGAGAAACCGATGCATGCCTTACGCATCACCTTTGCAGATATGAATCACGCGCTTGACTGTGAGGGGGCTGCGTTCACTCTTCTTCGTCAGATGACGGAGTGAGGCGCTTCACGCCTGGCTTGGTCAGGGGTGTCAGTTTCCCTCGAACCGGCCGAAGCGTGGCCGTCGGTGCCTTCATTGGTTTGGATGTGGGTGGCGGGCCTCGCTTCTTTTCGGGAACCAACATGTGACCCACTGGGGTCAATCGAGCCGTTCGAACGGGTTCCTCTTCCGTCAGCGGCTTGAGCACGCCGCGAATCGGGGTGAGCAAGGTGGTGGGTTGTTGCATGATGGATTCGGTATCCGACGTTTCGTCGTCCTCCAACATCCCGACAGCCTCGACTTCGTCGAGTACATCCACGGCCGTGTCCAGGCTGTCAACGACGTCTTCCGGTTCAACTACGGGCAAGTCGTCCTCCATGGCTTCGATTTCATCGGCCAAGGTCGTGCCTTCATCCATCACGGCTTCCAGTTCAGAGGGTTCCATCACCGGCTCGAGCATCGTCTCCTCGGTTGCTACGAGGGTGTCATCGCCCTCCATCGCCTCAGAATCCTCAGGAGTGTCCCATTGGTCCTGGCCGGCAATCTCCTCAACGATCTCCTCGGACGGCTCTTCAAGTTCGGGTTGTGCCGTTAACGGGGTGCTCAACGGCTGGACTTCGGGTGTACCGATGGGCTGACGTACCATTGGTGCCGGCGTGGTGGGTTGAGCAATCGGTTGGCGCACCGTACGAACGGGGGTTGGTTGCGCGATTTGTCCCGAGAGCGGCGTTGAACTGGTGGCAGGTGCTCGCATGCCGCTCAGGCCAAGTCGGGGCTCAGGCTGCGTCTGTTGGCCCATCAGACCACGAAGGGGTCGCCCGGCTGCCGCTCCCAAACCGTCGGGGCGTGCGCCCAAGGCGCTGGGGTCCATAGCGCCTGCGCCAAAGGCAGCAGGGGCCTGACCCGAGATGGATTGCATCCACTTTTGTCGCTTCTCCGCCCGGGTATCGGTGGATTGCAAGGCGCTGTACTCTTGTTCTCGCGCACGCAACTCGGCTTCGCCGACATCAATTTCTCCTTGGATTTGCTGTGTCACGGCCTCTCGCATCTTTTCTTCAGCCATTTCCTTGAAGGAATCCATCTTTTCAGCCAAGCCTTTGAGACGGTCTCTGATTTCAGCACGCTTTAGGCCAAGTTGAGCCTCAATTTCAGCACGGATTTGTGCTTCCCGCTTGCGAACGTCGATGAGCGCTTTGTTGCGCATGATTTCCTCCCGCTTGTCGAGTTGTCTCTCGAGTTGCAGAGCGACCTCTTCCTCTTTGCGAGATTTGAACTCGCGCAAACGCTCTTCCATCTCCACCTCGAGTTCCATCGAGGTCTCCTCTTTGAGCAGATCGAGGTCCGTTTCGTGCGTGAGCCGCTCGTTGCGAAGCTGTGCGTCGACCTCTGACATGATGGCTTTCCGTGCAGCGGCCTCACGTGATTGGAACTCCAAGTCGAGCCGTTCGGTCCAGTCCTGCTTGTTCGCATCGTATTGGGCTTCCAGTTGTTCACGAAGTTCGGCTTCCCTTTCGTAGCGGTAGCGTGAGAGTCGGTTCTGAATCTCTGCTTCCCTTGCGTGTCGGTAAGCGCTGAATTCGTGTTCTTTTCGATGTTCCAGTTCAGACTCGATCTCCGCTTGCAAACTTCGGGAGATGTCGTCCACTGCTTTGCTGAAGGTGAGGTCGTATTTCGCCTTCAATCGGGCTTTGCGCTCGGCGAGTTTGTCCGCTTGTTGCTCTTGGAGTTGGCGCTCAATTTCAAGTCGCAGTTCATCGCGACGCTTGGCAACAGCCAATTCGACATCTTCTCGCATACGGTCTTCAAGTTCTGCGGTTTCTCGCCGAAGTTGCCCTTCAATGTCTTCTTGGAGTTGTTGAGCGATGTCCTCTTCCAACCGCAGACTACGACGTTCAAATTCGACTTTGAGTCGCGCTTCCCGTTGCTTGAGCCGCTGGCGCAGTTGTTGTTCAAGCCGGGTTCGGATGCCGCGTCGTAATTGTTCTTCTCGCTCTGAAAGCAAGGCCTGATGCCCTTCTTCCAACCGTGAGACTTCCTGCTCTTCCATGGCGATGAATCGCTCTTCCATCTCTGCCTCAAGGTTGGTTTCAATGTCGCGAAGCCGCTGTTGAAGTTCTTGATTGTAATCCAGCCGCAACCGCTCTTTTTGAATCGAAAGCCTGCGTTCATGTTCTTCATGGAGTTGTTGCTCAATGGAGGCCTTGATGGCGGTCGTGCGCTCTTCGAGTCGTCGGTGTTGCTCAACATCGTGTTGTTCGCGCAGCGCCTCCATTTGGCGGTGTAGGCGAAGGTCCAATTCTTGGCGAACCCGGGCCTCTTCTTGGGCCAGGGCATCACGTTCCAAAGATTCGAGTTCGACTTCCATGCTGTGGCGCAATTCCTGCTCCAAGGCATCGAGCGTCAACTCGTGTTGCGTGGCGAGATCCATCGCGATGTTGTCTTTCATGGCGTTGATGCGCTCGGTGATGGCTTGCTGTCTCAACCGGCGTTCTCGACGAAGGTCGGCCCTGAGGCGCTCCTCTTGCCTGAACCGTGCTCGCGTCCCCAACGCTTCGTCAAGGGACGAGGAGGAGGACGAGGTGAAATGGCTTCGAAGGGAGGCGAGGGTCACCTTTTCGGACGGCGAATGGAGCGAATCAGCGCTACCGCTGTCCTGACCCGTGTTGCTTTCGCTCATGCCCATCGGAATCCCATCCACTGGTTCATGGCCTTCTCTTCATAGATAAGGAGCGCGACGAGAAGCGCGAAGCAAAGGGCGGTTTTTCGCCCCGTGTTGGCTCTTCGGCCCCTCAAAATCGAACGACAAATTCTGTGTCGCACGCAGGGCATTCAATGCTTCGTTGACCCGGCCGGCGCTTCATTCGGAGGTTGCGTTCACAGCCCGGGCATGTGATTTCCACACGAGGTGTTTGGGCTTCGAGGGTGAAATAGGCCTCGCACATGCCACATTTGAGTTGGGCGGGACGCTGATCAATCCCCGCAACCAAGACCTTGGAGCAGGAGGGGCAAGGCAGTTTTTCGTCTCGCCATTTTTTGCGAGTTTGTTCGTGTTCGACGCGAACCCTCGCATGGCACAACTGGCATGTCACCTCGCCCAACTCCATGGGGAGCATGCCCTTGCATTTTGGGCATGAGAGCGCAGGGGGGGAGACCTTTGATTCCACGCTGAGTTCCTCGTCCACGGTCTCACCTCTTTTGGGAGTAAAGGACCAATTGCTCAGGAATGAAATTCCAGGGGATGTCCAGTGCGAGTCCGAATTCTTCGGACAAGCGAGCGATGAGCTGCTTGGCGCTCACTTGGTCCCGGGAACCTTTCAAATCGAGAACGATTACTTCCCTCCCCGTTTCGTCAACGGCCAGCGACGCTAGGGTGGTGGGAGGGGTGTTGGACGCCGCTGGCGTGGTTGCGACGGGCTCAACGGGCGTTGAGGTTTGCAGCAATTTAGGGAGGTCGACGACCAATTTCGAGCGCCACCAACGGGCTCGCCCTTCGTCACGGTGGTTTTCAACCAAATCCAACGAGGCCAGTTTCTTCAGGTGATGGTAGAGGTTGTATCGGTCCACGTTCAACGCATTTTGCAACTGAACCGTGCTCATTTCCTCAGCGTTGCGCAACGCCACGTATGCGCTTCGGCGCGTGGAGTGGGCCAGTGCGGTGGTGATGGGGTCGCCTCTCACTCGTGCCATTCTCCCACCTGTTGTGGAGATGGACCCTTACCGTTTGAAGATGTCGCGTGCTGACGACGCCTTTGGTTCAGCCACGGGCGGGCCAATAACGGGCTTGGAAACATCGGAAGGCCTCCTTGGTTTCATCGACCAGCGTCCGCATGGTTTCCTTCAACAAGGCCCCAGCCTGTCCATTTTGAGCAAGCCGGGCGCCGTTGAGAATCACCAGAATGACGGAGGCTTCGTGGATAAGGACGCCCACCCAAAGTTGGTCGTACCATTGCTGGATGACGGCAAACACGAGGGTGACGGTGATGGCGACGGAGAAGAACAAATTCTGCATTAGCGTACGCTGTGCCTTTCGAGCCAAATCGATCATCTCGGTCAACATGCGTGGGTCGTCACCCGGAATCAAGACATCGGCCGCTTCCAAGTTCACCGATTCCCCCGTTCCAACTGCGACGCCTACATCCGCGACCGCCAAGGCGGCAGCGTCGTTGAAACCGTCGCCAACCATCATGGTGATGTGCGAACTCGACCGAGCCTTGACCCAGCTCACTTTGTCCTCTGGGCTGAGACCTCCGTGGGCTGCACTTTCGGGCAAGCCAACAGAGCGAGCGAATTGAGAAACTGCACTTTGGTGATCTCCGGACAGGATTTCAACGTTGACGTTGCGTCGGTCAAGAGCGCTGATGAGCGCATCGGAGCCGACGCGAGTATCGTCATGAACAAAGGTCATCAAGGCGATGGCATCGTCTCCTTTGACCAATAAACTGGCTCCGTGCCCCTCGGCTTTGGCGTTCTCAAAGGCGGCTTTGAGGGCAGGTTCAACGTTCACATGGAGGGCATCGGCCTTATCCGGCCGGATGAAGGCCACACGTGTGCCGCCTTGGACGCCCACCACGCCCGCTTCAATGTCGCTCAGGTCGGAAATGGCTGTGGGTGCGTATCCCAAGGCCTCTCCGTGGTCCATCACAGCCAGTGCGTATGGGTGTGAGGAGCGGGCTTCCAGGCCCATCATCAGTTGAACAGCGGCTTTCTTTTGGCGTTTTGAAGCCATGAACACGTCGCCGACCGTTGGTCGGCCCGAGGTGAGCGTTCCCGTTTTGTCCAGCAACACATGGTTCACCTTGGCCATACGTTCGAGGGCATCGCCGCCTCGGACGATGACCCCGCGCTGAGCGGCGTTGGAGAGGGCTGCTGCATGGGGGACGGGGGTGGCGAGCAACAGAGCGCACGGACAGGAGACGACCCAAAGAAGAAGGATGATCTTCCAGTTGTCGGGGAACATGAAGTACCACACGGCGAAGGCCCCGAACAAGACAAGAGGGACCCACAACGCCGTGAACCGTTCAATACCGCTGTGCAACCGGGGAGGGGCTTCGCGGAAGGCGTGAACAGCGTCGATGAGGCCAGAGAGTCGTGTTTGGGCACCTACCGCTACCACTTCGCAAATCACGGGCCCTCGAGCCAGAACCAATCCGGCTTCGATGATATCGTCCACGCCCACGTCCACTGGCACAGATTCTCCGGTGAGGGGCGCCTTGTCCAGAGCACCTTTCCCTTCCACGATTCGACCATCGGCGGGAATGAGTTCGCCGCTCCGAATTTCAATTCGGTCGCCGACCCGGATCAAGTCAATGGGGACCATTTCGGTCTCGGGTTGGGTTTGGACGGGAGCCAACCCCGTTCCCGCCATGGGCAAAGACATTCCAACGGAGAGACTGATGGGGGTGTCGGGGGTGAGGCAAATGGCGTGGTTGTTGTTCAAACGGCGAGCGGTTCGGGGCAATCGGTCCAAGCCACCCTGCATGGCTTGCCTTGCTTTGAGCAGAGCGTCGCCTTCCAAGTGGGCGGTGAAAGCCACGAGAATCGTGACGATGAGTGCTTCCTCCCACATTCCGAGGACACAGGCTCCAAGAACGGCGAGGCTGGTCAGGACTTGAAAGCCCATCTGCAGGTTTCGCAGTGAAGCCAAGGCTTCCTTGAACATCTGAAGACCACCGATGAGCACCCCCGGCAAGGCCAACACGGGGATGAGTATGCCGTGGTAGCCCAACAACTCAGCGACCATGACCAGCAAAAGCACAGGCAAGGCCAGGCCTCCCCCGATGAGTCGCCACTGATCGGGACGAAGCCGATTGGATGTTGCAATGTTGAACTTGGGGTCAATCCCGATAACATGGGCAAGGGCTCGGTTGCGTGCTGCGACGAGCTGTTGTTCCGCTCCGGTCACCAACTGCACCAAAATCCGATCGTCGTCCGATATTTCGGCGTCAAGCACCCCCGGCTGGCGCCGAATGACGCGTTCAAGTTGGTGGACTGGAACACCGTTTCGCTGCGCAACGGCTTTTGCCCGAACCCCGACGATTTCATGGTGCTCCACATCGGGGGCGTGACCTAACGAACGCAGAACGGCGGCGACATCCGCCATGGACCCGTGCTCCAAGTCCACCTCGACTTTGACTTCTCCCGAGGTGGCCGAAACGTTGGTTGAGGTCACTTGTTTCATGTTGCTGAGCGCGCCGGTGGCTTTGGCAGCACAATCCGGGCAGTCCATCCCTGTGAGCGGCCAACTGACGGTGTAGGAACCCGAAGGGTCCTCAATCAAGGTCGTATCAACGACTTCAGCCACCAGAATGGACGCTTCTTCCACGGCCGGCACCGGTGCTGGTGCTTTCTTGACGGCTGCTCGAGGCGAGGACATTGATGTTGTCTTGGGGGGCACTGGCTCATCATCATCCAGTGAGATGAAGACTTCCGCCTCACCCTCATTGCTCATGTTTTCACCAACCGAACCGTGTTCAAGAACCCTCGCATCTCCCAGCAACTTCAGCGCACCAACACCAATCTTCTTGTCACAGCGTGGCTACCCCCTGCTATGGTGTGGCTTCCCGAGGGATGGTGTCCTCGCGTGGTGGTCATCGATATTGACGGCACC
>JAYQVP010000001.1:8618-162399 GCA_038148515.1 Candidatus Poseidonia sp. | reverse complement strand
GTGGCTTCCCGAGGGATGGTGTCCTCGCGTGGTGGTCATCGATATTGACGGCACCATCACCGATGATGTCAAGCACCTGTCCCTTGAAGCGGTCAAAGCCGTTCGTCAACTCGAACATCTCGGCATCCATGTGGTTTTGGCCACGGGCAACGTTCGGCCGGTAGCGTACGGGCTCTGGCGTTTTCTGGGACTCTCGGCGCCGATGTGCTGTGAAAACGGGGGCGTTCTTTGGCATCCCGATTGGGATGAACCCATCGTCCGTGGCTCGGCCCTGCAAGGCGCCCAAGCCGCCCGTTGGTTAGCACAAGAACTTCCGGGTTTGAACCCTGATGGTATTGCAACCAATCAATGGCGTGAGAGTGAATGGTGCCTACATCCAGACGAGGGGCTGGAATCGATCGTCGGCTTGCTCGCCAACAGCCCGTGGTCTCATCTCTCGGTGGTTCGAACGGGCTTCGCCATCCACTTGATGGAACCTCAATTGAGCAAAGGCAAAGGCTTGGAGGTCCTTTTTGATGCCATGGGCTGGTCGGCGAGTGATGCGCTCGCAGTGGGCGATGCGCCCAATGACTTGAGCATGTTCGCCTTCGCTCGCTGGTCGGTAGCGGTGGGAGGCGCGTTTGAGTCGGTTGCCGACGCGGCCGATGTCGTCTCCCCTCATCCTCACGGCCTGACCTTTCCCCCTTTGGTTGAGGCCATCGCCAAAGCGCATCGTGCGGGGGCCTGAGGGGTGCATGTTCTCGGCATTGACCTCGGAGGCAGCGGTTATCGTTATGCCGTTGTTGACACTCAAACTGGACGGTGTCTTTCTCCCGTAACGCAGCGATATCATACAGAAATTGGGCCGCAATCCGTCATTAACCGCATCGCTGAAGACCTTCGCGCCATCAACTGGGATGGGCCCATCGGTATCGGTTTTCCGGGGGTGGTTGAGAGCGGTCGATTGCTTACTGCGCCGAATCTGGGAGAGGCATGGATCGATCCTTCGGTGTTTGACACCTTGCAACCCTTTCATGGGGGAGCCATGTCCTTGATCAACGACGCAGACGCCGTTGCTCTAGCAGAACAGCGTTTTGGAGCCGGTCAGGGTAACCATGCCTGCGTCTTGACCCTCACCATTGGGACGGGCTTGGGCACAACCCTTCACCGCAACGGCGTGATGGTGGCCAACCTCGAATATGGACGGTTGCCTCATCCACATCGCGACGGGTGTTTGGAGGACCATCTTTCAGGGCGAACTCGCCGTGAACTCGACCTTTCGGTGGAGTCGTGGGCGGAACGATTTCAAGAGGGGTTGTCCCATTTGGAAGACCTTCTTGAACCCGACCTCATCATTCTGTACGGCGGAATCGTTGAGCATTTTGACACCTTTGCGCCGCTGCTTCAGACGCGAGCGGAGTTGGTTTGCGCCCACATGCTCGGGCATGCTGCCGTGGTTGGAGCGGCCCTCCACACCGTTTGACTTACTGAGCAGACGGTGATTCCGTCAGTGTGAACGACGTGACCATTTGCATCGCTTCGCCGTAGGTGATGTTGCCTTTGTACTCACGAACCTTTCCGTGCGTGATGACGCGAAGCCTGAACGGACATGCTCGCTTGGTTCGTCGCTTCTTGTGATGTTTGTAGAAATGGACGCCCACTTTGTAAGCGCCGAGCGGGGCGTTTTCTTTCCAAACCACGTTTTCCACGGGGGTATTCGACACGGGCCGGACGTTCATGTCAACGTCCAGATCTCCACCGCATTCGCTGATTTTGTTGTTGAAGTAAATCCGCTCACCCGAAGGGCAAAACACGTGCAAGTCAAGGTCGTTGTAGTCGTCCCAAGCCAGTGAAATTTGCACATCGCCTGAGGCACCGCCCTCACGTTCGAGGCGCTCATCGATCGCGACTTCGAGTTCCTCTTCAGGGTCGGCGACCACCACGCCGCTGCCCAAGTGTTCCTCGGAGACCAGAGCAGCGTGCCGATTCATCGGCGGCTCATGTTGCGTGATCCATTCTTGACGGCGCTCAAGTTCCATGATTCGTTCCCCGTCTTCCATCTCCGGCTCATCCGCTGGTTCCGCTTGCACCTCTGGGGATTCATCGTGAAGAAGGTCGAGGGTGATGATGTTCCTGTTTCGTCGTTGTTCTCGGTCTTGCCAGGCATCTTGTTCGTCGGGAGGGACCTCGCTTACCTGTGGCCGATTGACCAACAGTCGCATCCGCCCCTCATGCTGGGTCAGTCGCGTGGTCGTGCTGTATTTTTCCGCCAAAGCGAGGGAACGAAGCCGCTGATTTCGTTGGTCCCAATATCGGGCAAAGATGTAGACGCCAGCGCCGCTCAAACCGAGCGTAGCGGCCGTCGTCACAGGTTCAACCATGAACATACAGTTGGCTCTGCTCCTATTTGATAGGCGCGATGGCACGCCCGTCAGGAAAGGAATTCAGCGTTGAGGGCCTCCAGGGAGGCCTGACTGGGGCGCAGCACATCTTCGCCAAGGTCAACCAACGGTGTTTGAATGATACCCAAGTCTTCGGCCAGCGAAGGTTTGCTCGCGTCAAAATACAGCAACCCCGTGACGTGTTTTTTATTCTGTTCAGCGTGATGAAGGGCCGAGAGTGCAGCCATTGCATCGCCGGGGTCGTGCTCCTCGGAGATGGTTTCCAAACGAATGGTTGAGCCGTCGTGCAGGGTGATGTCGCGGAAATGCCCCTCCGGCACTTCGATCTCCTCCACCGGGTTGAAGTGAGGGATATAATCAGCCATGTGCAACGTAATTTCGTTTTCTTTCACATATCCGTATGAACGCATGGATTCGTCGTTGTTGTTGAAGGTCACGCAGGGCGAAATCACATCGATGAGGGCGAATCCTTTGTGGGACATCGCAGCCTTGAGCAGTGAAGTCAACTGTTTCTTTGAACCCGAAAAGGAGCGAGCAACAAAGGTGCAACCAAGGTTGATAGCCAAAGCACACAAGTCAATGGGCTGCGTTTCGTTGATCGGGCCCTTCTTCTTCTTGGAACCGACGTCGGCGGTGGCTGAATATTGCCCTTTCGTCAACCCGTATACACCGTTGTTTTCAACGATGTAGACCATGTCCATGTTTCGGCGAATGGCGTGAATCAGTTGACCGATGCCGATGGAGGCGGAATCGCCGTCGCCAGAAACGCCGAGGTAAAGCAGGTCTTGGTTGATGGCGTAAGCACCCGTCGTGACCGAGGGCATGCGTCCGTGGACGGTGTTGAAGCCGTGGGATTGGCCAAGATAGTACGCCGGTGTTTTGGACGAACATCCGATACCCGACATCTTAGCGATGCGATGTGGCTCCACACCGTTTTCCCAAGCAGCGGAAATGATGACGCTGGAAATCTGGTCGTGTCCGCATCCCGGGCATAGCGAAGACGGCCCACCGGTGTAGCTTTCTTTTGGCTCGTTGAGGACGTTGAGTTTGATGGCTCGCGCAGGTTTCTCGCTCATTTCATCACCTCCTTGAGGGTTTCATGGATACGGTCGGCGTAAATTCGAGCGCGAGGGGGCATACCATCGCTGTAAGCCACCGAATGCACCTTTGTGACCAAATCGTTGGGCAACTCCCGGCGCATGATTCCGTAAAGTTGGCCGTCGCGGTTGATTTCGAGGACAATCACCACCTCATGGCGTCGAACGAAGGCTTCCACCTCGGAGTGGAGCGGGAGGGCGCGAACTCGGCACTGGCTGACCTTCAAGCCCGTGGCCTCGAGGAGATCGTCAATTTCTTGAATCGTGTTCTCCATGCTTCCTAAGAACACGATACCGACTTCGCATTCGTCTTCTTCTCGCAGGATGGGGGCGGGGAGTTGGTCTCGCGCGCTGTCGATCTTGGTGCGCAATCGCTGCATGAGTTGGTAATAGTCGTGAGGTTTTTCTGAATAAACACCCATCGGGTTGTGGCCGGTTCCACGGTACAACATGGGGGCCATCCCCGAGCCTGGCAGGGTACGGTAGGGGATGCTGTCTCCGTCCACGTCCAGGTAGCGTCCGAAGGTTTCGAACGCATCAAAGGTCTCGCGGTCGCGCACGACCTTTCCCCTATCCATCGCTTGGTCGGGGTAGGTGAATCCGTCGCAAGCCCAGCGGTTCATGCCCAAGTCGAGATCGCTCATGCCGAACACCGGTGTTTGGAATCGCTCGGCGTAGTCAAAGGAGCGCCAGCCGTATTCAAAACACTCCTCAACCGTCCCGGGGATGAGCACGATATGTTGGGTGTCGCCGTGGCTGCCTTCGTAGAGCATGGCGATGTCGGATTGTTGGGTGCGAGTTGGCAATCCGGTGGAGGGGCCGACTCGGGTGATGTCCCAAAAGACGGAGGGGACTTCAGCAAAGTAGGCCAATCCGATGAATTCCTGCATCAGCGAAATACCGGGGCCAGATGTTGCGGTCATGCCGCGCCCACCGGCCCAACCTGCTCCAAGTACCATGCCAGCGGCTGCTAATTCGTCTTCTGCTTGGATCACGGCCACGGTGGCATCCCCGTTAGCATCGGTACGAAGGCGAGGGATGTAAGCGATGATGCTCTCCGCCAGCGATGAGGACGGCGTGATGGGGTACCACGCAAGCAATTGAACGCCGCCGTACAGGGCGCCCAAGGCGGCTGCTTCGTTGCCTTCGATGAAAAATTGAGGTTTCTTCACTTCACGGGCCTCAACGGTATACGGGTCTTCTTTGGACAGGCTCTCTTTGCAGTAATCCCTTCCCAATCCCAAAGCGGTGATGTTCAATTCGATGGCGCTGCCCTTGCCTTTGAACTGCTTGGCAACCGCCGACTCGAGACAGGCCTGGTCGATGTTGAGCAATTCAGCGAGCACACCAACGTACACGATGTTGGTGACCAATTTGGCAATCTTGGGATTGATTTTCCGAGCCAAACTGCTCATGGGGACGGGGTAGGAGATGATGTCGTCGCGCTCGACGGTCATGCCCTTCGTGTCGCTGTTCCAAATCACCACGGACCCGGGCTCAAGGGCTGCGAGGTCCTCGTTCCATGTGTCGGGGTTCACCAGCACTTGAATGTGGGTTCGGTCCCCTGGGGCCTGGTAGCCGTGGTCTGATAAGCGGACGATGTACCATGTGGGCAAGCCTGAGATATTGGAAGGAAAGAGGTTCTTTCCGCTCACGGGGACGCCCATGTCGAACAACGATTGCAACAAAATCAGGTTGGCGGATTGTGAACCGGTCCCGTTGGCGGTTGCGATGTTGATGGTGAAATCGTTGACGATTGGTTCCATGGTTTCCGCCTCCGGACGAAGTGCACACCTCGTCCTTAGCGTTCGGGGTTCGCATGCACCCTTTCAACATGTTGCCAATGCATTCCCTACGCATGTCTGCGTCTTGGCCGAGGACGATGGAGGGCATAACTCAAAACCACAAGGGGGTTGGTCAGCATCATGTCGGACGACGCCATGAATGTCGGTTGGGAAAAAGCCGAGAAAGCCATCACCAAAGGAAAAGGTGACGCTGCACTGAAGATTCTTCGCGACATCGACCCCGACGGCAAGGAAACGATGACGCTTCGGTTGGCTGGCCACGCGACCTGGCTGGAGGCAAAAGCAGGCAACAACCGAGCCACGTATCGTCGTGCAGCCGGGCTCTTGCGTGAATCGGTGAAGAAAAACCCCCGCGACAAAAAAGCGGGAAGTCTGTACAACGATTTGCTCAACGAGATGCAAAACAAAGGGATCAGTGAGACCTCGTTCCCTCGTCTGGTCAACGACGGTACGCCTACCGTGGCAGGTGCAGTCGCTATCCTCTTGGCTGTCGTCGTCGTGTTGGCGGGTATCAACGTGGCCAACCGAACCGATTCAACCACCGACATTGTCGAACTCAGGTTTTCATGGAACGGCGGGGCCAACACCGGAACGGTGACGGTCGAATTGTATCCCGACGATGCGCCGATGCATGTTGAAAATTTCAAAGCCCTCGTGCAAAACGGGGACTATGATAACACGATCTTCCACCGTATCATCCAAGGGTTCATGATTCAAGGCGGGGATTTCACCAAGAGCGACGGCACCGGTGGGCATGCTGCCAACTTCTTCGGGTACTGCAACGGCCAGGCATCCACCGATTCAAGTTGTAGCGGTGCCGGCAGTTCTGCCTATACGGTCCCCGACGAGGCCGATAACGGCTTGACTCACGTTCCCTACGTCCTCTCCATGGCCAAAACCAGCGCCCCCAATACGGGTGGCTCGCAATTTTTCATCGTCTCCCCGAACTCCACGCCCAGTCACCTCGATGGCGTTCACACTGTGTTCGGTAAAGTGACGAACGGCTTCGAGCACGTGGACAGCATCGAACAGGTCGAAACAGGGGCGAACGACAAGCCAGTTCAGGATGTACGCTTGGTGACCGCCTCCTTTGTCGGCTCCCAAACCACCCCGTGGTACCAGTTCTGGTGAGGCTGGCCTCTTCGGCTTGCTCGGCACCACGCCGACCAAGGGTTGGCTTCATAGACGGGTGATGATTGCCCAGAAACATGGCGACCTTGGACACCTTTAGCGCACGACGAACCCTCGGGATGGGCGGTGATTATTACGCGCTCGATGCCTTGGACCAAGCCGGAATTCCGACTCAACATTTGCCATACTCTGTACGCATTTTGTTGGAAGGTGCTCTACGGGGCCTCGATGGCTTCCTCATCACCGAGTCCGACGTGCGAACCATCGCATCATGGACCCCCGAAGGTGAGCGTGTGGAAATCCCCTTCCGCCCTTCCCGCGTGATTCTTCAAGATTTCACCGGTGTCCCTGCGGTGGTTGACCTTGCCGCATTGAGGGATGCGATGGTTGAGATGGGGGGCGATCCAAACGCCGTCAACCCCCAGGTGCCCGTAGATTTGGTGATTGACCACTCGGTGCAAGTCGATGTTTCTGGTGCCCACTCGGATGCGCTTGACCTCAACCTTGACATTGAATACCATCGAAACATGGAACGGTACACCTTCCTGAAATGGGGCCAACAATCCCTCACCAATTTCCAAGCCGTACCCCCTTCCCGAGGGATTGTCCATCAGGTGAATTTGGAGTTCCTCGCCAGCGTTGCCCGACAAGAAGAGGGCGTTTGGCTGGCTGATACGTTGGTTGGAACCGACTCGCACACCACCATGGTCAACGGTTTGGGGGTCTTGGGCTGGGGTGTTGGCGGTATCGAAGCCGAAGCGGTGATGCTTGGCCAACCCATCTACATGCTCGCCCCCGATGTGGTGGGCGTCCGCTTGACAGGAAGCCTCCAGGCCGGCGTCACGGCAACCGACATGACCTTGCGAATCGTGGAGATGCTCAGGGAACACGGGGTGGTCGGGAAATTCGTCGAGTTCTTCGGACCGGGGATGAAGGCCCTGTCCCTCGCCGACCGAGCCACCATTGCCAACATGGCTCCGGAATACGGTGCAACGTGCGGTTTCTTCCCCGTTGACGAGCGTACGCTGGACTACCTTCGGTTGACCGGTCGAGAAGAATCGGCGGTCGCAGGTGTGGAGGCGTACGCCAAAGCACAAGGCCTGTGGTACGGTGAGGAGGCGGCGGACAAACAATACACGGCGCTTTTGGAACTGAACCTTGACGATGTCGTACCGGCCCTTGCCGGCCCCAAGCGACCCCAAGACCGTGTTGACCTGAAGGACATGAAATCACATTTCAATTCAAGTCTGACCCACGACTTGGGCCATCACGGGCACGGATTGTCCTCCGAAGATTTGTCCAACGGTGCCATCGTTGAAATGGACGGGCAGATGTTTGATTTGAACCACGGCGATGTGGTCATCGCCGCTATCACCTCGTGCACGAACACCTCCAATCCCGGCGTCATGCTCGCCGCAGGTCTGTTGGCTCGCAATGCCCGTCAGCGCGGCTTGAGCGTCAAACCGTGGGTGAAAACCTCCCTCGCTCCCGGGAGCAGAGTCGTGACGGAATACTACGAAGCGACGGGTCTCCAAGACGATCTCAACGCCATGGGATTTCATGTCGTTGGGTATGGATGCACAACCTGCATCGGCAACTCGGGACCGTTGCCTGAAGCCATCGAACAGGCGATTGACGAAGCGGGTCTGATCGTGGGGTCGGTCCTGTCAGGCAACCGCAACTTCGAAGGGCGCGTGCACGGGAAGGTGAAAGCATCGTATTTGGCCAGTCCTCCGTTGGTGGTAGCATACGCCATCGCTGGCAATTTGGATATTGATTTGACGACCGAACCGCTTGGCTATGACGCCAGCGGGGCTCCCGTGATGCTCTCGGAGGTTTGGCCGTCAGAAGCCGACATTGAACAAGCCATGGCGGTCATCACTCCTGACATGTTCCGTCAACGGTACGCCGACGCTATGAACGAGCCCCGCTGGAACAGTATTCCTGCGGAATCTACCCCGCTCTACTCGTGGGAGGAGGACTCGACCTACATTCGTCTGCCCAGTTTCTTTGCCGGTCTGTCTGCACAACCGTCGCCCATTGAACCGATTCAAGGCGCCCGGGTCTTGCTCAAACTCGGGGACTCCATCACCACCGACCACATCTCTCCTGCCGGCTCGTTCCCTGCTGACGGACCTGCAGGGCGCTGGTTAACCGAGCGTCATGTCGCTCCGGGCGATTTCAACTCGTTTGGAAGTCGACGAGGCAACCACGAGATCATGATGCGTGGCACCTTTGCCAACGTGCGCATTCGCAACGAAATGGCACCCGGTACCGAGGGCGGTTATGCCCTCAACCATGAAACGGGAGCGGTTGAATCCGTGTTCGAAGCAGCACAAATCGCCTCGCCGAATATCGTCCTCGCCGGCAGCCAGTACGGGACGGGCTCGTCGCGAGATTGGGCGGCGAAGGGCACCTATTTGTTGGGCGTCAAAGCCGTGATCGCAACCTCGTTTGAGCGCATTCATCGGTCGAATTTGGTCGGGATGGGGGTGCTGCCGATGACCTTCAAGGACGGCGAATCGCACAATTCTCTGGGCCTAACAGGTCATGAGCATTTTTCGATACCGCTCTCGGACGAGGTGAAACCCCTGCAATGGCTGACGGTCACTGCGATTGACGCAGAAGGGCAAACCACGGCTTTCGAAGCCCAAGTTCGGTTGGACACGCCAGTGGAAGTGGAATATTATCGCAACGGGGGGATTCTCCACACCGTGCTTCGCCAAATGGCTCAACGCAACCAGTGAAGCCATAAATTCAAGACAAGAGGGCAACAGGTCGGTTTGATGCGTCCGCTACGTGGTCTTGTCAGGTACCGTTTTCGTGCCGATGACCACGACATCAATGTCGTTATCGAGGGCGAAGCTGACTGGGTCGAACAATACGTATCTGACCTCGGGCTTGAAGGCGTGGGCTGGTACATGCCCGCTGGCGAAGCAGCCAAGGCCACCAATTTGTCCGAGGTCAGCCAGTCCAGAAGAGATGCGGGAATCGACATTGAAATGCAGGATGACGAGCCCGCCTTTGTCAAACCCCTCGACATGGGCCCTGAGCCCGACCCGAGTAAAATTCCAATCGTTCGTCGCCCAATCGGTGAACTAAATTTGGAAGAAAAGCTGAGTCAACTTGGTCTTGAAGGAGCGAAGCAACCCGACGTGATCGAATTGATGGAGTTGCTCGACGATATGGAGCCTCCTCAACCCGTTGCCGGCGCCACCAGCGTGGACCCGATGGCCGAGGCCTGGCTGCGGGAATTGTTGCAATTGGTGGTGAGGGACCATGGCATCACGGGTTTGCGAACCGAAGACATCGAAGAGATTGCCAGCAGCAAATTGGGCGGTCGCGAAGGCACGGCGCTTGATGTTTGGTTGGAGTCCCTGTTCTCAGCGGGGAAACTCGTCAAGATCCACGGCGGAGACACCATCGGCTGGGGTCCTGCACCCAAGTGGCTCGCTGGTCGATTCTGAGCCGTAGGCCTGCTCAACAAATCCGATGATTCTGAACATTGTTCGGCGTGCTGAACCGTGATTCACGGAACCGTAGTGCAAAGGCATTATATCCGAACAAGCCTTCGCTGAAGACAGTGATGTCCATGTTTGCCCAAAACGACCTCTCCAAAGCCAAAATGCGAAGTATTTTCTTGACCGTCCTGATGGTGCTGAGCACCACTGCCGCACTGGCCACCACCGCCAGTGCTTCAGTCGCTCGAACCTACACGACCAACCGTGACCCAACCGATGTCGCCATCGGCGATTTTGATTGCGACGGACACAACGATTTGGCCGTGGCCACGGACGGGACGCACTCGCTCACCATTCTCTACAACGACGGCAACGGTGGCTTCAACGAGCGCCTCGACATTTGGGTGGCTGGCAACCAAAATCGCGATGCAGATTGGGACGAGTTTGCGAATGTGGAACAGGTGGAAGTGGGCGAATTCACCGGCGATTCTGCACCCGACATCGTGATTTATCAAAAGAACAACCCCTTCAAAACCGACGCCTCAGGCGCTCCCGCCGGCGAACCCGGCAACGTGACCATTATCGAAAACGGTGGCTGCAACACCCGTGACTGGTCCATCGGCGAGCGGTTCACGCACTTCTGGGTCTGGGACTTGGCCGTGGGCGATGCCAACCAAGACGGCAACGACGATATTTACGTGCTTGATTTGATGGCCGATATCACCACCCAGCGTGTCGTGACGTACAAATCACCCATTACCTCCACCACCAACGGATTCGTGACCTCGCTCGGCTCATCACAGCAAAACACCTACCGAAGTATTGAGGTGGGCGACTATGGTGAAACGAATCCGTCGTTTGGTTGCAACTCCGCACCTTCCACCACCGACGATGACATTTTCCTGCTTCGCTCCGAAGGCTTGGACTACTCAACGGGCCAAGTGACCAATCCCGGCAACGACGACAACATCTCCATCATCGAGTACGATTGTCTCAGCCAAAATTACCCAGCCACTTACTCCTTTGGCACCAGCCAGGCCAACACCCACACCTTCCAGTTCGGGTCCATCGGCACCTCTGACTTCGCCATCGCCGACGTCGCAGGCGTTGGTTACATCGACACGATGGCCATCATCGATGGCGGTGTTGAGAACTTGTCCTACACCATGGCGTCCTCACAAGGGACATGGGGTACGCCGCAGCAAGCGTATTTCGGCCCCTACATTTCGTGGGCCATTGCGGTTGAAGATCTGAACGGCGACAGCGAACCCGATTTCGTGAACCCCACCATTGCCTACCAACAAAACACCTCAGATTCGGCCGGTGGCGTCACCTCCAGCTTCTTCCTCAACTTCCCCACCACGGTCCAAGTCACGCTCTCCGACGGCAATGGAGGTCACGTCAGTCCGCTATCGTACCCTGCTGGCCGCCGCCCTTCCACCGTTGCCATCGGTCAGCTTCAGGGCGGGAGTTCCTCAGCACCCGATTTGGTTGTGGGTCACACCCAATGGAATTTCGGCGGATGGCGAGACAACTTCGGTTGGCAAGGCCAATACGACACCCTGACCATCGTTGAGATGGATAACAAAGATTTGGCCGTGACCGGACTTGAGATTTCGCCCACCGACCGGTTCTTTGGCGTGGTCGGTGAAGGAACGCGAAGCATCAACGTCACCGTCACCAACACCGGCATGGACACCCTCAACGGCCAAACGGCCGACCTTGATGTTGTTCTGCAGGTGGTTGATGAAGCCAATTCCACCAACACCACGGTTTACGCCAACGACTGGGACACCGCTGAAGACAAGAGCGGATGTGGCACTGGCTGTTCCTGGACGTACGAAGAATACGTGGACGGTGCCACGAAGTGGCATTTGGAAACGAACCACTCCGTCGGGGCCTCCAGCGGGAACAACGATGCCAACGTGTCTGCGAACTACCTCAACCCTACCGACTTCATGTGGGCCGGTGAGACCAAGACCAACAACTCCGGTGACACCTGGACGGGTTACGGCAAGAACTGGGACGATGCCATGGTGCTCAACGATGTTGACCTTACCGGCGCCGACCGCGCCTTCATGAGCGTTGAGTTGTTCCGCCACCTCGGTTTTGGTGGCTTGGGCAACTTCGACGGTCAAGGTTTCATTCTCGGTGACCTCTGGGACGACCTCGCCATTATCGAAGTTGGCAGCGAAGAAACCGGCTGGACCCTGATCGGATGCCCCCGCCAAGCAGCCCTCCAAGGTGCCTGTGCATCGGGCCAATCCATGTGGGGCGGATTTGACAACGACCGCATGTTCAAGATCAACAACTGGGGAGCAGCTCCTGAGAACATCGTGTATTACGGAATTTTCAGCCCGGGTACCTACTACGGCTGGGACAACTTCACGGAGGAAGATCTCGGAGCCTTTGACCTGTCCTTCTGGGCCGACCAAGTCGTCGACATCCGCTTCCGCTTCCGCACCGGCTTCGAAGGGTCGACCGCCGATGATAACGAATCCCGTTGGAGCGGCCGAGACGGTTTCGCCGTGGATAACTTGACCATTTGGAAGCAAAACACTGCCTTCTTGCCCAATCCACAAACCCAGCAAACGACCATCGGTCCGCTCAGCAATCTTGAGCCCGGTCAGGATTACACCACCTCAATCACGGCCAACTTGCTCAACGACACCATTTACCGAATCTCAGCGACGCTGTCAAACAACAACTGGGACGAGCAAGCGATCAACGATGACGTTGTTGGCTACGTGCAACCTTTCAACCTCTACGACCCAACGGTGGAATCCATTGACTTCTTCAAGCCCGGTGGACTGTATGCAGAAGGTATCTTTGATATCGGCGTGACCACCAACAACTACGGCAACACTCCTGTCGATTTCACCATTGAAGCAACGGTGTATTCCGCAACCCCCTCAGATGTCTACTGCGGCACGCCGTCCGCTATCTGTGCTGAGACCTTCGAAGGCGGCTCCCAAGGCTACCGTTACGAGGAGAACCAGCAACCAAAGGGTGCTATCTACAACGAGAATTCATGCACAACCAAGATCTTCAACAACAACGCTTACTGGTTCGGACACCCCTGTGACACCGGCACCAACGGTTACGACGACGCTTGGGCCAACGAAACCTTGACGATCCCTGATATCGACTTGACCAGCATGAGCGGTGATTTCGTTTCGCTGAACTTCGAGTACTATGCGGATACGTTCTACACCATCGACCAAACCGGCGATGTCGACCCGAGCGACTACGCCGTGATGACCGTGGACTACACCAAGGACGGCACGGATTACACCGGTCTTGTCTACGCACAGTGGAACGACTACAATGAGGACGGAACGTGTCAAAACGACGATGACGGCAACGGTATCGTCAACGCCACCGAATCCATCGACCAAACCGAACTGCAGTTCATCGGTGACCCAGCCAACACCGACGGCACGGGCAATTACAACGTCTTCTTCAACAGCGAAGAACTGGTGAAGACCACCAGCATTGACCTCACTCACCTGTATGTCTTGAACCGTTCTTCCTCCGACTCCAGCCAATGGCGCGCCGAGTGCATGTCGTTGCAGGGTTCCATGGTGGACGTGAACTTTGAATTCCAGTCCGATGATGACGGTCGAAACGGCATCAACGACGGATTCAAGGGTGTAGGATTCAACAACATCACCCTCCAAGAGTACACGTTCATCCAGGATGCAACCTATACCGACACACGAACCAACGTGGATGCCGAGGACGCTGCCACCACCACCATCGCCAGCCACGAGTTCGTTTCTGGTGTGTACCGTTTGGATGTGAAGACCGTCTTTGACAACACGACCATCGGCAAACCGTGGTTCAACGACAACGAATTGTCAACGGCCAACAACATTGAGCGTGTGATCTTCAACGTTGAGTCGGTGGACATCTCCATCGGTAAGCCCAACACGCTGACGTGCCACTCTGACCAAACCCTGCCTTGTGTTCTCCCCATCGACAGCGCCTTGACGCACTCGTGGGACTTCCAAGCCACCAACGGTGTTCTCGGAGGCGACTATGTGTTTTACATGGAAGTCACAGACATGGCTGACGGGAGTCAAGCTCACATCGTGGACTCGGGGCCAGCGGTTTCCTTGGACAGCCAAGAGAAGACCTCAGTCTCCTTCACCCCCTGGAATGGATGGTTGGACGGACACACGTACAACATCAGTTTCTACGGTCGCTTGTCCGACGGCAGCGAAACAGGTAACGAGCGATACTTCCACGCCACCTTTGCCGACCAAATCGATATCGCCATCCTGTCCGACACCTCGTCACGAACCACGGCTATCAAGCAGGACTTGGCTTTGCTGGGCATGACATACACCCAATTCGAAATCAACGACTGGAGCACCTACTTTGACGCCGGTTGGTTCACTCATTACGACAAGATTGTCTTGCCGTGGCAAGAAGTTCTGGTCGCCAAGGACACCCAATTCGGCGGCGATGGGTACTACCAATACATAGGTGAGCCTGCCCGTAGAACCATCCTTGAGAACTTCATGTCCGCAGGTGGTACCGTTCAAGCCCACCTCGGACCCTTAGGGAGCCAGATTTACGGACTCGACCAAGGATTGGCTGGACGCCTGCCGTTCGGCCTTGACGTGCAAAGCCGCGACACAGCTGAAACGCAAGTGACATACAGCACTATGGATTTGGCAGACCCGTACCACCCGGTCATGGACAACATCGATGTGAACGCCTTCCAAGGCTTTGATGCCAACTCCGGTGTGGCCCAAGCCGTCCTCAACACCAAGTCGGTCAGCACCAACAACGTCCCAGAAACCTGCGACGGATACATGGAAGACGGTGGTTATTTCCAGCGCCTGATTCGCTCCTCTGAAGACATCCAAGACACGGTGCTTGGTGTGTGCAGTTACTACTCCGGCGGCCTCATCGTATCAACCATTGACGTGGCAACGCACTCCGAACGTGCAGACAGCACCACATTCCCGCTTCTGGGCAACCTGTTGCAGTACCAAGTGACGCCATACCCTGACGGGTTTGGAACGTTGGGCAACGGACTTGAACTAACTGTGAACGGCGAAGTGCCAAGCATTGACCCGAGCACCGGCAAGTATGCTCTGCGCTACATGAAGAGCGATGCCACGTTGAATTTCGGATTCACGACCAGTTCCACAGAGATGTTGTCCGCCGATTGGATCATCGACGGTCCAACCAGCTGGGATGGCAGCAGCCTCGCCAACGGCGTGACAGGTCACTCGACGGAGACCTCTCCTTCGATGATGTTCTGCAAGGCTGACCTCGCTTCTCAAACGGGCTGTGCGCAGGGCGAGCAATGGCACATCACGTTGATGCTCCACGACGATAACGGCCACGCCCGCACCATCGATGTCACGGTTGAGACGAACGATGTGTACGCTGACGAATTCCGACCCGAAGCCGATGCGACCATCGACATTCGTACCGAGTACGAAGAGAACGTGGAATTCATCCGCACCAAAACCGTCTCCAACGCGGAATGGGACGTTTACCGTATCATTCTCCAAGGCGAGGGCGATGACGGAGAATTGGTGATCCACTTCGACGCCAGCAACTCCTCCGACGCTGATGCTCTCGACGGAAACGGCATTGAAACGTATGAATGGAAGGTCCTGTTTGACGCCCCTTACGGCGACGATTCGTTCAATCTTGACGGTCACACCTTCACCCAGACTGCAGCAAGCGGGGGATTGTGGTCGTACAAATTCAAGAACGTGACCGTGGATCCCACCGGCACAACGGAAAACGAAATTCGCATTGAATTGGTGGTGTACGACAGCGCCGGTAAGTTCTCTGAAAAGCACCGCATGTACTTCGTCATCGTTCCCGAGGGCTTCGGGGACGAAGAGCCTGCCATCCAATGGGACAACGTGAACCTCAACACAACGCGGTTTGAGGAAGACACCTTGACCATCTCCGGTACGGTGCTTTCGGGTGCCGAAACTGGCGAGGTATACGTTGAGGCGGCCTTCTTTGAAGAGAACTTCTCCGCATCCGCCGTGATGAAATACAACATGAGCGTTCAGCAACTCTGGGGCAAGAGCGCACCTCTTGGTGACAACGACCGATTCGAAATCACACTCAACCTCGAAGGTCTGTATTCCAACACATCGACAACTCAGCGTGTGTTCATCAAATACTACGAGGGTGATTCTCCCAACGAGCGTTGGGTGACCATCAAGTGGATTGAATTGCAACTTCCTGCCTGTCAGGGCCTTGAACCGAATCCCGAAGCTGAAGCGGCCGGTGGAGAGTTCATTCTCGATGCCAACGGCGATTGCCAGTGGAACGGTGTGTGGACCTACGACCCCATCACGGGTGAGTGGAAAGACAACTCCCAGACCAACCAAGGCACGGGTGAGGAAGAAGGCGGACTGGACGTGATGCTTCTGGCTATCGTTGGTGGTGTTCTTCTGCTGATCGTCGTCGGATCCCTCATGTTCATGCGACGAGGCGGCGAAAAGGAGGATGCCTTCATCGGTATGGAAGGTGCGTTCGGCGGAGAGTCACTTGACCCCACCGAACAATACGTCCAGCAACTCATTGCTCAAGGCTACCCCGAAGAAACGGCGCGTGCGTTTGCTGCACAATACGTTGGTGCGGCTGCTGCTCAACCTGCAGCGGCCCAGCCTGCTGCACAGCCCGCAGCAGCACAACCCGCTGGAGGCTTTGACCAGGCGATTTACGAACAGTATTACCAACAATTCGTCTCGCAGGGTTACGATGCCGCTACGGCGGCTGCGTACGCTCAGCAGTATGCGATCCAGTACGCACAACAGCAGCAGTGATTGGTAACACAGAAGTTCGCTCATTATCACCTATGCCGATGCGGCAGGACCGTTGAGATGCGGAAGCCTTGTCATGAGGTTGATTGGTACCCAAGACTGTTCTGGACCGACAGAACGGCACGACGCTGGTATGCGAATCGTCTCGCGTTGATCGACGGTGCAAGGATGGACCCGTGCTGGTTGGACGTTGATAGCCGCTATCTCAAATGACACCTGAAGGCTGTGTCGTTCGCTGACCAAGCCATCGTGAAGAGGGGCTGCTCACTCTTCTTCCCCAAAGGTATAGGCCTGAAGTTGGGAGGAGCCATCATCATCGGCCCCGTAGTCTGAATCGAACTCACCATCGCTTCGGTGCGAGTTGAAATCAGGAAGACGCAATCGCCAGTTGTTTGGCAATGGCGACCCATTGTCAATGATTTTGAGCATTCGTTCCTGCCACGCTAAGGGTTTCCTCTGCATGATGTACATGTAAAGCACCGAGGTTCGTATGTCCTCGTCGATCACGGTGCACCCTGTTGCCGCTTCGAAATTCATGGCTCGAAGGAGGTTGAACGCAGGCCGGTTGACGATCTGGAACCAGCGTTTGGCCTGACGCATGCTGAAGAGAATCACGATCAGAATCAACAAGGTGTTGAGGCACAGCGAGGAGAAGGAAGGGGTGCTGTTCACCCGAGGCAACAACACCAACAGAAGCAGAATGAAGGGGAGCGCCAACATCAGGAAGATAACATTCTCCGACATGGGCGGCTTGACCATTTTCTGCCGAATAGCGACCCAACCATTGTGGTGACGCTCCTGGGGTTTGAAGATGTCACGTTCCTGTTGCGTGGCCGCTACGCGAACCAATTGAAGCAAGGCGCTGATTTTTCGGAATTGCGTCATGCCCGTGTCCATGTTGTCGTCGAGAATGGCCTGCAAGCGCTGTTGAGCCTGGGCGTATTCTCCCATGTCAGCCAGAATTGACGCCATCTCCACCACCGGCGTCACTTCGTCGGGCATGTGTTCACGGCATTCCTGCCACCAATGGAGCGCTTCGTGAAGCATACCGAGTTCATCCGCTAGAAGGCGACCCCCTTTGACCCACATGTCTACACGCCCTGGGTCGGCAGCGACAATGCGCTTCACGGCCGAGAGGGCTTGCGCTGCTTCGTTCATGGTCGGTGACTGGCCAGGTGGGGGCAGGCATGCTTCGACCACGATGGCCCATGCTTCAAGATGGTCAGGGTCGATGGAGGTGGCTTTTTTCGCCTCGGACCTCGCTTTGGCTCGGTCGCCTTGGTCAATGGCTTCCAACGCGTTGAGGTAATGCGATTCAGCGGTCAAACCGTCATCTCCTAATCGTCGCTCCGCTCAAAACGACGAGGTTCTCGGAAGTCTCGTGGGGGTTGATTGTGGGCATGGCCCGACCGCTTCCCTTTGGCTCGTCGAAACGAGTCCTGATTGGACCGTCGACGGTTGCTGTTGGGTGGACCACGGTTGCTTTCCTGGCGCCCTTCATTGCGCTGCTCTCTTCGGTCGTCCGAGCGCCCGCGATGTTCCCTTCGGTCCTCGGATCTCCCACCAGGGCGTCGGTCGTTGTTTCTCGGCCTGCCGCGGCGGTCGCCATAGGTAGAACGCCCTCCCTGTCGTCGCGGTGCATCACCCGAGCGGTTTTGGCGACGTTGCCCGCCTCCGCCCCCGCCTTCTGGTTTGGGCGCTTCGCATCGGTTGCATGCGGTCCTGAACGAAAAGTTGGAATTGTTGCATGCAGGGCATGTCCAATCGTTATCGCCATGTTGTTGTGACCTTCCCCGGCTGTTGTCTCGTTGGCCCCTTCGGTTGTCTCGCTGCCCTCGGTCTTGGCCGGAGAATCGTTGATTGGAACGCTGTCCTCCTCCAGACGGGCGTGGAGCATCACATCGGTTGCATGATTGGCGACGAGCGAAATTGGAATTGTTGCATGCGGGGCATGTCCAATCGTCGAAGCCCTGCTGTTGGCGTCCGGCTTGACGATCCCGTGTGTTTCGGTTGTCTCGCTGCCAAGGTCGCTCCGATCGATTTCGGTCTTGACGCTGGTTTCCCCGTTGCCAAGATCGCTCGTCTTGGTTCCTGTTCTCGGTTCGTCCCCCGGAGCGTCCTCGATCTTCGGTTCGGCGTTGTTTCGCTCGGACACTGACCTGCGCACCGATGAGCGCCTCCATGTCGAGGGCTCGGTCCACATGGGCAACGTGAGCCAGCGGGTGGTCTGTGCTACCAAGCACCCCGTCGATTTTCCCGATGTAGGACCCGTCTTCGCTGCGCACGATGATGGCGTTCAGTGAGGGGGACGACCCTTCGAAATGGACAAGAAGTCCACCTTCATGACTGCGTGACTCAACGGTACCGGTGAACATTGGTAGGCCTGTTCAATCCTGCGTGCTTCACCTTTTGATGATGTCGGATTATTCGACCTTTCTCGGTCGAAGGAGGGCCACGGCCCCCAACATCGCTAAGGTGGTCAAAAAGGACACGGCTGGCAGGGCTTCCTCAACCTCCGCAGGTTCTGGTAACGGAACGTTGTCGTCCACGAGAGGTGAAGGAACAGCGACCATCAGTTGGGTTGATGCGCCAGATTCGTCCGTTGCGGTGATCAGCACATCGTAGTTGGTCAACCCGTTCGCCATGCAAATCGCCGTGGACACCTCCACCTCCCAGTTGATGCCGTTGATGTTGAAACCTTGGTATTCAGCACCGCAGATTGTCAGCATCATGGTGACGGCTTCGAGGTCGGGGTCGGAGACCAAACCATACATCTGGAACTTGAGTTGATTTTCGCCCCAGGTCGCGTTTTCGCCGTTAAAATTCACAGCGACGGAAATGACGGGTGGTGAGTTGGGCTTGATCAGGCCAAGATCGAGGTTCACATTCATGTCAAGCATGTTGACGGCGCGTGCCGAAGCATCCACCGTCAACGAGCCCGGGCGAAGGTTGTCAAGGTTCACGCTCAAGACCACGTTTTCAGTCACCACAGCCACCGGGTTGGTACTGCCCGATTGGCCGTTTTGATGGGCCTGGAGTGTGAGTTCAAATTCGGTGACCAACGTGCCGGGTTGAACGGTCACAGAGGCTTGTCCCGTCGCCTCGTCCACCAAGCCGGAAGCGGTGAAGAGCGTGCCAAATGTCCAACTGCGGGTGTCGTTGGCGTCCACGGCTCCCAAGGGGTCAACCGCACTGCAAACAGCGGTGGCTTGGGTCGCTCCTTCCGGTTGGGTGACCAACAGGTCGCCCAGAACATTGGTGAACACCGACCAGCCCGTGGCTTCGCCAAAGTCGCAATCCAGTGACCACCCGTTTTCATCGCTGGCCCAACCATGGCTTTCGTCAGCGGCTGCAAACAGCGTGGTGCCTGGACCTGTGGTCGGCACGACGGTGCCGTTGGTAGGAGCGCCGGAGGACCATACTGGCACATCGTTGGATTCGGGTTCCTGTGTGGTGAAATCCATGAACATGTAACATTCCAGTTCCCATTGGGTTCGGTCAAAATTGACCAGTTGGGTCACCCGCAAGGCACCGTCGGGGGTGTAGGTGAAGGACGGCTCGCCGATCTCACAGGATTCACCACTTGCAGGCTGGTTGTTCGTGACTCGGAAATCGTACATTCGCAATCCTTGCAGGACGGGGAAGGTCACCACCAAGGCAGCGTTGCTCATGTTGGTGATGTTCATGGCCATGGTGAAGTTGGATACACCGCTGTTGGGCAATTGGTCCCATCGCACATTGTTGGTTTGCCCATCGGCTACGGACAGGGAAATTTCGAGGTCGTCCGTGGTTGACGTTGGAACTTCTTTGCAATCCGAGGCCGCACCAAAATTGGTGCAGGAGCGAGCATCCTGGTGGCTTTCAGGGACGAGGTTGACTTCATCAAGACCGATGCCGTCTTCCACGAATTCAAAATCATTCCAATCCACACCACCTGAATGGGGTATGCCCTCTCGCAAGCCCAATCGGGTTTCCATATCAGCAATGCATTTGGGTCCAATACTGCGAACAGCGTCTCGCTCGTCGGTGGAGATCCATCCGTTATCTCCGCCGGGCAAGCCTTCGAACAACCCATCAAGATTGTCTCGCACGATGGCTGAATTCGAGCCGTTCACCCATGCATTGGCGTACAGATCACCGGTTGCCCAGTCGTCCAAAACATTGAGCTCGAACAGCGCAAAGTTGTACTCGAACAGGTCCTCGAACGAGTACCCGCTGCAGTCAACGTCCAAACCTTCTTGCCGGCCTTCTGCAGGCAGGGTTGCTGTGGTTTGGTTCAGCGTGAGCAAGGGTGCGGAGGTGAGCCCGAGGAGCAGAAGCACGAGGCTGAGCGAGGCAAGGGTGGCGTACGTAGGGCGGTTGGCCATGCGTTGGACGTGGTCTTTCGCCTTCATGAACAATTGCCTTTTTCCCTCAAGGAACGAGGCTTTCCATGCGCTTGCGCAACACCCACCACGGCAAGACCGTCCACGCCAACGCAGCCATCCAAGCCTGCCATGCGGCGACGCCTCGCTCAACGGTGGGTAATTGCGTTTCCAACAAGTGGTGGTAAACTCCGTTGGGGGACAACAAATCGAGCCAACCTTCGAGCGCCACCCACGCAGGGTCGTTGGGTTGACCCACATCAACTCCTGAAGCGTAGGCGACCATGGTGGTGACCAACGCCCACAAGAAGGTGAAGAAAAACCAAACGCCAACGCCAAAGGCAACCGCTGTACCCTGTTCGTTGGCGCTGGTTGAGGCAATCAGTGCAAACAGGGTATACCACACGACGATTAGACCCGTCGAGAGGACATAGACCACCGTCTCCTCGACGCTCAACCAATCCCCCACACGGTACCTTGCCACGAGTATGCAGAGCACCAAAAGGGCATAGACGGGCACCAAGATGCCTTGTGCGTGACCCAACACCAGCGCTGCGGCCTGATGACTTCGGGGCATGGGTTGGGCGAGACGAACTTCGAGCATGCCGCTCGCACGGTCCCGGCTGACGCCGTCAAAGGATTGCAGCACAGCACACATGGTCGCTCCAAACACAACACCCAACGAGGCGTAGAACAACACCTCCATGGCATTGTCAGGTTGGTGTCCGCCCGGAAGGACGATGTTGGGGTCGGAAAATCCCCACGCCAAGCCGGGCATAAACAAGAGCAGGATGGGCATCATCAATTTCAATCGCAGGCCGCTCAAACGCTCGTTGCGAAGGCGACGTGCGACGCGAAGAATTCGCTGCAGGTCATTCATCTTCACCCACCTCCACAGATTGCATCGGAATCAAGGCTGATGAGGCCACCTCCAGGGAAATGTGGTCCAACGGCATACCCGTGGCTGCACACAACCATTCGACGAGATCGGGCTTCACCGGCGACCATGAGGTGATGACATGACCTCGCTGAAGCAGAGTGTTGACGATGTCGCTTGCGTTGCCTTGGACGGTCAAGGTCCATCGGTCTGTTTCTTCAACCAACGCCACGGTTTCGAGGGCCTCTGCTTCCAAGAGATCTCGTGCCTCAAAGATTCCCGAGCCAACAAGAACCGAGCGCCCGCTCAACCCCAGTCGTTCCTCCACCTCGCCCAGAGGGCCCTCGTCCAACAATTGGCCCCGGTGAAGCAAGGCAATCCGGTCGATGAGCCCTTCGAGGTGGGCCACCATATGTGAGGAGATGACGACGCTTACACCCTTCTTTGCGAGGGTCTGAATGAGACTTGCGAAGGCCTTGGCAGCGACGGGGTCCAAACCGTTGAACGGCTCGTCCAAGACGAGTACCTTCGGTGAACCCAACAGCGCAGCAGCAATGGACAATCGCTGCCGCATGCCCTGGCTGAGGTTATCCAGCGGCTCGTTCTGGCGTTGCCCCAACCCAACGACATTGAGCAATGTTCGGATGTTCGGTGCATCGAGTCCACGCATGTCGGCCAAGGATTCCAAGGTATCCAGTACGGTGGCCCGACCTTGCCACCGAACCTGTTCGGGCATGTGGCCGACCCACCGGCGTAAATCTTCCACTTCGCTCACATGTTCGCCACGGTGGCGAATGCGTACGCTCCCCGACTGCAATGGCAACACCCCTGCAATCAAACGAAGCAGGGTGGTTTTTCCCGCTCCGTTGGGGCCTACGATGCCCAAGACGGCGCCCTCGTGAAGATCCAAATCCAAGTGATGGATGCCCGGGCCGGGTTGCGTGGCCCACGGCTTGAACAGGGTTGGACGATGGAGGGCATGGCGATGTTGGGCCGCCCTGAACGACAACACCGGCTCGGCCATGAAGCGACGTGGGCAAAACCCTCGCATCAAATTTGGTGAAAGGCGAACCTCTATGGCGGTGAGTTGCTGACTTGTCGGCGAGAGCGATGGTTTGGGAAGGCATCGTGCAATCCTTGGCCCCGTTGGTCGGAGGTGCTGGTGTCCTCGTCATCTACCGTCGTCGGGTTGAGCCTGATCGGGAGCGAGATTGGAGCGAGCCCATTGGCACCAACGGTGTTCGCTTGGCCTTGTTATTCGCCGTTTTCCTCTGGTTGATGCCTGCAGGGGCTTTGGTCGCCCTTCCAGCACTCCTGGTGCTCTCCGTGCTCAGCCCTGCTGCACGAGCAGATTGGCGAGCGCACAGAACACCCCGATTGATGGCGATGAGCGTCGCGTTGATGTGCTTGACAGCGACTGGTTTTTTGGCTGTGGACGAACCAATTTCTCCCGAGGCATGGGGTGCACCTCTGTTCACTGAAAATCCCGAGGCACCCCTCTTTCCCGCCAGTGAACAATACACATGGTTCACAGGTGACCTCGTCATCTTGCAATCCATCAGCATGCGCTTGCCACATCAGGCGGGATTGACATGGGCGGAAGGGGCCGCTTTTGGAATTGCTTCGTTGCTTGATATGGAAACATCTCGGATGCACCAGGCCATTGGGTTGTTGGACGAGGAGGTGCCTTTTGTGCGTCTGAATCCAGATGACATCCTTCTCGACCCTGCGCCTTCCCCTGCCACGGTGGACATCCGACTTGAGAGCAACCAGAAGGTCAGCATTGAGTTCAGGCGGTACGATGTCAAAACCACGGCCTTTGGTGTGGACCCGGGGGGTCAAACGGTGGGCGAGGTTGTCACGTTTGCCCAAGCGACATGGGGAGGCCAACTCGATATGTTGGTGATCGTGCGGCCGCTAACGCACCCAACGCTGGATACCGACAGCATCGGTGAGCAATGGGTCCGTCCGTGGTTGGCCGAACACGCCGCAGTTCGCAGCGCTCAGTAGCGAACCTTTTGCCGGGTCAGCGTTCGCCAAATCCGCTGCAAGGGGTCGTAGTATCGGTCCACGACTCGCTCTTTGAGTTGGATGATGGCGTCGTCGGTGATTTGAATGCCGGCAGGGCAAACCTCGGTGCAGCACCGTGTGATGTTGCAGTATTCCACGCCGAATTCCTTCTTGATTTCAGGGATGCGGTCTTCGGTGTCCAACGGATGCATCTCGTACTGTGCCAGTCGAACCAGGTTTCGAGGTCCAGCGAAATCATCGAACAATTCGTGATCCCGTAAAACGTGACACGTGTTCACGCACAAGAAACACTCGATGCACTCTCGGAAATGCTGGACACGGTCAGCCTCCATTTGGTTGAACTCCCAGTTCATTTCCTTCGGTCCGCTGATAGGCTTGATACGTTGGGCGACGTCGTAATTCCAGCTGACATCGGTGACCAAATCTTTCACGTGCGGGAAGGTTTTCATCGGTCGAATTTCAATAGGTTGGCCCGGGGGTGTTTCTGCCACAACATCGCTCATACGGGTCATGCACATCAAACGAGGTCGACCGTTGATTTCCGCAGAGCATGAGCCGCACTTTCCTGCTTTGCAGTTCCAACGGACACCTAACTCAGGTTCTTGTTCGTGTTGGATACGATGGACGCAATCGAGAACGACCATGCCTTCGTCAAGCTCCAATTCATAGTTTTCAAGCGCGGCTTCTTCACCTTCACCTCGCAAAATCTTGAACGCTTGCTTGCTTCCTTTCAACGACATCAGTTCGCACCTCCTGCTTCAGCAGCACGCTCAGCGATCATGGCTTTGACCTCCTTGATCGCCTCTTGCAAGTCCGGTCGCATCTCTTCCACCGCTTCTTGTCGAATCTTCATCTCCCCGTCCTCCATCCAAATGATGTTGAGGGTCTTGCCCCAGTAGTCATCCTCGGGCGTGGGAAAATCGTCGCGCGTGTGTCCCCCACGGCTCTCTTCACGGGTGATGGCCGCCAGCGTCGCTGCGTGTGAAACATCGGCCATGTTCAGCAAATCAAGTGCTTGGTGCCATCCGGAGTTGTACTTTCGAGAGACCCCCGAGGAACAGGCCATGGCTCGTGCTTTGAAGGCCTTCAAGTCGTTGAGGGCTTCTTCCAATTCGCTCTTCGTTCGAATGATGCCGACTTTGGATTGCATCATCTCCCGCATCTCGTCGTAAATCAGACCGGGATTTTCTCCGCCTTCACGCAACAACGGCGCCAACATGTCATCGATGGCTCGTGCGATTTGAGCGTCATCAAGACTCGGTTGTGCCAAGTCCTTCGCCCGCCTGGCAGCGTGCTCGCCGGCTCGCTTCCCGAATACGATGAGGTCGGAGAGCGAGTTTCCACCCAGACGGTTGGCGCCATGAAGTCCCGAAGCCACTTCCCCACAAGCGTACAGTCCAGACACGGTGGTTTCCTGGGTTTCGGCGTCGACGCGAACGCCGCCCATGACATAGTGGGCCGTGGGCCCAACTTCCATCGGCTCCTTGCTGATGTCAACGCCCGCCAACTCCTTGAATTGGTGATGCATTGAAGGGAGTTTCTTGAGAATGGCTTCTTCACCGCGGTGTGAGATGTCAAGGAAAGCGCCGCCATGGGGCGAACCTCGTCCTGCCTTCACCTCAGCGTTGATGGCTTTGGCGACGACATCGCGGGTCAGCAATTCGGGGGGTCGGCGTACGGTAGCAAGTTTGCCGCTGACAACTTCCTCAACCCACTGGTCGGCCTCCTCAATGGTGTCGGCGTGATCGCCAGCGAACATCTCAGGGACGTAATCGAACATGAAGCGGCTGCCCTCGCTGTTGGTCAAGCGGCCGCCTTCGCCGCGAACACCTTCGGTGACGAGGATGCCACGAACGGAAGGAGGCCAGACCATGCCGGTCGGGTGGAATTGGACGAATTCCATGTCGCGCAGTTCAGCACCAGCCCACAAGGCGAGTGCATGCCCGTCCCCTGTGTATTCCCACGAACCAGAGCAAACCGACCAGCACCGGGTGATGCCGCCGGTGGCGAGCACGACGGATTTTGCCGAAAAGGCGTGGATGGCGCCGTCCACTCGGGTGTAGGCAACGCATCCTGTGACTCGGTCGCCTTCTTTGAGGAGGGTGCGTACCGTGTATTCCATGAAGATGTCAATGCCTTCATGGATGCCGCGTTCCTGAAGTGTTCGAATGATTTCGAGTCCGGTGGCGTCGCCAACGTGAGCGAGCCGAGGGAAGGTGTGGCCGCCAAAATTTCGCTGATTGATGAGGTTCTTGGGCGTCCGGTCGAAGACAGCCCCCCACTGCTCAAGTTCACGAACGCGGTCAGGTGCTTCTTTGGCGTGGAATTCGGCCATTCGCCAGTTCGCCAGCCACTTGCTCCCTTTCATCGTGTCGTGGAAGTGAACCTTCCAGCCGTCGCGGGGGTCGGCGTTCTGCAGCGCAGCTGCACACCCACCTTCGGCCATGACCGTGTGTGCTTTGCCGAGCAAGGATTTCGTGATGATGGCTGTTTTGGCACCGCTTCGTGCCGCTTCAATGGCTGCGCGAAGGCCGGCACCTCCGGCACCGATCACAACAACATCGTATTCATGACGGGTCACGTGTTCTTCCATGTCGCTCACCTCAAATCACCAACAGTACGGCATCATTGATGTGCCCTTCCGCCACAGCAAGGACCCAAAGGTCACCAAGGAATACGAAGGCAAGAGAGGTCCAGAACCAGAAGCCGTGGGAGCGGTTCAGGATGCTGATACGCTTGAACAGACGACCTCGCACACGGCTGATGCCAGTGGTCCATCGGTCGAGCATACCACCGGCCAAGTGTCGCAGAGCATGGCAGGAGGTCACGTACATGGTGAGCAAGAAGGCTTCGATGGCCATCACGAAGGTACCGATGGACACACCGTAGCCGTTGTGCTCGGTGGAGTGGAACTGCATGGTGTGCGTCACGTCCCACCACTTGATGACGAGAATCACCATGGCAGCATACAGAAAATACCGGTGAAGGTTGTTGAAGATGAACAGGCGCTTTTCGCCCTTGTATCCAATGGCCTTGTTGATGTCCGGCTCGTCCACCCAGCAGGCGGTCGGGCTGGCGAAGAACGTTCGGTAGTAAACTCGTCGCATGTAGTAGCATGTGCCGCGGAAACCGAATGGAATCCAAAGCACGAGCACGGCGGCGTTGACCCATGACGGATGGTCCCAGGTGTTCAGGCCTAACACGTCCCACTCAAGCACATTGGGCGAGAAGATGGGTGACATGACGGTGCTACCGTGAAGTTCATACGAGATCAACGAGGCACCGTTTGCCGCTTCTGTACCGTACAGAAATAGCCGCCAAAAGGTGTAGAGAAGTGCAGCGGTCAAACCAATGCCCATGGCCATTGGCTGGCTCCACCAGTTGTCGATTCGGTTCGTGCGACCCAGCCCGTTGAGTACGGGCAGTTTGAGACCTTCACCCATGCGTGTTCACCCGCGTCCCTTGGGGACATGTCTGCGAGCGCCGCAGGGTCTTTGAGGTTCACCATTCGTCCACAGGCGAAAAATGATACAAAATCAGGACAATTCGCTCCAATCGACCTCGGCTTCGACCGTTTCAATCTCGTCAACGTCCATTTGGGCGAGTTGCAATTTGCCCGACAGTTCATCGTTCACTGCATGCCAGTAGGAATACGCCTCAAGCACCCAAATACCCGATTCCCTTGTGCCGTTGCCAGAACCCTTGACGCCACCAAACGGAAGATGGGCTTCGGCCCCGGTGGTTGAATTGTTGATACCCGTCATGCCAGCCTTGATGCCCGTCTTGTAGCGGTAGGCTTCGAGACGGTCGTTGGTGTAAATGGCGGAAGACAGGCCGTAGGGGCTGGCGTTTGCCAAATGAAGGGCGTGGTCGAAATCACGGGCCTTGACCACGGTGACGACCGGTCCAAAAATTTCCTCATGGAAGCAGTCCATATCCTCGGTCACGTCGGCAAAGACATGAGGCCACATGAAGACACCCGCTTCGGGATCGCCGTGGAAATTATCCGGTGTGTTCCCGGATTCAATTCGCCCCTTGCCCCAAAGTTGGGTGGCGCCAGAGTTGACCGCCATCTCCAATCCTTTGAGGAAATCCGTGGCGTATTTTTGCGAAAGCATGGGTCCGTACAGAACCCCCGGATGGACCGCAGAATCGCCGATATTCGTGGTCTTGACCTTGGCCATGAACTTCTCCATGAACGCATCGTAGATGTCTTGGTGGACGATCAGGTTGCCCAAGCTCGTGCATCGCTGTCCGGCTGTCCCAAAGGCCCCCCAATACGCCCCCTCGACGGCGTTGTCAAGGTTGGCCGAAGGCATGACGACCAATGGGTTCTTACCGCCCAGTTCAAGTGAGCACGAAACGAGGTTGCGGCCGCAGACTTCGCCGATCATTTTGCCCACATCGGTCGAGCCCGTAAACGAGATTTTGTTGACGCGACCTTCGTCAACAGCGTCAACCAAAAACTGGCCTGCGCCGCTGCCCTTTCCGTGAACCAAGTTGATGACGCCGTCAGGCAAACCGGCCTGATGCATGATGCGGGCCAATGCGAAGGAGAGCAGAGGAGCATCTTGCGGCGATTTCCAAACACACGTATTCCCGCACATGATGGCGGGAATCATCTTCCAAAATGGAACGGCTGAGGGGAAGTTGCAAGCGTTGATGATGCCACAAACTCCCAGCGGGCGTCGGTAGGTGAAGAGTTCTTTATCGGGCAACTCCGAATTCACCGTTTGCCCGTACAAACGTCGACCTTCCGACTGGAAGAAGAGGCAGGTATCGATGGCTTCCTGAATTTCACCACCTGATTCTTTCAAGGTCTTGCCGATCTCTCGGGTTTCCAAAGCGACCAAGTCGTCCTTGTGTTCCATCAACAATCGGCCCATGTTCCCGATGATTTGGCCGCGAGTGGGGGCAGGCGTCGCAGCCCAACCAGGGAAGGCAGCGTGGGCAGCATCCAACGCGGCGTGAACATCCTCGCGAGTGGATTGTGGAAAGGCACCCAAACAATCAGCGAGCCGTGCGGGGTTGGTAGAGGTGAAGGTCGAACCGTCGCTCGCCGTAGTGAGTTGACCGTTCACGATGTTGTAACCGCGAACCGAACGCTTGCCGTCGGGGTTGTTGTTCTCCAGCCATTCCAATCCGGTTTCAAGCACGTGAACCATGTCTCCAGCGAGATGACCTTGGGTCTTCAACGTGATGGCAGGGTTGAATGGCGTCCACCCGCCCGCCCTGAAACATCGTGCTGGGGTTTATATTGGCAGGTGAATGAACAGAGAGTTAGGCGGGGCAAACGAGCGCTGGCATTCGCTTATATACCGTCAAACGAGAAAACCAACACGAGGGAAGGACATGGCTGACAAGGACGAAGGAATCGAACTGCGCGTATCAAAAGCCATCCCATCTGATGTCGGTTTCGGCCGTGCTCGGATTTCCGGCGAGATGGGGCTTGACCTCAAACCCGGCGATTTCGTTGAAATCAGTGGTGAGAATCGCTCCACGGCCGCCATTTACTGGCGAAGCCGGCCCGAAGACGCCAAGATGGACATCATCAGGGTGGATGGCATCATTCGAAAGAACGCCGGCGTGAGTTTAGGCGACCGAGTCACAGTTCGGAAAGTGGAGGCCAAGCCCTGTACCAAACTCACCATCTCGCCGGTGATGGCCAACAAGCAGAAGGTGAAGTTTGGCCCCGGCATTGAAGGCTTCGCCAAGCGCGGCTTGGCCAAGCGTCCCGTGATGGCGGGCGACCGAATTTTCATCCCCGGCATGACCTTGTTCACCGAGGCCCTGCCCTTTGCTGTGGTTTCCACCGTTCCAAAAGGCATCGTCGTGGTCTCCACCGATACTGAGATCGTCATCAAGGATGAAGCGGTCGCTGAGGAGGACATCGGTCAATCCGACGGCATCACGTACGAAGACGTGGGCGGTATTGGCCAGCAGTTGCAAAAAGTACGGGAAATGATTGAACTGCCACTCAAGCACCCCGAATTGTTCCGAAGACTGGGCATCGACCCCCCTAAAGGGGTGCTCCTGCACGGCCCTCCGGGTACCGGTAAAACGATGATCGCCAAAGCGGTCGCCACCGAGGTCAATGCACATTTCAAAAGCATCAACGGCCCAGAAATCATCTCGAAATACTACGGCGAGTCTGAAAAGCAACTCCGTGAAATTTTTGATGAGGCGTCGGAAAATGCTCCTGCCATTGTCTTCATCGATGAAATTGATTCCATCTGTCCCAAACGCGAAGAGGTCACGGGCGAGGTTGAACGCCGAGTGGTTGCTCAAATGTTGACGTTGATGGACGGCATGCAAGGGCGCGACAACGTTGTGGTCATCGGCGCGACGAACCGACGCGACGCCCTTGACCCTGCGCTGCGTCGACCCGGAAGGTTCGACCGTGAAATCGAAATCGGTGTTCCCGACCGCGAGGGTCGAAACGAAATCATGGATGTCCACACACGTCAAATGCCCATCGCGGATGATTTCGATGTGGGATGGGTGCTGGACAACACCTATGGGTTCGTCGGCGCCGACCTCGCTGCGCTTGTTCGTGAAGCAGCCATGCGTGCACTGCGACGTTATCTTCCCGAAATCGACCTTGATGAGGACACACTCCCTCCGGAAGTGTTGGAGAAAATGGAGGTCTGCATGGATGATTTCAAGGAAGCCATTCGTGATATTGAGCCCTCGGCCTTGCGTGAAATTTACGTCGAGGTCCCCGAAGTGTCTTGGGAAGAAGTCGGCGGCTTAGGCGAGGTCAAGGACCGCCTCAAAGAATCGGTTGAATGGCCGCTCACCAAACCGGAACTCTTCGAACACTTTGGAATCAAACCGCCTCGAGGCATCGTCTTGTTTGGTGCGCCCGGTACAGGGAAGACCTTGCTAGCCAAGGCCATCGCGAACGAAGCCCAGGCGAATTTCATCAGCATCAAAGGTCCAGAATTGATTTCGAAGTGGGTTGGAGAGTCCGAGCGGGCGATCCGTGAAATTTTCAAGAAAGCCAAGCAATCTGCACCGTCCATTATCTTCCTCGACGAGTTCGAGTCCATCGCCTCCATGCGAAGCGGGGGCAGCGCTTCCGAAGGCAGCGATGTGGCCAACCGCGTCGTGAACCAACTTCTTGCTAGCATGGACGGAGTTGAATCCTTGGACGGCGTGATCATCGTGGCGGCGACCAACCGCCCTGAAATGATCGACCCCGCCCTCCTGCGAAGCGGTCGCTTCGAGCGGGTGCTCCATGTGCCACCGCCCGATGCTGGCGCACGGGAGGCCATTTTCAACATCCACAGCGAAGGCATGCCGTTGAGCAAATTCGCCTTCCGGGATATCCTGACCGGCATGGACGGATTCACGGGTGCTGATATTGAGGCCGTTTGCCGTGAAGCAGCCCTGATTTGTATGCGCGCAGAGAAAAAGAAAGTCACCAAGGCCCACTTCGAAGAAGCCATTTCCCGAGTTCGTCCAACGGTAACGCCGGACATGCTGGAGTACTACCAGAAGATGGAAACCCGACTCACTTCAGGTCTGACCAACATCAAGCGAAACAGGGACTTTAGCCGCGGCATGGAAACGATGTGAGGTCGACTTCCACCACCGACGCATTCATTGAGCGGCGGTGTTCAAAGGCCGTTAGAGCGGTGCAGGTCATGGCGATTTTTGGCAAAGAAGTGCTTGGCCGTCAGGTGCTTGACCGCACCGGAGCGTTGCTTGGTACGTTGTCCGATATCCACTTTGACCTCAACACCGGCACCATTAGCGACCTCATCGTAACGCTGGAAGCCGACCTCGATGCGACGGCTTTGCCTTTCGAGCACCGAGGGCAAACGGTCACGATTCCGGTGTCGCACGTGGCTCGAATCGCTGCAAAGATACAACTGAATCAGTGACCAAGCGCCCTTTGCGCAGAGCATAATCCTCACTGAATTGGACAACCTTCTAAAGTCAGTGTGAGCCGTGACAAAAGGAGAACCCTTCTGACGTGATGCCCCATGCTCGGCCTTCCTGCGAACCTGAACATCCGCCGAATCGGCCTTCAGGTTTCGTTTTGGGCGGTTATGGGCATCCTTTTGCTCACGATTTTATCGAATTTTATCAACATCAGCGCCACCAACCAGCTGTCTGCTTACGACGACGACTGGAACGACATGTCGGCCTTTCGCCAAGACATTCAAGCCATGGGGATTGAAACCCGCTCGCTTGTGAGCAGTCCTCTCTTGTTGGCTGATATTGACGATCCCCGAAACACGACGTACATTTTGGCGGGGGTGGAACGCGACACGTTGACCTTGCCGCAATTCGACGAAGACGGGTTCATCACCATCGCTTCCGGTAAGGGCTTCTCCCCTTCTGAAATTACGGCCATTGTCGAATTCGTTGAGGCCGGTGGGACGGCGTTGGTGCTTGAGGACTACGGGTACGCCAACACCATCGCTGAAGCCTTTGGCGTGCGTTACACAGGGGAGCAGGTGTTTGACACCACCTATGTGGCTGAACTCGATTTCAACTACATTTGGATGTGTATGCAAAGCAACCCTTGCGGCATGAACGGAACGGAGTTGGACCCGGACACCCTCTCGACTCATGAGCGTTGGGCAGCGGATGGAACGGCGGGTGCTCACCCGTGTTCGTTGCTTGATGGGCGCCTCTATCCCACGTCCGAGGATGCAGGCTTGTGCGCTCAGCATTGGGATGGTGGAGCCATCAATTACAACGGAACCTACCAGATGCTCGTGAACAACATCACGGGTTTGGAAGTGATTCCAGGTGTTCGTGGTCCGTTGTCTGAGGTAGCGATTCGTGCCATTACGAGCAACGAAGCCACGGTGGACACCAACGGCGACGGTGAAATTTGGGTGGGGAACGAAATCACGCCGGAAACCCCCGACCGGTGGGGGCAATTCAACCTCAGCATCGAAGTCTGCGCCCGAGCGAGCTGCTCGCCGGACGACGGCGGACGAGTGGTGTTCATTTCCGATGGTTCGGCGCTGATCAACGCCATGTATGATTACGAGGGGTTCAACGAGGGAGATTACGGCCCCACCTCCACGTTGATGCCGGCCAACGATAACCGAAAGTGGGCCCTTGATTTCATCGCCGAGGCCTTGATGAGCGAACTCGCGGACGAGGAAGGCCAACCGGCTCAAAACGCCATGGTCATCTTCGACGAGTCTCGCCATCCGCAGAGCGCCTTGGCCGCTGATTCATACAACACCGTGTACTTCCTCCTGGTCTACTTCACCGGTGAAGGTCTCGCCATGTTGCTTCTCTTCCTCGTTTTGTTCGTTACCTTCGAGGCCGTGCTCATCAAGAAGCGAGACCCCGAGCCATGGCGACATGTCTTCAGCATCATCTACTACGGATTCGGGGATGCGAACCGGTACGCCTACTACTCCAAAGTGGAGAAAATTCGACAGGTGTTCCTTTCCAAGGTTCGAAACCAAAACGGACTGAATCAGGAGGAATTTCAAGCGATGAAAGCCAACGAATTGGTATCGATGATCAACGATCCGGTCCTAGCGAAGTTTGCGATCGAGGCGAACAACAAATACACGCTTGAACAGACCGTCGCTCTGGTCAAACGCATCAAAGCCTGGGGGCGCAGTTGAGGAGGTGAAGGAATATGTGGACGCGAAAAGCAGCCTTCACCTTCACCGGGGGTATTGCCTTGGTGCTCATCGGCATGATGATTTCCAATCAACAAATGATGATCCTCGGCCTGAGTTTGGTCGCCTTCATCGTCGTCAATTCGTGGATTTCGGGTCACGGCGATGTTGAAGTCCAACGTACGCTCTCCGCCGACAATCTCTACAAGGGCGATGACCTGTATGTGGAACTCTTGGTCACGAATCGGAGCAACCGTAAGACGCAGATGCTCGATATCTACGACAATATCCCCCACGAAATGAAATTGCGCAGCGGCTTGAACCAAATGCAACTCAACCTCAAGCCCGGCGAGAGCGCCCGAATTCGCTATGTCCTTCGGTGCCCTCTGCGAGGTCATTATTCCATCGGGCCGGTCTCACTGCGCGCCCGCAACACATTCAATTTGGGCGTTGAGGAGATGTACGTCGACCATCACAGCGACATCGTCATCTTCCCCCAAATCAAAGATATCGAAGAAGCCTTTTTGCGAAGCAGAACGCCAAAAATGTACACCGGCGCTACGACCTTGCGCACGCCCGGACAGGGCTCCGAATTCTATTCGTTGCGTGAATACGTTCCTGGCGACCCGTTCAAGAACATCAACTGGAAAGCGTTTGCTCGGACCGGTGAACTCATGGTCAACGAAAAATGCCGTGACGCCGTCACCGACCTCTACCTGATTCTGGACAGCAGAGACCTCGCTCGAATCGGTACGGTTCTCAAGAACCCGCTGGAGATGGGAACGGTGTCCGCTGCAAGTTTAGCGGCCTTTTTCCTCAAGCGACGAGATTCTGTGGCTCTTGCAATTTACGACGAAAAACTGGCGTATTTGCCCCCCGATACCGGTGACAAGCAGTATTTCAAGATCCTGAGCGCACTCGCTGGCGTGACCCCCAAGGGCGCCATGCCCTTGCAAGCAGTTACGAATTCCCTCAGCGGTCGGTTCAGTCGGGGCAGCCCCGTGTTCATCATCTCCTCTTGCGAAGGGGACGGTACGGTTCCGGCCGCCGTTCGTGATTTGGTGGGGCGTGGTCACGAAGTAACCGTCCTCTCGCCGTCCAGCATTGATTTTGAACGCCTTGTCAGCCGCATTCCCCGGATGTCCTACGAGGTGCTCAAACTTGAACGTCAGAACCGACTGACCACCCTCGCCGGCTCGGGAGCACAAGTCATTGATTGGATGCCGGACATGGATTTGTCCCAAGCGTTGATGCAGGTCAGGGGGTATTGAGATGGCGGGCGAAGTCGGGCTTCAATCGGACGTGTACCTTGATGGCGTGAGCAAACCACGCACCCTGCACCTCAAGACGCTTCGTCGTCAATGGCAAATCCTGGCGTTGCAAATTCTTGCCACCGTCGCCTTGGTGGGCATGTATTTGGAGGTCGCCTCCACCTACGTGGTCGGTTCAATCGACCACACCATGTTGTTTGACACCATTGAACTGCTGATTTCCGACCAGTTGCCTCTTGGTGATTGGCTCACCGGCGAAGGACGGGACGGTTTGGCTCGATTCTTTGTGCCGCTGGTGCTCGGATTATCTCTGGGCGGCGTGATGGCGTTCATCGCCTTCCAAACCCCCAAAGTTCAACAGCGCATCAAACTCGGTTTCATCGTCGGACTGATCGTTCTCCTCGTAGGCCGGTTGGTGCTTTCGTGGTTTACAGGGATGTTGTTTTCTTTTGACTTGCGTCTCCCAACAGACGCTGAGCTGGAAACACTGCAGTGGCCCTTGTTGATGATTCTCTCCCTCGTCATTCTCTTCATCTACCTGCTACCGGTGATCATGGGCACCCGTGGTATTTGGGGACTTTCTCGTCGCTCCATTGCTTGGGCCATTGGATTCACCTTGCTCTTCCTCGGCATTCATGCCATTCTGACCTTCCCGCTTATCAAATCCCAACTCGGCTCGTACGGGGGCACCTTGGCCACCTTGGAAAGCCAAACATCCAACCCCAGCATAGGATTGTTTGGTCTCAAACTGGTCACTCAAGAGCAGTTCAGTCTGATCCTCATCGCAGTTCTCATCATGGTCTTCCAAGAAGCCAGTTTTGGTGTCATCCGCAACCTTGAGTACGCATTTCGTTTGCCCGAATCATGCAAGCGTGACCCCGAATACGTTCGGCAGATGGACAACGTTCTCAACACCCACCTTCGCCACACCTTCCTGTTCCTCGGCCTTACGGGTTTGGCAACGATGGTTGCATTGGGCTTTCACAAGGTGTTGCTCACGGTGGTGTCGGACACCACCGGCAGTCAATGGGCAGGTCAAGTGTCTGAATCCATTGAGTTGAGTTTGACCTACGGGCTGGTCATCTCGGCTTTGCTCTTCTTGAGCATGATGGCGGTGCTTCGCTTCTTTATTCCCTGGCAGCGCGTCATCGGATTTATTCAGGCTCGAACCCAACGCACCATACCCAATCCAACTACGTCGAAGGACTATTCACAAGGATGAGTTGAGGCTTCGCTGCAGCATCCGCCCCACCATCTCCACCGTAGCAAGGAGAGCCAACGGAAACAGAACAAACGCTGCCAACGCCCCCATCGCTCCGCCACCCACCGTCTCATGCACCCTTCCTGCTTGCGTCGCAAAGATGGCAATGGCGGCAATCAGGATGAGACGTTCGACCCACAATGGGTAGGTTCGCCCCGTCTTCTCCTCCCTGTTGGCGAGGGTCGTCGTCGCTTCGGCCATGATGGGCGCCTCAGAAATCAAGGTTGGACAGGCGTGATTCAAGGTCGGCAAGAGCCGCATCGGCCGGCACAGGTTGGCTGGTCACGGGGGATTGGCGATGACTTCGCTCGGCGTCTAGGCGAGCTAACTCTGCCTCAAGTTGAGCACGCTCGCTATCAAGATCTGGCATTGTTGTCCTTGATTCTACCTGAACGTGTTGTTCTTCGGGCTCGCCATCCACCGGTGCATGCAACGCTTCCCAGCCTTCGTCGTCCACCTCTGGAGATGATGTCGGGGCAGTGGAAACCACTTCGGCATGAAGCAAATGCGGTTCAAGGTCTTCGAGCAGTTCGTCTTGAACAGGAAGGCGCTGCTCCGCTGGAATGGATTCCCGTTCGTAGGGCAACAAACCGTCCCGTTGGAACTCCCACATCATGCCCCGTGGCCGTCCGTCCGTGAGGCCAGAGGCGTCCAATTGCGTGATCAATTCTTCCAAGACCCGTGCCGTTTCTTCCAAGCCCAGGGCTTCACCGGCGTTGCGCTGGTCGGCTTCGAGGTAAATGTCGTCAAGGGCCACCTGAATGAGGCGCCGAGTACCCTGTGCCAAACTTGGCAAAGCCTCGGGCCGCTGACAGTTGGCCAATAACGCCTGGACTTCGTGCGCTGGCGCACCCAAACGCTCCACCTGTTCCAAGACATTTCGAATGCGGCGAAGCATGGTGATCGAGCGGTCGAAGTCTTCGAGGAGGTGCTCAAGGTCGAGGATGACATGACCCACCGTTTCACCCAACTGGTGTTCCAAACGTTGCTGAACCGACCAACGAGCCAACCCGCGGACAGCGCCTGCAGTTTGGGGAACTTGGCGTTCGAGCAGGGTCATGACCTCGGAGGAGAGCAGGTGGCGTGGCGTTGCAGCAACGTGGTCAACCGTCGCCTGGATTAACTGAAGGGCGCGCTCAACGGCTCGGTCCAGCATCGTCACGGAATAACCGAGGCTCCGAGCGTGTTCCAATCGCTCCAACACCGGTCCGAGTCCTTCGAAGGTGTTGTTGTCGTCGAGAAGCGCTCTTGCCAGCGGCTCTTCAGCCAACCGGGCACGAAGGCGCTCGGCTTCTTCGATGTCTGCCAAGGCTTCTTCATGAGCTTCAGCCAAGCCTGTGGCCTTGTCCACGAGAACAGATAATTCAGCCTCAGCATGGCCGCGACGGGCGCCCAAATCACCTAATTCACGCAATAAGATTCGCCGTTCATCCATCAATTCACGGAGTTCAGCCTGTATGTTTGATCGTCGGGCTTCGTCCTCCGCACGGCTTTGACGATCCTCGTCCATGCGTTTTCGTGCGTTCTTCTCGTCGGTGCGTACTGCTTCGAGTTCCATCTTGTGAACTTGAATTTCTTCTTGGGAAGACAACAAATCGGCTTGAACACGGGCATGGCGTTCGCGTGCCGTGTTCACCTGCTCGGTCAAGACACGCAAGCGTCGCTCTTCGTCGTCGTGTTGTTGGCGAATGCTGGCCAAACGTTCCGAACCGGCCGTTAGATTCGCTTGCAATTCTGCCTCTTGAAGAGCGAGTGTTTCGATAGCGGCGTGGAGTTCAGCGCTGCTTGAGGCATCCCCCACCGCCTTGGCGAGTTCTGCCGCACGTGTGCTGACTTGATGTTCCAATTCGTTAACCCGGCGCACCAGTCGTTCAGCGCGTGCTTCGGCTTCTTCCCATTGGCTGCGAGCCTGAGCGAGGTCGACTTGCATGGTGTTCAACTGCGACGATGCCGTTTCAAGCGCCGTTGTGTTTTCTTGTTTGGATTCGGTTGCCTCACGGGCAAGGATTTGAGCCGCCTCCCGTTTCTTTTCGACAGCTTTCAGTTGGGATTCAAGGACAGCGTTGGTCTTGCTCAGTTCATCAATGGCCTGTTCGGCTTTCTCCAAGCGCCGTCGCAAACCGGCGTCTACTGCAGCCACCGCCGATTCCTGCATGGCCGGCAACGGTTCGGAAATGTCCGCTCCGTCAGATTTGAACCGGTAACTTTGACGCTGTTTTCGCACGGCTTCGAGCCCGGCCTCAAAACCCAACATATCCTCAAGCATGGCTTTCAGAGAGGATTGTCGTGCTTCGGAGCGTGTTCGAACGGTGGACAGCGATTCAATGAACCACTTGAGCGAAAACACCTCGACGGTTCCGGAGGCCGAAGATACCACCGTTCCAGCCGGCCATCGAATCAAGCGAACGTTTCGTTTGGGGTCCGTGAGCGTGCTCATGGCATCGCTGTCAGCCACGCTGGGTGCCCACAAGGCGACGGGGACACCGCGAGAAAGAACCAACGAGACGGCTTTGCTTGAACTGCCCGACTGAATGTGGCCAGTGACTTCTTCGGAGAGTCCTGCCTTGAGCATGGAGAGAATGGCGTCAGGACCACCCTTGCCTTCCCGAAGGGTGAACCCATCAGGAAGCGAAGCCCCCTCGGCCCCAACGGCCAACAATTCGCCTTCCAACGCGACCGATGCCGAAGAGAGCAGACGGGCGTGATTGGCATCGAGTTCGGTCCAAACAGCCAATGAAATGTCGCCGCTTTGGGCCAACAACAGAGCACCGTTACCCGAGTGCAGGGTCCAATGGCCTTGCCCCTCCATGCCCAATCCTGCAGGAATGGTGTCGGCCTTCATGGAGCTGAGCAGTTCATGGATGTCGCTTGCCAGGGTTTCTTCCTCACCCAATCCGGGCAAATCGCCAGCATGGTCGATCAGCATCCCGCTATCGATGGCCACCGCCCCGCGAACGGTGGGGTGCGCCGTCAATTGACGAATCACGTTGGAAAGGTCCCGTGCCAGTAGACGTTCAACGGTGTTGCTGGCCGCTTTCATACCCTGTCGCTCGGCTTGGTGCTCAAACGCTTCAGGTACGACCTCCGCCAGGCTGCCAAGCCCTTGGATGGTGTAGGACGTAGCAACATGCCGCACGCTTTGCTCATCTTCCAACGCCTCAAGGGCTGTTTTGGCCTCGTAGCCGCCCAGCATCACGCCTTTTTCCGAACCCTCGACCAACCAGCCAACGATACGCCCTCCTCTCACCAAGCGATGGCCTGAAGGCGTTTTTCGTCGCCCGGCATAGGTGGTGATGACGCCGTGTGCAAAAGCTTGCAATTCGCCTTCCACCAACGTTACCGGTTCGTTCACAACTCGTCCAAAGGGCATTTCAAACATGGGTTCACCTACAGTTCTTGGGTTGTTGCAAGGTGTTTTCTTGCGTGGTCAATGGCGTGCCGCCACTGTGCAGTTCGGCCGCCTTGGCCGTGGAGGGCAACGATCCTGAACGGGGTGATGATATCGACCATCGTGCGTTGAGTACCCTCGCACCATACCTCGAGCAATTCGCCCCTTCCAAGCGATTGCGCAGCGTCGAAGGCAGCCGAGGTCAAGGTCACCGTCGATTCCACGGCCGGAAGCATGCCGGAGGGTCCGACGCTGGACAGGAGATGCCCTCGGTCGTCAAGCATCATGGCCGTCTCGACCCCCTCAACCTGAAGAAAGCCGGCCAAAACTCGCTGCAACATTGCTGCTCAATTCACCGCACAGCGCTGTAGCCTTCAAGAAGTTTTGCGCTCTGAGGAGGGAAATCGTGGATTTGCAGACCTCGGTGTATTTTCCAACTGAAAATTCGGTTTTGTCAGTCGACGAATCTGGGAGCAAACCTGCATTTGGCAACCATTGTTGTCGAAATGCTCACGCTGGATGTCTCGGGCTTCGTTCTTGAACTACGCGTTTCTTGATAACATTTCTAAATTAGAAAATTGATTTTTCAATTGAAAAATTTTTCCGATTTATAGAGGTACAACCGCTCGAAAGCGCCGTTGAATTGAAACGGGAGCGGACTCAGCCTCGTTCATGGAAGGAACCGAAGCCCGCCTTCCAATTCGCGTGCCAACATGCGATGCATGCGACCGTCCCGCCGTTGTGGAACAAGCCTACTCGGGACGGATTTTGTGCGGTAAGCATTTGGCCAAATCGGTTCGTAAGAAAATCAGCAAAGAATTGCGGCAACAACTTCCCTTGGAGAAAGGCCGGCACACAACGATTTTGGTGGCGATATCTGGGGGCAAGGATTCAGCGGTCCTGCTCGATGTTTTGGTGGATCTCTTGGGCCAACGCTCCGATGTAACCCTCGTTGCGGGGACGGTTGACGAGGGCATCGAGGGCTACCGTCCACCGTCGATCGTATGCGCTGCTTCCTTGTGTGAGCGACTTGGCGTTCAACACGAAGTCGTGACGTACCCCGAATTGACCTTCATTGAAATGGACGAAGTCGTCCAACGGTTGCCCTCGATCATCGCCAGCGACAACGACGCTCCTCGGATGGCGTGTTCGTACTGCGGTGTTTTTCGCCGTCAGGGCATCAACCACCTCGCCCAACGAGTTGGCGCGGACGTCGTGGCTCTGGGTCACAATTTGGACGACATGGCGCAAACGGTGCTCATGAACATGGTTAACGCTGACATTGACCGAACGCTTCGGCTGGCTCCACACACCGCCACACCCGTGGATGGCCTGCCCCCCCGAATCGTTCCCTTGCGATGGGTCCCTGAACAAGAAGTCCATCTCTATGCCGTGCATCGAGACCTCCCACTGCATCACGAGGAATGTCCCAATGCTCGAGGTGCGTTGCGATGGCGCCACCGTGAAATGGTGGCGAACATGGAGGCCGATGTCCCGGGCACTCGCCATGGTTTGCTACGCATGGCCGACCACATCAAAGGGTTGCGCGATCAAATCGTGAGTTTGGGTGGAGAGGAAGCCCAAGCATCCCCTCCCACACCGTGCCCCCGATGCGGCAGCCCAAGTTCTGGCGAACAATGCAAAGCCTGCGATATGCGAGATTTGCTGGGTGTTCAACAGGGCTAAATCATGTTGCGAATCAATGCCTCAAGGTCCTGCTGTCGTCCGCAATAATGGCACCGAAGTTCAAGAGGTTCCCTGCTCATCACCTTCAAACGGTGTGCAAGGGGTTCGCGAGGGTTGGTCGTGATGCAGTTGGAAAAGGTGCATCGAACGACATTCGTGACCTCGCCTCCCAATTGAATGGTCATCTTTTCCGCCACGCTGTAGGAGCGGATGATGGCGACATGGGCTTCGGGCGCCACCAAAGCCAATCGGTTCAGTTCATCTTGGGTCAGTTCCCGGTCTTCGACTTTGATGATGTCCTTGGTCCCCATTTTCTTGGAGGGTACATTCATGACCATGGACACGGGGACGGAGGTGGCCTTGTCAACGCCCAGCATTTCCAGCACCCGCATGGCGTGTCCTGAGGGGATGTGATCGATGACGGTCCCGTTACGGATGGCGGTGACACGGCGCATGTTGTGTTCTTGGGACATCAAGCCTCACCTCCTGGAATGGTCGCTGGAACTGGGATGTTCAGCAACCGGCACAGCAACGCCATGCGAGCAACGACGCCGTTGAACGCCTGCTCGAAGTATCGGGCATGGCGGGTTGCGTCCACCGACGGGTGGATTTCGTCAACTCGGGGAAGAGGGTGCATGATGATCATGTTCTCCTTGGCCCCTTCGAGATTGGATGCGTGCAATTTGTACGCTCCTGCTACCTTGGCGTATTCGTCTTCATCGGCAAAACGTTCCTTTTGAATTCGGGTCATGTAAACGACATCGGCATCGGCCAGTGACGCCATGAGGTCCTCGGTTTCCACGACCTCTGAACCGTGGGCCTTCAAGTCCGCCACAATTTCGGTGGGCATCTTCAACAAGGCAGGGCTGGCAAACACCAAGTCGCAACCGAATCGCGTCAAGGCGTGGGACAACGAGTGGACGGTGCGACCGTATCGTAAATCACCCGCAAGGACAACCTTGAGCCCCTCAAGCCGCCCGTGTGCTTGGCGGATGGTGAACAAGTCAAGCATGGTTTGCGTGGGATGGTGGCCCGCACCGTCACCGCCGTTCAATATCGGCACACGAGCTGCATCCTGGGCGTATTGCGCCGCCCCTTGACGGGGGTGACGCATCGCAATGATGTCGGTGTACCCGTCCACCATCTGAATCGTGTCGAACAGGGTCTCGCCTTTGACCACCGAGGACGTGCTAACATCACCCAGGTTGACCACATCGCCTCCGAGACGTTTCATCGCAGTTTCGAAGGACATTCTCGTACGGGTGCTAGGTTCGAAGAAGAGGTTGCCCAAAATTTTCCCTTGCAAGAGCGGGAGGTAGGTTTCTCCCTTGGCCACGGGGAGGAGTCGCTCAGCGTCGTCCAAGATTTCGAGAATTTCCTCATTGGACAGGTCGTCCATGGTGATCAATCCAGTCATGTCATCGCCTCGCTATCGTCCAACGGCTCAAAGACACCCTTGAACATTCCCGCACCTTTCGTTGTTCTCCTTTGCATGGCTCAATCATGGGAGTGATTATTGAGGAGGGGTGGCCCACGGCCTTGTATGGTCACGTGGGCGGATGCTGATGCGGCCATTGAAGCGCAACGAGCACAACGCCTCAAGCGTGTTGAAAACATGACCTTGTTGACAGCCCTGCTGCTGCTGATGTCCGCCGTTTGGCTGGCATGGCCTTCCATGCAAAGCATGGTGAACGGCGAAGGCGTGGTGCTCACTGCGTTCGGACCCCCTGTCGTTCTGTTGATTTGGGGAATCTTCGTTCAGGATTTGACGCTGGATGACGCTTCGGCACGAAGCCGCCTTGGGGCATCTTCGGCGCTGGCGTGGCCGGTGTTGCTTTGCGTGGGGGCGCTGTCATTGGACATCGAGAATCTTGCGGCATCGGCCGGTGGTATTTTGGTCTTCATCGTAGGTTTGTCGTGCCGCTCCACAGCGAGGCGAACGATGCGCGGCCATTTTGGCGTGCTTCGCTACCGCTCCATTTTGACCGGCATCGGCAGTGCCTCCGCTCTGGTCTTGGCCATCACCCAAACGTCCACCATCCAATCCCTCTCGGGCGCTGCGGCGTTGCTTGTGTCGATTTCAGCATTGGGCGAGACCGCTTATACCTGGACGGTGGGCGATGAACAAAAAGAGGAACGAAAGGTCTTCCGAAAGCGATTGGACCGTCTTGAAATGCGTCTCTTGGAGCTCAAAGCTCAAGGTGCTGCTGTCGCCCAAGCCGCTAGCCTCCTCACAACGGCCAAAGAAGAAGGTCATGTGGACCCCGAATACGGTATGAGGTTGCTGGACCAAAGCGAGGAAGACATGGAACGTTCCCTAACCTTGGCCGATGACGTTGAGGTGATTCGTCGAGATGCGTTACAAGCGGTGGACGAAGCCGAAACATTGGCCCCCACTGCAAAACGGCCGCGAAAAGCCTACGACATGGGTCTTCGGGAAGTCAACCTCGGTTCCTTGCGTGAAGGCGAACAATTGTTCCGTCAGGCCAAGAAACGCGCCCACGATATCATCGCCTGGTGGGCCAAAGCGGAAAGCGCCATCGCAGAAGCCTCCCGGGCCTTGGATGGAAAAAGGGGCGACGGAGTGGCGCACCTTCACGAATTACTCGGACAAGCGAAAAGCAAAATGGCCAGTGAGCAACCCAAGGAGGCGTTCGAATACGCTGTTGTCATTCCTGCACAATTGGAAGCGGACACCGACGCTCTCCAACGAGCGGAGACGGCGCTTCATGAAGCCCAACGTCAACTCAAACAAGCCGACGGTTTGGATACTCCACCGCTCCAAGAGCGTTTGGACCAAGCTCAGGTCGCTTTGGATCAGGGGCACGCCAGCCAAGCCATCGGTTTGGCGGACGGCGTGGTGCGCACCATCGAGCGAGAACGGGCTGCGATGGACGATGTCCGCCGAGCGTTGCGCCAACAGAAGCAGTTGGTCAAACGATTCGAGGGTCGTGACGACGAAGCCACCTGGCGGTCCGCCCTTGACGAGATCGTTGAGGCCGCAGACCAACGCCAATGGTCGCATGCAGGCATGCTTCTGCAAACGATGACGGCAGGACTGGACAAAGAAGGTGCTGCCACCGACGAGGCCTTGGAACTCTACGACTTTGTCATGGAGGCTTGGAGAGTGCTGCGCAACCAATGCGAAGCCGCTCAAATCGGAGTACAAGACGACGACCGTCGAGCATGCGAGAAAGCCATCGCTTTGGCTGAAGAGGCGTTGGGCGTGAGCCGACTGGAAGATTGCTTGACCGCCCTCGGGCAAGCCGATGCTGCGATGGAACGGTTGCGCCGTCGACTTTGATCAGATGTCCAGCAGCGAGGCTTTCATCACCGATTTGCCGTCCATTGAAGCCGGATAACCCAAATCGACCGGCATACCACCCACCGTAACCACGATGCCGGCCATGTGGGTGTAGAGGCCCAACGGCAATTCATCGGGCAGCGAACGGCTGATGTCCTTTTTGTTGACCTTCGCCATGCCGTGTTCGCTGGTGAGGCCGACCCAAGCGTTGGCCTGAAGTGCGTGAAGTTTCAGCGCTTCAGTCTTCATGCTCGGAGGGAGTGCAACATTGTGCCGGTGCCAGTGAATGGCCCAGTCGGTGCTTTCCTCGGTGGTCCACACCATCTTGGTGGGTTCGCTTGACGGTGCCTTTCCATATCCAAGACGGGCAAACTGATGCAACACCGTGCGGACGTGCGGGTCGCGTGGGTTCTTCGCAGCGAGTTCTTCAACCATCTTGACCGCAGTTAATGTTCGCCCAGCGTCGTGATTGAGCAAGGCTTGGACCAACATGCCTTGTACCCAAGGTTCGTCAAGCCCCTGCTTGAGCGTCCGTTCGAGATGGTCCAGCGCTTTCTCGCTCTGTCCGATCAGGCGCATGCGGGCGATGGCTGCGAGGTACATTCGGCGGTTTGCGGGTTGATTCATCGAAGTGCGCTGCAGTTCAACTGTCCCGCTCAAGGCGTCCCTGACCATTTGTGCATTGGCTCGCGTCACCGGGTCGATGCTGATAATGGAGCGAATTTCATCGCTCAATTTCCGTTTTGGATGCAGAACGCTGGCAACCCATTGCAATCGAACGGCTTCAATGTCGTCGTTGGAGAGGAGATTCAATCGAGGTGCTGCTTCTCGGTGGTCCCTTTGGGCCAAACTCGCTGCACACAGCACCAACCGTGAAAGTTGGGCGTCCCGTCCGCCTTGCAACGCCAGCAGGTCGATGGCGAGTTCTTCCGCTTCGTCCCATAGGCCCAAGCCAGCCTTGAGGAGCATCTTGGATTTGGTATGCCGGACCATATCCAATCCAACCAGCGTCTTTTCCACGCCGTGTGAGAAGGATTCGTACCGCTCGATGGCCTTCGTCCAATCTTCGGCCGCAATCAATTCGTTGACCGGTCGTTGTTTCAGGTAAATCATGTCGCTCATCCCCCGCAAACGTGTGCGGTCCTCGTCCATTGAGGCGTCGAAGGTGTATTCCTCCAAAAGCCCAGAACGGCGCCAAGATAAACTCCAGACGGCCAAAAAGGCGATTTGACCTCCCGATGCCAACAGCCAGGTGAGTTGTTCGAGTGCGTCCTTTTCCATCACCGAACACACCGTGGTTTCCCATGTTCCACAGCCCGACCCTTGGGGGAGGAAACTTGAGTCCCAAAACGTGATCATCGCCAAGGCCAACAAGAGCATGGATTGCCCCGCAAAGCCGGTGAAGCAGAAATTGAGGACATTGGCTTGCTGTGCTGGCTCGGCCCGAAGCAAGCGACTGTCGGCCAAACGAAGACCACCGACACCGGCGATGTCTTGAATATCGAGGAAGAGGATTCGTGCCACTTCATACACGAACAAGAAACCGATGGCGGCCACGTTTAGCAGCAAGAACAGCAGGAGCGAGGTCACAATGGGCACGCGAATACCCGCTTGCGGAATGTGTGAAAACAACTCGATGAGGCCGAAACCCAGCAAGCCTCCTTCTTCCATGTAGGTGGTCTGAACACGGTACTCTGGAAGGTCGAGCACACGTTGGGAATGGACAAAGAGGTCGGGGTTGTACAACAACACAACGAGCGAAATCAGGGTGTTGAACGCAACGAAGGGCATGGCGATCAGGTTCAGATGAACCACTTGAGCAATGAATTGCTGTCGGGCGTTCGGGAGGTGGTTGTGGAACGGAGAGGCTTTGCCATTGGCGATTTGTTTTGATGATTGTTTGAGGGCCTGCCATGAGGACCCGAGGATACGTCCGTAGGCCAACACTGCGGGCAGGAAGGCGAACATCGCCACCAAACTAATTCGGTTCGTGAGGTTCATGCCTCGAGCTTCAAAGACCATGTTCAGCGCAGCCGTCAAAGCAAACCAGGACACGGCCAGAGCCACATAGGCAGCATTCCGAGCGCGGGTATTGTTTTGCAATGTCGCTCGGCTGACGCCCAGCGGCCGAATCACTTGAGCACCCAGCGATGTCCCGCTCGACACCATCGCTGGTAGCACGATGAGAATGAGGGCGAAGGCTACCGAAGGGGCATGGTACCCTTCGGCGTTACCACCTCGGTAATTGAAGAATTCAAACAGCAGAATGAGGCTTCCTGTGAGGGCCATCAAATAGGAGACCACGCCGAAACGGGTACCTCGTTGAGCAAGCAGACGTCGAGCGTCATCAACCGTCGTGGTGACGCGATGGACTTCGTAGGTCTTTTTCCCGGTTTGAAAGGCCACTTGCAATCCTTTCAGTTGCCTTGGAACCACGTTGGTCCAAAAGAACCAAGCCGCCAAGGCAGCCAACACCAGTGGGCCAAGCATTGCGCCTGAATACCCTTGAATGATGGATGGGGAGGCCATGGGCGATCACGTGTTTTCCAGTGGAACGAGAGAGGGCTGACTGACGTTGTTGTCAATCTCCTCCATCAGGTCGTTGATGAAGGAAGCCAAGGGAAGGTCGGCGATTTGGTCGCCGCTTCGGGAACGCAGGCTGACGGTGTGTTGTTCCATCTCACCGTCACCCAAGATGACCATGTAAGCCGGCTGGAGTTGGCGATGGGTACGAATTTTCTTTCCGATGGTATCGTCTCCGTCGTCCACCTCCACGCGGACGCCATGTTCCCGCAAGTGTTGGGCGACCGTCTCAGCATAGGCCTTGTGCTTCTCGGAGATGGTCAAGATGTGGCATTGCGTAGGCGTGAGCCACGTGGGGAATCGACCGGCAAAATGTTCGATGAGGACGCCACAAAAGCGTTCCATGGAACCAAACGGTGCACGGTGAATCATGACGGGTCGGTGCAATTCACCGTCGCTGCCCTTGTAGGTCAGGTCGAAGCGCTCGGGGAGGTTGTAATCGACTTGGACCGTGCCGAGTTGCCATTCGCGGCCGATGACGTCCCGAACAACGAAATCGATTTTCGGGCCGTAGAAGGCAGCCTCGCCTTCCTCTTCGGTCCACGGGACACCGAGGGATTGAGCCGCCTTTCGGCAGGCATCCTCGGCTTTGGCCCAACGCTCAGGCTCGCCAACGTATTTCGATGAATCAGGGTCACGCAATCCCACACGAACGCGATAGTCGTGCATGCCTAACTTTTCGAAGATGATTTGCACCAATTCGATGCAACCGAGCACCTCGTCTGCGAGTTGGTCTTCGGTCACGAACAGATGAGCATCGTCCTGAGTAAAACCACGAACGCGAGTCATGCCTGAAATTTCGCCGGATTGCTCCCACCGGTACACGGTCCCAAATTCAGCGAGTCGCAGTGGCAATTGTCGGTACGATCGTGCTTGGCTTGCATAAATTTTGATGTGATGCGGGCAGTTCATCGGCTTGAGCATGTATCCATCAATTTCGCCAGATTTCATCAGGTTCGACAACTCGCCGCAAGTACACCCTTCGTCGGCAAGTTTCTTCATCAAATCCCGTTCCACCAGCGGCGGGTATTGCGAGTCTTGGTAGTACGGGAAATGTCCCGAGGTCCGGTAAAGGTCCAGTTTGCCGATGTGAGGGGTGAACACCTGTGAATAGCCTTGACGACGGAGGTGGTGGGCGATGAAGTCCTGCAATTCTTGGCGAATCACTGCGCCGCGTGGGGTCCACAAGATGAGGCCTTGACCGACTTCTTCGTCGATGTGAAACAACTGCAAGTCTTTGCCCAGTTTCCGATGATCGCGTTTTTTTGCCTCTTCCATCCGTTGCAAGGTTGCCTTCAGCGCTTCTTTTGTCGGTTCAACGATGCCGTAGATTCGCACCAGTTGTTCTCGCTCTTGGTCGCCTCGCCAATAGGCCGAAGACACGGAAGTAAGTTTCACGAACATCAATCGGGAGGTGTTTGGAACGTGAGGGCCCAAGCAGAGGTCATACCATTCGCCCTGCTTGTAAATCGTTGAGCCGTCGCCCGCTTCGAGTTTGTCGTTGATGATTTCCAATTTGTACGGGTTGTGCGAAAAGTGGTCCTTGAGGCTGTCTTGGTCAAGTTCAACGCGCTCGACGGTGAAATTCTTGCGTGCCAGTTCCTGCATCTTTTTCTCGATGGCTTTCAGCGCGTCGTGAGCGATGGGCTCCATGGCAAAGTCGTAGTAGAAGCCACGGTCAATGGCAGGGCCGATGGTGGGCAAGGCGCCGGGGTACAGTTCCATCACCGCCTGAGCGAGCAGGTGTGCGGCGGAGTGACGAAGGATGTGCATGCCATCTTCTGAATCTGAGGGGATGCCGTCGATGGAACACGATGTTTCAATCGAGTAAGATAGGTCACGCTGCACCCCGTCAACGGTGGCAGCGAGGCAGCCGTGCTTCTTGCCCAAAGCGTCGGTGATGACCTCGGCGCAGGTGATGCCGGACGCGTATTCGTTGACGTTTCCGTCGGGCAACGTGATGTGAATCATGGACATGGAACGCTCCTTCCCGCAACCCCTACGGGGTTGAACCTTTGCTATGAATCCCGCGCTTCGTGGTCGCTTGGTCGCACGGTTCTACCACTCGACATCAAAGTCGTCACCGAAGGTGGACGTCGGTGTGCTTTTCACATCCACCGCCGGTGTGGGGGGCTGTTCGTTCTCCTCCTCGGGCTTTGATTCAGCGACAGGTGCCTTCACGGCAAAGGACGATCGTTCCTCCACGGCATGGATGGGTTGCTGGAACACGCCGTGCCGAGTGGGGCTGGGCTGGGTCTCTTCGCCCCCCTCTTTGACGGCAACCTCCGACATCGTGTTTTCTTCTTGACCCAACATGGCGGCAAAATCCCGACTCAGCGTATCCTCGAGGTTCGGCGTGTCCGAAGGTGGTCCTTTCATGGTGGGTCATGCGTGAATGCATTCATGAAACCTCGTGTCGTTTTGAGGGGTCAAAGCGGGAAATGAAGTAAACCACGCCTATTTGAGGGAGTGAAGAGACCGCTGACCATGCGCTTGGGCGTCATCGTGAATCCCGATGCCGGTTTGGGCGGTAAATTGGGCTTCAAAGGAAGCGATGGCCGAGCCATTGAGGCTCGAAAAGCGGGAGCGACGGACCGTTCGGGACCCCGGATGCGTCAATGCCTCCAGCACCTCCATGGACTGCTCGCCTCGTCACTGAATCGAACCGGTTCCACGATTGAAATCTACTCGTGGAGCGGGCGCATGGGCGGGGATTGGCTTCCCGAAACCAGCGAGAAGATGACGGTCGTTCACACCGGACAAACACCCACGCCGACCTCTGCAGCCGACACGTCGGACATGGTCGCCACGTTGGTGGAGGCTCAAGTCGAGGCGATTCTCTATGCGGGTGGGGACGGCACCACGCGCGACATCGTCAACGCCTTGGGTGCGTTGGGTTCAGGCGCGACCTCAACGCCCGTCATCGGCGTGCCTGGCGGCGTGAAGATGCACTCCGGTACATTTGCCACCACGCCCAAAGCAGCGGCTGAGGTGGTGCTGTCCTTTGCCATGGGTGATTTGAGGACGGCCATCACCGAGGTCATGGATTTGGACGAGGAGGTCTACCAGCACGGTGAATGGCGCGTGCGCATGTATGGCGAGGCATGGACGCCTTCATCGCCTCGTTTCATGCAAGGGGCCAAGGAGCAAGTGGAGCGAGTCAGCGAGGAAGACACCATTGAAGGCCTTGCCCATCATGTCCAATCGCTGGTCGATGATGAACCCGACCTCATGGTGGTGTGGGGAAGCGGTGGGACGCTACGCCGAATGGGAGAGCATCTTGACCTGGACCTGACCCTGTTGGGTATCGATGTATGGCACGCTGGCACGGTGTTCCGCGATCTCAACGAACAGGGGTTGCTCGACATCCTCGGTTCGCACAACGACGAGCAAGACCAACCACGGCCCTTGCTGTTGTTGCTCTCGCCGATGGGCGGGCAAGGCTTCCTGATCGGGCGAGGAAACCTCCAACTCTCTCCAGCTGTCCTGCGTCTTGTGGGTCACGACCGACTCTTGGGCGTGGCAACACCGTCCAAACTCATCGGTTTGGAAGCCGTGCGAATCGATACCGGGGACGAAGCCTTGGACGACGAATACGCCGCAAAGCGATTCGTGAAAATCTTGCAGGGTTTTCGCACCACGCGCCTGATTCGCGTCGCGCAATGAATCGGACCATCTTGAACCGATAGTGTGAAGATTCCGAGGTCATGAAGGCTTCATGTTGTTCAAATAACGTCACCACCAGCCTACGTCCATGAGAACAAAACGAGTGGTGGTGTTGACAGGAGCAGGCATTTCGGCAGAATCGGGTGTGCGAACCTTTCGAGACAACGGTGGATTGTGGGAAAATCACCGGGTCGAAGATGTAGCGACGCCCGAAGCGTGGGCCCAGCAACCCGAGACGGTGTGGCGCTTTTACCAAGCACGACGTCGGCAATTGAACGAGGTTGAACCCAACCCTGCACACCGGGCCCTGGCTCGATTCGAGGAGGCGTGCGACATGGTCCTGATCACCCAAAACGTCGATGACCTCCACGAGCGAGGTGGAAGCCAACATGTGATTCACATGCACGGCGAACTGCGACAATTGCGTTGCGAAGTGAGCGGTCGCAGCGAAACGAGAATGGACGAAATGGACCTTACAGACGCCTTTGTTCAATGCAACTGCTGCGCAACGCCCCAACGCCTGCGGCCTGACATCGTGTGGTTTGGAGAAGTTCCCATGCATCTGCACGACATCCTTGAGGCCGTCATCGCCTGTGACGTGTTCATCGTCGTTGGCAGCTCTGGTCACGTGTCCCCGGCTTCGAATTTGGTTGAACTGGCGAAGGAATCGGGCGCTCAAACCATGTTGGTCAACGCCGAGGAACCTGTGAACATCGATGCATTTGACGAATGCCATTTGGGCTTAGCGGGCGAACTCCTCCCCGATTTGGTCGACGCATGGTTGTCGCTCCCAAGCGGTGAGAATTGACCGGCCTTCCTCCGTTGGTCTTATCAGCGACCGGTTAAGGCCGATGGGTATGCGACGAACGTGGATGTTGCTTGCTGCTCTGTCCGTCATGTTGGTCCTCGGCACAGCCGGGGCAGATGGCGATGACGACGATAGGGGCGAGGACGGGGACGATGACGACATCACTGTGCTCGGAATGGAAGCCGAAGGATTGGGCGAAGTCGCCCAATGGTTGCTCATCGCCACCCTCTCCATCATCATTTGGAAGCCGTTGTTCGGTTGGCTCCGCAAGAACGGGCCTGAACTCTTCAACAAGGAAGCAAGGCCGTTCAAAAAATCGCTGGGTGTATTCAATCGACGGTTCATGCGTGTCCACAATTGGATTGGATTGGCGGCGGTCGTCATCGGTACGATTCACGGGTATGTCTTGGAGTGGCACTGGACGCTTTGGGCTGCTATGGCCATGCTTTGGTTGCTGGTCGTCAGCGGTTCGATGATGCAGTGGAAGTTTCCTCCCAAGGAGGTGCGCAAGGGCATGCGTCTGTTGCACATGCAGCGGGCCATGTCGGTGCTGGCTGTCGCCTTTTTGCTGATCGGGCACAACCTTGTTGATTGAACCGTACGTTGGTCATTGTGACGCGGCCTTCAACAGGCCCAAAAACGGCGGGCTGGGTCGATTTGGTCGCGATTTGAACTCGGGGTGGTACTGAACCCCGACGTAATACGGATGGTCTTCCAGTTCGAATATCTCGCATCGTTGTCCCGATTCGTCCTTGCCAACAAAGACCAAACCGGCTTCTTCAAGGCGCCCGATGAGGTCCGGGTTCACCTCGTAGCGATGCCGGTGTCGCTCGTCAACCGAATCACCGGGTCCATACAATGCTCGAATCTTCGAGCCTTCCGACTGCCAGAGCGTCGGGCGGGCGCCCAGTCGCATCGTGCCCCCGAGGTGGGTGGTTGAGATTTCGGGCATGAACACCACGGCTGCGTGTTCGGGATTCTCCTCAAATTCTGTGGAATTGGCGTTGGTCATGCCCAGCACATTTCGACAAAATTCAATGGTCGCTACTTGCAAACCCAAGCAAATGCCGAGATACGGCACTTTGGAGGTCCGAGCGTAGTGGGCGGCCAGAATTTTTCCTTCCACACCGCGGTCACCAAACCCACCCGGGACCAAGATGCCGTCGGCGGCCTTTAACAGCGTCCAGGCGGCATCGTGTTCGTCCTTGCTCTCAGCGTTCCATTCTTGTTCGAGATGGCTGGCTTCAATCCAATCGATGATCAAGCGACGGTCCACCGCCATCGCTGCGTGTTGCAGGCTTTTGATGACCGAGAGGTAAGCATCCGAGAGGTCGGTGTACTTGCCGACCATGGCGATGTGGACGTCTTCGGTGAGGGTGTCAAGGTGGTGGGCCATGGTACGCCAGTCATCGAGCAAGGCAGTGCTGGTGCAGTCAACGCCCAAGATATCGCACAAGCCTTGTTCTTGAAGCATCAAGGGAACATGGTAGATGTTGGGGACGTCGTGAGTGGAAATGACGGCTTGGGGCTTGACGTGGCAAAAAGCCGCCAACTTTTCCCTGGTTTCGTCATTGAGAGGGGCGGAGGAACGGCACACGAGGATGTCAGGCGATATTCCAAGACCGCGCAGTTCCTTGACCGTGTGTTGGGTCGGTTTGGTTTTCTGTTCCCCTACAGGGCCCATCACGGGTACCAAGGAGACGTGAACAAAGGTGACATTTTCGCGCCCCACACGAAACTGGAATTGGCGCAAGGCCTCGACATAGGGAGCAGATTCGATATCGCCTACCGTGCCACCCAATTCGATAATGCAGGCCTCGGGAGGCAAACCGCTGCCATCGGCCGGGCGCGCTGCTACATCTTCGATCCAATCCTGAACCGCATCGGTGACGTGGGGGATGACCTGAACGGTTTTTCCCAAATAATCGCCACGGCGCTCGGCTTCGATGACCTTGGCGTAAATCTTTCCGGTCGTGATGTTGTTGTCTTTGGAGAGGTTGATGTCCAAGAATCGCTCGTAATTTCCCAAATCAAGGTCAACTTCGCCTCCGTCGTCCAACACGAACACTTCGCCGTGTTCAAACGGGGACATGGTGCCTGCATCGCTGTTGAGGTACGGGTCAATTTTGATTGAGGTGACGCGCAGGCCGGCACTCTTCAGCAAGACACCGATGCTGCTCGCCGTCACGCCTTTGCCCAATCCCGAAAGAACGCCTCCGCTGACAACAACGTACTTCATGCCCTATCAACGGGCTTTGAGGCCGTCGCGCCTACCTCTTCAACTTATCCGAGCGGGTGAAGCCGCTGTTTTTGGCGTCATCGATCGGGAGTCCACCATGAGCGAAGGATGAAAAGGTGGCCGTTGGAAAGGCGCAGCGAGGGCGAGTCATGGCATCGGTTCCAAGCACCATGATGGCGTGGACAAAAACCCTCGACCAAAAGGGTGGGTTCACGCTTGAGTCCCACCCCGTTCCTCAGCCGGGCCCCGGTGAAGTGCTCGTTCAAACGCAATCGACATCGGTGTGCGGCACAGATTTGCACATATGGCAGTGGGACGAGTGGAGTCGCGCAAATGTCCCGTTGGGCACCATCACAGGCCACGAAACGTCCGGGGTGGTCGTCGGTTTGGGCGACGGCGTCAGCACTCACCAACCGGGTGACCACATCGCTGTTGAATGCCATCTGGCCTGTTGGAATTGTCCTCGATGCGATGAAGGCAACGCCCACATCTGCGAGAACGGTTCAATCTTCGGGGTTCACGGCCACGGCGCCTTTGCCCCCTATTTCGTGGTGCCAGCCGTCAACGCTCGCCATGTTCCTGCAGGCTTGGACCCTGGCCACGCATCCATCCAAGATCCCTTGGGCAACGCCATTCACACCCTGACCGGCGGGCCCGTGGAAGGTGCAACGGTCGCTGTGCACGGTTTGGGCCCCATCGGTTTGTTTGCCGTCAACGCCGCCAAGGCCATGGGCGCCAGCCAAGTGATTGCGGTGGACTGGGACAACACCTACCGAATGGACCTCGCAAAGGCATTGGGCGCCGACATGGTGCTGGGGAAAAACGACGATGTTGTCGCTTCCATACTGGCGGCAACCGACGGCAGAGGCGTGGACAACAGCTGCGAGTTTTCAGGTTCGCCAGCCGCCCTTTCCAACGCCATTCACGCCACGAGAATGGGTGGCTATGTTAACATCCTCTCGGTATACGGTCAATCCACACCTCCGGTGCCGATGAACGAAGTGGTGTTCCGATACCTCCACCTGAAAGGTATCAATGGACGCAAAATGTGGTCCACATGGGACACCATGCATGAGTTGCTCGAACGCGGTGCTATTGATGTGGAGAGCGTGCTTACGCATCGATTTCCTGTGTCTGAATTTGAAACTGCTTTGGAATTGGCGCTTTCCGGCTCCTGTGGCAAAGTGGTGCTCGATTTCTAAGGAGATTTCAGCATGAATGGTGCTCATGCCCTTGTGCTCATCGACTGTCAACATGGCTTCAGCGACCCTGTTTGGGGCCCTCGCAACAATCCGGCGTTTGAAACGAATGCACGGGCTGTCCTCGCTCACTGGCGGTCCAAGGGGTGGCCCATCGTTCATGTTCGGCACGCTTCCTTGGAAACCAACAGCCCGTTGCGTGCAGAACGACCCGGTTTCGCTTTCTTCGATTGGGCCGAACCTGAGGGAGAGGAGCCTGAAATCGTCAAGCACGTGAACAGTTGCTTCATTGGTACGGGTCTGGAAGACCGTTTGCGCTCCGATGGTCACGAGGGGCTTGTTCTCCTCGGTTTGACCACCAATCATTGCGTTTCCACGACGGCACGGATGGCTGGCAACCTCGGGTTTGACGTGCTGTTGGTCGGTGACGCCTGTGCAACCTTTCCTCGTACGTCGGCCAATGGCGAAGTTTTCGATGCCGATTTGGTTCACAGAACGGCTTTGGCGAGCCTTCACGGCGAATTTTGTACCGTGGTGAACACCGAGCATGTGCTGGCTGAATGTGGATGACGGCTATGGGCCATTTCAAAGCCCGAATGCGACCGTCTCATGATACACCTCGTGGAACACCGTGGGGCAAAAAGGGTGGTTGAACGGCACAGAAGCGATATATACGGGGCCCAATGTAGGTGTTGTATGAACAAAAAAGCCCTTGTTTCCGTCATTGTTTTGTTGTTGACGCTCTCATCCTCAGGGTGTTTTGGGCGCGGCGAAGGAAACGATGGTAGTGACAAAAACATGGGCTCGCCTGAAGATGTCGATGCTGAAGATTACAACGTGCTATACATCGGCCACAGTTTTGGACGAGTGTTTGCTGAAACTGTTCAGGATTATGCTCATGCCAAAGGATTTAACGATCACGCACAGTACATCGAGTTCAGTGGAGGGGCTTCAGGCGCCCCCGACGCATTATGGGACGACGACGACCATCGTGAGAACATCAAGGAATACTTGGACACCGGCGAAATCGATGTTTTAGTGATGATTTGTTGCAGCATCGAGTTCATGGAATCGAGCGCTCGTTCGGATCAAGCCATTTGGAATTTCACAGAATATGCGCTCGATCACAATCCAGACACACGAATCGGTTTGGCCTTGCCTTGGAAGGATTATCCTTCGGATTATGCGGATGCAGTTGCGTACCGAGATGGTTCAGACGAAGCATACGATTCATGGAAGAGCCTTGCGGCCAACTTGAGTTCAGATTTCCCCAGTGCAGATGTGTTTACCTTCCATCACGGTGCAGTAGCGTACGAACTGCGCGATATGTTCGAAGCTGGCGACCTTGAAGGCGACATCAAGAAGCTACAAGGGCCAAAGCCGACATCGTTGTTCACCGATCCAAAGGGGCACGCTGGGCAACTCATGATCGATACAGGGACACTCATTTGGCTTCATGCCATTCATGGAGTGGAACCGTCGGATATGCCTGAATTCAACCAATGGAACACCGACATCCGAGTCGTTGCAGAGGCAGTTCTGAATCAGGAAAACCAAGAGTAGCGTCGTAACGCTTCACGCATCGTCTTCGTGGTGCTTCAGCCCTCGCTTCCGTCGTCCCCGGGCATTTCGGGAACGGTGGGGTCCTGCTTGGCCCACAGGACATCATCGATACGCAGGACGGATAGAGCCGCCTCGGTCGCCCCGGCCAACGCCTGGCGGGTGATCCGCAAGGGTTCGACCACACCCGCTTCGACCATATCGGCAGGTTGCTTGATACGCAAGTTCAGACCGATGCGGTGGCCGTTCTCCCCGTCTTGGTGTTGCTGCGCCACCACGCGAAGAAGCGTGTCCAGGGGGTCCAATCCTGCGTTTTGCGCCAACACCCTCGGAATGACTTCCAGCGCATCGGCGTAGGCTTCAACCGCGAGTTGTTCACGACCTGCGAAATCCTGGGCAAAACGCCTCAAGTGGCGGGCTAAGGCGATCTGTGTCGCCCCTCCACCGGGCAGAACAAAGGGCTCCTCAAGCAGTTGGCAGGCCACGCCCAATGCGTCGGCAAAGCAGCGTTCAACCTCACCCACCGCTTCGTTGGTTGAACCGCAAGCAATGAAGGTCGCACCACCTTCTTCGGTCTCCACAATCCAGTGCACTTTTCCATTGAGGCGCTCGTTTCGACTGCTGATGAACACGCCTAAGTCGCTGGCCATCAAGCCCTTCACGCTGTGGCTCAGGGTAGCAGAGGTTCCTCGTGCGAGCAAATCCAAATCCGACCGAGTGACCCGTCGATAGGCTTGAATCCCTGCCTTCACCAAGGCATCGTGGAGGTCGTCATCAATTCCTTCTTTGCAGGCCAGCAAGGTCACGCCCAGGTCAGCAAGGTGGTTCACTTGAGCCAACAGCATCGCCTTCTCCTCTTGGCGAAAGGATTCCAGTACACCGGTGCTCGTCACGTTCAGTGACACCTTGCTCATCAAGTCGCGTCGCTCCAATCCGCCGTCAACAAGTGCAATTTTGCCCGAGCCCAGGTGCTTGGGCATGCGGTCTGATGTGCGGTTTTTGGGCAACACCAGTCCGGTGGTTAGGGCTGAATCGGCCATGGACCCACCCGTTTGCGTGAGCACCTTGACGCGGGTGGGGTCAGCAACGACCGTTTCACCTCGTCGCTCAACGATGGCGTCGGCGGCTTCAACGGCGAGCCGGGCCAAGTGGTGCTGCATGGCCTCGTGAATCTTCCCCGACAGGGAGGTCGTCGTCGCTTGCTGCCGCAGTTCATCCGTAACCTCAACGACGAGTTGTCCAAGGTACGTTCTGCAGGCTTCTTCCGCTCGACGGTAGCCTCGGGCAATCGCCGAAGGGTGGACGCCTTGGAGAACCAGTTCCCATGCGTTTTGAAGCAATTCCGCCGAGATCAACACTGCACTGGTCGTGCCGTCCCGAGCAATTTGGTCTTGGGTGGTTGAGGCGTTGATGAGCATTTTAGCCACGGGGTGTTCCACTTTGGCCGATTCAAGGACGGTGACACCATCGTTGGTGACCATGGTTCGCCCTTCGTCATCGATGAGCAACTTGTCCTGGCCCATCGGCCCGAGAGTGGTTCTCACAGCACCTGCCAACGCCATGGCAGCGGTGATGTTGTTGCGTAAGGCCTCGCGACCGGTGGTGCGCGTGGTCTCCTTGAGAAGAGGGACCTCGCTCATGCACCTGCCACCTTGCTCTTCCCCATAAGCCAAACGCTCGGGGCGACGGCAAGAGCGACTCAGTCTTCGTCTTCAACCACTTCAAAGTCTGCATCCACGACGCCGTCGTCCACGTTGATGGCTCCATCGTCGTCTCCGCTTTCTTGCTGGGCCATCTCGGCAGCAGCGGCTTCGTAGAGTTTGGTGGACACACCGTGCATGGCTTCCTCGATCTCTTTGACCTTGGCTTGAATGGCAGCGTCGTCCATGGCATCGATGTCAACGGGCTTGCCGTTTTCGTCTTGGACCATCTTCTCCAACTCGTCAAGGTGAGCCTTGACCGGGTCAACATCGGCGTCTTCGAGTTTATCGCTCGATTCCTCCAACGTCCGTCGGGTCTGGTATACCACCTGGTCAGCCATGTTGCGAAGTTCAACCTTGCCTTTTCGTCGCTGGTCCTCTTCGGCGAACTTTTCGGCCTCAGCGATCTTGGCCTGGATTTCATCCTCGCTGAGCGACGTTGCGGATTCGATCTTGATGGATTGTTCCTTGCCGGTTCCCATGTCTTTGGCGCTGACGTTGACGATGCCGTTGGCGTCAATGTCGAACGTCACTTCGATTTGAGGAACGCCGCGTGGGGCTGGCGGGATGCCAACCAGTTGAAACTGGCCCAGCGTGACGTTGTCCTTGGCGAATTCACGCTCGCCTTGAAGCACATGAATCTCGACCGCCGGTTGGTTGTCGGCTGCCGTGGAATAAATTTCTGAGCGGCGGGCGGGAATGGTCGTGTTGCGTTCGATCATCGTCGTCATCACGCCACCCAAGGTTTCGATACCGAGGGTGAGCGGCGTGACGTCAAGCAGCAAGATATCGGAGACGCCTTCGTCACCAGCGATGATGCCGGCTTGGAGCGCTGCGCCCATGGCCACGGCTTCGTCGGGGTTAATGCCCTTGTAGGGTGGCTTGCCGGCTTCCTTTTCGATGGCATCCTGTACGGCGGGAACGCGAGTTGAGCCTCCAACCAGGATCACCTTGTCGACATCGCCTTTCTTCAAGCCAGCGTCCTTCATCGCTTGTCGAGTGGGAACCATGGTTTGCTCGATGAGTTTGGCGATGAGGTCTTCGAATTTGGCCCGGGACAACGAGATGTCCATGTGGACAGGTTGACCGTCTGCCATCGAAATGAAGGGGAGGTTGATCTGCGTCTGCTGAGTGCCTGACAGTTCGATTTTGGCCTTTTCGGCAGCTTCCTTGAGCCGAGACATCGCTTGCTTGTCTTTGGAAAGATCAATACCCTGGTCCTTCTTGAATTCCTTGACCATCCAGTCGATGATCTTCTCGTCGAAGTCGTCGCCGCCCAACTTGTTGTTGCCCGCCGTTGCTTTGACCTCGATTTGGGGTTGTCCGTCAACTTCGTAGATCTCAAGAACGGAGACGTCAAAGGTCCCACCGCCCAAATCGTAGACGAGGATGGTCTGGTCCTGGGTCTTGTCGACACCGTAGGCCAACGCCGCAGCGGTCGGCTCGTTGATGATGCGGAGCACTTCAAGTCCAGCGATTCGACCAGCGTCCTTGGTGGCTTTGCGTTGGGCGTCGGTGAAGTAGGCAGGACAGGTGATGACCGCTTGCTTCACTTCATGGCCGAGGTAGGCTTCAGCATCGGCTTTGAGTTTCTGCAGGATGAAAGCCGAGACCTCTTGGGGCGTGTAGGTCGTACCGTCCAGGTCCGTGCTCCAGTCGGTGCCCATGTGGCGTTTGACGGAGATCATCGTGCGTTCGGCGTTCGTCACCGCTTGGCGCTTGGCCGTCACGCCGATGAGGCGCTCGCCGCCGTCTTTGGCAAAAGCGACCACCGAGGGGGTCGTTCGCGCTCCTTCGGCGTTGGGGATCACCACCGGTTCGCCGTTTTCAATCGTCGCCACGCAGCTGTTTGTTGTTCCAAGGTCAATTCCAATCACTTTGCTCATATTGTTTCACTTCCTGTGTTCAAAAAATGGGGATGCCACCATCATCTTCGTCATCATCGTCGTCGGCATCAGCGCCAACATCGATGTTGACGTCCCCGGTGGCGGGGACCGTGTCGTCTTCGTCATCGTCGTCGTCCAAGGCTTTGCCCTGGGGGGTGAGTTTGAGGGTGATGTCAAGGATACCGTTGTTCAAGGTCCAGTCCACGACATCATCGCAGGGATGGGGCAGTTCAACCAATGCGAGAGGCTTGGGTTGGGTGGTACGCAAGATCTCAATTTGAGAGCCGTTTTTGACCAGTTCAATTTCCAACTGGTCGGTCTCGATGTCTCCTTTGAGGGCAAAGTCCAGCGTCACTGACATGTTCCATCCGCTGAGATAGACGTCTTCGGCGGGCAGAGCCATCGGTTCGTCGTTCACCGGTTCAAGGGCTGCGGGGTCCATCTCAATGGGCGTAGCGTCCACCTTGATGTCCATGCCGAGGTTGCTCATGATGTCCTCAAAGGACGTGCCTGCGGTGAACATCTTGCTGATCTCAGTCATGTCGAAGTTGAGATTGACCTCGCCTTTCGCGATTTTTTCGGGATCGATGCCCATGGCCTCAAACTGGTCTCTGAAACGGTGCAACAAACCCTTGAGTTGTTCTCGGTTGAAAGGCAAGCCCATGTTTTTGAGCATGTTTTCCAGTTGATTGAGAAACTCGTCTTCCCAGGAATCGTCTGCCATCGCCACCACTACTAAACCATCGGTTGTATAGTAGCGTCAGTGCCCACCAATATAAACCCATTGAAACGACCGCTATACTCGCAGAACGGGCGTGGACAACGAAGCCTTGGTCAACCCAGTCTATCACCGCAACGATACGGCGCAGAGGTTTCTTGATGACCTTGCGTTGAACCCGCGACCGCCGAGAACGAGAAGGCGTACGGATCGGGCCTCCGGAGGGAACATCACGTTCTTTTTGGGTCTATCCAGTACCAAACCCGCGGGATGGGGTTCGCCAGCGCTGGGGAGAAGCTCATTCGCCGGTGATGAACTTCACCATGGTGCGAACGTGGATGCCGGTGGCGCCGTCTCCGACCATCTTGTTGGTCTTGGCACCCCAGTAGGTTCCAGCAATATCCATGTGAGCCCAGGTGATTTGTTCAGCATCGTCGCCTTCACCACGGTTGGGGACGAATTGCTTGAGGAAGGCAGCGGCCGTGTTGGCGCCGCCCCACCGTCCTCCACCCAAGTTTCGGGTATCGGCGATCTTGGAATCTGTCATCTCTTTCTCGAAGGCGGGCAGGAGCGGCATGGGCCACGCCAGTTCACTCACGTCTTTGCTGGCTTCGTGCAGTCGAGTTCGGAAGTCATCGTCGTTGGACCAAAGTCCGGTGGCTTCGTGACCCAGAGCGACCACACAAGCTCCCGTCAATGTGGCGAAATCCACGATGTATTCGGGGTCAAAGTCTGTTCCTGCCTTCCAAAGGCCGTCGGAGAGCACCAGACGACCTTCAGCGTCGGTGTTGAGCACCTCGATGGTCTTGCCAGAAAGCGTGGTGATGACGTCCCCGGGGCGTTGTGCGTTGGAGGACGGCATGTTCTCAGCCATGCATGTGATGCCGACGACCTTGCCTTCGTAGCCGCTGGAGGCCAACGCGTGCATGGTGCCGAAAACGGTGGCTGAACCGCCCATGTCGTACTTCATTTCGTCCATGTTGGCTCCTGGTTTGAGGGAAATTCCGCCCGTGTCGAAGGTGATGCCTTTGCCCACCAAAACGGGGTGACGGCCTTTGATGTCACCGTTCAGCGTGAAGATGACCATGCACGGCTTGCGAGCAGAACCCATCCCTACGGCGACCAAACCGCCCATGCCGTGGCGTTTGGCAGCTTCGTAATCGATGACTTCAACCTTGACATTGGCGTAATCTTTGGCCCATGCTTCTGCCTTGGCGGCGAAGGCCATCGGGTACATGTCGTTAGGGGGGCAGTTGCCCAAATCGCGGGAGAGGTGAACGCCGCTGACGACAGCGCTGAGGCGTTCAATGGTGGCGGTGAGTTCGCTGGCCTCTTTTTCCTCGCAGTTAATTCGGGCAGCGAGGTTGGGTTTCTCCTCGTCCTTGTCCTGTGTTTTGTAATCGTCATAGCTGTAGTCTCGAAGCATCATGCCTTCGGCAAAGGCTGCCTTGTTGGCGGTCGATGCTCCGTGGATGGCGACGGTCAGTTCATTGCCGTGCATCTTGGAGAGGGAGGCCACCACGGATGCTCCAGCCTCGCGGTAGGTGTGGGCTTCCGCCTTCGAAGCCTTGCCCAGACCGATGAGCAAGGCTTTGCCGCCGTCGGTGCCCATTAGGGTCATCGTGGTGTTGGCGTTCGCTTTGAAATCACCATCTTCGAGGACACGGTTGATTTGACTCTTGAGGGACAGCGGCACGCCTTCAAAGCCTTCTGGAAGGGTTTCAACGCCTTCAAACAAGGGAAGAACGAGGGTGCCGTTGATGTTGTTGCCTGAACTGATGGTTACTTGCATGGTATCGCCAACCCATCCAATCCGCCTTCCCACTTCAAACCTCGCAGGAGGTTCGCTCGCCCGGCTCATCGTTGCTGGTCATGCCTGCTGCGGTTCTTCAGCGTCGCTCACATGAAGAGCGTCTCGGTTGCGCCGGTCCAGGACGACGCTGACGCCGATGAACGAAACGACAACAGAGAAGGGATTGAAGACGCCGAAGCCGGTGAGGAATCGGTCGTCGTTGGTGGACTCAGAATCAAGGGCCACGTCGAGTTGCGTTTCATTGACCCACATGGCGGAATTGATGATTCGTTTCTGGTAGTTCAAATTCCATACACCGTTACTGGAGAGGATCGTTTGGTCGAAGGAAAAGGAAACCGATGTAGCGTTGGTTGCGTTCACCGTGAACAGCGGTGACGCCCACTGTACTTCGCCCGTTTCGTCGAGGTATTCGAGACTGGCGTTCGCCGTGGTCGCCATGCCGTGGTTGGTCACCTTGGCCGTCAGCATGTCACCTGTCAAGGCCAAAGCGTCCACCGTGAGGCGTGCTCGCCAATACCACACGTTGGAAATGAGGTATTCCATCACGTCCAGTTCCTCGCCAAGGCGACTGGTGAGCGGTTCAAGACTGCCGGGCAGCCACTGTTCGTCGTCGGTTTCGAAGGTAAAGGTTGGAAAGCCCATGATGCCGTATCCGTAGTCTCGGCTGGTTCCTGAGTTGGGGTAGAGGCCCTGATTGGCGTTTTGAATGGGTATGGATGAGATGTTGGCATGAACTTCCTCACGAATGCCGTGGAACAACTCCCAATCGATGGGTTGTTCCGGAACGATGCCCCAGGGGTAAAGCATGATCCAAACACCCGTATGCATGGTGACGTACAGGTCAGCACGAGGCACGACGGTGTTCATGTAGATGGAATTCGCAAGGGTTTCGGCTTCGCTGAACGGGCCGCTACCGGGTTGGGTTTCGTCGTGTTCGTTCCAGTGGTGGTCGTAATTTCGATTGAGGTCGACTTGATTGATGTTCCAACGCGTGTTGATGTCGTTGCCGTCAGCGTTCAGCATCACGAGCACATGAATTTCAGTGGTGGTGAGAACTCGAACCACTTCCGGGTCTTTTGCTGCCCACCCCTCGATGTAGTGTTCTGCCGTTAAGAACGCCAATTCCGTGCCCAAATGTTCGTTCCCGTGGTGACCGCCATCGATGTACACGATATCTTTGAGCGACCCGTCGGGCTTGGTGTCGTTGCTCCAATCTGAAATTCGGACCACCCAGAGGTTACGCCCCAGTTCGGTCTGTCCGGCCACCGTAAGGTCAACGATGTCGGGGTAATCGTCTGCCCAGGCGTTGACGTCCACCGTGAGCGTTGCGTACGTGTGGTACCAGTGCTCTTGGGTCAGGTCTGGTTGTTGTGCCTGCACCGTTGGTGCGAGGATGCATGTCAACAACAGCACGCATACGGCCAACGCCCGCATAAAATAGCCTCATCTCCGCTGTTGATGAAGTTAACCAGCCTACCAGTCGGAGGTGAACGCGTTGGGGTTGGCGACCTTTTCGCCCTCCCTCGTCCAGATGCTGGGGCCGTCCGTGCTGTAAATGTCAGCAAATGGATCCGTGTCTTCGTCCTGGAGGTTGCGTTGCATGTAGGACTCCACGCGTTCACGAAGGTCGGGCTTGAACTTCCAGTAGTGGATACGCCACTCTCGTCCGTCCCACAAGGTTGTTTCTTCGGACTCGGTGGTGAGCAAATCGTAGTCTTGAAACATGTAAAACAGGTTGCGGTCCGTAGGCTCCAAGGCGTTGTCGATGATGCGATTGTAAAATCCAAAGAAACCGAGAGCGTGCTCGGCCATGCCTTGTGCGACTTCATCGTCCATTTCGGTGTCGATGTGCTGTTGAATCGCCCGAGTGAGTTCTGCCAATGTCACGCCCATGCTTTGTCCCCCAAACCCCAAGGCGCCCGACGATGTTGGGTCCCCGTTGCTATTGTATATTGGTGACCGACCCATATTAAGTGTTCCACGCCAATTCATGAAGAAGCCGTTTTCCGTCTGAATTTTGCCTTGAAATCGGCAGGCTGATGAAGTCGGTAGGAGGGGCTGCATCATGGCCGAGGACGTCATCATGGGTGCATTCCTTGGTCTTCCGCAAGATGACGGCGAGGTGGACGTGGCTGTTCTTCCGCTGGCCTACGAACTCACCACCTCATACGGGACTGGAGCGGAGAGCGGACCCGATGCGTGCGTGGCCGCAAGCGCCCAGGTCGAATTGTTTGACCCCCTTCTTGGTGATGACCTGCCGGCAGGTTTGGTGCTGCACACCGCACCTACATGGGAGGGAACCGCTGCCACGCTCTTGGGTCAGTTGGATGAGATGGTGGACCATGCCGTGCCGTGGTACAACGGACGCGTCTTCCCGCTTTTTTTGGGTGGTGAGCACGGCATCCTCCCTCCGTTGATGTGCGCCGCTGCCTCGCACCCCTTGGTCGACGGGGATCTGTCCAACTTGACTGTCGTCCAACTCGATGCGCATGCTGACCTTCGCTCTTCGCTGGACGACGAGGTTTTCTCCCACGCTTGTGCCGCTTCCCGCGCTCTGGATGTTGGAGTGGGTCGTCTGTACCAAGCGGGTATTCGAGCCTATTCGCTCGAGGAAGCCGAACGAATCAACAACGACCCTCGCATTACGACGTTCTTCGCCAAAGACACCCAGCACCCTCACCGAGGTGCTGTGCATTGGGATGCGTGGTTGGACGCCCTGCGCTCGCTCAAAGGAGCGGTTCATTTGACGGTGGATATCGACGGGCTTGACGGCGCGTTGGTCCCTGCGACCGGGACACCCGTCCCCGGCGGCCTCAGCTACTGGCAGGCCGTTGAGACCATCGAAACCCTGTTTGCGAATCCAGATGCGACCGTCATCAGCGCTGATGTCAATGAAATCGTTGCCCAAGCGGGAACCCCTCTTACACAGTTCACGGCAGCCTGTTTGGCCACGAAAATAGTGGCTTGCCACGCCCTCGCACGCCGTGAAGGGCGTTGGGTGCTTTCAGAAAAAAAGACGACGAATCGGCCATTGTCGTCCTATTTTTCTTCCTTTGACGGACATGAATATTCGGTATCTTCTTAAGCGAAAGATTCGGGCGGCGGGCAGGGTGATACCATGCTAGCACACAAAATCATGGGGTCCCATGTTTTCATTGACTACACCGGGGCGTTCTTTCCGGACAACGAAGGCCATGAATGGGTGCTCTCCATCATGCGCGAAGCCGTTCGCCGCAGTCCTGCAACAGAAGTCCATTCTCATGTTGTTCCCTTCGACGGTTCGACCTCCCCTCCGGGATTTGCAGCGGTCGTTCTGATCGACGAAAGTCACCTCACAGCACACTGCTATGCTGACCGTGGCATGCTGGCCCTCGACTGCTTTACCTGCGGGTCCACCAACCCCAACGATATCGCCGACTTCATCCACCAAGCACTGTTGGAGGGCATGCCATCGCTTAATCTCGTTCGCCGAGACCACGTCAAGCGCTTCCTCACGGAGGCCTGATAGCGTGGGTGTTCGCGCCTTCGTGGACGAACACTACCGCCACTTTAACGCCGGCACGCTTCAAAGAGCAAGCGAGAGTCTTGTTTCCTTCCTCGGTGAGGGCGGCAAGGTGTTTTTGACCCTCGCAGGGGCCATGAGCACGGCGGAAATGGGTCGCAGTTTGGCGCAGATGATTCGGGCGGGTCACATCGCAGCGATTTCATGCACCGGCGCCAACCTCGAGGAGGACGTGTTCAATTTGGTCGCTCACGACCATTACGTCACCGTTCCTCACTACGAAGACCTCTCGCCTCAGGATGAAGTCGCCTTGCTTGAGCGTCATCTCAACCGAGTGACGGACACCTGCATTCCCGAAGAAGAGGCGATTCGCGCCATCGAGGCTCATGTCCTCAAGGAGTGGGTGGAAGCCACTTCGTCGGGTACGGCTGCTGCACCGCACGAATACTTGTATCGCGTGCTCAGGTCGGGGGTCTTGGCGTCGTCCTATCAAGCCAATCCCGCTCACTCATGGATGCTGGCGGCCGCAGAACACAACGTGCCGTTGTACGTGCCAGGTTGGGAGGATTCCACCCTTGGCAACATTTTCGCAGCACGATGCAGTGAAGGTTTGGTCGACCCTTCGGTTGTTCTTGGGGGCGTTCACTACATGATGCATCTCATGGATTTCTATCGCCAGCATGCCTCTCCGTTGGCCTTCTTGCAGGTCGGTGGAGGGATTGCGGGCGATTTCCCCATCTGCGTCGTGCCTTTGCTTCATCAGGATTTGCTCGAAACTGATGTGCCACTTTGGTCGTGGTTCGCCCAAATTACAGACGCAACGGCTTCCTACGGCGGCTATTCGGGTGCACCGCCCAACGAGAAAATCACGTGGGGGAAGTTGGGGTCGCACACACCGAGGTTCAACATCCAAAGCGACGCCAGCATTGTTCTGCCGTTGGTATTCGGTTACGTCCTTGACTTGTGATGCAGGACGCACCGTCCCCAAAGTTTTGAAGGGGAGCCAGCCGACATCCTCTCACATGATGACGCTGGGTCGAGGGCTTGCGTTTGCCTTGGCTGGATTGATGCTCCTCTCCATTGTACCGGTTCAAGCCCAATCAACACCGTCCCCCTCCGTGACCATTTCGACCCATTGGTTGTCCTCAACATCCAACGATGTTGAGCACGCGTATTTGCTTACGTTCTCGGACAACGGTTCCTACGCCATCACCGTTGAATTGGTCCACCAACGGGAGGGCGACGTTCTGTCCTATGATTCGACGATCGAATGGGGGAACGCCGACGGTCAACGAACGGCCTTGGTGAGGTTCAACACCTCGCTTCAATGGGGTGATTTGGTCAGTGTTCGCGTCCATGTTTCCGAGCATAATGGAGAAGCGGTGGACCTCACTCAGGAACGCAGTCTGGAAGTTGGGCAGTGGAATCAACCCATGGACGACCACGAAGTGTTGATGGCCACCTCATGGTCCATGGACCAAGCCTACACAACCTCTGATGGCGAACAACGATTTGCCCTTACGTTCACCGGACAAGGCTGGCAAGAACGGACGGGTTTGGTGCTCCGCTCCTACGAATTGGGCAACGGGACCTTTTCCACTCTTGAAACCACGCCTGACGGCCAAACCGATCTCGACTTGGTGTTGACCCATGTGTGGAAAAACGAGACCGTGGTTGGAGGTTTGTTGACCAGCCAAGTGTTTGATGCACGTGGATACGGAGCCCTGGAAACCAGCTTGAACGACGGGGCTACATCCACCATGATTTACGCCAACGTATCCCAAGCCGAACTCAACCGTTCCATCATGGACGGCGTGGTCGGAGAGCGGTTGAAGTTGGAAGCGACGGGGACACTCGATGTCACCGAATCGGGCGAAGATAATGCTTCACTGGATATCGATGGGGAATTGGCCGTATTTTTCTTTGAATACAACGACCTGGACGGCGTTCGTTTCCTTGAACACACCCAATTCGAAGCCATGGCGGATTTTGTACTCATTGAAGATGGCACCCGTCTTGATGTGTCGTTGGACGGCTTCACATCGTTGGCTCGTTGGGAAAACGGGGTTCGCACCCAACACCTCGAAGAACTGTACGGTGACGGGACCTTCGGCTTTGCCGACCAGGATGAAAACGCCTCCTTGCAGGTCAACGGAACGATCCTTGACCTGCACACGAAGGTGGTCAACGGCACGACCGTGATCGACGATTTGCACGTCGATGGTACGCTGACAGGGGACGTCCAAGGCACCTTTGGCGTGCTGAGAGGCATTGAAACCACTGGCATGCAGGCCAATGCCTCGGAGGTGGAATTTCTCGTGAACGTGATTTTCCAAGAATCTTGGTTCAACATCACGGGGGTCAACGGTGGGAACTTTTTCGACGGAGCGGGGGTTGGTGCAACCCACAATCAAACCTGGGACTATCAGGTCGTTAACGCTGATTGGGAAAACCGTACGGTTCGTATGGTCTGGCGTGAAACCGGACCTGACGCCTCGGAAGGAGATGAGCGTCCTGAAAACAGCCCCTTCCAGCGCAACGCCACCGCCCCGCAAGCCGAGGAGAGTCTCGGCAATCTGACGGTGGGGAGAGAAACAGGTTTGATGCCTATTCCGTTGCAAACGATGGACCGGCTACGCTTGAACGACCAAGAGGGCATCACGCTGACGGTAACTGCCGGCGCTCCCTCGGTCGACACACGAGACGGCCATGTGCTCTCGGTCACGCAATGGGTTGGCGTCTACGGCGGGGAGGGGGAATCTGGGAACGCTTCGGGTTCCATCGTCTCCGTCGGTCCTCTGAAGGGCTTGCTTTCCAATGTTCAACGCCAGCTGCTCGTGCCGTTTGGTGAAGAAAACGAAACGGTTGAGTTGTCCGAACTTCAAGTTCTTGAGCGCGTTCTCTCCCCATCCATCGTCAGCGAACTCAACAACACCGCCCCGGTGGTGCTTGACCTTGGGCTTCGAGAGGGAATCATCCTCGGCGAAAGCGGTAGCCTCGCTCATCTTGAAGCGACGGTCATCGATGCAGAATGGAACGTCGTCTCCGTCGAGGTTGACCTCTCATCGGTTGGAGCACCTTCCCTCGTCCTAAACGACCGCGGCATCAACGGGGACGACGCCGTGGGCGACGACGTTTACACCAGCGAATTCCGCGTGCCGGGACTGGAGGTGGGAGACATCAACCTCACGGCCACGGCGATCGACAGCTTTGGACGCACGACCACCTTCAATTCAACCGTCAAGGTAGTGAATCTCGCTCCACGCCTGACCTCGGTTGAAATCGTCCCCACCTCACTTCAACGCGGCCAATCCATCGTCATCAATGTCGAAGCCTACGACGGACACGGTGTCGACGGGATATCCATGGACCTTCGAGAGTACGGTGGCGAACAGGTGAACCTGACCCTCAACGATGGGGTGTGGGCTGCAATGGTCACCATGCCATCCGGCATGACGCCCGGCGAACAATCCCTCATGCTCGTGGCGACCGATGCCTTGGGGGCCAGTCAGGCCTACCGAACATTCGCTGCTCCTGTCGGTGCCGTGGGCGATGAAGTTCGTGGCCCGCACCATATCGTAACGGGTGAACCCACTCCAGTGGTGGTCCGCATACTCAACGACCGCCCAACCATAGATGTGGCACCAGTCGCCGTGCAGCGGTCCACCGACGAAGCCGTTGTCTACACTGTGAGCGTATCCGACCCCGATGGTATTGAACGAGTGCAAATCAACCTCGGCGTCTATGCCCCGGTCGGTACGACCACCTGGGTCATGATGCATGACGACGGCGTGAACGGGGGCGATGACCTCGCTGGGGACGGTATCTTTTCCGTGCTGCTTTCCATACGAGATGGCACCCCTCTTGGAACCCATGAAGTGAGTCTTCGGGCCTTTGACACCTACGGGGAGTTGAATCAAACCGTCTCCGCCGTGACCCTTGAGGCGGCTTCCACCTCTGTCGGTACTGCCCAAGGGTGGAGCAGCTCAGCGGTGGTGACCTTGGGAGCCGCCTTGGTGCTAGCGGCTGTTGTGGTTGTGTCCATGATGTGGCGCAGAGGAGGTGGCGGCGACCATGGCCCCACTGACCGATTTGGGATGCAGTGAAGGGCTCGAGAGTCCGTCCAACAGAACATAGAGGCATGCCTCAAGCAGGCGGGCTGAGAGTTGAGCCGACAATGGTTTAAACCCCTGCAAGATGGGAGGAATGCGAGCGAGCGTAGTGTAGTGGTTATCACCGGGCGTTGCCAACGCCTGAACCCGGGTTCGAGTCCCGGCGCTCGCACTGCTGAGTCCCTTTTCCACCTCTTCTTGTGAAGATTTATGAGGTGCAGCCTGCACCCTCGGAGGGAAGCGTCATGACCGAGCGACGAGTGATTTTTGTTGGCAAAAAACCGATGCATGCCTATGTCAGAGCGGTCGTCACGGCGATGGCCGAAGGCGAGCGCTCGGTGCAACTCGTTGCTCGAGGAGCGACCATCTCCCGGGCCGTCGACGTTGCGGAAATTTGCCGTCGCCGTAACGGTCACATCGCGCAAGGGTTGCCCGAAACCGTCAACATCGAGCATCTTGAATGCGGTTCTGAGGAAGTCCCGGGCGACGACGGTGTTCGCACCGTGAGCGTGATCAAAATCAACCTCGAAGGCGTTGGCGACATTCCTTCTTCTCAAGAGGATTGATGCATCAATCGCTCCAGTTGAGCCTGAATCTCGGTAGCCGTTTGTTCGTAGACCTCGTAGGCTTGGCCCACAGGGTCTTCAAGCGCCCAATCTTCGTCGATCTTGATCGCAGGGCAGTGAACCCCGCACCCCATCGAGACCACCATGTCATAGGCTGACGGGTCCATGTCGTCCACAGATTTTGGTCGCAGGTTGGAGGTGTCGATGCCTCGGCCATGAAGCACCGTGAGGGCGTGCGCCGCCACCGACGATGCCGGATGGGTGCCGGCGGAAGCTGCTTCAAACCCCATCGAGGAGGCGATGCCCTCAGCCATCTGGGAACGGCACGAATTGCCGACGCATACGAAAAGAATCTTCACAATTTGAGGAGCGGCTCACGGGTAATGAAGTCTTGGCAGGTCGTGATTCGCTTCACATAGGTGGACGGTTTGCAACACCCATGTGGAAGGCGGTGTTGACACAACTCGTGCTCCTTGGGCTCTTGTTCGCCCTCCACATCGTCTTTGCCGTGATGGACGCTGACACTGCTTTCGACCTCGTGGCGGTTGGTGTGAGCCTGCAGATCATCTGTTTCGGTCCGTTGGTGGTGGTCACCGAAGGAGCATCCTCCAGAATCCAGCGACGAAGGACGCATCGTTCGACGGTTTTCGTTTCAATCCCGCTCGCCGTTGGTTTGGGGTGGGCATACGCCGGTATGGCATGGGGGTGGGCTGAGGTCCTCGTGTGTGTAGCGGCGACCATCGGGGTTCATTTCTGCTTGGAGTTGGCTCTTCGTGACGGGTGATTCACCGGCTCGACCGCCTGCGTGGGTGGGTTGAAGTAGGCCTTGGCGGTGGTGATGGCATGGCAGATTCCCCCGTGACCATCAACACCCCTGCGAGTGGAGGGGCACCGGCCGCTGGACCGTCACCCCAAGAGCAGAAGCAGATGGAGCAAGCCTACGCTCAGATGAAGCGCAAGATGTCGATGGAAGAAATCGGCCGCAAAATCAAGCACAAGATCATGGTCCTGTCAGGCAAAGGCGGTGTTGGCAAATCCACAGTTTCCACCGGTTTGGCGCTGTCTCTGGCGCAGCAAGGTCACACCGTCGGCATCCTTGATATCGACATCACCGGCCCCAACATTCCGAAAATGATGGGTTTGGACGGGCGCCGCTTGCACGTCGAAAACAAGCGGATTCACCCCGCCCAAGGCCACCTCGGCGTGAAGGTCATCAGCATGGCCTTCCTGTTGGAAGACGAAGACACCCCTGTTGTGTGGCGAGGCCCCATCAAGTTGGGTGCCATCCAGCAGTTTATCGGCGATGTCGAATGGGGTGAACTGGACTACCTCATCATTGATTTCCCCCCCGGCACCTCCGATGAGCCGCTGACGGTGGCTCAATCCTTGCCCGACATTGATGGGATGGTGATCGTGACCACGCCCCAGCAGGTCGCTCTGCTCGACAGCCGCAAATCCATCACCTTCTCCGAATCGCTCAAGGTCCCTGTTCTCGGCATTGTTGAGAACATGAGCGGATTCACCGTGAACGGGACGACCGTCCCGGGCACCTCGGTTTCCATCGCCGCTCCCGGCGGCAAAACGCTGACGACACAGGCCGATGAGAACGGCGATTTTTCGGTTGTTTTGGATATTTTCAAGGAAGGTGGAGGCAAAGCAACCGCCGAAGAATTCGGCGTCCCCTTCCTCGGAGCGTTGCCCTTTGACCCCGGCTTTGTTCGGGGCGGGGACGATGGTGTGCATCGCATCGTTTCGGAACCTGACGGGCCGTCGGCTGTGGCCTTTGCCAAGGTGGTCGCCGCCGTGCAAGCCCAGCTGTCGGACGGCGCCGATAGCGGGTTGGAAATTGTTTGAGGCGATACGATGGCAGAACCGCTCCCGGCGCTGAAAAAATTGGAGCGCGGTCTTACCGATATGACGCTCACGTACGATGACGGCTCCACCTACACCGTGACCTACGACGACCTGCGCCACGCTTGTCCGTGCGCCAAGTGCTCACCCATGCGAAACGAAGACGACACGAGTCGGACATTGCGCCGCCAAATCGAGGCACTCCCGGCAGAGAAACCAACCGTGCGAACGGTGGGCAAGTACGCACTTGGTTTTGAGTGGACGCAAGGATGCTCCAGCGGCATCTATCGCTTTGAGCGTATTCACGACCTTGCTCACCGCCGTGACCCCGACCGAGGCAGACCCTACGTCCACGGAGCATGGTGAACAAGGGGATAAGGGCAGCCATTTGACGACGCCTTCATGAACACATCCTGTTGACCCCATGTTGGGGAGCGGTTGATGCAGGGGGTGTACCTGACGTGGATGATCAGCGCACTTGCGTTGGGCGTGCTTCTGCTCCCGTTCTTCAAACCGCCTTGGGCGAACATTTCTCTGCCTCCATTTGTGGATTTTTTTCGGCGCTATTGGGTGCATATTCTGATTGTGTTTTTCATCTACAACGCCAAGGACAGTCTTGACCAACTCGACCGTTTGTTGATGGCCAGCACAGGTCTGGACATGACGCCCTACATTTGGGCAATTGAGGGCAATTTGGTCCTTTGGGTCCAGCAGACCTTCCAAGCCGATTGGCTCACGAGCCTTCTCACCCATTTTTACGTGGCTGGCTTCATGTTCATCTGCTATGTTTCGGTGTTTTACTTCGCCTATTTCGATGACCGGTGGCTGGCCGACCGGGTCACCTTGTCCATTGCGTGGGTCTATGTGTTCGCCGTCCCCTTCTACCTCTTCTTCAACGTCCGTGTTACGGGTGACACCATCCCCGAAATGCAAACCTTGGCCTACACCTTGACCCCTGAAATCGCTGATTGGTTTCGTCGCATTGACCCGTTCACCAACGGCATGCCTTCGCTTCACATCGGCATTCCCTTTGCCGTCTGGTTGTGTTTGACCCGCTTTGATGAAGATAAACGATGGAATCGCTATCGCCATACGGTGTTTCTCTACACGGTCTTGACGGCCTTCACCATCATCTATCTCGGCATACACTGGTTCTTGGACATCATTGGCGGCATGCTCGTGGCGGGTGCTGCGGTCTCGATGGCCGACCGGACCTCCAACACCTGGTGGAAGTTTTTTGATGAGAGAACAATGAATGTCAGAATCGTCACGCTCCTCACTCGCCCCGGTAAGGCTTGGTCATGGTTCAGCGGGCGCCTGACCTCAATGTGGACACGTTACCGTTCGCCCAGCAGCAGGGAAACAGGACGAATGGCAGTGGCGATTTTGGTGATTGTCCTAGCGGTTGTCACGTGGGACTTGACACACCAAGCCCTCCCTGCAGGCGGGGTTGAAGCGCCACAAGATGCAGCCGCCGTGGACGGTTGGCTGGTGGCGCTCGACAACACAACCGAGGGTGCTGCTTTGTTGCTTTACGACCTTTCAGCGGCCAACTATGAACCCACGGCGGTGAACGTACCGGGATTAACCCTGAACGCCACCTACGCTCTGCAAGACCAAATTCTAGTGGTCGGCAATCAATCTCACATCTTTGTGTTCGACATTGAGAATCCGCAAACGCCACTCCACACCTTCGGCCTTGCCGCCCCCGACCAACTGACGCTGTGCACCATGGGTGCGTCTTCGGTGATCGTTACCTTGCAGCAGGGTGCCATCGTCGCTTACACGGTGGAAGGAGCTGTTTTGAGCGGGTCGCATGAACAAGCGGAGAACGTTCTTCGGATGGTGTGCTCCGGTTCGGAAATCGCATATGTCAGTCAAGAGACACCCACAACAGTATCGGTCGTCCAACTGGGTGTCTCTGGTCAGGCATCCTATCTCATCAATGCTTCAGCCCCCTTTGAAGAGGACCTTGTGTTGGCTTCGTGGGGCACTACGGTCGACATGGACAACGCCAGCATCCAAGCCATCACCTTCAACCGCGAACATCTTGCGGTTACGGTCAATGTCAGCGCGACCGACCGATTGGTGTTGTACAACCGTTCCTCGGCTGAACAATGGTTGGCGAGCAATGCCAAATACGCTGTGTCGGACCCTTCGCTCAACCATGGTCTGTTAGCGTGGGCCGTACGCGACCACTACAATCCCCTCTCGCCTCAAGACAAATACCTCGACCGGGAGATATACTTCACCAACCTGAGCACCAATGCAACACATGTCTTAACCTCCGACAGCGACGATCAGTGGGGGCCCAACGTGCTGGAAAACCATCTCGTGTACTTCCAGATGGAGGACGGCGTGGTTTCGGTTGAAATCCACTCGTGGGAACCCGAATTACGGTTGTACTCCAGCCTGGTGCTCCAAACAGGTGTCGTTCTCGCCTTTGTGGTGGTCGCCTGGAACATGTGGCAGCGACAAAAAGAGCGGCGCGGTCGCACTCATCCGTGATAGCGAACACGGGTTCGGACATCTTCGAGGCGAGCATTCACTTCGTTCGCACTCGGCACTTGGCCACCCTGCAGCACGGGTGGTGGGCCAAGGCGATCTTCCTCGGCAAGGTAGCCTTCAATCACCCAATCGATGGCGCCCTCCCATTGCGGATGGGAAGCGCCCAATATTTCATCCATGACATGAAGGTCAATGCCAAAGCGTTCCACGTCGTACTCGATGGAGGCCAATCCAAAATCGATGAGATGCACCCGTTCACCGTCGATAAGAATGTTGTTGGTGGACAGATCTCCGTGAGTGGTCGCCTCACGATGGAGGCAACGAACCGCAGCGCCGACGCGCTGAAGCACATCCATCACGAGGGCTTTGGTGGATGTAGAATCGTTGAGCAGTTCGATCAGCGGACGCCCCTCGAGGAATTCGACCACCATCTGCCCTCCTTCGTAGTCCAAGTCCCAAACCGAAGGAACGGAAAGGCCCGCCTTGCGCATCCGAACCAGCAGTCTGGCCTCGCTGATCATGCGGCGAACACCCAGTCGGTGATCGAGGTTGGGATGGCGCCATGAGCGGGGGCGCCGTTGTTTCCTCACGGCTGGTTGCCCGAACCAATCGCCTTTCCACACCTCGGCTTCTGCGCCGAGGTGGAGGCGTTGGGTGGGCTTGAACACCATGCGTCGCTCACAAACCTCTCCTTCTTGAATGTTCATTCCCATCCGTTGTTTGAAAAAGGGTGGACGCTTCGAAGACATGAGCCCCATGACCGTTTCGTTGCCGATGTGCTCGGTCAATTTCATGGACACAACGCTCTCGGTTGAGGAGCAGGCCATCGCCGACCGAATCACCGAACTCAAAGCACAGTTGGGCGAGGATTTGCTGATTCTTGGCCATCATTACCAGCGGGACAGTATCGTCATGCACGCGGATTTCCTCGGAGATTCGTTCATGCTGAGTCAGCAGGCAGCGGCTTCCTCGGCCAAATACATCGTGTTTTGTGGCGTCCACTTCATGGCTGAATCGGCCGATATTCTGACCTCCGATGAGCAAGCGGTGGTGCTCCCCAACCTGCGAGCTGGATGTTCCATGGCTGATATGGCGACCTTAAGCGATGTCGAGGTCGCTTGGCAGGCCCTCTTGGACGGTTCGGGCCTGCTCGACCCAATTGGGCGAGCCAATCCCGATGCTCCTGCTCCGGCAGGCGAATCCTACCTCGTCCCCGTGACGTACATGAATTCCAGCGCCGACTTGAAGGATTTCGTTGGCCGACATGGGGGCGTGGTTTGCACCTCCTCCAACGCAGAGGGCGTGCTGCAGTGGGCGTTTGAGCGAGCAGGTCAAGACGGCGCTGTGTTGTTCTTCCCCGACCAACATTTGGGTCGCAACACCGGATTGGCCATGGGCATCGGTGAGGAGCGTATGCCCACATGGACGCCAGGCATCGGAGCATCGGGGGACCTTAACGATGCTCGCATCGTCTTGTGGCACGGCTTCTGTTCCGTCCACAAGCGGTTTACGCCCGCCCAAATCCGAGCCTTCCGAGAGTCCCACCCCGACGGCATCGTCATCGTTCATCCAGAATGCCCCAATGAAACGGTGGAACTGGCCGATGTGTACGGCTCGACGCAGTTCATCCGCAATTACGTCAAACAGTTGCCTTCAGGTTCCAGCATCGCCATCGGAACGGAGATCAACATGGTCGCTCGCTTGGCCAACGAACATCCAGACAAGCATATCGAATGCCTCGATGAAGAGATATGCCCGTGCTCAACGATGTACATGATTCACCCAGCCTACCTCATGGACGTTTTGGAGCGGCTGGTCGATGGTGAAGGTATACCCAACCAAATCGTTGTTCCCGCTTCCGTGCAGGAAGGCTCGTTGATGGCGTTGAACCGAATGCTGGCGATTCCGAAGTGATCAGGTCATCAGGACTTGACCACCCTTCCACCCGAACCAAGCCAACAGCGGGCAGAGGACCATGGTTGCCCCCATGTAACCCAACGCCGAACCCCATCGTCCTTGGTCGGCCAGAGTCACCAGTTCCACAGAGAAGGTTGACATCGTGGTGAAGGCACCCAAAAGGCCCATGCCCAACAACAAGGCTTGCTGGTCAGACAGCGATTGCGCTATCAGTGCAGCCGTCAGCAAACCCAAGAGCAAGGAGCCGAGCGCATTGACGGTTAGGGTCGCCCACGGGAGCGTTTCAGACGGCCATGTCTCGCTGATTGAATAGCGCAAAAGGGCCCCGATAGCGCCGCCTGTTGCCACCAACATCCAATCGGAGACCATGCCTCGGGAGGGCACGGTGCCGTGTATCAATTTACCCGCAAGCATGCGTGTCAAATGTCTTGAGGCAGGGTCATAGGCTGGGCCCGCTTCGTCCGTGTATGGACGGTATCATTTGGTTTCTCACCGGCAACGAAGGGAAATTACGGGAGGCCCGTCATCATTTCAGCGCCTTGGGGTACGAAGTGAAGCCCCTACTCGTCCCCGAAGGCTCAGTGGTTGAGCCCCAAGCCGGCACCCTTGAGGCGGTGGCTCTCGCCAAAATCGAGCAGGCCAAACTGCATCTCCCCCATGCCAATGCCAAAGTGCTGGTAGAGGATGCCGGTTTGTTCGTCGACGCTTTGAACGGTTTTCCCGGCGTGTACAGCGCCCATGCGATGGACACCATCGGTCCAAACGGTATCCTTCGGTTAATGCAACATCTGACGACCGAAGACATCGTTCAAGTGAAGAAATTACGCTCTGCCGCCTTCCAAGCCGTCGCCGTCTTGTGGGACGGTGAGCAATGCTGGGTGGGTCGCGGCGAATGCAAAGGCTCCATCGCTATGGATCTACGCGGCGAGGAAGGATTTGGCTTCGACCCCGTGTTTATCCCTTACGATCTCGATGAGTTCGGCGACGCCATGACTCCGGATCGACTTGGTACTGTCAGCACCCACGGCCAAACCTTTGGCGAGGTGGACGCCGCTACAAAGCACGCCTTTAGTCATCGACGTCGAGCGCTGGACGCCCTCGTGAAAGCGTGGGGCGTCCCCGATGCAAGAGGCTGAGTTCACGCCTTCCATCACCGTCATAAAGCACAACGAATTGGATGGCGTGAGGGACATGGGATTCTCGAGGACCGTCGTCGGTTTGCTCTTCGTTTCCGTCCTGTTGTTTTATTTGGCCAATGTCGGCCAACTCACGGACGAAGCAAAATGGGGCTTTGTAGCTGCAATGGGTGTGCTGGCGTTCATGTGGGTGCATTTTGGTGCCGCTCCCGCTCCAAGAACCGTTTCGCCCGCCGCCCCTGCTTCAGTGCAAGTAGCCATCGAAGAATCAGTGGCGGAAGACTCCGCTGAGGAAGACGAAGACGACCTCCCTGCTCCGGTCAAGCAGGACACCTTGGACGGTGCTACTCTCCGCGAGCGAAAGTTAGCAAAAATTGCTGCAGCCAACGCTGCGCAGGCCCAAGATGCGGGACACGAGGAAGAAGTCGAGGTTGAACTTGAAGTTGAACTCGAAAACGTTCATGTCGCCGATGAGTATGTGGTGGACGTCAGTCCGGAGTCGGTGGAGGATGCGGACATTGAGTTGACCGTGAGCGACCGAAGAGAACGCCATGAAGCCATCCGGGAGCGTATTAAGCGCCGTCGAATGGGGCAGATGGCCGAACTACGGGCGTCAACCGCCCGCATGTGGGAAGAACATGCCTCTGGCGAGGATTTGGTCGCCCTTCTGCAGACGCCCGGTCACGGGCACACCGTATTGGTTGAACCCGAACACCCGAAAGCCGGTCATGTGTACGGCGCCACCTTCATTCGAATCGATGAGGCCAGATTGCTCAAACTCCGATTGCCGCTCGATGTCGGGTTTGAATCCGTCGGCCCCTCCGAGCCTGAAGCTCCTGTGCTGCTCGGTCCGGACGGCAAGCCTCTGCCCCCTCTGCTCGGTCCCGATGGTACGCCTTTGGCGCTTCCACCGCTGCCTGCGTCGAGTTCTGCTCTCTCGGCGCTGAGGGACGAAATGAACGAGTGAATTCCGCTGAACCACTCAATTCTCTCTGCGTTTCCATCGACCTGTTTCCCACGTCATGACTCAACCCTCGCTGGCTCATTCCCCTGAAGGGCCGATCGGCTGGACGATGGCAGGAGACTTTTGTACCCTCAAGAGCGTTCAACTGAACGGGTTCAAGAGAAGAACGAACGGTAAAGTTGGAGTTTCTGTCCTTTTGCGAACTGGGATTTTTTGCGCGCTCTTTATATAGGGTCGAGTGGATATTACATTCCCGAGGAACGACTATGCCGCCGGACCCCTCTCCACTTGGAATCTGACACGAATGATGCGAGGACGCTGAGTCCTTGTGTTCAGAACAAGAGGAGAAGATAATACATGGGTAAAGGAAGGAAAAAACGAGGAAAAGGGAACAACCAACGTCGTTCACACAACCGTCGGTCTGGGTTCAAAGCCCCCAAGGTGGCCAAAACAGGTATTCGTGGGTTCATCCCGATGACGAACTGTTCATGCATCAACCACGATGCCATCGAGGCCACAAACCAAAAGTTGTACGACTTGCTGATGAGCAACCCGACCTATGTCAAAGACAACATGGTCGGCAACGCTATGCGTTTGCAAATCCCTTCGGCGTTCTATGGCCGACACAAGCAACACATGCACCACTTCAAGGCGTACTTGAAGCGTCGTCGAGTGTTGTTCGCCGTTGAACCACGACGACGACGAGGCTGAGGCTGACCTCGTTCCAAAACACGTGGCCGGGCACACTCCCGGATAGGGCAAGGAGGGAGGTCCCTCCTTCGCATGGCCGTCAGGCTCGACCCAATTTGCGAGCCGTTGGTCAAGATGGTTCAGCCGTGCTTCCATTCAGGTTCGCTTCGGTCGAGGAAGGCCTGGACGCCGATGTCCTTGTCTTCACTGTCAAACAGAGATGCAAAGGCTTCGGCTTCAACACCGACACCTTCAGTCAGCCCCAAGTCCAGCGCAGCACGAACCGTTCGTTTCCCAACCTTCAGGGCGTGCGATGATTTGCTCCCGATTCGGCGAGCCATGGCATACACGAAGGCTTCGAGCTCATCCGGTTTCACGACATGATTCACCAAGCCGATTCTGTGGGCTTCATCGGCGGCAACCATGTCCCCGGTCATGATCATCTCGTGGGCTTTGCCGTAGCCGACCAAGCGTTCCAATCGCTGGGTTGCACCGTAGCCCGGGATCAGGCCGAGGTTGATTTCGGGTGTGCCAAAGGTGGACCGGTCGCTGGCGATACGAATATCGCACGAGCATGCGACTTCGCAGCCACCGCCCAAAGCAAATCCGTCAACCATGGCGATGGTGGGTTTGCCCAACTTCCACAGTGCCTCGACCGCGTTGTCGCTAAATTTCGTCCGAATATGATGGCTATCGGCGCCCACAAATTCCGTGATGTCGGCCCCCGCCACAAAGGCGTGGGGCTTGCTGCGTTTGCCCTCGGGCGGAGGAAGCGGGGGGGCGCCGGTGACGACGAGCACTCGAACATCGTCAGCCTGGTCCATCCACTGGCACACCGCCTTGAGCGCGTCCATGACCTCGGTGTTGAGGGCGTTGAGTTTGTCGGGGCGATCGATGGTCAATACGGCAAACATCCCGATGTCCTTCTCGTCGCTCAGTGGGTGAAGGGTGACGTTGGTGACCTCGCTCTCCGGTGGGTTCATGGCCGCAGAGGCCAGCCGCTTCTTCTTCATCCCATCGCTCACCCTCAATGAGGTCAAAGCAAGGTATGATAATCACGGGGCTTGTCTTAGTTCTATGACCGATTCGTCAACACCCATGGTGCGAGCCAAGGACATGGCGAAGAAATACGGTGAATTCATCGCCCTTCACCCGCTGAATGTTGAGGTTCATGCCGGTGAATTCTTTGGCGTGTTTGGGCCAAACGGGGCTGGTAAATCTACCTTCATCAAACTCCTTACTGGACAATTGCGGCCCAGTAAAGGCCAAATCGAGGTTCTTGGGGTCGATGCCGTTGCCGACCCTCAAAAAGTGAAAGCCAACATTGGAATTGTCCCCGAATCGGAATCTCCACCGTCCTTTCTCACCCCTGCTGAATTCCTGGAATTCGTCGCCCGTCTCCGAGGCGTTGCCGACATGAAGGCCAAGGTAGAACACTGGCTGGAATGGTTCGGCATGCAGGAAAAGCGTGACACCATGTGCAAGGACCTGTCGAAAGGGCAACGGCAGAAAGTCATGCTCGCTAGCGCCTTCATCCACGAACCAAAATTGCTGTTCCTCGACGAGCCCTTTGCAAATCTCGACCCCATCTACCAGCGAAAATGCAGGGAGTGGTTGTTGGACCACGTGAAGGCGGGCGGTACGATTTTCCTGTGCTCTCACGTTTTGGAAATGGCCGAGCGCATGTGCAACCGAATGGCGATCATCAACGACGGACGCGTGTTAGCAGCTGGGACCGTGAAAGGGTTGAAGCAAACGCCGGATGAAACGCTTGAAGACGTGTTCATTCGGCTCGTCGGGCGGTCCATTGAGGACGTCGAACGTCACCATGAGGGCGGTTCCTCCGAGCACGAGGAGGAATGAACGTGGGTTCGACCTTCATCGAGTCCCGTCCGTGGTCCGATGAGGTTTCCACAACCCTCGAGCCGTTGGGTACATCGCCTCAAGGCGTCGTTCTCAACGAACCGCTTCGGGGTTGGTCCGCCTTTTCTGCCACATTCCGTGTGATGTTCATCGAGGAAGCACGAAAAAGCATGGAATTTGCCAAGAAGCGTCAGATGGTGCTCTTTCCCCTTCTGCTGACCTTGGTGACGGCTCTTTCGACCATCGGTCTCCAGTTTTTGGTGGGTGACTCAACCGCCCAAACCAGCGATATCGAAGCCAAAACCTTCACCTGGCAGGAACTTCGTTTTGCTCTTCACCTGCCGATGTTCATGTTTTCCTTGGGGATGGGTACGTTTGCCTTCATGGGGCGAGACGCCATTGTCCGTCGAACGGGGACCAAGAACCACTTGTTAGCGGCCCCGGCCCTCCAGCCGTTGCCCAATTCGATGGCGCATTTCACCTACTTCATCAAGGACATGCTGTTCTATGTGATGCTGATTTTGACACCGATCATCGCTGGAATGGCCTTGGGCATTTTGCTTGACGGTATGGCGGGTATCCGCACACCGTTGTTGTGGTCTTCACTGCCGTGGACCTGGTTGGCGATGGCGACCACCTTGGGCCAAGGCTTGGCTCTCTCGTTTCTGGCCTCATCCTTGTGGTTGCGGGGTCGGCCCTACACCCTCGTGGGCCCGGTGTTCATCGTTGCTGTTGGCGTTGCCGTTGGACTGGGATGGTTGCCTGCGGATGTGCTGCTTTGGGGATTGGCCGCCCAAGCCAGCCAGAGCGGTCTAGCCATTTTATTGGGGTTGGCCTTGTCCGTGGGGTTGGGCATGGTTGCCTCGCTGCTGATTCTCGATGACTTTGATGTCAGCGTCGTGGAAAAAGGCGACCTGCTCGCCCCCATGCATCAGCGGCTCCGATTCTTGGGCAGCGGGCCTCTACGGCTTATCGTCGCTAAAGAGTTCGTGGATTTGTTCCGTTCAGGCGCCATCAAAAAAATGACAGTGTCCTACGCCATTCCTCTGCTCGTGCTGTTGGGCATGGCTTGGCTGGTGGACTTCGCTGAAGCCCCCATCCCCATCAATCTCCTGTCCTATGCCCCCTTTTTGGGGTTCTTTGGATTCAATTTCTATTCGTGGTTGACCATCCTCGACCCTCCCGATTTCATGAACGGACTTCCCCTGAATGTCCCTCAACTGATACGAGCCAAGGTTGTGGTGTATTTCCTCGCCACCTCATGGATTTCGCTGATTTTCATTGTCTTGATGGCCTGGCGCCTCGATGAATGGGCGTCGCTGCCAACCAGCATCATCGTCATGTTTGCCAACTCCATCTACATCGTCGCCCTCACGGCCTTTCTGATGGGTCTGCGTCCCAACAAGGCCATTTTTGACGCCTCGATCATGATTTGGTTTTGGATCGGCACGGTCTTGCCCCTGCTCGGTTTGTTCTTGCTGTCCTTCACCCAAGGCGATGTCAGCCTGTATGGGAACTGGTGGGAGCGAGCCAGTCAGGACGGTTTGGCAGCGACGGCACAAATGTACGACGAAACGATGGTGCAACAAGGGTACTTGGGGATGATTGGAATTTCCGTCATGCTCATCGCTGCGTCTGCTATCTTGTGGAAGCTCATGGACCGACGATGGGGTCGCGCTGAATTCTCAAATTGAGCCATCATCCACCCTCAAGGAGGTAGGTTCTTGAGCGGTGAGCGTGGCCTTTGGGATATGGGTCAGGTCGTAGCGGTGTGCGGCATGCCCGGTTCGGGCAAGGGCGAATTTGCCGCCATCCTCGCCGATAACGGCGTTCCTGTTGTTTCCATGGGCGACATGGTTCGGGCGGAAGTTCGAGCCCGCGGACTCGTGGAGCAACCCCATGTCTTTGGCGAGGTTGCCGCTGACCTTCGCGCTCAACACGGCGAGGACGTCCTTGCTGTGAGGTTGTGTGAGCGCGTGGACGAATTGTTACACACACACGATTTGGTGCTGATTGAAGGCTTGCGCGGCACGGCCGAAGATGTCGTTTTCGCTAGCCATTGGGGCTCGGACTACAGGACAGTGGCGATTGAAGCCGGTGTTGAACTTCGCTTTGAGCGCATCCAACAGCGAGGCCGCTCCGAAGATGGCGACTGGGCCGCCTTCAAGGCGCGGAATGAACGTGAAAAGGGGTGGGGTCTTGAGCGGCTCATTGCTGAGGCCCGTGATACCTTGTCCAACGACGTTGACTTGGCTACCTTTCAGGCCAAATGCGAAGCGTGGTTGGCGGCGATTCAAACCGATTGAACACCCACTTCCCGCCAAGCCAAAAATGAGGGCAGTCCCTTCATGAGGAGGCTTTTTTCACCCAAGTGTTATAGTCGGGGAGATGTTGTAGCAAAATGCATTCGGCGGTGTGGTGTCCATGGCAAGGAAACAAGGTGGAGGTGGCGGACGACAGCGCGCCAAGCAACGGGCACAGTACGATGAATTGGACAAATACCCTGTCATGCCGCCCCACGCCTTTGCCCGAATCGTTCGCGACAAGACCACATTGAACATCATCTACCAAATCATTGAGCCACCGCTGACCAAGAAAGAACAGGAGCAGCGCGACGAAATCATGGACATCTTCATTCGCTCCCTCACGGCGAACATCGATGAAATTGATTCCAACCCCGAAGCCTATGTGCGCACGGCAATGGACAAAGTCATCAAGGCCTACAGCATGAAAATCAACAAAAAGTCGAAATCCAAGATTTTCTACTATCTACGCCGCGATCTCATCGGCTACGGCAAAATGGACGTGCTGATGAACGACGTCAACGTTGAGGATATTTCCCTCGATGGAACCAACGTCCCAATCTTCGCCTACCATCGTAAATTTGAGTCGGTGGAAACCACGTGTGTGTGGGAAACCGACGATGAATTGGAATCGTATGTCATCAAACTTGCTCAGCGTTGCGGCAAGCACATTTCAGTGGCCGACCCGCTGCTCGACGCCACCTTGATGGACGGTTCCCGAATCGTGATGAAACTCGGACATGAAATTTCGACGCGTGGTTCTGCCTTCTGTATCCGGCGGTTCAAGGACGACCCGTTTTCCCCTGCGGACATTGTGGCGTTCCGTACCATGTCCTCGCTGATGGTAGCGTACCTTTGGATTGCCTTCCAAAACGAAGTACCGATGTTGTTTGTTGGTGGTACGGCTTCCGGCAAAACCACAACGCTCAACGCCATGTGCATCTTCATTCCATGGCAAATGAAAATCGTGTCCATTGAGTCCACCCGTGAGGTCAACATTCCGCAACCCAACTGGGTTCCGGGCTTGACGCGGCAAGGTTTCGGTGGTGAGAGCGACGACGGTGTGATCGGTGAGTTCGAACTTCTCAAAGCCGCCCTTCGTGAACGGCCCGAATACATCATTGTGGGTGAGATCCGTGGTGCAGAAGCCTATGTGTTGTTCCAGGCCATGGCCACAGGTCACTGCGCATATTCAACGGTTCACGCTGACTCTGTTCCTTCACTGGTTCACCGATTGGAGAACAAACCAATCGATATTCCACGTGTGTTGTTGCCCGCCCTTGAGGCCTGCTCCATCCAAATTCAGACCCGTATTAACGGACGCCGTGTACGACGAACCAAGCAAATCGTCGAAATCGTCGGCATAGACCCCAACTCGATGGAGGTCATCACCAACGAAGTATTCCGTTGGGATGTGACCAACGACGATTTCGTCTTCAGCGGCAAATCCTACGTGTTGGAGAAAATCATGGTGAAGATCAACTACAGCCAAGATGAGATGCGACGTGAACTTCGGACTCGAAAACGCATCCTTGAGTGGATGGTGCTCAACGACATTCGAAAGGCCGACCAAGTGTCGCAAATCGTGACGGAATACTACGTCCGTCCGAATGAGATCTTAGCCCGTGTTGACGGATTGAAGTGAAGAAGGCAGCAACGGTGAGCACATGGACCTGACGACCTGGCAACGCATCTGCAACCGCATGCTGGGTGGTGTCGTCAAGAAACGAGCGCGTAGCGACAAGGAATTGTCCGCCAATCTGATCAAAGGATCGATGGGCATGATGCCCGAGGTTTATTTCGCCACCGTCATCATGACCTCCATCGCCATTACCCTCATATCGTGGGGCTTTGTTGCTATTTTCTTCCTCCCCGACATCGGCGTCATCGCCTTTTACGAGAGCATTCAAGATGCGTCGTCGATCAATCCCTGTTTCGAGTGGGAATATTGGAACCCGACCTTGATTGACCCCTCCTTGCCCGGCAACGGCTGTCCCGATTACCAACTCCAAGTCTTCCCTGCGTTCCTCAAGGTTGTCCTGGTCCTCGTGGGTGGTTTCATCATCCCTTACGGGGCGTTCAAGTACAACAAAGGCGGGGCTGCTCGTGAAGCTCAACGCCGCGCCGACATGATCGAAAAATACCTGCCGTACGCTGCTTCCTACACCGCCGCCATGTCGGCCGCTAACGCCACACCTGCCAAAATTTTCCGGTCCCTTGCCATGAATAAGCACATTTACGGCGACGTAGCGGATGATGCTGCCTTGATTTACCGCGATATCACCCTCTTGGGTTTCGACTTGATTTCGGCGATGAAATTGAGCGTTGACCGTGCCGCTTCGGTGTGGTTGACGGAATTTTTCCAAGGCATGGTGGGCACCCTCACCGCTGGTGGCCAGCTCAAGCTGTACTTCTTGAACCGTGCAGAGCATTACATGCGTGAGAACCGTACTCGCTTGCAGATGTTCCTCGAATCGATTGCCCTGCTGGCCGAATCTTACATTGTCGTCGCAGTGGCCATGCCTTTGTTTTTGATCGTCATGCTGGTCATCATGTTCTGGGTGTCTGGTTCGGGTGCGCAAATGAGCGAGGGCATGCTGTACGGCATCGTGTTGGGCTTCATTCCGATGATTCACATCGCCTACGCGATTCTCGTCTACACCAGCAGCAAGGAGCAAGACATGTGATGAGGGGGTGAGGAAATGGCGCGAAAGAAAGAGAAAATCGTGGTCAATCTCGACCTTCCCAAAGACGACTCCACGATGACCAATCTGTACATCATCCTCTTCTTTTCCATCGTGTTGGGGCTGGGCAGCGGGTTGTTCTGGATCGCCAACTCCGGATTCGTACCCACCGCCAATGGCGAGCCGATGTTCACGAACGTTTACTGCGGAGCCACTGCCCAAGACGAATTGGGCAACCCAACGGGCGAATATTTCCAAACCAACCAGAAACCAACCTACACCGCTAACCAAACATGTTCCATTTTGCAAGACCGTCCCGACCGCATTACGTGGACGGGGGAGGAATGGACGCAGGTCGTCAAGCGCGGCAAGAATTTCGATGTCCCCGGGGTTCCAGAAAGTGCTACCGGGGGGACAACGGTCCTTCAACCGCTGTGGCTCAACTGCACGGTGGAAGCCAGCGGCCCCCATGACTACACCGTCGCCGTCCGTTCCTCGTCGGGCGACATTCTTGAATGGCGTAACGGCACCGCCAATCAAGGCGATTGTGGATTTGAAATGGTGAACATCAAACCTGACACACGCTATGAATTGATTTTCATGACCGCTGAGGACAACAAATTCCTCTCCACTGTCACCTTTGACATGACCGTCCACTACTACGACGGCATCCCCACCAACATGAACAACGCCTCGTTGTGGCTGGGGCCTGCTCTTGAATTAGGACCGCTGAAAGTCCACCCCACCATCTTCTTGAACTTCTTCGGGCTGACCTTCTTTTTCTTCATCTTCCCCGCATCGTATTACTGGGAGAAGGTCGAAGAGAAGAAAAACGAGGTGGAAGAGAAATTCCCTGACTTCCTTCGTGACCTCGCCGAGTATTGGAAGGGCGGTCTGTCCATGACTGTGGCTGTTCAAACCTTAGCGACCTCGGAATACGGTGCTCTGAATGACGAAGTCAAGAAAATGTCCGACCAACTCAGTTGGGGCATCAAGTTCAGCGATGTGATCCGACAGTTTGCTGAACGTGTCGGCACGCCCTTGGTTCGCCGTGCGATTGCGCTCATCGCTGAAGCCGACCGCGCTGGCGGAAAGATTTCCGACATTTTGGTCACGGCTGCTAACGACTCCCGTGAGTTGAAGTTCTTGGAAGGCGAACGAAAACGAGCCATTGGCTCCTACATTGCCGTTATTTGGACTTCGTACTTCGTTTTCCTCGGCGTTATTGTCGTGTTGGCCAAGGTGTTTATCCCCGCTATTGCGGGGTCGAACTCGGGTGGTGAGGACGGCGGTGACAGCGGTGGGCAAACCATCGGGAACATGACCATCCGCAACATCAATCCACTCTTTTTCCTGACGATTTTCTACTACGGCGTGACCATGCAGGCCATGGGCAACGGTTCCATGGCGGGTTTGATGGCCACCGGTCGTTTCTCCACCGGATTCAAGCACTCAGGCATGATGATTGTCGTGGCCTTGGTGGTGTTCAACCTCGTCGCCTTCTCGCCGGACCTCATCGGCATCACCGAAGTTCCCGGCCTCAATCCATCGTCAGGTACATTCGTACCAACACCGCTGTATTGGGGTTGATGGTGTGCGAGAGGACGAAGAGGCTCAGATCCACATCTTGGAAATGCTGACCCTCTTTTGGCTGTTCTTCATGTCGGCGACCTTCCTCATCCGTGTCCATGTCCCTGACTCGCCCTCGGTGGCTCTGGATTCATCTCTCGAAATGGCCGGTGAGGACGCTATCCGCTATGGATTGGGTGTAGAGGCCGTGACAACGGGCGACAACCGCCTGGTTGAACTCTTGGCTGAGGATGACCGCGAGGCTGCGTGCAGCCTTCTGCAATCCGCCGTCGCCCCGGGCAAGGAAGCGAACTGTTGGTTGGCCAAGGACAGTGCCGTGTCCTCGCCGCACGGTACCGTCGGTACGCCCTCTGGGGGTACAGTCGCCGTACACCGATTGGTTGCTGTGGGTCCAGCGATGTGGACCGTGACCCTCGATGTGTGGGCTCGAGGAGGTGGTGCTTGATGCGCTCCGTACGCTTGATTCGAGAAGAATCGGGGCAAATGTTGCTCGCCACCGGCGTTGTCCTGTTGATGTCGCTTCTCTCCATGGCCATCTTTGGCGTCAAAGTGGCGGGCTTAACCTTGCCACATGACGCTGCATCCGATGATGTGCTTGTGACCACCCATGAGGTCGTCGATGTTCTCCAGCCGGTCACGCAGGCGCGAGCCGACATTTGGATGGACGGGGGCATGAGCGGGTTAGAGGCGACCGAACTGGCCTTCCAGAGCGTCCATGACGACCTACTGCACCACGGCGAACTACGCGGGGTGGAGATCAAACTCACAGAGATCAGCGTGACGTCAAGTGATGCGTCAACGGCACTCGTTGAGGCTGAGTTGGGAGTTTCGGACGGCGAAGCCATGCTCACCTACGACGTATCGTTCACGGTTGCCCTGTGATCACGCATCGGTCTGTTCTCGGACCGCACGGTTGAGCAAGGTGAACAAGCGTTCCACATCGTCTTCAACTCGCGACGGGTCAACCAAGGGCCAGTTCGCAATTTTCGCTCGCTCGATCAACCCGTCTTGAATCGCCCGAATCCTCGAGAAATTGGCGAGATATCGATCTGAACGACGATACGAATTCATGTCCCGTTTTTTGAGCATGCTCTCGTGGGTCCGTTCTTCGTCCACCACCATGACCACGCCCAATGCGACACCGCCTGCCTCTTCCCAGGCACGCAACAGTCGAGCCGAGGGAACCAGATGGACGCCTTCCAGCAACAGGTCGACGCCTTCTCGTCGTGCCCGATCAACGATCGCTGATATGCCGGATTCAACGGCAAGGCACGTTTCGTTCCAATCCAACACAGCATCCCCACTCTCTCCGCTGGAGAAGGATGAACGATGAAGGGCAGGGGATTGTTCTGGTTCAATGATGGCCCGCATGATTTCGCGAATGGCGTCGGTGGACATCACCCGACGAAAACCCGCTCGGTGGGCCACACCGACAGCTGCCGTTGATTTCCCAACCCCCGATGCACCGGCGATCAACAACAGTCGCGGCGGGTTGGCTGCCAGGGTCTGTGCCGTGCGTTGGGCCAGACCGATGGTTTTCGCCATGACATTCGCTCGTTGTTATGGCTCATGAGGATTCTGTTTCTTCATCGTCCTCCATCGCAACCAAAACAGCATGCTTGCGCACCGATGTCGCTTTGAAGCCCGTGCGCTTGGACATCACATGGGCGACGAGCAAATGTGGATTGACGGCGAATGGTGCAATGCTGAAACGGGCGAAGTCAGCGATGTTCTGAATCCAGCGAGCGGTGAAACCATCGCTACCGTCCCTCGAGCCACCACTGGAGATGTCAACCGGTGTGTAGCGGCATCCAAATCTGCATTTCACCATTCAGACTGGAACGATATGGACCCCGCACAACGTGGGCGTATTCTCAACAAAATGGCTGCCGTGACCTACGCAAAGGCGAAGGAATTGGCCGTGATTGAATCAACGAACAACGGGAAGACCTTCCGAGAAGCCCTCTCCGAAATCCGTTACGGAGCATGGACCTTGGAGTACTTCGCTGGGTTGTCCGACAAAATCGAGGGCTCCACCATCCCTGTCCCCGGACCACGATTGAACTACACGCTGCGTCAACCGCTCGGCGTGACGGCGCACATCGTGCCGTGGAATTTCCCGCTTCAATTGGCGCTTCGCTCGATTGCCCCGGCCTTGGCTGCTGGATGTACGGTCATCGCAAAACCCGCCTCGTGGACCCCCCTCTCGCTTTTGGCGTGGGCCAAAGCCATTGATGAAGCTGAAACAGGGCTCCCATCAGGCGTTCTTCAGGTCCTGACCGGCTCGGGAGCCATGGCAGGCGATGCACTTGCAGGTCATCCCGATGTTGACGGCGTGGTGTTGACAGGAGGCGTACCCACCGGCCAAACGGTCATGGCCAAGGCGAGTGAAAACCTCACCCCAGTGACCCTTGAATTGGGTGGGAAAGGAGCCAACATCGTGTTTTCCGATGCGAACCTCAAGTATGCGGCCAAAGCCATCTGCTTTGGCATATTCATGAACGCTGGCCAGATGTGTTGGGCAGGTTCTCGATTGCTGGTCCACGAAGATGTCCACGACGCACTGGTTGAGGCGGTTTGCGCCGAGGTCTCAACGTGGCCCGTGGGGCCCGGAATGGAAGATGGGGTCCGCATGGGCAGCTTGGTTCATGCCAACCATCGCGCCGAGGTGTTGGAAAAATTGCAGGCTGGTTTGGCCGAAGGTGGCGAACTTGTCCTCGGGGGTCAAGCCTTGGACCGTGACGGTGCGTTCATGGAAGCCACGGTGGTCACGGGTGTTAATGCGGACCATTTGTTGTTCAAAGAGGAATTGTTTGGACCGGTATTGGCCGTTACGTCCTTTTCGACCGATGAGGAAGCGTTAGCCCTGGCTAACGATACGGACTTTGGCCTTCTCAATGGCGTCTGGACCAATGATTTGGGACGCGCTCACCGGATGGCTCGAGACCTTGAATGCGGCATGGTGTCCATCAATGAATACCCCATCACCTTCCCTCAAACGGCCTTCACAGGATGGAAACATTCCGGCATTGGGATTGAACAGAGCCAAGATGCGCTTCGATTCTACACGAAGGTCAAGAACGTCAATGTCAAGCTTTGAGGGATGACGATGGCGGTGGAAACGGAACAACACGGCACCGTTCGTCTCATTCGGATGGCGGGACAAGCCTCGACACAATCGTTCTCCTCGGCTTTTTTGCCGCTGATCGCCCAAGCGATTGATGCTGGACTTCAAGACCCAGCAACCAAAGCGATTGTGCTCACGGGTGAGGGCCGATTTTTCTCCGCAGGTGCTGATATTCGTGCCTTCCAAGAATCAATCGATGAACAACGAGCACCGGAGTTGATTCGAAAATTGACGGGTATCCTCCATCCTTTGCTTCAACGCATGCGAACATCGTCCACCATCGTGGTGGCTGCGTTGAACGGCGTTTCCGCCGGCGGTGGTTTGGGCCTCGCGTTGGCCTGTGATGCTCGCATCGGTACCCCAGATGCGCGGATGGCAGCCTCCTATGCTGGCATGGGTCTTTCACCCGATGGCGGCACAACATGGCTGTTGCCTCGTTTGGTCGGCGAACAGCGCTCTCGTCGTTTCTTCCTTGCCAACGAAATTTGGTCAGGTCAAGAGGCGCATGAATACGGGGCCATTGACGTATTGGTGGAGCCCGAATCACTTCTTGAAACGGCCATGGGTCTGGCGGGGATGTGGTCGTCATGGGGGCCCCACACCAAAGAAGCGACGAAGCACCTGTTGCACGTGCAGACCGACAACGATTTTTCAACGCACCTCGATCATGAACGCACCCTCATCGAAGCTGCCGGTACGACCGAAGCCTTCCGAGAAGGTGTGGCTGCGTTCCTCGAGAAGCGAAGTCCCAGGTTTGAGTAACTCAGTTGATTTGGTCGTTGTTCAGTTTCCACACAGGTCGGATTCTTCGGCATCTCCGCTTGACCAATCATAGATGCCTTTGCCGGTCTTTTTTCCGAGACGGCCCTCGCTTACCAAGCGCTCAAGCAAGGGGTGAGGTGCGTAAGCGTCGTCGTTGAACGAGGCTTGAAGGTTGAGCAAAATATCACGCCGGACATCCAAACCCACCAAATCTGTCAGGGCTAACGGGCCCATGGGGTGTTTGTAGCCGAGCACCATCGCTGTGTCGATGTCTTTAGCACTGGCAACTCCGTCGGCCAACATTCGAATCGCTTCATTGCCGAGGACAACACCAAGTCGGCTTGTAGCAAAACCAGGCACATCGTTCACCAGAATCGTCGTCTTCCCCATCGCCGCTCCGGCTTCTTGCGCCAGCGCAACGGTGGCTTCTGAGGTGCGTTCGTGTCGAACCAATTCCAACAAGTTCATGATTGGAACGGGATTGAAAAAGTGCATTCCAATGACTCTCTCAGGGTGTTTGGTTGCACCAGCGATGTCGCCAATGGACAGCGAAGAGGTGTTGGTGCCCAAGATGGCTTGAGCGGGGGCGAGTTGGTCCAACGTTGCGAACACTTCGTGCTTGAGCTCCGGTAGTTCGGGCACGGCTTCAACGACCAAATCAACCCCAGCAACGGCCTGATCGAGGGATGCAACAGCCTTCAAGCGTTGGGACCAAAGGTCCCGCTGTTCAGGCGTGGTTTTTCCACGTTCAATCCCCTTCTGCCAAAAGGCGTGAATCCGTTCCATGCCTCGGTCAAGGCCTTCGGGAAACGCATCGTAGAGACGGGTTTCCCAACCTGCCTGCGCACAAACTTGGGCGATTCCTGCGCCCATGGTTCCAGCACCGATGACCGCCACGCGTTCAATCGCCATGAACGGTAGCGGGTGCTCCATGTTCATCATGCTTCTCGCTCTGGGCGATGGCCACGCCGCCGGCGATCATGGCAAACGAGGCGAACAATGCCCAGCCCAGTTGCTCGCCCAGCAATACAAACCCGCCGAGGATGCCAAACGGTGGAATCAGGTAGACGTACAAGGCTGCCTTGCCTGCCCCAATTTTGTTGATGCCGTCGGCAAACCATACGTAGGACACCACCGTTGAGAGGAGGGCGAGGAAGACAATGCCCACCCATGCGTCCTTTGAGGGGGAGTGAAGGCCACCGGCCGTGTAGGTCTCCAGGGCCAAGAACGGTGTTAGGAACAACAAACCAGCGGCTGATGACCACACGGTGAGGATGAGGGGTGAGAGCCCAGCTTCGCCCTCCTTGTCGGTCATCAGGGTTTTCATGAGAATGGTCGCACTGGCCCAGGAAAGCGCCGACAGGGCGACAAACCCGTTACCGACCCAACGTTCCACAGTCTCCAAATCCGAATTGGGTGAAGCCAAAAACAGAATCAGAACGCCCGTAAATCCCATCAACACTCCAAGTGTGTGGCGGCGGGTGAACACTTCCTTGAGGAACAGGCTGGCGAGAATGGCGGTGAACAACGGATTGAGGGTGATCATCAACGATGCATCGCCCGCTGCAGTCCTCGCCATCCCGAGCATGAAGAAGAGTTGATAGAGGAAGGTGGAAAAAAACCCAATCAGCATCAGGCCTTTCAGTTGCCGTCTCGAGGGCCGTTGGAACTTTCCGCTTGCGACCAAATAGGCGAAGAAACAGAGGCAGGCAATGACGTACCGGGCCCACGATGCGAGGACTGGAGGCGTGTCCAACGCGACGATGCGTCCGGCTGGCCAACCAAATCCCCAAATCACAGCAACGGTCAAGAGTTTGAGATGAACACCGATGGTTTTCATTCAAACCGCTCCAAGCCCAACTGCAGCATTCTGGTTCGTGGTAGCCCGATTTCGGGCAATCCTGCAGCAGGGGCATGAAGTTTCAGTCCTTCAATTCTGCTCACATACAAGCCGTAACTGGCGATATCGTCGGGCTTGTAAGGCGTGTCGAGCCCCATCCGTTGCAGGGTTTCGCACGCTCGTTGGGAATAGACGGGAAAAAGGTTGGTTGAGAAGTGCATCCATTCGGAAATCCTCTGGGCGTCAACACCATCGAGGGTCATCAGGTGCTCGAGCAAGGAAACATCGGGATAGGTGGTGGTCCGTAACACCATCTCAACCTCGTTCACGATGTCTTCCGGCCAGGCGTAGGGGTCGCGTTGCGCCCACTGGTCGGCCACTCGAACGTGTTCAATGGACTGGTCGGCTTGGATGGCGTAGAGCGCTTCAATGTACGATCGGTCCTCGTAAGCATCGGTCACCAGACCAGGTAGGGCTTCGTAAAATCGCTCGCACATCTCCACGTCGACACCGTACAGGGCGACGGGAATCATCGAAATCGCCCCAGTCCTCAAGCGCTGGCGCCAATGCCTGAAGCGATTTGGCGAGCCGTCATGGGTTTTTCAGCAACCCATTGCTGCTTGAAAAGTTCTTTGAGGTCCTCTTCGTCTTGAGCAGTGGGCAGGTGTTCGTTAACGTACGTGGTCCAGGCTTGGTCGTCGCCTTCGAAGGGGGTTCCCTCCACCGTGAAGCGTTGGCGCTTGAACGCACCAATTTCGCGGTTGAAGTTCTCGTGGGGCACGTAGAGGGAGGGGGCGCCTTCGGGGAGGTAGCCGTTGAGTTTCTCCACTTCCAGAACGATTTCGTCGTGGTAGTGCTGCCGGGCTTCTTCATTCAACACGTCTTTGTTCACATCGATGTCGCCTTGGAGTTTGGCTCGTTCGTCCCAGCGGCCCTTGATGCCCCAAACATAGGCCCAGTGGGCCGAAGAGGATTCGTCAACGCCGAACAGATCGTGGGCTGTGGAGACCCATTTGTTGATGTAGCGTTGGAGCATGTCCAAGGGGATCACACCGGCTTTGATGATGCGGCGCAATCCGTTGGAACCGGTGCCCAAGTGGAAGGATTCCTCTTTCAGCATGGGCCCCATGCTGGCGGCGAGGGGTTTGAAAGCGGAGGTCGACAGCATACCGAGCTGGAACTTGCCGTCACGGTCCACGAACATCGTGTAGCAGAAAAAGTCGAGCCAGTGAGGCATGGGGCGGTTGAATGCGCCCAATAGGCGGTCGCCGTCCTGAGCATTGCGCTCCAACAATTTCTGAGCCTCGCGCCGACCTTGCTGGCCGAAGTAGGTCATCAACAGATAAGCCATCTGCCAACCATGTCGCTGTTCTTCGGCCATGATGCGGGCAGCAGCATATCGGTCGTAGTCGGTGGGTGCTGTAGCCAAGAGGTGGCGCTGCTGCTCAACGGAAGCGAATTCAGTGTCGCCTTGTACGGTGATCATGCTCACCAAGGCGTCACGCATACTCTGGTGAGGGACTTGGAGGGAGCGCTCCCACTTTGCTCGTCCGGCATAGTCGCCGAATTCGATGACATCGCCGGCACGTTCCCAGTCAAATTGAACGGAGAGGTCGAAGTCACCCATCCATTCGCGCTTGTACCCAACATTGTCTTGCCAGGTCTTGAAGTTCTCAATCCAGTCGTCCCAGGTCTTCGGCAGGTTGTCCATGCACATTGGAAGTCGGCGACCTCCTTATACCCTTTACGAACATGTTCGCATGAACATGTTAGGGACTTTGGCGACGAATCTCGTCGGTAAACGCATCAAAGACGGCCGATTCAATGCGTTGCAACTGGTTTGAAAGGGTGGATTTTGCTATGTTGAGCAAGCCCGCCAATTCGGTGAGGTTGATGCGACGGGGCACGTCCCAATACCCCTCTCTTGATGCGACCTCAAACACTTCTCGTTGGCGAGGCGTCAGCAAGCGAGAACGCGTGCTGCGAGTGGAGATCACTCGGTGCGGTACCTCGTCGCTTCGAAAACGGTTGATGAGCTCACGCATCCGTTCGCGTGAACCCTCCACCGTCCACTCAACCCAACCGTCTCGTACTTCAAACGGGGTACGAGGCACGACCCCCACATCGACCAACGGTCGAAGAAAGCCGCCTCCACCGGCTGAAATGTTAACCGTAAAACCCGCCCCGTCCACACCGACCAGTTCGTCAATACCGGCGTGCTTTGCCACCGTTTCGCTCAAGTCCTCACTGGCCCAACACCGCGCTGTCCCCCGTCCCCGACTCAACGGCATGTGTTGTTCGATACGCAAGGTTGCAGTTGGATGGGCTCTCGTGACATCGCCAGCCCAGTGACCCTCGGGGAGCCGTACATCGAGCCGGAGTTGCTGGGCCATGGTGATCCGTTCCTCATGAGCGCGGTCGAACGTTTTCGCTTCGTACGACGCGTCGGTCGGCCACCGTGATGAGTTCGTTGTACGTGGTCGTGGTCGTTTCATCGATGCGGACACCAGGGAGATACCCGTCGCAAACGCCCGCTGCAGCGAAGACAGCGTCCTCGCTTTGACACAAGTCGTGGGCTTGCCACAAGCGAGTCAAGTCGTCGCCCACCATCGTGGATGCGCGCTGTTCTTCCTCGGCCGAGCGAAAGACCAACCGCCCTTCAAACACACCGCCAACGCCGCGAATTGCCGTTGCAGAAATGACGCCTTCGGGTGCAGCGCCGATGCCCATCAGCATGTCGTAAGGCCCGTCCTCTTTGGCAGCCCAGATGGCTCCCGACACATCGCCGTCGCTCAGCAGATGGAGTTGAGCGCCCGTGGCGCGAATTTCAGAAAAGAGAGCGGTGTGCCGTTCTCGGTCAAGGGCCACAATGCGGACCTGGTCGGCTTCACAATCCAGCACGTGCATGGCCTGTTCGACGTTGTAGGCCACGCCGCCATCCAACGAGACGTGTCCAGCCAAGGCTGTGCCAGCGGCCAACTTGTCCATGTAGCAGTCCGGGGCGTGCAGCAGTGTGCCTCGGGGTGCAGCTGCAAGAACAGCGATCGAGTTGGGGAGGTTGTCAGCACAGTTGTTCGTGCATTCCAACGGGTCTACGGCAATATCAACCTTGACCGCATCCGGGTGGCCGACCATCGAACCGAGCGGCTCACCGATGTACAGCATGGGCGCTTCGTCTCGTTCGCCTTCACCGATAGCGACCCGACCATCAAAAGGAACGGCATCAAAGGTCCGACGCATGGCTTCCACGGCGGCGTCATCGGCTGCATTTTTGTCGCCCTTTCCTCGCCAGTCTGCCGAAGCGATGGCGGCTTGGTCGACTGCCTCAAGGAAATGGTGCGCAAGGTCAACTGTGAAGCCCATGTGCCAAGGCAGTCGCGGGAGCGACATGAAGCAAACGGTTCACTCGCCTTTGAATTTGTGAAGGACTTCCACTGAGGAAATCCGAGCGGTGGGGTACTGACCATGCTCGTCCTTTTCCAGCGATTTGACCATGTCAAAAGCGCAAAGCAAGGCGGCGCAAACACCGGTCATCGCTTCCATTTCGATGCCCGTTTTGTAGTGGGCGGAGACCGAAACCGTCACCCAGAGGTCGCTCTCGTCCCACGTCCAGGAGACCTTCGTGCCTTCGAGCGGGATAGGATGGCAGTGGGGAATAATGCGTGGGGTTTCCTTGACGGCTTGGATGGCGGCGATGGTCGATGCTTCAAGAACGTGGCCTTTGCTCACGGTATCGCCGACGATGTGTTGCTTGGTGCTTTCCTTGAGGTGAAGGCAGCCCCGTGCTTCAGCCCGGCGTTCCACGACGGGTTTGGCCCCGATTTCCACGATGGCTTCAACGGTTTTTTCCTTCATCCAAGCCCCCCTTTCCACGTCTCGCCTTCCGATGTGACCTCCTTCTTCCATATGGGTGCTTGCTTCTTGAGTTCATCGATCAGCCATTCACAGGCTTGGAACGCCTCTTTTCGGTGCGGACTTCCCACATGAATGCTCACGATGGGTTCTCCAGGCCCAACGCTTCCAGTTCGGTGTGACATGGCCACGCTGTTGATGCCAAACAGTTCAGTGGCTTGCTTGGCAAGTCCACGAAGAACCTCAGCGAGTTGACCTTGCCATGCATCAAATTCCAACCGAAGGACTTCGGCATCGCCTTCTGTTCCCCGAGTGATACCGGTGAAACTGACGATGGCCCCACAGCCATCGGTGCGAAGGTGTGCCAATAAGGCCTGAGGGTCAAGGGCGTCCTCGGCTTCGAGAACGACGATACTGTTGGCCATGTACGCACGACGAGAGGGACTCATTCAAACTTCACGCCTCCATGGGTTGAACATGGACGCCTCGGGCCAAGGTGAACCAGCCATCCACATCATGGGGGCTGGTCTGTCCGGATTGGCGGCAGCCACGGTGCTGGCCAAGGCTGGAAAAGAGGTGCATGTGCACGATGTCCGTCACGATTCAGGGGCTCGTTTTGACGGCGAATTTCAAGCCTTGGAAAACTGGAGCATGGACGCCGATTTCTTTGACCAGCTCGCATCGTGGGGTTTTGATGCCTCACAATTCAAATCGACTTCGTTTGGAACGGTGGATTTGATTCATCCCGACGATGAAATCACCCAAGCCCAAACATCGGGTGTGGCCTATCGTATCGTGGAGCGAGGTACGTCCAGCCACACCATAGACCAGGGCTTCAAGCGGATGGCTTTGGAAGCCGGCGCCCAACTTCACTACAATTCCAAAGTCAAGGAAACTGATTGCACCATCATCGCCTGCGGGCCAAAGGGTACATCGGCGGTTGCGTACGGTGAAATTTTCGCCACCGACCACCCCAACCACATCGCCTTCCAACTGAACGACCGTCTCGCTCCCGGCGCCTATTCATACCTCATCATCATTGACGGAGTGGGCTTGATCTGCACTTGCTTGTGGCGCAAGCAACGGAAAAGCGACCGCTTCCTCAACGAAACCATCGCATGGTACGATGCTCACTACCCCAACCTGAACCGTCGCCCCATCAAACGGGTGGGTGGAAAGGGGGATTTCACCATCAATCGCTCGTACAAACAAGACGGACGCTATTACGTTGGAGAGTCCGGAGGTCTGCAGGATTTCATGTGGGGCTTTGGTATGCGGATGGCTGTCTGGTCGGGTGTGTTGGCGGCCAACGATGTGCTTGGTGAAGGCGACTACGAGCGTGAGGTGCGCCGGCAATTGATGCCTTATGTTCGAACCAGCGTCGCCAACCGCTGGCTTATGAACCGGGTCGGTGATCGCACCTTCAAACGGATGTGCAACGCCTGGATGAAGAACCAATCCAGGCGAGGTGACGGGCTGATTTGGATCGGCAATCTGTTTCGACCCAGTTTGTTCAAATCGTTGCTCTATCGCATCGTCTCCCCCTTCATGCTCGTTCGTGACGACAAAGCGATGGGGCGCGGGGTCCGGCGTATGCCGTTCCGTGCCGCTTTGCGTCGGGATGTTTGGGAACCTTCCTCCGAGGCGATGGCGGTGAAAGACCAATGGGAGCAGGTTCGCAGGCAAGGTGGTCACACCTCGTTCGTCAACGACAACGAACACGACCAGACTCAGCAAGAATCCGCAGCGATTTCTTCATAATGCTCGCGCCAGTGGCTCAAGACATGAGCGACCTTTACGGATTGAAACTCGAGCCTATGCCCAATCGACTGGTGAACTACGGTGTCACCGAGAACGGTATTGCTGTGATTGAACTGACCTCCGACTCCGCCGGTGCTCCTCTTGACGGTCCCAACGACCGCTCACCCAACACGTACACGCACGGCATGATGCGTGACATCGACGAAGCCATCGTTCGCGCCCGATTCGATGACGATGTGACGTGCATTGTGCTGACCGGGAACGGTGCTTCCTTCTTCTCTGCCGGTGCATCCATCCAAATGCTCAACAGCGTGACGCCAGGCTTCAAGTACAATTTTTGTCTTCACGCCAATGAAACTCTTTCGCGTTTGGAACAAACCGCCAAACTCGTTGTTTGCGCCATCAACGGTCACGCCGTGGGCGGTGGTCTGGAAATCGCCATGGCGGCCGACATCCGAATCGCTCGCAAGAATTCGGGCAAGGTCGGATTGCCTGAAATCAACCTCGGTGTGCTGGCCGGTACGGGCGGCACCGCTCGTTTGACCCGCCTCATCGGCAAGGCCAAGGCTCTCGAAATGATGGTCACGGGTGAACTTATGTCCTTCGAGGACGCTCACGCCTGCAACCTCATCAACCACATCTGGGAAGGCGATCCCGACGAGTTCCGTCGAGACATTCTCGATTGGTGCAGCCAGTTCACGCTGCCCAATAAGGCGGTCAAAGCCGTTGGCAACATCAAGCGCTCCTGCCAAACCGGCCCTGAGATTCCCTTCGAATATCACTTGGCCCTCGAGCGTGAACTCCAGGCTGCGTTGTTCAACAGCAGTGACGCGAAGGAAGGCATCGCTGCTTACGTTGAGAAGCGCGTCGCCAACTTCACGGGGCAGTGAATTCCACGGGGTGAAGCAATGGCTGAGGTTCATGTTCCCGCCGATGTGCCCAACGAACTCGTTGAGACCTACATTGACAACTTCAACGCAGCCACGGCTGGCACGGGAAGCATGAATCTGTTTGCTTGCGATCAAAAAATCGAGCATCTCAACGACGACTTTTACGACGGGGGCGTCAGTATTCCACTGTCGTCAAACAACCCAGCGCACTTGTTTGAAATCGGTGCACGCGCCCACGCCGAGGGCACCATCGGTGTTCTCGCCGGTCAGTGCGGCCTCATCGCTCAATACGCCCGAGACCATCCAGACATCCCCTATTTGGTCAAACTCAATTCCAAATCCCATCTGGTTGGTACCTCCCAACGCGACCCCATCAGTCAGGCACTTTGGGATATGGATGACGTCATGTCGCTGGTTCACAACGGCATCAACGTCGTGGGCATCGGCTACACCGTGTACATTGGAAGCGAGTTTGAGCACGAGATGCTGACCGAAGCAGCCCAATTTATTCGACAAGCACACGAACTCGGCATGATTTCCGTCGTATGGATGTATCCACGTGGCAAGGCTGTCACGGACGAAAAAGACCCGCAACTCATCTCCGGGGCCGCTGGCGTCGCCAGCTGCATCGGTGCCGATTTCGCCAAGGTCAACTACCCCCGTGCATGGGAGGGCATGACCCAGCCTGAGTCGCTGAAAGTGGCGGTTGAAGCAGCCGGTCGCACGGGCATCATCTGTTCGGGTGGCGGGTCTTTGGACCCCCGAGAATTCCTGCAACGTCTGCACGACCAAATTCATGTTTCAGGATGCCGGGGCGCTGCCACTGGTCGTAACATTCACCAGAAAGGGACGGTTGAAGCCGTTCGGATGACGGCTGCCTGTCACGCGATCATTTGCGATGGCGCAAGCGTCGACGAGGCCATTGCCATTTTCGAGGGCCAGTGAATCCCGCCTCGAGTGGCGTCCACCTCCCTTCGTTCAGGGTCGTTGAGCCCATCCGCTGCATGACTGTATGTCATTCTTGATCCTGATGTCGGGCCAGCAGACATGGTGGATGTCACCACATCCAGTTTGTGGGGTGGAAAAGGATCACTCGGCTCAGCAACATCCTTCGTTCGCGTGGGAGGCGTTGCTCGGAGGCCTTGGTGGTGACCCTTTCCATGCTGTGGTCGGTTGAGGAGACAATCGGGGTGCGAACCTCGAAGCATGAATGCCCGCTATGGAGCGTTCAATATGTTCTCAGTTCGTCAAGCCGGATAGCCGCGTTGGGCTGTTGGTGGCTGGTGTGCGGTGAAGGTGAACGATGGGTTTCAAAGAGATTCATCGACTGCTGTCATGAAGTTCCCTTCAGCATCAACGATGATGGGTGTACCCTCGACCCATTCGGGGCAGTTTTCGGAGACCCAAATACGGGTCGCCCATTCGCAGATGTCGTAGCCACCCGACAGGATGCCTGAGCGCTTGATGTAACCGACCTTGACGATGTCTTTGTCTTTGGACAACACGTTGCCAAGCTGCTGGCTGGTGGTTCCGTGGCGCATCGTGCTGTTGATGTGCTCAAGGATTTCAGCGGTGTTTCGTGGGCGATCGCCCAAGAATTTCTTGATTTTTTCACGGATACGCGTCGTCTTCATGTTCTTCTTCCCTCCAGTCATTTTTTGTGCGCTTTCACAAGATGTGTGTCGCTGATTTTGAGGAGCGAGGCCGCTGATATAATGCTTCCTCCTCAAGTCAAAGAGTTGGTTACATTTACTGATAAAATATAGGTGTAAAATCAACACTTGAGGTGGTTTGAGTAAGTAATCGGTAACATTTCCAGTGGAAATATGTAAGCAAAAGTAACTACTTAGTCAATCAAACCCCCATCTTTATGAAGGACTTCCGACAACCTCACACCAAGGTGACTTGAGGTGTCAGAGGGGAATCTTCGCTCGGCTGCCCATCGGCGCATTCTCATCGCCCTGACTCACGGACCCGCCACCGTAACCGATCTGGCGCAACGATTGACGATGCAAATGCCTCATGCTTCCTTGGCGTGTCGCCAATTGCGGGCGGCCGACCTCGTTGTGCGGGATGAAAGTGGAGGTCTTCGAAACGCTCCCATGTACCTGAGCCAGCAAGGTTTGGTCCGTTTGAACCAAGACGCCCTGGCGAAATTGAAACGTCACGCCGAACAATTGCGTCGAACACCCCGGAACATTCTCCTTCATGCCGATGAATCAAATGTGTTGTTTGGTTACATCAAACCGCCGCCGGCAGCCTTGGTGTTCGTCCCAGAGGCGACCGTTTCGAAGGGGGCCCATTCCAGTGGAAGCCAAGGGGGGACGTGGGTGTTAACCCAGCCCGAGACGATTGAATGGTACGCACTGGACACGCTCACACCTACCACGCCTCCCGAAGAAAGCGTTGAGGGGACATTAGCCGAATTCGATGCGACCACGATAAAAATCGGTTTGGTGAGGGGGGAAGTGTTTGAGCGTTCCGCCAACGCTTCGCTGGTGGAGGGACAGTTCTTCGATGATGACGATGCCATGGCCGCTGAGCCCCCGATTCGTCTCACACAGGGTCCGGTTACGTTGGGAACCGTCATGTCTACCGATTTGACCTACGCTCCAGCGGCCGGGTTGGAATTGCAATTACCCAACGCCATCGACCGTTCGTTAGCCCTTGCTGCTATGGGCCAGGAGGCGGTGGTCATCAGTGACCAAAACGCATCGAGAAAGCGCCGCTTGCCGTATGCAGTCCTTCGCCATTGGTTGACACTCCGCCACGCACGCATGTCCGTAGAAAAACGGAGCACGCTACTGATGTCGCTCCGGGGTGATTTGCAACAGGGGACCGTCACACCTTCGTTGCTTCGGGATTTGCTGGTTGATTTCGGCACGGTGGACTGGACGGATAATGAACCCTTACCAGCGATGATCGATTCGTACGGGATGTCTGTTCGAGGGATGACTGCTGTGGTCTTACACGTGCTGGAGAACGACATGAATACCTTTGTCGTCGATTGGCCATTTGAAGAAGTGGACCTCTTGCTTCAACAACGCGTGCTTGACCACCCTCGTTGTCGAGCATGGATGGGGCGGTACGTCATGGCGAACAGTTCGCCCCTCGTTCAACGAACCACGGTGTTTCCAACCTCCAGGTTGGGTGTCGTTTCTGTTCAAGTGGACCGCTCAACCTCGCTGGTCGTGCAACTTGGTTCCGCCAAAACCGCAGCTACCCGAGTCTCCGAATTCAGCGCACATCCTTCGACAGCCTTCGAATTGTTGCACGCCAAGGCTGGCAACGTTCGGTTCAGCGCACCGCCGTCGCCGGGTGAGGCAGGTCAGCGAATGAGTCGCGCCCTGTCCCTCTTCCCAACAGGGGATGAAGCATTGGCCAATCAATGGGAGCGCAAGGATGCCTTGTCATCATGGATAGCTTCTCCACCCTCATTTCGCCCGTCTCGATGGGTAAGGCTGCATGACCGACTGCCCGACGGATGGGGTGAATTGATGAGCGTGGACGAGGCTCCTCTCTTGTCCATCCCAGCCATCATGGGTCGTTCAAGCCCCATGTGGCGTCGCCAAGCCATCCAACGCATCGTCCACGCCGCTGCATTGGACCCAACATTGGTGATGGCGCTCGCTGCTGCCCTTGACCAAGGAGAGGGTCACCACCTTCAAGCGGCCGCCCTGCTGTGCATCTTGGACCGAACCGACGAGCGTCAGCGACCATTGTTTCAACGGGCACAAGCCACGTGGTTTGGGAACCCCGTGTGCGAGGTGGAGGTGCTCGAACATGTATTTCCCAACCATCTCGCTGGTCAAGACGACGAGGTCTTGCTCGACCAATGGGTGACAGCCGGACTGGCGCATGGAAAGAACACCACGTTTCGATGGTGGGCCTTGGCTTGCCAAATTGACCGAGACGCAGAGCCCTGGTTACCTGAAACACAACGCCGCCTCATGGAGCATCTTCCAGAGGACTGGTGGCAACCGTTCGCCGCTGGTTGGCTGGTCACGCAACTTAATTCGTCGGTTGGACGGGAGTGGTTGGGTCAACACGACGTGTGTTGGCCCGTTCAACTGGGGCGTAACTCAGAGGAACTTGGTGGACTTCCCGGGCGAAATCGCCCACATGGGGGACTTCAGTTGTCATCTAACGATCTCATCAGCGTGAAATTGTTGACAGAAGGGAACGCACAGCGAGCCCTTGACGATGTATACGAGATGGTATTCGCTCGTGAAAACGGAATTTCGCCGCCTGTGACTCTCACTCACCCCTTGGCGGGTTGGTTGGCACGCCCCGTTGCAACATGGCCTCGCTTTGGGGAAGAGGTGATTTCCATGGGTGATGAGCGAATTGGCCGGTTGCTCTATTCACGAAGTTTTGCTTACCGTCAAGGCATCTCGTCTACGATGGATTGAAATGGGCTTCGCCGCCACAAGGACTCACCGTACCTGCAACATCAGGCTGAGCGACTGTGAAACGAGCTATGACGTCTGACACCACGTGTACGGCCGCAATCGAAGACTGGGAGGACCCTTCGGGGAGTGAATTCCGGTGCAAATGCGGTAAACCATCGGTGGGTTATGGGTCCTCGTGCGACGCAAGAATGAACGCGAGACAACCACCTTACCGGACAGCACGCCCCGATGCCGAGGGTCAGGCCTTCGAGGAAACTGTGAACGAGGCCGTTAGGCGTCGGGGCACAGCCTGTGAATCCATCTCCCCCACCCTCTATGAGGCGATGGTCTCAAAGGCGGGCAAGCCAGCCACAGACCATGGGTGATGCATATCGTTTCCGCCGATGCTTGGTCGGCGGAACCTTCGACCGCTTTCATGCGGGGCATCGTCTGCTTTTGGATGCGGCTCAGCGAGCGGGTCAAGCCGTTGAAATTCATATCACCAGCGACCTCATGGCTGAGCACAAATCGATTGACATGCAGTCCTTCGAAACTCGTCGTGAGGCCTTATTGGATTGGGTGGAACGTCATGCTCCGCGTCGGGTAACCGTGCATGAGCTCATCGACGTTCACGGCCCAGCACCCACCCATACAACGGCGGATTGCATTGTCGCAACACCCGAAACTCGGGGGCAATGCGAACGCATAAATGAGCAGCGGGAACAACATGGGTTGCCTCCCCTGCATATCATCGAAGTCGCCCACCTGAGCGATCACACCGGCCACATCCTCTCATCGTCTCGAATCCGTAACGGGCAAACCGACACGGAAGGTCACCCTTGGGTGCACCCCTCATGGAAAGATGCAACCCTGCACTTGCATGCCCGAGCGGAACCCGAATTGAAGTCCCCAATGGGCACGCTGTACGAAGGTCCAGAGGACCAACCCGATGTAGCCATGTACGCAGCGCTGGATGACCTCGACCTGGATTCGGTCATGCTCATTGCTGTGGGGGACGTCACGGTCGCCACCTTGCTTGACATGGGCTACATTCCCGACATGGCTTTCATCGACGGCCAGACCAAGCGAACACCTTTGGCCGAAGACAACCAAGTCAACATCTCGTCTTTTGCACATCGCCTCCATGCGGTCAATCCAGCGGGACAATTGACGCCATCGATGTACGATACCATCGTCGAAGCAGCGAGTTTTGACCAGCCCGTCGTCGTTGAGGTGGAAGGCGAGGAGGATTTGGCTCCCCTTTACATTCATCTTCTCGTGCCGTTGCACGCCGTTGTCGTCTACGGTCAGCCGCACCGTGGGGTGGTCGTTCAGCCCAGCAGCCTTGCGACCAAAGAGCGTTGCCGCCGCCTGCTTGAAATGTTCGAGGTCGATTGAATGGATTCCCCCATGGTCTCGATCACGGTCAGTGTCCGGAACGGCGCGAAGTGGATTGAAGGTTGTTTGCAATCACTCCTCAATCAAAGCTATCCGAATTTTGAAATTTTAGCGGTCAACGACGGTTCAACCGATGAGGGAGATGTCCTCCTCCAATCGTTCCACGACCCAGAGGCCCAGCGAGGGCCGAGGGTTGTGGTGCATCACCAGTCGGCGTTGGGTTTGGCAGCCGGTCGGCAATGGGCGTTGGAACATGCTCGTGGCGAGTGGGTTGCCATCACGGACATCGATGTTCGCCCCGAACCCAACTGGTTGACCAATCTGATGATGAGCGTTCAACCCATGGACGAGCAGGAACGTGTCGTTGCCGTGACGGGCCGTACGGTTTTCGAGCAAGCCAAGGACATCGTGAGTCGCCTGCGTTCGGTTGAAATCGCCGCTAAATACCGTTCTCGGCCGCGCCGCACGAGTTTGGCGAACGGCCCGTGTTCGGTGTTCAACCGAGAAGCCTTGCTGGAGGTCGGTGGTTTTGACCCTGCGTGGTACCACGCAGAAGACATGGAAGTCAGTCTTCGTTTGGTCGCTGCAGGCGGAACCATTGTCTATGCCCCCGAAGCCTTGGTCAAGCACGTTCCAGAATCTGGATTGAAAATCTTCCTCATCAAACGTCGTCGAGATGCGCGAGCCCATGTTCGAATCGTGCGCCATCATCCTCGTCGGCGAAGGCGTGGACCGGATTTCGATTTCATCGGCAGTTCAACCATCGTGTTGAGTTTGCTTCCAATGTGGCTTTCCATCATCGGTTTTGGACTTCCATTAGCGTACGAGATGTTGTCCGGCTCCATCGCCTCGACGAGCGAAGTCTATGCGACTTGGCAGGGCAAAACCTTGGTTGGTTCACTGGTGATGTTGGTGATTCATGAATTCGTCTTGTGGCGAGGTCCTTTGGGCGTAGTGAACCGGGAAGTCATTCGCACGTCAACCAACAAAGTTCGCTCAATTTTTCGTCTTCGCCGAATCACCTTCCTGTGGAGCATCGCCCTATGGCAAGGACTTGTGCTTGGCGGATTGGATGCACTGCGAGGTGCAAACGGTCACCGTCGGCGTTCACGCTGAAGTGGTCAGTCGACTTTGTCGTCTCCGGGCGGGGCGCGGCTGCTGTGGTTGAGGGCAAATCCAGTCGCCATGAGGGCAATGGTCACGGAGTATACGCCGACATCCATCCATCCTTGGTATTGAAGGCCGAACCAGAAGTAAAAGGCGAGGCCGAGGAACAAGCACCATGCGGCTAAGGTGCGCTGTCCACCACCCAAGTCTGGATTGTTCAATGCGGGCCAGGTGTCGTTGAAAATCAATCCTTTGAACCAATCGCCAACGGATTGCTGAGCACCGATGACGCGTGTCCCAAGTACGATTAGGCCTACACACCCCAGCATGAAGATGGTGTCACCGAGAGGTTCGAAATGAAAGCCATCTTTGGCTTGGCCAAAGGCAGCATTGGTGGTTTCGAAGGTGAGGAGCCCCCCCCATGAAACGTGCTGGGCAGGTGTTGCCATGCTGAACATGTTCAACACAGCCAGCAACAGTCCCCACAGGCCGAGGTAGACCAGTGCAGGAGCATAGGCAGGGACATGACCTGTGGCGTTGGATTCTGGGCTGTGGGAGCCGTCGCTCATGAGCCATCCGACCTGCAAAGTGCATTTAAGCGCACCGAACAACGCACGGCGTTCAACCGTGCCTCACAAGGAGGTTTGGTGGTGGTAGGAGGCTTGGAACACCGTTTTCATGTCCTCCTCGGCCTGAATCATGATCTCTTCAGGTTGAATGTTGGATGGGATGCAGGAATTGATTTCCTTTGACCGCCCGTATCGGCCACGACTGATCGTTCGTGCCGTCACCAAGCCCAACATGTCAAGGTTTGAGATCAACCCCGATATCCGTCGTTGGGTCAGCGGACTTTGGCGGATGAATTTGCATGCTTGACGGTAAATATCGTACACTTGCCCGGTCTGAATGTTGCGCAGTCCGTTTCGTTCGTTGAGCAGAATTGCAGCCAGCACCAGCTTCTGTTGATTGGGGAGGGTGGAAATCACTGGTGTCATTTGGTCCGACTCGATTTGTCCCTGTGCTTCTCTGACATGATGTTGCAAAACGAGTGTTTCTCCATTTTGCTCTGCTTTTTCTGCCGAAATTCGCAACAGGTCGAGGGCACAGCGGGCGTCACCGTGCTCTTGAGCAGCCAATGCGGCGCACAATTCAATCACACCCTGGCCGACGACATCTTCGTTCAATCCTTGGAGGGCTCGTTGCCTAAGGATGTCTTGGAGTTGTTCGGCGTCGTAGGGCTTGAACAGAACATCGAGTTGGCCCAATCGGGAGCGAACACGAGGGTCAAGGAAGTCGGTGAATTTCAAATCGTTTGAAATTCCAATCACGCAGGCACGGGCCGATTTCAACGACGAATTCATGCTCGTCAGGTTGTACAACAGATCGTCTCCTGCCTTGCGAACAAGGTGGTCAATTTCATCCAAGACGAAGACGAAGACCCCGCCGCGACGGTCCATTCGACGAATGAGTTCGTTAAACACACGGTCGGTGGGCCAACCCGTGAACGGGATCTCATCGATCTCGTGGTCTTCGAGAAGTGAGTTTCCAATGTGGCTCAGAACCCTGTATTGAGTGTCGATTTGGCGGCAATTCACCATGATGGATTCCACTTTTCGGTTCATCGTCTCGCCTTTGACCTTGAGATGATGGCAGACATAATCCGTCACGGCGGTTTTACCGGCTCCCGTGACGCCGTACAGGGTCATGTTTGACGGAATGTGTCCGTTCAGTGCCTCCCAAAGGTTGTAAGAGATTTTTTCGATTTCCTCGTTACGGTGGGGAAGGATTTTCGGACGGTAATCGTGGCGAAGGTTTTCTTTGTTTTTGAACAGGGTTTTTTTGGAAATGAACTTGTCAAAAATGTTGGGTTCCACGCGCACTCACCTCCTATTTATACCTGCAGCGAAAGGGTTCTGTAAGCACCCAACGCCATGAATTTGGGGAGTCCGAGTCCCCCTTATATGCCTGTCCACTGAGATGGTTGGACCGGTTGAATTTGACCTCCAATTGGAGTATATATGATGGCATATAAAGACAGAGGCTTGGTGGAAAAAATGAACATTTTCGCCGAGATGATCAGCCGGCATTTTCTGAGGAAACCTTCCAAAGTTCACCTCGCCATTCGAGAACATCGCCATCGTTGAGATGAGTGACATGTGAAGGGTGTTGGGGGAGTTCGTTGGCCACCAAGGCCGGATAGGCCGAGGGTGCGTCAATGTACGTGTGCGTGATGCCCAAGGGTGTTGAACATCGTTGAGCCAATGCTTGAACATCAGATGGCTTGTGGTGGTGGGTTGAAGGGACCCAGTCAGGGAAGCCCATCTCAAGAATGGCAAGATGCGACCGTTCGATGGCATCGTAAAGCGTCTCGCACGGCCCTGAATCACCGCTGTGGACAAAGGATGCTCCGTTGTTGTGCTCAAATCGGTAACCATGAGGTTCAACAGCGTCGTCGTGATGGACATCAAATCGCTCCCATGTCCATCCATCCTCGGTTTCGCCAACTTCGCGCAGGTCCCAGTCAATTCGATGGAGAATGTCCTTCATCGAGCCGGGGAAGGCCAATTCACACAAGGCTTCCAGTCGTTCCTTAACAAAGGGGGTTCCAACGATTTTGAGCGGTTGGGTGTGCTCTCGGTCCGAGATATAGGTCCGTTCGAGCAATAAAAACGGCAAGCCGAACACATGATCGCCGTGAACATGGGTGATGAACACCGTTCGGAGTTGAGCAACATCATGTCCCTTCCGACGCAAGCCAGCGAGCGCCGTTGGCGGTGCATCGATGAGATGAACACCATCGAACAACGCCAAGGAATGGTGACGCCCATGGGGAAGGAAGGCGTTCCCAGTCCCCAACATCTCGATGCGATGGGTCATGGTCGTGGGAGGATGAAGGCCCTCTTGTTCTCATCGGTGCTGCGCCATGGACTCAGGATGTGAATTCATACCAACGATGATATAGCCACCTTTGGTGGGAAAATCATCCGCACAGCGGCGAAGTGAGGCGAGCTCATGTCTAACGAATGGTCTGCAAAGAACCCCTACATGACCCAAATCACCGAGAACTACATCCTCAACGGCGAGGGTTCACGAAAAGAAACCCGCCACATCGTCTTTGCACTGGGCGATTCGGGGCTTGACTACAAGGTCGGCGACGCCTTGGGCGTGATCGCTGAAAACCCACCTCATATTGTGGACGAACTCCTCGAAGTGCAGGGTTGGGATGCCGACCATGCTGTGTCCACACACAACGGCGAGCGAACCCTTCGTGAAGCGTTGAAAAAAGATTACGAAGTGCACATGGCCAACAAAAAGTTCGTGCAGTCCTTGGCTGAAAAAGTCGTCTCGACCGGCATGAACATCAGCATGTCGCTGGTGAGCCGTGCTCGCAACAACACCGTCCAAATTGGAGGCGATGTGGCGTTGTTGCCCAGCGCCCCTTCCGACGACCCCTCGTCGAAAGTTGAAGCAATTGTCGCCGACACCAAAGCGATTGAAGATTACCTTTGGACTCGCGATTACATCGACATTATGCGGGAGTTTGACGTGAAATACACACCCGAGGAGTTCCTCGACCTCGCCGACCGACTCAAACCTCGATTGTACTCCATCGCCTCCTCTCACGACGCCCACCCGGGTTTTGTTGAACTGACGGTCGGCATTGTTCGCTTTGAGTACAACGGGCGGGCAAGAGGCGGCTTGTGCACGCAATACATGGCTGACGAAATTAACACTTCAGGTGACCCCATCGGTGTATTCATGTCGCCCACCAAATCGTTCATTTTGCCAGAAGACACCTCAACTGACATCATTATGGTCGGCCCAGGCACGGGGATTGCTCCGTTCCGTGCCTTCATGGAGCAACGTGTTCACGATGGCGGGACCGGCAAGAACTGGCTCTTCTTTGGCGACCAGTCGGAAAAGACGGAATTCTACTACAAAGACCAGATTGAATCGTGGATTGACGAAGGTCATCTCTATCGATTCACCACCGCTTGGTCTCGGGATCAGGAAGAGAAGATCTACGTCCAAAATCGCCTCAAAGAACACGGTGCTGAGGTTTGGGAATGGTTCGAGCGTGGCGCCTACTTCTACATCTGCGGTGACAAACAGTACATGGCAAAGGATGTTCACCGAGCCCTGATCCAAATCGCCATCGACCACGGCGGCATGTCCGAGGAGGATGCGACCAACTTCATCGAGAAAACGATGATGCGGGAAGAGAAGCGCTACCTCCGAGACGTATATTGATGCGATCAAAGACAAGTTACAAAGCCACTGCTGCTGAAGAGATTTCATGGATGCTGGAGCGGTACCCCCCGCCCCTCGCCTTCCTCCCGTAGGAGGCTGGCCTCGGGCGATCGTCCTTCGTATCCTTGCTATCGGTTTTGCTGGCATTGCGGTATGGAATAACCAAGACGGACTTGGCGCCGTCATCGTGCTCTTCGTCCTTGTCGTACCGTTCGAACGGTTCTTTCCGAGGCATGACCATCAACGGTTCAAACGCCCTCACCTTGGTTTGGACATCGGTTATGCTCTGGCTTCTCCGGTGTTGCAAGCGGTGGGTTTGACCGCAGCCATTGTCGTTGGCGTGCTCAGTTTTGCGTGGGTGCCCGGCCTCATTTTGCGTCCCTTTATCCAATCCATTCCCGAACCATACCTGCTATTCCTCGGTGTGGCGTTGTTCGACCTTGCAGGCTATTGGACCCATCGTTGGTACCACGAAGTCCCCCAACTTTGGCGCTTCCATGCCGTGCATCACTCACCCGAACACATGGATTGGGTCAGCGGGTTTCGGGCCCATCCCTTCGATGGTACCCTCATTGCTCCCGCCTTCTTTTTCTTGATTGCTGCTGGCTTCAGTCCTGAATTTTCGGGCTTGGTAGCGGTGGTGCAGATCGTGTTGGGTCTTTTTCTTCACGCGAACGTTCGCCTTTGGCTAAAGCCCCTTTCTCGGATCATCATGACGCCCGAATTTCACCACTGGCACCATTCTAACGAAGAAGAAGCCCTTTGGTGCAACTACTCAACCTTCCTCCCTCTTTGGGACATGGTGTTTGGCACCTACTACATGCCTCGGGACCGACGTCCAACCCTCTACGGTATCGACGAAGACATGCCGAGGACGATGATGGAGCAACTTCGCTACCCGTTGGAAGGACTGGGCAATCCGCTACGTGCCCTCCGCCATCCATTCATATCGTTGAAAGCCATGTTCGTTGGACTCTGGGGCATTTTGAGGATGATGAAACGCTCTGCTCTACGCCCTCGAAACCAACCTTTTCACCGGGCGGTGGATTATGTCCAGGGCGGAAGTCACGTCACCGCTGCACTGAGCACTCCTCCATCGGAGTCTTGAGAAGTGCTTGGTAACCGCTTTGCTCATAGGATGCTTCGCCCCCCATTGGGCCATGGGCTTCAAGCGCGTGCTGATTGCCAACCGAGGGGAAATCGCCCTCCGTATTTTGCGAACCCTGCGTGACATGGGCATTGAGGCGGCCATCATCCACGGTCGCGAAGACCGTCTATCTCTTCCCGTCCAGATGGCCGATGTTGCTTATGCGAACTACCGTTCCAACCCGCTTGATTCCTACCTTGACATCGAAGCAGTGGTAAAGGCCGCCAAGGAATTGGAATGCGATGCCGTCCATCCAGGTTATGGATTCTTGGCGGAAAACGCCAACTTCGTTGCCCGATTGGAAGAAGAGGGAATCACCTTCATTGGCCCCGCCTCGGGTGTCATCACCTTGCTCGGTGACAAAATCGAAGCCCGTGCCGCCATGGAAGCAGCAGGACTGCCCACGGCGAAAGGCTCGTCCGAACCCATCGCCAGCGCCGAAGTCGCCAGCGCCCTCGCAGATGAAATCGGGTACCCTGTGATCATCAAGGCAGCGGCTGGCGGGGGCGGTATCGGCATGCAAATCGTTGAGAAGGCAGAAGAGTTTGAAAGTGCTCTCAAACTCTGTCAGTCCCGAGCAAAATCGGCATTTGGCGATGAGCGTGTCTTCGTTGAAAAGTACATTCAAGGTGCGCAACACGTTGAATTTCAAGTGCTCGCCGACGGCAACAAGGCCATTCACTTTGGAGAGCGATTTTGCTCCATACAGCGGCGTCACCAAAAACTCGTGGAAGAAGGACCCTGGCTCTCGGATGAAAAGAGGGCTGAAATCGGAGCATTGGTGTGCAAAGGAGCCGAGGCTGTTGGCTACAAGGGCTTGGCAACCTTCGAATTTTTGCGCGATGCTAACGGCGATTTTTACTTCCTCGAAGTCAACCCGCGTGTGCAGGTTGAACACACGGTGACGGAGCTCATCACCGGTCACAACCTGGTTGAATTGGGCATTCGCGTGGCTCAAGGGGAATCGCTTCCTCTTTCTCAAGAGGACATCACTTGGCGTGGGCACGCCATCCAATGCAGGCTTAACGCCGAGGACCCTCGGCAATTTGTCCCCAGCCCCGGCCGACTTTGGGAATGTCATTTCCCCAGTGGGTTTGGCGTTCGGTGCGATACCCACGCCCATCCTGGTTACGAAATGCCGGGATGTTTTGATTCGCTGCTTGCCAAATTGCTGGTGTGGGGGCGTGACCGTGAGGACGCCGTTCGGCGGATGAAAACAGCCTTGGATGAAACGATGATCACCGGTGTGGAACACCTGATACCGCTCCATCGACGCATCATGGACGAACCGGACTTCAACAACGGCGACATCACGATACAATACATTGACATGCATCAAGAACTGTTGGGTTGAGGGGGCTTGACAAACATGGGTGTGCTCATCGTTGGAAGTCTTGCCTACGACTCCGTAACCTCCCCCGCAGGTTCCGTCAGGGACGAACTAGGAGGTTCGGCGACGTACGGGGGATTGGCGAGCCAATTTCATCTGAACCGGTTCGGCTACGGCGCCGCTGCCCTCGTGGGTGTGGTTGGGGCCGACTTTCGCGACGAAGACCGGGCCGTATTGGCTTCGTCGGGTTTGGACCTCTCGGGTCTTGAAATTGCGGACGGAGCCACGTTTCGGTGGGAAGGTGAGTACGTCGGCAACATGGCGGAAGCCATGACGCACGCCACGCATCTCAACGTTTTCGAGCATTTCAAGCCGCAGGTTCCGCCCGCTCTGCGTGAACCCACCGTGTTGTTTTGTGCGAATCTCCATCCGCTGATTCAACGCGATGTGATCGAGCAGACATCGGCACGACGCCTTGTGATGCTGGATTCCATGAATCTCTGGATCGATATCGCTCGTGACGCCCTTCTCGACGTCATGCGCATGGTTGACCTCGTCGTTATCAACGATGGTGAAGCGAGGATGTTGGCCGAAGACGACAACCTTGTTCGCGCCATTCGGGCTCTGAAGAACCTCACCGGCGTAGCGACGTTGGTGGTGAAGCGTGGCGAACACGGGGTGTTGGCTTTGCACGGGGATGAACTCATCGCCCTTCCCGCCTTCCCCACTGCGGAAGTGGTCGACCCCACGGGCTGCGGCGATACCTTCGCCGGTACTTTGGCTGCATGTTTGGGTGGATCAACCGGTCATGTGGGTTTGAGCGAACTGCGTGAAGCGCTGATGTTGGCCACCGTGACCTCAAGTTTTACCTTGGAATCCTTCGGTACCGCCGCCCTACGAACCTTGGACGTCGATGTCTTTGACCAGCGGTGGAGAGCGTACAGAATGATGCTCGGTCTTTGATTCAATCCTCGTCCAACCGAGGGACATTGACGTTGTCTTCCTCGTCCTTGCTGGGGGTAAGGTCGCTGAACGAGAGCCCCTCGAGTTCGTCCCGCCCTCCCTCGCTCAACAGCGCCGCTTCAGCCAACAACTGCTGGGCTCGAGAATGATACCGCTCTGCGTCTTCGGGGTTCAGGTCGCCTCCGTGCTCGGCAGAGAGGGAGCGCAGGACTTCTTGATTGGGGGGTGTGTTTCTCTGCGCCTGTTCCCTCATCGCCGCCGAGGATTCGCTGGTGCCGAACGGTGATGGGCGACCAGGGCCAACCGCCAAACGCAGGAAGTCATGCGAAGTTCGCCGTAGGCGGCCGGGTATTCGTGATTGCAGGGAACTTCGTGGGGCTTTTTTACGAAGGATGTTCAGGCGTCGTGGGACGGTTCGGTGCGCTAAGGGGCGAACTTCACGCTGTCTGAGCGAAGGTGACACGGGGTTGGTCGGGGAACGTTGCAACGACGGGGTCGTCTCAGAGGGAGGTGTTTGCTCGGGCTCAAACGTCAGCAATTCTGCTTCCATCGTTTCCTCTTCCTCGTCGGGGGGAATATCGGGGGGAAGGTGGGGGATGTGAACCGCATCGGGAGACCAGAATGAAGGAATGGGTTGGTACGGGGTTTGAGATGCTTGGTTGGACGCGGTTTGGTGCATCGGTGGCGGAGTTGTTGAGGTGGACGGCTCCAAGACCGGCTGGTCCAACAACCCTGGACGGTGGTTGGTGGGGTAGCGTCGGTTGTTCATTTGGTGTTGGTCGACCAAATAACCCGGCACGACGGTGTGAAATACAGTAGCAGGCAAAGGTGTGGGGTCGTCGGTTGGCAACCATTCGAGCGAGTCCAACGCCTCTTCATGCGTTTCGTCCGCAACGCTCGCCCCCTCAGCAAGAAATCGATTTACTGTCGCAGGTTGTTGGATGATCACGGGCTCAATTGGCACAGGCTGGGTCAACGGTGCCCAATCCATTCCCATTTCACTTTCGAGAGCAGCCAGCATAGCTCTGGCTTTGGCCAAGGACTTGCCTTTGAGGAGTTGATTGACCATGTAGCCCAATCTGGCGAGGGTTCGTTCGTCTCCAAAGACCACGTACGCCTCCCTCGACGAGGTGTGAATGGTGATCGTTGGTTTGCTGGTGATGTACCGGCTGAGCAGGAACAACACGCCGGCGAGAAGGAACATGAAACGGTGCAACGGGGCGACCATAATGCGCCACCCAATCCAGACCAACACGCCCCCGAGGACCGTGATCCACATCGGCATCAAGGTCGTGGAGTGATGCTCAAGGGAATCGATGGCGCCCAATCGGAGGTTGATGGTGGCTTTCCGCTTGCCGTGGATGGACAGCATTCGCTCGTCAAGGGCGATTTCCACTTTTTCCTGCGGTTCGGCCAACCGCAGCGATGTGAAGACTTCGGCTTCATCAACGCTCGTTGGAACAGAACCCTGTTCACCTTCGCGCATCCCAACTTCGCTCGGTGTGTGCGTGGTTATCAAACCACCGCCCCTTCACCCGGAGAGCAGGAGAAATTGATGCGTGCCCTTTCCACGCCGACGCATCAAACACCGTCCGAGGTGACGATGGCAGAACCCATGATTCGGGGACTGGAATCAAGTTGAGCGATCAACACTGGAGGAGGCGCTGTACGACGGATATACAACGGGTGCTCCCACTCGACCTTAAGCGAGTTCTCGTTCACCGAGTGGATGCGACCGACGACGAATTGGAGGTCAACGCTGGCGTGGACCACATCGCCGGTCTCTAACTTGCGTTTTTGGAACGGCGAAGTCGTGAGGTTCACCGTCGACACGCGGTGTTCTTCCAGCGATAAGGGGATGGAGGTGTTGGTCCGTTTGTCGTCCACGGCAGGATGGACCAGCAGCGAACCTCCTCCGAGGTGGTCCTCGTTGGCGTTGCGCAATGCGACACCAACTCGGTCGCCCGCTGAGGCCGTTTGAACATCGTCGTCCATGACCTGAAGGGACTTGGCGCTCCCGGTGCCCCGGGCGGGGAGCAGGACGACCTCGTCGTGAACGCTGAGGCGGCCCGATTGGACGTAGCCGATAGCGACCAAACCGATGCCTTTGACGTTGAAGTGTTGGTCCACAGGGAGAACCAACGGCGCATCAGCATTGGCGCGCAACGTCGCTTCAACGGTGGTCATGATGGTGTACAATCGCTCGCGGAGATGGATGCCATCGTTGGGCTCAAACGTCCACTGCCCCAAGCCGGCTTGCGCGAACAAGCGTTTGACCTGATCTTCGTCGACCCATGACCCCTGTGGGGGATTGATCACGGCCACGCCATGCGCAATCCCAGCGCTTGCGAACGCCACCAACACCTCGCCGAAGTGGGCGTCAATCGCAGTGACTTCGATGATGCCAGCGTGGGAAGTTGACAGGGCGTTGAGGAAGGGCCTCAGGCGTTCGGGGTATTTGGCCGGGCGGATGAGGGAGAGAATTTGGGCGCCATCGGGCCCCATCTCTTTGTGAACATAGGTGTGAACATCACGCTGGTCGGCGGCTTTGGCAATGCTGCGGGCCAGGTCATCGGATGCGATGACGGCGATGTTCAAGACGACCATGTTTCCGCCACCCGTGAAGCCTTGATGAATCAATGGGTGCTCAAGCGTCGCGTTGTGCCTTCTGGGCGAGCATGTTTTCTCGGATGGCTTTGGCTTTCGCCCAGTGCTCGTTTTCTTCATCCGTTTGAGGGGTAAATTGTGGCACAGGGATGGGGCGCATCATGGAATCGATGGCAACGAAAAAGAAGTAGCCTTCGCAGATGATTTTCTTGTCCCATGTCGCTTTGCTCATGGTGTAGGCAGTGACTTTTGTGCAGGCGGTGTGGCTGCTGGTGTACACCACCTGCCCAGTCACCTCAAGCAAGTCGCCTTGGCGGGCGGGTGCAATGAATGTGAGGGTGTCAATGGAGATGGTGACAAACTCCCGATGTGCAAATTTTGCACATGCGATGCCACCTGCTTTGTCCATTAACGACAACAACCGCCCACCGAACAGGGTATCATAGGCGTTGGTGTCTTGAGGAAACACCTCCTCGATCAGGGTCACGGGCTCGGTGGAATAAGGCTCCATGACCCTGCCAACTCGTTCACCCTCATAACCCATCCACATGGGGGCGGGCCATGATGGACAAAATCTTGGCAAGGACGGAGAGGCGACGAGATTTTAGGTGGGAAAAGCCTCGGGGATGTGTAGGTGACACCATGTCAAACAATTCACCCAACAAAAGCACGCCGATTTTCCTGATGTTGCTGATGGTCTTAGCCCCGTTCGCCTCGGCTAACGTGACGACCTTTTCAGACGGCAGCGACGCTGTCGATATCGAAATTCGCGACGGCAACGATCTGGCCAATTTGGTCGATGGTAACATCGACCTGCCGGATGGCGAAACGGTGACCAGTGCCTCCATGACCGTCTCGACATCGATGGTCGAACACGGCGCCCAATCCCGTATTGACCTCGACACCATTCCTCGCGTGTGGAACCCCAACTACAACAACCAACTCACGCAATTCTCCAACATCGCCCATTTCCAAATCGAGGACGGTACGACGGCTACACCCGTCCGTCTGGCAGCTGAGGGCTTTTTGACGGATTTTGAAGGCACCACTGCGGGCTTCATGGATGCAACCAATCCAGGCACAATGCCCAGCAGTGGTATCGGTTGGGACCACGGTACGCTCGGGCCCAACAACATGCCCAACGGATGCAAATCAGGTAACGAGTGCTGGGGCACCAATCTGGCCGATGACAACTACACCGATGACAACGGTGGAGCGGGTTTCAAGGTCGCGATGCACAGCGCTGACTTGTTCGTTGACCCCCTCCTGAAGAGCAAAATCGCATATTTTGACTCATGGCACAGCCTTGAGGTACAAGCTGGTGTAGGCACGAACAGCAAGCATTTCCCCGATTGCGCCTACCTTGAAATTCGTTCTTCACCCAACCCCGGCTTCCCACCCGACGACATGGGTTTTGAGTTCCTCCCCATCGACCAATCAAACAGCACGGGTATTTCCTTCGGAACCAATTATGCCCAAGGTGGGGGCAATTCCGGTACGACATCGGGCAACGGGCGCATCAGTTCGAGTTGCTCGGGCCTTCAGGACACCACGGGAAGCGGTAACTGGAATTATGGCCTGGCTGGGTCATCCACCACGGCCAACAACCCCTCGGGTTGGGCGACCGTCGCCGTTGATTTGACCGACAAAATCGGTGATTACGTGCAAATTCGCTTCGTCATGCATCACACCGGTCGCAACTCCCCCAACCTCGAGGACAACATGTCCGGTTGGGTCATCGACAACTTCCGACTCGGTGACCTGCTGCCCCAAAACGCCAGCATGACCGTCCGTGGCATGACACCCTCGGTTCTCGGTGGCTCTAACCACCCCAACGGCTACGGTTTGCTTTCCCTCGAGTCTGAGACGTCGCTGACCGCCCAGTTGAGTGTTGATGTCATGGACACCAACAACAACATCATCAACGACCTTGATGGTGTTGCCATGCAAGGGCTGCAAGGGAAGATCATCGAATTGTGGAACATCGACTCCCAGCAACACCGAGCCCTCAATCTCCGTTTCAATTTCAATTCTGGCCCCGACCGGCTTTCCACTCCGGTCCTGCACGGCTTTAGTATTGGTACGAGGGTTGGAACCGGCTTCAACGGTTCAGGGTTCGGGCCGTTGACGGTCTACGACGGTGTTTGGACCACACTGGGCGGTGGAGCACCGATGATATACGCTCCCGAAATCATCTCCAAAGCCTTCAGCCCCGCCCTGCAACGCAGTAAATTCAGTTATCCAATCACCTCGATCACACCGGTCATCCAAGACAGTTGCACCGAAAATCCAACCATTGAAATCCTGCCGTTGGGCATCCAAAGCCCCATCTCAATTCCCGCAACGGGAACAACGAAGTTGGACGCTCCAATCTTCGGGTTTTCCTCCCTCATCTCCTACACGGGCGCTTGCGATGTGGGCGGCATTTGGTTCGACCTCGAATTTGGTCATCACGCACGCCACATGCGCTTGGATGTGGCCAATGACGGCGATATTGACTACGGGTTTATCGAACCAGCGTTCGATATGTTCGGCCGGCAAACCACCTTCGTTTCGGGCACGGTCGACGGTGTGAACTACGCTGCTGACCAAGCAAGCCTGACCTTGAATGTCAATGGCCAAGCCACAGGCGCCTTTTTCATGCTCCCCGAGGGTGCTGAAGTCACAGCGGCTGATGTGAGTTTTGACCAAGTCACCGTTCGCTCCAACACCGACCCCAACGAAGGATTCGCTCTGACCCTCATGGCGGGTTCGCAAAGCGAAAGCCTCGGCAACATGCCCAATGCCTCGTACATCACCCAGGACGTACTCGGCACCCTTGGCTTCGCCGATGCACTCAACGCATTGCTCAGCAACCCCTCGGTGGCAGGCACCCACGAGGATGAATTCGGACGCTACTGGGTGATGTTCCGCTTCAGCATTGACTCGCCCAACGCCTCATCAGGGACGGGCCTGAACGTTGTTGACTTGGACATCGTTTACAACTATTCGACGGTGCTGGACGCCGACGATGGACTGGACATCGAATTGAACCAAGGTGTAGCCTTGTGGACCGGAGGCGCCACCGCAACAGTACCGGTTGCTATCATGACCGACACCGGTGGTGGTGTTCGCCTCAGCGACCTGAGCGTTTCATCGAGCACTGGGTACACCAACACCATCAGTTTGACCGATAACCCCGTTGGCCTGTACCCCAACGGGGACATTTACGAAGTCGTTACCACGCACGCTGTGCAGGGTTCCACAGGCACCGCCTTGTCAGAAGCGTGGCTGACCTTTGAGTCCGCAGCAGGATACACCAAGTTCACCTGGAGCGATTTCATGGGCTTTGAGGAAGGCAGCGACGACAACGACCACCTGACACTCGAGACCACCTCATCGGTGGCCGACATCACCAACGGTAAACAAATCACCTGGCATTTCCGCGTCAACCCCAACTGGGACGACACTCCTGCAGTGCGCATGTACGCTGGCTTGACCACCTCAAACGGTGTCAACGGCCTCCCCGATGCGGTCTTGCTGGACCCGACCGTCGGCAATGCCGTTGAAAACGACGCAGGTATCGTCCAGTTTGAACTGCAAAACAGCATCGGTGTTGCTCAATCCCTCACCGGCGCCGAATCAGGCCAAGATATCAACCTCATCGGGCAAATTCGCCTTGAAGACCTCAATGAAGCACCCGACCCAACATCGTATTATTTGACCCTTGAACTCAAACACGTCAACACCACCGATGGCAACATCACCGTCGAGTGGGAAGAAGTGGCCAACCGCTCAGGCGTCATTGGCGGCGATTTCAACTGGAATGTCGATCTTGGCAGTGCGGCCGGTAGCGAAAGCTACCGATTCGCCTTACGCGGGTACGAAGGCGGCGACCTGCTTTGCCCTCCTTCCCAATACAACCCGGATGAAACCTGCGCCATCCCCTTCGACATCACCATCGATACCTACGAGCCCAACCTTCTCGATTTGCAAGTCTTGAGCCCCGGTACTGACGCCAACGTGGAAGAGAATTGGCGCACGCTGGTTGACGACACGTGGGTGGTGCCCCAACAAATCCAGAAGATTCGAATGTCCAGCCAAGACCTTCCCAACCCCCCAGCCACGCTCGATATGCACGTTTGGGTAGAAGGCGACCACGATGCCAACAGCGACGGTGTTCCGGATGCTGATGAATACATCACAGTCACCCTCAACGGCGACGGGCAAGCACCAACGGCCAACTACTCCGGCGATTACAACGACTATGCAAACGAAGGATTGGAGGGCAAGGTGTCGATTTGGGTCGAAGGTTACGACCTCGCTGGCAATCCCATCGATGGTGGAGGTCCCGGCTTTGCAAACGATCGAGTGACCTATGTTTCCATGTCATCCAAGACCCCTGTCATCCGCAACTTCTTCATCGAGGACTCCAAGGGCAGTTCATTCCTCAACGCCAACGCCATGCAGTGGGAGGGCACGTGGAACCAGACCATGTACGCTGGAAACACCTACCACCTCAAACTCGAGGCGAGCGACGACAACGGATGGCGGGACGTTGACTTCTTCCAAATCAACCTCGATAAGACCGCCGACGACATGACCATCTGGTATTATCCACGCAACGAAACAGCATGGACGGACAGCCCTCACCTCAACATCGTCTATGACGGAGATGTCGCACCGACCATGTTGAGCATGGACGGCACTGCGCTGATCGACCCCTTCGAGTCCGACTTCATCCTCGACATCCCTGTTCGCATTGACTGGGGCGTTGCTGGTATGGACGGGAAGGACATCGAACCCAAACTCCAGATGCAAGACCTCGACAATCCACTTTACACCATGCTCTCCGGGGTCCCCGGCCGTTACATCCAGATTTGGCGCTACAGCGATGGCATCCAAATGGACTTCCGAACCGACCCCGTCAACAACCTGATGGTCACGCCCATGTTTACCGACGTGAGCGAACCCTACACCAGCGATGTTCGTCAGGGCTTCATCTTCGCTGGCGACACCGTTCGTTTCAACGGTCAGTTTGCTTTCCGAGAAGGGATTTACGACAGCGTGTACATCAATCCAGAAGTTGAATTGACCATGGAAATCGTTCGCCTTGACGCTCAAGAGAACTTTGAGAAAGGCTACATTTCAACGCCTGGTGAAACCGTAACTCACAGTTTCACGGGCGGTGTCTTTGACTTCAACATCACGGCCCCTGTCTTCACCAACGAATACACCTACACGTTCCAGCTGATCAACTTGCCCGACGGCGCTGAAGACTTTACGCCGGCGCTTTGCGCTACCTCCAGTGACTACGGCTGTGGCACGTTCAAGCTCAAAGTGGACCGAACCCCCCCCGAAGTTGTTTCCAACTCCTGGCTGGCTGAGAAAGGCGCTTTGCCCGCCTCGGACCCCAACCGCGTCATCAGCGGTGTGTTGTCCACGGCGACCTACCACTGCGTTGACCTCCAGGTCCAAATCAAAGAGCAGGAAGCGATGTTCCCCGGCGACCTTCAAGTGAACTGGATGTTCTACGACAGCACATCCATTGGCTTGGTTTGGGGCGAGTATTTCGGCTATTTCGGTGGCGAACCCGCTTCGATGCCCCTCGCCCTCAGCACCATCAGCGGCGGTTATCTCGCCACCGCCGATTGTGTCGACTTGTGGCCCTTGTCCGATAACGTCTACGAACCAGACAAGAGTTCCATGGATCTCTCGCCCCCTGAATTGGTCTTTTGGATCACCGGAGTTGATTCCGCTGGCTCAACCGTTCGGTTGGGCGGCGGTCCTCAAGAAGATGGAGCAGTTGTCCCCATCTTCTCCAGCCAAGCACAATACAAGTCACAATACACCTTCATTCACGAAGAAGCCACATTCGAAGTTCGTGATGTCTTGCTCGACAGCAGCCCACGTGTGGGCGACAGCATGAACATGCGAATCAAGATCAAGAACACTGGTACAATGGCTGGTGTGGCTGAGTTGGTCATCAAATCCGTGGTCGGCGAAGGTACGCCCATCGTTGAAGCAACCGTTTCAAGCGACGAGTTGGGCGTGGGTGAGGAGAGCGGCTGGATCGATGTCGTTCTCGACCCCTTTGCTTCCCAGACCACTGGTATGTACTACACGATCAGTCTCAACGGTTCAAGCACGCCCATTTACGACGGCAACGCCCGTGGCGATGTGTTCAACGTTGGCGCACAGGAAGAGGAATCATCAGGTTCCTTCCTGCTGATCATTGTCTTGTTGGTGGTGGTCATTGGTGTGCTCGGTACGGTGGTCGTTGTCTTGTCCACCCGCAACAAGGGCGGCTCGATGCTTGATGACGAAGACGACGATGATGAGGATTACATCTCAGACGGCGGCAAGGTGTTGGCTGAAATTCCAGCCAATGTGGACCCCGAGATGGCTCGTGCCATGCAAACCTTCCCGCAATGGACTCAGGATGAAATTCAAGGGTATTTCGATCAAGGCTGGGACGTTGAAAGTCTGCAGGACTGGGTCAACAACCAGTGAGGCGGCCTGATGACCACCCCGTACGACTGGGCCGATGCGGTCTGGACGGACCCTGAGGGGGGCAGGGTGGTGTTGCACGGCACCTTGCCCACGGTCGTCTATCCACAGCATATGCGACCTCGTCACGACCATAACGGCTTGGCATTGCTCGAAACCGAGGATGTTGTGGACCTGTGGCGGCAAGAAGAGAAGGATGAAGCCGAGTCAGAAGGGGTCAACTTGACTCACGCCCTGCTTTCTGGAGGGGTCTTTGGCCGATATGTCGAGGGCTTGACCGCCCTATCAAACCTCCAGGTTGGTCGCTTTCCTGACCCCGAACCACGTCGTCTCCAACGCAACGCTGAGCGGAAGCAACGTCCAGTGTTCTTCATCGAACCCCTGGCCGATGACGAAGAGTGGGGGGAATACCTCACGCAGGAAGCGCAGGCCGTGTCCCATTGGAGGAAGTTGTTGGGCATGATTCGCACTGGAAAACGGTGGTCAAAGAGTCTGAAACGACACGTGTTCCATGCCCAACCGCCTCCGAAGGGTTCGCCGGTCGATTTGTCAAGCGCCAGCGTCTTGGCCGCCGCTTGGTGGGAACTCAGTGAATGGTTGAGCACACCCGAGTTGACATGGCAGCGGGACCTACGCTACGCCGCCCGCCTCCGAGGAGCGCTCGATTCGTTGCGAAAGCAACATGGGGACAACGCCACGCTGCTTGCTGTTGTCCACATGCCCCATCGCCCATCTCTGCTCAAGGCCCTCAACGAACGTCCACGCCCAGAGGAGATTTCATCAACAAACACCACTACCGACGCTCTGGAGGAGGAATGAGATGAGCCAAGGTTCCATCGATGTTCGTGTGGAGAACCAACTCGTTCGCTTTGTCTGTCCAACACCGCTGGACCACGATCGCGTGGTGGCAGAAGTCGGAGGGCAGCGGAACAGTGGCGTGGTCATCAAAGCCCTCGATGCGCCTCGTGCAACGCTGGTCATTGACGAAGCAGGACGGATTGTTGTGCACGGCACGCACCGCGTGGAGGCTGCCCGAGCAGCAGCGAAGGAACTCTTGTTGCGCTTGGGCATGGACGACAGCGGCTTGGTGGCCGAAATGGGTCCCGTCGTAGCCTCCTTCCAGTTTGAACATCCTCTCAATCTCCAAGCCATTCCCGCCACGTTGGCCTCGGGGACTGCTGAATTTGATGCACGATTGGGGTGCACGGTGCTCAACGATTCGCGGCACAACCTCACGGTGCGTATCTGGCCCAACGGCAAATGCGTTGTTGACGATGCTCGCTATCCCAACATGGTTGCTATGGCGGCGGTGTACTGGAAGTCGGTGTTCAGCGAACAAGGCTACTTTGTTGAGCGCATCTGAGGGGAATCCATGGTCTACGACGGTCCAGTGTTGGACAACCACTTCCACCTGAACCGAAACGGTCGCTTTTTGGAGGCTGCCTTGGATTTCCAGCGGGCTGGTGGCACCGACATCGTTCTGGTGCATTGCCCTGACTTCTCCTCGCCACCTGAAACGCTTCAGGGCCATAGCGAGACCTACCGTGACACGGTGGCAATGGCCAAAGCCGTTCGGGCCGAGGTCGGCTTGGGGGTGCGGGTGGTGCTCGGCCCACACCCTGCGGCATTTGCTCACCAGTTTGGTCGATGGATGAAGGAGGAAGGTGAAGCCGGTAAAGAGCGGGCGGTGGCGAATTATCGGAATTCGATTGACGCTGCGCTGGCGTTTGTTCACGAGGGAGAGGCTCATGCCATCGGGGAAGTTGGACGCCCTCACTGGAAGGTCAGCGATGAGATTTGGGACTTGTCCAACATGTTGCTCGAAGAAACAATGCATCTGGCGGCACAAGAAAGGGTCCCGCTGCAGTTGCATGTCGAGGGTGAATCCGACGAAACCTACCCCGATTTGGCTGCCAAAGCGCTTCGACAGGGGATGGATTTGGTGAACCTTGTGAGGCATTATTCCCCTCCCGACGTGCGTACGAGCTACACGCACGGGCTCACGCCCAGCGTGCTGTGCGGAAAGGGGGCGATTGACCGTCTCGTGGAAACACACCGCTCGAGCAGTCACGGGTTCTTCTTGGAAACAGACTACATGGACGACCCCCGGCGACCAGGTGCTGTCCTTGGACCGAAAACGGTGCCAAAGCGAACACAGCAACTTCTCGACGCCGGAGTGGATGAAGAGGTGATGTGGAACACCCACAGCGCTCTTCCCGAGCGTGTTTACGGTGCGATGCCGTAACCTCAAGAACCCGCAGACGGGATGCGTCAGCCCCATCACATTCATGATGGATGATGGACAGGCAATGGTGTGAGCGACACGGTTCCACCTCGGCGTTGGTCCTTGGTGCTTGTCTTGCTTGTGGCGTTCAGCCTCTTGCCGCTTGCTACCGCCCAAGTGCCAACCGCTCCCGGGGTGGAAATTGATTGCGACGAGAAGCAACCCGAACTCGATGTCCATCCGCTGAGCGAGCCCACCGTGGAGATCACCTGCACCGTGAAAAACCCGTCATCCTTCCAAGAAACAATCAGCGTTGAGAAGGAGTGGGACGGGATGGAGGTGGACATGATGCTTGAAGAAGACACCTTCGATTTGGGGCCCGAAGAGGAAGAAGACTTCACCGTCACCTTCTCAGGTTCAACACGCCTTTCCGCCTCGCTGTCCTACGATTTCACGTTGACAGCCAGCGTGACCAACGTTGGCATGTTGGATTGGCCCGAAGCCTTGGCGTCCAACGCCAGTGTCAACGGCGACCTCAACATCGCCACGTTTGGCATGGTCGACTTGGAGGTGTCCGACAAGAGCACGCGAACAATGAAGGAGGGCGCTGAAGTCAAGATTTCCTTCCAGTTTGAAAACAACGGCAACGATGATGACAAAATCCGCGTGACCATCGTCAACGCCGATGAACTCGAAGAGGCCGGCTTCACTTTCCCCGGCGGGACGTTTGTCGCAGAGACAGTCGTTGAGGACGGCGTGTCCACCGTACGGGAACTCACGGTGCGAGCCCCCTCTGAGATCTTGGTCGACGAGCGCTATCAGGTTCAATTCCAAGCCGAAAGCGATAACGACGACTCGGCTCCTGCCAGCGAGGTCAGCATCTCCATCCAACTTGAAGCGGGCAACACGGCCGGCAGTCTGAGCGGGGGATTGGAAGAGGTGGACAAAGACACTCTCGTGATGTATGGGAGCATCGCAGCAGCGGTCCTGTTTGGCTTGGTCTTCGTTGTCGCTTTGGCCAAAGCCCTGCGTCGAAAAGCCAACGCTCAACCCGTTTACGTTCCGCCTGTTGACCTTGACGAAGATGAGGAAGATGAGGACCTGGACCTTTCGGAGCTTGACGATCTGTTCGCTGACGACGCTGGCGATGATGATGACTTCGATGCAGTGTTCGCTGACCTGTGAAGCATCCTTGCGGCCGACATGAAGAGCCCCAAAACTCGGCCGATGTGGCCCGTTTCCATAGGCAACACTCAAAGGCTTGGTGTAGCCGACTACACCTGTTCCACAAGGGTGTTTTTTGTGCTGGGGTTGGAAGGAAAAACAGCGTTCGTCTTTGGCGTTGCCAGCGAAGACTCGATCGCTTGGGCCATCTGCAAGCATCTTGCAGCCGCTGGCGTCACCCTGTATTTGGGGTATCAAAAGCGCTTCATGAGTCGTGTCTTCAAACTCAAAGACGAGTTGCCCGCCATCGGTGGCTTCTATCCATTGGACGTGGCCTCCGATGACGCAACCAAGGAATTTTTCACAGCCTTTGAGGCCGACCATCCGGGGAAGAAAGCGGACATTCTCATTCACGCCATCGGCTTTGCACCTCGCGCCTGTTTCGACCGCCCCATTTTGTTCGTTGAGGATGAGGACATCAATACGGCGATGACCATCTCCGCCAATTCGCTTCAACGATGTCTCAAGCATGCCTTGCCTTACCTCAACCCGGGGTCATCCACCGTGACCTTGACCTACGCAGCCTCCAATCGTTTCGTGCCCAGTTACGGTATCATGTCGATGGCGAAAGCCGCTTTGGAGTGCTGGACTCGTGAGTTGGCTTGCCATCTTGGTCCCGAGGGTCATCGCATCAATGCGATCTCATCAGGCCCTATTCGCACCATCGCTGCCAGCGGAATTCCTGGATTTGACCGAATTCTCGACCATGTTGAGGCCAACGCCCCCCTTCGACGCAACGTCAGTCAAGAGGACGTGGCGGGAGCCACGCTCTGGTTGGCAAGCCCTCTTGCGGCGGGTGTGACCGGGCAATGCGTGTACGTGGATGCAGGTTACTCGATCACCATGGTGCCGGAGACCATCATGAATTGAGGTGAACGCATGGACTTGACGACCGAAGACGGCAAACCGTGCGAAGGGCTCGAGCAAGGGCCGTTCGAACCCATTGCTGTGGTGGGATTGGGTGCCTTGATGCCCGATGCTACCAGTATCGAAGCCTTCTGGCAGAACATCCTTGATGCGAAAGTCAGCATTCGCCCCATCCCGGAAGGCCGATGGCCGGGGCCGTTGAGTCATTTTTGGAAAGAAGGCGGTCCTGGCGAACACACGGAGGGCTTCACGTACGCCAAGATTGGAGCGCTGGTCGAGGATGAGGGGTTTGATTGGAGGCGTTGGCGGCAACCACCCGGCACCCTGCCGCAAATCGACCCCTGCCAACTGTGGGCCGTCACGGTTTCAGCGGACGCCCTCGAACATGCTGGATACGGTGATGATGGCTCGGTGCTTGACCGGACCAAGACGGGGGTCGTCTTTGCCAATGCCTTGGGTGGCGAGAACCGCAATCTGTCCAACATTCGGGTATGGTCCAACCACACCGCCACCCTCGCACAACAACACGGTTTGCCAGCCAGCAGTGCCGAGGCGTTCACCAACGATGTGCTCGAAGGAACGCCTCGGGTGGATGAAGACACCATGCCCGGGGAATTGGCCAATGTGGTTTCGGGCCGTGTGGCCAACCTGTTGGATTTGCAAGGGCCTAACCACGCCATGGATGCCGCTTGCGCATCGTCCATGGCGGCCGTTTTGGACGCGTGCCGACTGCTCCAAACACGGCAGGTCGACGTGATGCTGGCCGGTGCTTCCGACCGCACGATGGACCCGGCCACCTTTGCCAAATTTTCGGCCATCGGCGCTCTCTCTCCCTCCCATTCTTCTCCGTTTGATGCCCGTGCCAACGGCTTCGTGATGGGAGAAGGCGCAGGGGTCTTGGTCCTCAAGCGACTCTCGGATGCCATCGGCGCCGATGATGAAATCTATGCGGTCATCCGCGGTGTTGGTGGTTCGTCGGATGGACGAGGAAAAGGCATCACTGCACCCAGCCAACGCGGTCAAATTCAAGCGATTGCACGAGCATACAACCAAGCAGGCTACCCAGCTTCCACCGTGGAACTGGTGGAGGCCCACGGAACGTCAACGAAGGTCGGCGACGCCACCGAACTTTCGACCTTGTCGCGCTTGTGGACGGGAGTTGAGGGCACGGGAAAGGTTGCCGTGGGTTCGATCAAATCGCAAGTAGGCCACCTCAAAGCAGCCGCAGGTATTGCGGGCATTCTCAAAACGGTGATGGCCCTTCACCATCGGACAATACCGCCGAGCGCTAACTTTCAAACACCGAATCCGACCGTTGATTGGTCCAACATTCCCTTTTTCGTTCCCACCCAGGCCCTTGAATGGCCCCGCCCCGAGCACCACCCTCGCCGTGCTGGCGTGTCCGCCTTTGGATTCGGGGGGACCAACTTTCACGTCGCACTTGAGGGGTACGAGCCGGATGTTCACGCTCCGATGGCCACGCAATGGGAGGAACGCTGGCGAGCCTACAGCGGCCAATCGGGTGACGCATCGGCCCCCTCTATCTTCGATGCTCAGGCTCAGCCGACCTTGAACCACACCGCCTTGAAAGCCTTGGAAGGGGGGGTCCTTCTGCTCTCGGCGCCTTCCGTGGAGGCACTGGTGACTGAACTGGGTTCCATCACTCTTCAGGGTCCTTCCTTTGACGAAGACCCACGAGGCCGCCGCCTTTCAGAGGCACTGCAGACATGGAGCGCCTCTTTCAACCCGCTTGCCGAGGCACGATTGGCGTTGGTGGCGACCTCATGGGCTGAATTTTCAAAGCGTCAAACGCTCGCCGTTCAATCGCTGACGGACTCGGCCAAATGGGGATTCTTGCAAGCACAAGGTGTCCTTGTCACCACCGACGCACCCCTACCCGAAGCAGCAAAGGTGGTCCACATGTACCCCGGTCAAGGCAGTCAATATGTCGGTATGACGGCGGACCTCGTTGCCCGATTCACGTCCGCCGCTGCCGTATGGTCTCAAGCCGATGAAACCATGGTTGACGTGCTCAACGGGGAAACGCTCTCTAGTTTCGTGTTACGAGGCTCACTCACGCCTGAAGAAGCAGCCGAAGCCGAACACAAACTCAAACAGACCGAGTACACTCAACCGGCGATGCTGACGGCCGATTTGGCCATTGAGCGGACCCTCAACGCCTTCGGTCACCGTCCCGATATGGTGGCTGGTCACTCGTTGGGTGAATACGCCGCCCTCATGTCTTCAGGCATCCTTGATATGGACGGGGCGTTGCGTGCTGCGGCCGCACGCGGCACGGAAATGGGTTCGGTGGAGATTGACGACAAAGGCCTGATGGCCAGCGTTACGGCTCCCTACCAAGAGGTTGAAGCCGTTCTCAGTGAAGCGGAGGGCTACGTGATTGCCGCCAACAAAAACTCGCCGAAGATGACGGTGATCGCCGGCGAAACCGAACCTGTTCGCGCCACCATGAAGGTGTTCGAGCAACGAGGCTTCAACTGCGTTGAATTGGCCACCTCCCACGCCTTCCATTCACGGATTGTCGCCCCTGCAAACGAACCGCTGCGACGCTTCCTCGAGAGTCTTGAAATCCGCTATCCCTCCGTTCCCATCACCGCCAACGTCAACGGTTCCTTCTACCCCATGAGTGGGGAAGACGCCAAAACAGACGTCCTCGAGCAATTGGCCCCTCAAATGGCCTCATCGGTGGAATGGACTCAGCAAGTGCAGACCATGTACGATGCAGGAGCCCGTGTGTTCATCGAAGTGGGTCCCAAGCGGGCCTTGACCATGTTTGCAACTCAAATCCTCGAAGGTCAACCCCACGTGCCCTTGATGACCAACCACCCCAAGCAAGGAGGTATCGCCAGCTTCTTCACAGCCATCGGCGCTTTGGCACTGGCCGGCCGTCCCCCACAATGGCCCGACCTCGCCTCCGATGCCTTGCAAGAGGCGTTCAGAGCCGGTCCTATCGAAGCCCGCCAATCCGCTTCGGTACAGCCAGCCTCCAGCAGTGCCGAGATGGAAGCCCTTCGCGTTCGCGCTCGACCGCTGCCCGGTTCGGGCGCTGCACCTGCCATCGCCCCATCACCGCTGTCCGTCTCAGGGGCAGATGCCACTTCGCCCCATTTGGCTCACGAGCGAGCCGTGCGAGCCTATGTGGGCGACCGAATCGCCCGATTCAGTGGTTATCCAGCCTCTTTTTGTCACGGGCATGTTCGCCTCATCGAGGGCCTCGGCCTCACGCCTTCTCAGGTCCAGCAAGTCGTCGCCACCATCGCCTCCGAAGCATCGGTTGATGCCGAATTTGATGGTTCGGCCGCCACGACGGCCGGCGAATTGGAACGGTGGGTGCGTGAACCTCCTTCTGCGTGGTCCCCAACCACACGCCTTTCGTCGACGGCTTCTTCCACCAGCGCACAGAACGCTACCCTCCCGTCACCCCTTTCTCTCCCCGGCTCCCGTCGCTCAAACGACCCGTATGTTGTCACGGGCGTCTCGCTGGGTTTGCCCGGCACCGACCGTGTGTTCTCCGAGGACACATTCGAGCGCTTGGTACGAGGCGAGACCTGCATTTCAGAGGTGTCGGATGAATACAAGCAGCGTCTCCTCGACAAGAACATCGTCCGCCTCATCAAAGGGCGTGACGGTTCGGTCAACATGGACCAAGCCACGGTGTTTGGTGATGTCCCGCAACTCGCTGGACTCAAAGGGGCGTTCGACCTCGCCGAAGAATTCGGTATTGACCCCAAAGCAGTCGTCGCATGGGACATTTCCACCCAACTTGCCGTCGCTGCGGGCTTGCTTGCGTTGAGGGACGCTGGCATCCCTCTGACGCCTGTTGAGCAAGTTGGAAAGGGCGGGCTTCGCCTGATCCGCAGTTGGCAAGTGCCCCAAGTGCAACGCGAGCGCACTGGCGTGGTCTTCGCGTCGTGTTTCCCTGGCTTGCAAATGGCTTCGAAGCACGCTAAAACCAATGGCGACGACGGCGAAGGTCGGTTCGACCGGCGCTACTTGTTCCAAACGCTCAACATGGGCCATTCCCAATTCGCCCAATACACGGGAATTCGGGGTCCAAACACCACCATTAACCTCGCCTGCGCTTCAGCCACGGCCGCCTTCGGGGTGGCTGAAGACTGGTTGGATGCCGGACGGGTTGACCGCGTCATCATCATCAGCGCCGATGACGTCACGGGCGACGACCTCTGGGAATGGATTGCTGGTGGATTTGCAGCATCGGGGGCCGCCGCTACGAACAACGTTGTCGAGGAAACAGCGCTTCCGTTTGACCGACGACGAAACGGTTTGATCCTTGGCATGGGTGCTGCCGCCTTCGTGGTGGAGCGCAACAGCGAGGCGCAACAACGCGGTGTGCAACCCATTGCCGAAATCCTTGGGTCAACGACCGCCAACTCAGCCTATCACGGCACGCGTCTTGATGTGGAACACGTGAGTGAGGTGGTCAACCGGTTCATCACCGATATGGAGCGTCGGTGGGGATTGGACCGTCATGCTATCGCCCCGAACACGGTGTTCTTTTCCCATGAAACGTACACTCCAGCACGCGGCGGTTCAGCACAGTCCGAAGTCAAAGCCCTAAGGGCCACCTTTGGCGATTCCACCAATCAACTCGTCATCGCCAACACGAAGGGCTTCACAGGCCATCCGATGGCGGTGGGTATTGAAGACGCAAGCATGTTTTACGGGCTGCTAACCGGTCGAATTCCCCCCATCGCCAATCACAAAGAGAACGACCCGGAACTTGGCAATCTGAATCTTTCAACGGGTGGCGATTACCCTCACATCACTTACGGCCTTCGATTCGCTGCTGGTTTCGGCTCGCAAATCGCCCTTTCCTTGATGCGCAAATGGCCGGTGGAGGGCGAACGTATTGATGGGGCCCGTTGGATGGCATGGGTTCGCTCCTTGGCAGGCACCGACGACGTTGTGATGCGCATTCTTCAGGAGAAGTTGGTGGCCTATGTGGACGGGGACAACAACCTGCATGGAGGCGTACAGGGCGAACCCTGGTTCGCTACGGCGCCTTACGAAGGGCATGCTTTGCCTCCGGTCGCAGCGCCTGCTTCCGCTCCTGCCCCCGAAAAGCCTGCAGAAACCCCGACCTCCCCTCCTGTTCAGACGCCGCCGCCCCACGTCGCGCCCGCACCCACCTCCGTGAACGATGAAGCGATTGTATCCACCGTCATCGAGGTCGTGGTCAACCACACTGGCTACCCCGCAGATTTCGTCGAGTTGGACCAAGATTTGGAGGGCGAACTCGGCATTGATACGGTCAAGCAAGCCGAAATCATGGCCGATATTCGCTCGCACTTCGGCCTTCCTGTGGATGAGGATTTCATTCTGGCCGACTATCCGACCTTGAACCACATGATTGGCTACATTCAGCGCATGCAAGGCGGTGAACACCCCCCCGCTTCATCAGCCTCGGTCCCACTTGAAGTGCCCACTCCCGCACCTGCTCCAGCGCCTGTTGCACCACCGTCGCCTGCACCGATACCTGCAACGCCTCCTGCAAGCCCGGCTACCAGTACCTTGGCACCGATTGACGATGCCTCCATGCAAGCAACGGTGGTGGAAGTTGTGGTCAACCACACGGGCTACCCCGCAGATTTCATCGAATTGGACCAAGATTTGGAGGGCGAACTCGGCATTGACACCGTCAAGCAAGCCGAAATCATGGCGGACATTCGCGACCGCTTTGCCTTGCCCGTGGACGAGGATTTCGTGCTTGCCGACCATCCCACCCTCAATCACATGATGGCTTACATTCAGAGAATGAAGGGCGGCGCACCGACCTCGCTTCCCGCCCCTGCTCCTGCTGCACCGAGCAGCCCCGAACCGAGGCAGGGTGAACAAACGACGGTTGAACCAACCACAACCGTACCGGCGGTGGCGGCACCCATCGATGGCGACCATCAAGCCGCTTCGACCTTGGTTGAGGTTGTGGTCAAACACACCGGTTACCCTGCTGATTTCATCGAGATGGACCAAGATTTGGAAGGCGAACTCGGCATTGATACAGTCAAGCAAGCCGAAATCATGGCCGAAATCAGGGACTTGTTCGCTCTGCCGGTCGACGAAGATTTCGTCTTGGCAGACCACCCCACCCTCAATCACTTCCTTGCCTACATCGTGAAGATGAAAGGAGGAGATGCGCCACCTCCCGAAACTGATCCCTCTTCCGCAACTACCCCGGAAGCCGTGCCCTCCGCTGTACCCTCCTCTGGAGTGGCCGAGCCAGCCGATGTTCCTTGTCCATCTGTTGCTAACGGCACTCGACGTTGGCAAGTTGAAATCGAAGACTGTCCCGGCGTCTCCTCTCCCCTCACCCCTTCAGGACTGGTCCTCGTGACCGACGACGGGTGGGGTATTGCAGAGGCCTTTTGCAAGCGAATGGAGGCTCGCGGACTGACCGCCGTTCGGGTTGGATTTGAAAGCAAGATTCGTGATGCCTCGGTGCAGGACGAACAGGGGCGAACGGTGTACCGAGCCGACCCCGAACAGCCGGAACACTTGGCCTGGATCGCTGCTCACCTGAAACCGAACCATCTCGCCGGCATGGTGCATTTGGCCCCGCTAAAGTTGGCTTCCGAGCAGTGGGGTGAAGACACCTATCCCTCTGCTCAAGTGGCCCTGTCGGCGCACGGGTGGTTTGGCTTGCTCAAAGAATTCAACCACGCCTTGGGGGCTCAATCCTCGGCCTTCGTGACCTCGGTGACGGCCTTGGACGGCCGACACGGCAACATCGGCGCTCGGTTCAACGCTCTGCAGTCTGCCGCATCGGGCGTGACCAAATCCTACGCCTTTGAGCGTCCAGAAGTTCGTTGCCGAGCCCTTGATGTTCACCCCGACCATATTCTTGACGAGGCACATTGCGCTGAAATCATCGAACGCGATGTGTTCGAGTTGGATGGCGAGGTCGAAATCGGTCTCGACGTGGACTTGCGTCGTTGGGCTTTGGTCGCCTTCGCCGAAGACCTTGTTGACGAGAGCACCCCGCTCACTGGCGAGGATACCTGGTTGGTCTCCGGTGGTGGTTCAGGTGTTACGGCTGCCTCGGTGATCGGCGTGGCGACAGCCAGTTCGGGTGCTGGCGCACATTTCGAGTTGCTCGGTCGCTCACACCTCATCGAACAAACGAAGGCGTGGGTTGCCTGGGGCGAGGACCAACTCGCCGAAGAAAAGAACGCCCTGCGGGGACGCTTGATGGAGGTGAGCGAGAACGGAAAGGTCACCATGGTGGAGTGGAACAATGCATGGCAGCGGTTCACGCGCAGCCGAGACGTGTACGCCACCCTCCAAGCCATTGAGGACACGGGAAATCACGCCACGTACCATGCCGTTGACGTCATGGACCACGAAGGCCTTGTCGCTCTCGGGGCATCGCTGGGTCGACCCATAACCGGCGTTATCCACGGGGCAGGACTGGAAGATTCCAAACTTGTCACCGACAAGCAGTACGAGGTCTTTGACCGAGTGGTTCGGGTCAAGGTCGACGGATGGTTCGCGTTGATGAGTGCTGTTCAAGCCTCTGGTACGGAACACCCTTCCTTCGCCTGTTGCTTCACAAGTGTTGCAGGTCGGTTCGGCAACGGAGGACAGACCGATTATGCCGCCGCTAACTCCGTTTTGGACGCCGAGATGGCCAGGCTCACCGCTTCGGGCCACGGACGTGGTGTTGCGATTGGTTGGACGGGCTGGCGCGATGTCGGGATGGCCACCCGTGGCTCCATTGAAGCGGTCTTTGCCGCAGCGGGCATTGAAACGCTGGCGGTGGAAGACGGTGTGTCGATATTCGTTGATGAAGCCCTTCGCGGCGGTAAGCGGCGGGTGCTTGGTTGCGGGGCGTTGGGCATGATGGACCGATTCCACTCCTTCAGGGAAGCACCGCTCAAACTACCGGCCCACATGGCAGCAGCCATCGCCGAGCCCAGTCGATTTCCCTTTGTTGACAAGGTGGTCTCCATGGAAGAGGGTCAACACTTGACCACGCAGTGCACCTTGTCGGTCGACGACCATCCCTTCCTGACCGACCATGCCATCGAGGGGGTTCCCTACCACCCCGGTGTGATGGCTCTGGAGATGTTTGCGCAAACCACGTTGCTCCTCGACCCCGCTTGCTGTTTGGCAGGCTTTGAGGACGTCACCTTCGGCTTACCGGTTAAACTCATGAAAGGACCTATGACGGTCAAGGTGGAGGCGCGCTTGGAGCGTCAAGACGGCGATCAACGGTGGTACCGCTGCCGTTTAGTTTCCGATTTGATGAATTCCAAAGGCGAGGTGTTCGGTGAGCGGGAGCACCACCATGCCCTGGTTCGTGTCGTTGAACGGCTCGAAGACATGGCACCGTTCCTGCACGATGAAGTCAGCCGTTTGCCCTCTGTGGGGACGCCTGCCGCCGGTGAGGTGCTCCACGAACCTTCGTTCATCTACGAGCGGTATTTCCACGGGCCACGGTTCCAATCGCACGGTGGCGTTCTGCGAGGGGTAGGCTCCTCCCACATGCCCGGCGTTGATGGCGTGGCGTTGATGCGTCATCAACTTCCAACGACCGACCAGTTCGCTCTGGAGGTCCAAGGCGAATCGGTTTTGCTCGAATCCCTGCCGATGTTGATCGAAGCAGGATTCCAAAACGCCGGACTGGTCGCGATGGAGTCGTTGGGCTACAGCAGCCTGCCGGTCGGCATTGATTGGACGACCATGCTGCGTGTTCCTGAGCACGACGAGCCGCTGCGATTGCGAAGTGTCCAGACCGCCCATCACGAGGACAGCACAACCGAGCACGACGTCTTGGTCGTGGGCGACGATGATGCTCCAGTGGTGGCTCTCAAGGGCTTGCGCCTCAAAGCGATGGGTACGGTGAAGGAAGAACAGCGATTCACGCTTGACCGATGATGAGGATGGCGAGCTGATGTTTCGGGTTTTCCCGCCATCGGGCCGCACCGATGTTTCGGTGTTCATGACGGCAATAACGGACCTCGAACTGAGCGAAGTTCCCCTGGCGAACGCCGATGAAGTTGCGACCTTTGTCACGGCGAAACGTCGGCGAGAGCATTTGGCGGGTCGGCGGTTGCTCGGGCAAGCGCTTGTCAGTATGGGCCATCGGGACCTGTCGTGCATTGAAGTGCTGCGTGATGAGCATCGGGCACCGTCGCTGGCCTACATCCAAGGCGTTTGGAAACGAGAACCGTTGCCCAGCATCTCTGTGGGCCACAGCGACGGCTACGCAGTGGTGGCGCTTAGTGATGCTTCGCTTGCGATCGGCATCGATGTTGAGCCGATGGACCGTTCGTTGGCAGCCAACGCATTTGACATGATGAGCAAAGGCGAGGAATTGGCCTGGGTCAAGGACCATCCCGACGCCTCCATGCGACTGTGGACCTCCAAAGAAGCCGTGCAGAAAGCGATGGGCTTGGGGATGCATCTGAATCCTCGAGATATTCGCATTTCAATTGGAAATGGTGAATCGCAAATAGCAATTGGAAAATCAATTATTCAATTGGAAAATTGGTTTGAATATGAGTTCCAATTTGCTCTCGCAGTAACGGGGGCAAGTCCCTCTCCATCCACGGCAGAGGACCGACTCTTGGAAGAAACTCGCGTGAGGATGCAAGCCCAACCAGACTGGGGCGTGGGCTGCAAGACCCAACGCAACAATGCCTGATCACGTCCAGAATCGACTGCTCTCCCACGGCAGGTCCACGGCGATACCCACCTCGGTGAGGACGACGTAATTGAACACCAAATAGAGGAGGGTGGCGACGGTGAACGCCAACAGCGAGGTGTTGATGACCCTGTTGCGATGGCGTTTGACATCGTCGAGGGTGCAAATACCGTCCCGCCGGAAGTACATCACCACCCCTATACCCAGCAACACCACGCTCAAAGCGAGCAACGTTGGTCGAAACCAGCCCATGCCGTTGGTCCCCCAATACAGGTCGTTGGACAAAGCGGCTGCACTCGAGACGCTGGCAAGACCAAACATCACGAGAACCACGCTTGGGAAACAACACATCGAAGCCAGAAACGCTGAACCACCGATCCACTTCCACAGGGATTTGACATCCTGTTTCGCTGATTCCATGTTCGCAACTCCTCCGAGGGCCTTTTGAAGATGTGTCTCATTCACAGGTCGCAAAGCGTTGAGCGGTGTTCAACCCGTCGTGGTAAAGGCGCAAGGGAAGGACAGGGGTGCCGTCGGACCAGGTTCCCATCGTGGTGAGCATCGTTTCATCGGTGAGGTAATTGAACGCAAAATCGGCGGTGAAGGTGTCGTTGCGGGACAACGCCACCGCATAATCCGCTTGAGCGTCCAGCCTTCGGTAAAAGCCCCAATCGGCCAGCCGGTCCCGTGCAGGGTCCGTGGGCATGTAGTGGCTGGCGACGAGCCGTGGAAACCCGTATTTGTCGGTTTGCACTTCGATGAGTTGATTTCGCTCACTGTCAATATGGTTGAATTGTTGTTGGTGAAAAGCCCCCGGGCAAACACCCACGCTCATATCGTCTTGAGCCACGCTGATTTGCACGAGGGTCTGGTTGGGCAGCCCGCTGAGGTTGGGTTGCAGTTCGGATTGGCTGGGACGGTGGGCAGGCGCTTCAAGGGCTACGACAAGCCCGTGTTGAGCCCAACCACGCTGAAGGACTTCATCGAGGACGAGGAAGGTGTAGGCGGCGCCCAGACTGTGCCCTCCCGTCCACAAGGTGCTGGGGTCGATTACCACCTCGCCGAGTACTTCGTCCACTCTCACGTCCCTTGCCTCGCCCAGAGCCAAATCTGCAAGATGGTCGAGAGCGGCTCGAATGGCGGTGTTGCGGTACGTGTGCTGAAGGAAATCGGATTGACCGTTGGGTCCCGTTTCACCCACCGAGTCGTGACCGTCCGGGCGTAGGTCAGAAGGGTACTGAATGAACGCCACCGCCATGCCTTTGGCCGACAAGTGCGTAATCCAAGCATCGTATGCGTTGACGTCGGGGTAGCCAAAGCCGTGAAGGAGCACGGCCAACGGAATGCTGGTCAGCGGCGTGTCGGCGGGGAGTTCCGGCAAGGTGAGGTGGACGGAGAACGCCACATCGTCTTCGAGGTTGCCTTGAACCTCAACGACCGAGGCTGGCATGGTGTAGGGGGAAGCAAAGCGGACCGTGTCATAGGGCCCAGGCGTGGACCCGTACCCCATGACTGGTGCATCGGGCGGCGAAGGAGCCATACCGACCAAAGCAGGTACACCCGGCATCACCAACCACGCTGCGAAAAAGACCCCTGCAATGTGGCTGAGGCGGCCAAACCGCACCTTGTCGTCTCCGGGTTCACGCAGCGATGGCAGGCCACCAATGGCCACCAGTACGCACCCGAGCCACCACCCTAAGAGAGTGGGTAGAAGGAGAAACGCACCGCGAAGATAGGCGATGTCCATCACGAAATGAATGGACAGCAATCCGAGAATGAATCCCATACCCACCACCAGAACCCGTTCCATCCAAGGCGTTGGTTCGGACCGAGACACGTGTTGGCGCCAAAGGAAGGTGAGCGTGGCGGGCATCACGAGCAAGCTTGCGGTGAGGAGGGATGAGGAGCGCATGGCCATGGTCCACTCAAGTGAACGAACAGCGTGGGGCCAAATGGCATCCACCACGTTCTTCCCCGCAAGCATCAGCAGGATGGCCTCTGCATACGCAAGCACGAATCCGAACACCACCAGCGTCACGGGGTGGGCAAGGAAGGTGAAACGCTGGGGCGTTTCAGTGCTGATATCAACTTCCTCCACGGCTCAAGACCGGGCATGAACGCTATGAAGATTCGTTTCACGTGTTGAGGTTGCGGATTTCGGGCGTTTGGTCTGCGAAAACAAACTCAAGGAAGGCCGCCCACATGACGAATTCGATGCTTTTCTCCAAATTTTCTTGCCCTCCGACGACGGCGACCATGTTCTCAAGCGTATCCGAAGGTGAGTGGTATGCTGAATAATCGTCGTCGTACGCCCCCAAATGGAAGATGGTTTGAGCGCCGAGGTTGCGGAAGGTCACGTGGTCGGAGCGACCGAAGGTGTCTTCGTGGACGTCCATGACCAGATTGCTGTGGTCGTCCCAATGCTGGTCGCAGCCGGCACCGTAGGTGCCGTCGATGCGCAGATCCATCGGAGCACCCAACACGTCGCGATGCACATAGTCGAGAATACTGGTGATGGGCACGTCCTGTACCTCGGGGTCGCTGTCAGGACCTGACCAAGCGTGATAGGGGAAGGGATCACCGTTCTCTTTGACTGCGGGCCATGATATACCCATCATGTCCATGTTGATGTAGAAGCGAAGTTCCTTGTCTTGCGGTAGGCATGCGTCGCAATCGTTGTTTGCAAAAGCGTTGGAACCTCGCAACCCTTCTTCTTCCGAGGACCAAAGCGCCAGGAAGGTGTCGCATTCCACTTCCATTTCGGCGAGAACTTGGGCATACAGCATCAAGGTCACCGTACCAGCGGTGTTGTCGTAGGCGCCCTCCGTCGTGCCTCCGCCCGGAGGCCCACCTGGAGGGGCGACGTCCATGTGCGCACCCATACCTTGTACGCATTCACTCGAGCGCCCTTGCTTCCAAGCGATGACATTGAGCGACTCGGGCTGGGTGGGATTGAGGTGGTCAATAACCCGCATCAAGTGCGTGTCGTATCCCAAACCCTCGAAATGCCCTTGGAAGTACGACGCTGCACGCTCGAATTGGGCATTTGGACTGCCCATCCATCGCCCTTGGTATGCGCCACAGTCATCGGAGGGGACATCGCAGAGGATGTACTCCATTTTCTCGTACCACGCTGCGCCGCTTACGATGGGTGTGCCGTTTTCAATTGGAGGATTGAACACGGTCTTGCGCCCTTCGTCGTCAAAGAGGGTGAGTTCCACGTTGGTGGTGTACGGCGTGGTCAGAAGTTGAACCAGCACGCGGTCACCGTTGACCGGGACTGAACTGTCAAGGTCGAGTGAACCGTTCACGAACAGAAGCACATCGTGCGCTGACGCTGAAATGCGCATGCCTTCGCCCATCAGCAGAACGTCGTGCCATTCGCCAGCACGCAGCACCGCTTCGCTTGCCGGGCGGCCGTCGATGGTCAGCACAGCGTCCGTGTCTTGTTGAGCCACCTCGTCTTCGCCGAAGCAACCTGCTAACGGAGCGAGGAACATCAAGGACACAAGGAGCATTGCGCGAACGGACGCTTGCGTGGGTCGGTCCATGGTCATCGGTTCAGTCGGGCCTTCATAGGCCTTGGCCCATCGTGCAGGTCACGGCTTCAATACGGTACGTCTTTCCACCCGATTTTGTAACCGATGAGGTTGAAGGACCGGTGGAGCACGGGCGTGATGACAATCAGTGCCACCATGGGCAAGCGCAGGGCAGGGTCTGCCAACAGGGACGAGCCGAGGGCGAGTTGGCCCAGCAAGAACACGCTGATGGCAAACGGGAGCGTGTCCAACAGCGGCGCTTTGCTCGAAACCTCGCCTTCCCGTTTCAAACCTCGTCGGCGTTTGATGAACGAGCCAGCACTGTCCCCCAGCAAACAGGCGAAGCCGAGGAAGGTGCCCAACACGAAAGCGGTGGCGGCTTGCCCCCCCACATCAAACCAAGCACCGGAGGAGCCCAGAAGCGGGTGAGCGAACACCGTTGAGCCGTCGTTCAGCGCGGTGGCGGCTTCGCCCATGGTCACGGTGGAAGCGATGATGACGCACAGAACTCCTGAGGTCATCGACCCGCCGATCAAGCCGTTCCATGTTTTCCCATCGCCCAAGATTCGATTGCCGTCGCTCCATGTACGTCCTCCGTCGATGGGCCAGGGGCCATAACCGGTTTTGGGCAACCACTTGCCCCACATCATCGCGAAGGTGTTGGCCAAAAACCCTGGGAGGTAGAGCCACAACGTCAGCAAACACAACGCACCAAAACCCATCTCCATGCCCATTGCTCCGTGATGGAGAGACGGCAGGTGAAGCATTTGATGTTTGTCGGCTGGCTTCGCTACACGACAGCGTTGGAAGGTGCGGATAGCGGGAGTCGAACCCACGACATAAGGTTGGAAACCTCAGATGATAACCACTTCACCATATCCGCAGTGTGGTATTCCATGCGAACAGCCACCCCTCTTTGAGGCAATCGGTTGACACCACTCCGTCATCGGCGCCGTTTGAACTCGTCAAACATGGATGAGGTGCGAACGCGCTCCGATGGCAACCGCTCTGCACGCTGAACCATTGGCGAAGTCGGCGTGGTTGTGATGCCGCGTTGTGCTCGGAATTCGTCGGCTCGGACCTGTCGTAGCGCATCGTTTCGAGCCTGCTTTTTCTTGCCTCGCATCACCAGCGCCCCCATCAACACGATGAGCACCAGAACGCCAAAGGCGGCCTGTGCGGCAGGATGTTCGTACAGTGTGCTGAGTGCGTCGGTGTTGTCTTCAGTCACTTCAACGGGGGCGTTGGAATCCGAAGCGATGACGAGGACGGTGACGGTGTCCATCGGATGATCGGCACCCGGTTCCCTGACCGTCATCAACAATTGATGGTTGCCGGTTGTCTTGGCCTCGCCCGAGAAGGTCACCGTTTGGCTGTTGCCCGAGTTGGATGTGAAGGTGAGCAGGTGGCTTGACGATTCACCAAGAATGCTGGTGGTGGTCTGCCAATCCACGTTGGCAGCGAACGCCGATGTCATTTGGCTGCTGACCGAGCACGTGAACGAGAACCATCCGCTGGCCGCTAAATCCACCCGCAATGTGGTTGGTGAACAGGTCATGGAGGCTTCGGCTGAACTCCGTGACGCATCGTTTGGCCAATGGTCTGGCCGGTAGGCGCCGAGGGAACTGTTGTCCCCCCAACCATCGCCGTCGCTGTCCGCATGTTGAGTGCGTTGACTTGGGAAAGCATCGTCAACATCGGCCCAACCGTCGCCGTCTTCGTCAACGCAACCCTGTCGGTTGTTCTTCGTTGACGTTCCCGCCTCCTGAGGACATGCATCTGCGTCGGTGCCATCGGCTTCATCGCCAAACCCGTCGCCGTCGCTGTCAAACCACTGCGTGGCGTCGTTGGGCCACAGGTCAACGGTATCGCCAGCGCCGTCCCCATCGCTGTCCACGCATCCGTAGCCGCCGAGGGTGGAGGTACCAACCTCGGTTGGACAGGCGTCCCCTTCGGTTCCGTTGAGGTTGTCACCAAAGCCATCACCGTCTGCGTCACTCCACTGAGTGGCCTCGTCGACAAAAGCATCGTTTGCATCTGACGTTCCGTCGCCGTCGGTGTCCACACAACCGTAGCGGTCGGATGTGGACGTCCCAGCCTGTGTCGGGCAAGCGTCGGCTTCCACGCCCGTAGCGTTGTCACCGAACCCGTCGCCATCTGCGTCAGCAAATTGTGTGGTCTCGTCGGGGAAGGCATCTGCCCCTTGACTGACGTTCCATCCCGTTTCGTTGCCGACGGGGACCGTCGGGTCGGAGTAACCATCGCCATCGGAATCGGAGCAGCCCAAACGGTCGGCGGTCGATGTCCCTGAACTCAGGGGGCACGCGTCTTCAGCGTCATCGAAACCATCGCTGTCGCTGTCCACCCATCGGGTGGGGTCGCTGGGGAAGGCATCGTTGAGGTCAGAATACCCATCACCGTCGTTGTCCAGACACCCAAAGCGGTCCACGGTGGATGTACCCGCTTCGCCGGGGCATGCATCCGGCTGGAGGCCGCTGGCGTTGTCACCGTAACCATCCCCGTCTTGGTCAAGCCATTGGGTGGCCAAATCCGGCAGCGCATCGATCACGTTGTCCCAACCGTCGCCGTCGTTGTCGGGACAACCCAATCGGTTGCCTTGGGTTGAGTTGCCCCATGTGTTCACACAGGAATCCGGGTCGACCCCACCGGGATTGTTTCCGTAACCATCCCCATCGCTGTCCGCCCATTGAGTGGGTTCGTCGGGGTGTGTGTCTTCAACATCGGACCACCCGTCTTCATCGCCGTCAGGGCACCCGAAGGTGCCGTTTTGCCACGATTCGCCAAAGGTGGTCGGGCAGGCGTCCGGGAGTGTGCCAGCCGGGTTATCGCCGTAGCCGTCACCGTCCGTGTCGTTCCACTGGGTGTTGTCCGTCATGAAGGCATCAGCGCCGTCGGTGACTCCCCAGGTTGCATCGGGGTCGGAGTACCCGTCGCCGTCTTGGTCAGGACACCCTTGACGGTCGTGTTGCGATGTGCCAAACAGGTTTGGACAATCGTCGTCCAGACCATCGTCGTACCCGTCGTTGTCGCTGTCTCCCCACCGAGTGGGGTCGTTGGGGTAGGCGTCGGCTCCATCGTCGGTGGTCCACACGACATCGGGGTCGGAATACCCGTCACCGTCGGTGTCCACACAGCCGAGACGGTCGTTGGTGGAGGTTCCACTGACGAGGGGGCATTGATCTCCGTTGGTACCGGAAGGATTGTCGCCGTAGCCGTCACCGTCGGTGTCCAACCATTGGCTGCTGTCGTTGGGTGCGATGTCGGCGCCGTTGGCGGCGGTCCAACTTGCATCGGGGTCGGATGAACCGTCGCTGTCGCTGTCGGTGCATCCGAAGCGATCTCGGGTTGAGGTTCCGGATGACGTGGGGCAAGCGTCACCCTCGAAGCCCAGCGTTTCATCACCATAGCCGTCGCCGTCGGTGTCGTTCCACTGGGTCGTTTCGGAGGGGAAAGCGTCGTCAACATCGGCGTAGCCGTCACCGTCGGTGTCGGTGCATCCCAAGCGCCCCGCTTCGGTGGATGTACCGAATTGGGTGGGGCAGGCGTCGGGACTATTGCCCGAGGCGTTGTCACCGTACCCGTCACCATCGCCATCGACCCACTGGGTCGCATCGTTGGCGAAGGCATCAGCGCCGTTGAGCGCTGCGGTCCATGTCGCATCAGGGTCGGAATATCCGTCGCCGTCGGTATCGGTGCAGCCGTTTCGGTCTTGCGTCGATGTACCGCTGGTGGTCGGGCAACCGTCGCCGTTGGTTGCAGGGGGCGGGTTGTCCCCGTACCCATCGCCGTCGGAATCCTCCCACTGCGTGCTGTCGGTTGGGAAGGCGTCGGCCCCATTGGTGGTGGTCCACGATGCATCGGCATCGGAATAGCCGTCGTTGTCCTGGTCGGGACAACCGTTGCGGTCTTGGTCCGAAGGACCGGACACGCTGGGACAGGCATCGGCGCCGTTGGTCGTCGTCCATGTGGCGTCGCCGTCAGAGAATCCATCACCGTCGGTGTCGGTGCACCCGTACCGGTCGCCAGTGGAGTTGCCAGCCGTGTTGACGCAGGCGTCGGGCTCGTTGCCCGCTGAGTTGTCGCCGTAGCCGTCAAAGTCGCTGTCCTCCCACTGCGAGGGGTCGGAGGGGAAGGCGTCAGCACCGTCGTTGACCGTCCACGAACCATCGGGATTGGAGTAGCCGTCGCTGTCGGTATCGGGGCACCCGGTTCGGTCAACCGTTGAGGAACCAGCCGTCGTGTTGCAGTCGTCAGCGCTGTCGATGTATCCGTCACCGTCGGAGTCTTGGGTGAGGTTGGTTAGGCTGTAATCACCAGTCATGGCGAGGGCAAAGAATTGAGGTCCACTCGGAATGTTGCTGCCGAGGACGTGAACTTCCCATGTGCCTTGAGCGGGGGATGCCAATGTCAAACCGCGCAGGTTGTCGAGGTTGTTGCTGAGGTTGGTCCAGGTTCCAGAGGGGTCTTTCACGGCGAGGTCCACGTCGTTGACGAGGTTGGTTGAGGCTGTGGGTGTCGAGGCGGGGTCGGTCCACGCCAGGGCGAGGTTGATGTCGTCGGCATTAGCCGGTACGATAAACGACCAGCCTCGGTCTGCATTCGTGGTCACCGAGTGACCTTGAAGCCAACTGGTGTTGATGGCTTGAGACATGTTGATTCGACCCCAACCTTCGTGGTTGTTGGGAGCCGCCTCTCCCGCTCCGTTGGTCGATGATGAGTACTGCCCCGCCATGTCGTGGGCGCTGGCGGTGAAAATAGCCTTGATCAGGGCCGAGGTTGGGTTGCTTTCCCCTTCGTTCTCGATGAGGTGTTCAAGCAACAGAGCGGACGCACCGGCGGTCAACGGTGTGGCCATACTCGTGCCACCCATGTACGTGTAACTGGCGTTATGGGCTAGCCAACCTACGTCGGAGGTGCTGCGTGACTTGGCCGAGAGAATCATGGTACCAGGGGCAGAGAAATCTGGCTTGAGACGCCCATCGTCCGCCGGGCCGCGGGAAGAAAAAGCCGCCATGCCCTCGGGGTTGTCTGCCAATTTGTCGGTTGAAATCGGTGAAGCATAATCCGTACTCCCCCAAACCCACGTGATGTTCGAACGTGCGTTTTCGGTGGCACCAACGGTGAGGACGTTCTTAGCCGTCGCTGGAGATCCCATGGAATCAAGGTCGATCTCACCGTTGCGTGGAGACGTGTCAACGCCCTCATTTGCGGCAGCGAAGAGGATGACCAACTCGTCGTGAGTACGGGCGCTGGCATCGGCTTGCATGGAGGTCGATGTGTATTGGCCGGAAACAGGTGCGCCCCACGAGTTCGTGTGGACTCGGCTCCCGTTGGCCCAAGCCAGTTTGAACAGGTCGTCAAGGTCGTTTGGAATGCCGATCAGAGCTTCATTGCCGTTGTTGAGTGTCGTGGCGATGGCGTGGAACAGCAGGTGGGCTTCGGGCGCTGCACCGATGATGTCGCCGTTGCTGTGGGTTCCGTCACCAAGCACGGAGCCGGCGACGTGGGTCCCGTGCCCGTGAAGGTCTTCGGCGTCGTCCCCGCACGGGCTGAGCGAGTAAGCGGTGCAGGTGGCGGCGGTGGGCGGGAAGGAGAGAATCCCCGTGATGTGGTCGCGGAAATCGGGATGCATGTTGGTGTTGTTCACACCGTTGTCCAATCCAGTATCCGCCACGGTCACGATGATGCCACTGCCGTCAAGGCCTGCCCATGTAGCGTCAATCGCCGCCATGTTCGTCGAACTCCAGACATCATCCACGTTCATCACTTCGATGCCTTTGCTGTTGGCAAGTTGGAAGAACGGGCGAGTTTCAATCCACTCGACGCTGTCTTGAGCGGCCAACCATCCCAATTCCTCAGGGGCGAGGGCGAGGGTCACAAATCGTCCGCTGTGAGAGTCCAACTCAATGCCTGGACGGTCGTTCATGCCCGCGGGCAACGTTTCACCCGAGAGCACCACGTTGACAATCGCCCCGGCTTGGTTGACGAAGGGGTTGCCGTCTAGGGTGTCAAAACCAAGCAGGCCAGCAACGAGTTGGTCGTCGATCTTGTCCACAGCATCAAGGACGGCTACGCCTTCAACGTTCAATCGAGTCAACTCGCTGGGTGAATGCCCGTTGAGGTCGCAGTGGAAACTGGTTGGCGGAAGGAAGGAGAAGCAATTGATGCCGGCCTGCGTCAATTCGCCGAACCACTCCGATGGGACGGGGTAGGTGTGGCTGAGCACATGGAAACCGCTGAGCAATTGCTCACCCGTCCGTGCTTCCCATTGGTCGGGAGCCACCAATTGCAGGTCGCGGTATCGCAGATGAGTTTGGCCGACGGCTTGACTTGAATCCAGCCAGCCATGCGCTGCGTCAGCCGAAGGTGAAATCCCCAGTTGTTGCAGGCGCTCAAGGTTCGCCTCTGTGTCCACGCTGATGTCGCTTTGGCTTGGGGAGGCCCATGCCATCGGAGCAAGCACTTGGAGCACCATGAGGGCGACGAGGCAGGTGGACGCGCGACGCGAGGATGTCTGCATACCTTCAACCACGGCGTGGAACCTCATCAAAGATTTCCTTCCACGCCCCCAGTCTCAACGACGAAACCGAGGGTTCAAGAGTCGGCGGCATGGGCGTCGTTGTATGACAAGGGCTCACGCCGCCGCCCAACAGGATTTGATGGGTCCCGAGTCGGGCGAGGGTGACGTAGAGGTCATGGGTCGGCAGATTTGGCGCGTGGTGCCCTATGCCAAAAAATACCCCAAACGGGTACTGACGGGCATCGGTGCCAACGCTGCCGCACGTTTCTTTGACTTGATGCCCTTCGTGGCCATTGGCTTAGCGGTTGACTATTTCACCACCGACGTCCTTTCTGGTCCTCAAATCGTCCAGGACATGGTTACGGGCATTCACGACAACCCTGCGTACGGGTACGGCATTCTGATCTTCCTCGGCTTCTTGTTTCTCGCCATCTTCCAAGGCATCTCGGAATATGCATGGCAAACGCTCGGATACAACATCCAACACGACCTTCGCATGGACGCCACCCGTTCGCTTATCGCCATGGAAGCCTCGTATTACGACCTTCGCCAAACGGGGCAAATCATGTCGGTGCTGTCCAGCGATGTCAACCAACTCGAGGATGTCGTCTCGGACTCTTCGACGTCCATCATCCGAATCGTCATCACCTTTGCCACGGCCTTCATCATTCTGGTGTTGATGTCATGGAAACTCGCTGCGGTGCTCTTTGCCCCCATTCTCTTCATCGTTCCTGCCGTGTATTGGTTCTCCACTCGCGTCCAGCGAAAATACCGCAAGCAACGCGAATCCACGGGCGACATCAACGCCATTCTCGAGAACCTCATCTCGGGTATCTCGGTGGTGCAGGCCTACAACGCCGAGGAGTGGGAGGCCAACCGAGTCGCAGCCGAATCTGGTGCCTACCGTGACCAAGCGATGGGAGCCAGCAAGGACCGCAACCGCTTCATTCCGATGATTTACGCCGTGGCCGGCGTCGCGTTTGGCTTGTTGGTCACTGCCGGCGGGTACCTGGCGAGCACCGGTGACATCACAACAGGGCAACTTGTGACCTTCCTGCTCATCAGCACGAGGATGACCATGCCGATGTTCATTTTCGGTATCCTCGTCAACCAACTTCAACGCGGCGAAGCAGCGGCTCGGCGTGTCTTCGCAGCAGTGGACCTTGAACCGACCATCGTGGACGAACCCGGGGCTGTGGCCCTTGAAGGTGGAATCAAGAGCGTTGAATTTAACGACGTCTACTTCACCTACCCGAACACGACCATCAAGGTGCTCAACGGCATCTCCTTCGAGGCCAACGAAGGTGACTTCCTCGGCATCATGGGTCACACCGGGGCGGGCAAAACTACCATTCTGAAGTTGCTCATGCGATACTACACGCCCGACAGCGGCGAGGTGCTCATCAACGGCCAACCGATCACGTCCTACACCTTACATTCGTTGCGAGAAGCCATCGGCTTCGTCAGTCAAGACCCATTCCTCTTCTACGGTTCAGTCAAGGACAACGTCATCTACAATCAGGATGCCAGCGAAGAGGAACTTCAGCGGGCGTTGACGATGGCTGGCGCTTGGGAATTCGTTCAGGACCTCGACGACGGCATCGATACGATGGTCGGCGACCGTGGGGCGAAACTCAGTGGTGGACAGCGGGCGCGTATTTCGCTGGCTCGTGCCTTGCTCAACGACCCCAGTTTGTTGATTCTGGACGAAGCCAGCAGTGCACTGGATGCCGAAACCGAGCGACGCATCCAAGAAAACCTCCTCTCATCGGGGAAGGGTCGAGCCACCATCGCCGTCGCTCACCGTCTGTCCACCATTCGCAACGCCAATGAGATTCTTTCCATGGTGGACGGCGCCGTGGTGGAACGGGGCGTTCACGATGACCTCGTGGCTTCTGGTGGCGTGTACGCCAGCCAGTGGACCATCCAAACCGGCGACATGGCGGGCTTGTAAGTTCACGCCTCGCTTCTCGCAACCCAGAGGTTGCCGAGGGCGGCAACGATGAGCACCATCGACAACAGAACCGGCATGAGCGGTACCTGGTCGTACGGCAAGTGGAGCATGTCGAGGAGGGATTCGCCCCGTGCGAAGGTTCCTCCCAACGAGGCCGTCAAGAGGGTGAGTCCAGCCGCCATCATGCCGCCCAACGATTGCCAGCGTTTGCTCCATTCGTTTTCCCAGAGGACGCTACCGTGCCGCCAGCGGACCAGCACCACGCCCAAGGCCAAGCCGAAGCTGGTTGAAGCGAGGAACATCTTGTTGATGAGGACGGGGTGGTCAACGCCTTCCCCGGGGCTGGAAGCAATGCCCGTCAGGATGGCGACAGGCATCGCCAGCATGCCAAAAGCGAGGGCAAAGTGGCCCACATGGTCGGCAAGCGGCAACCATCTGCGGCGCTCGAGCAAATCATGACTGGCGAGTCCAGCGAGCATGAACGCCAGCCCGGCCATCGCAAAGGAGCCAACGGTGACTTCGGTGCTGACCACGTGCAACGTGTTGCTCGAGACCATCATTCTTCACCTCCTTGGACAAGTTCGTTGAACGCATCGTGCTTCGCTTGAACCGTACGTGCCGAGCGATGTTGAAGTGCCAGGAATCCGGCGAGCATCGTCAGGAACAACGCCAGAGATTGTGCATAGGCTGCGTTTTCATCAACGCTCCATCCGGGTGCCTCCTGGCGCACTTGGAACCACGGCGTCACCTGGTCAGGCCCCTCGCCCACCAATGTGACACGCCATTCCACCACCGAGGGTTGGAGGGCAACTGGCAGGTCAAAGGTCCATGTGTCTTCCCCACTGGAGACGGCTTGAACGGTCACCGGAGAACCACCCTGCAAGCGGTATTCCACCGTCGCTTCGGTCACAAAGGCTGTTTGGAAGGAAAGAGGCGCGTCCTCACCCAAGAGGCGGCTGGTGGGTGGTCGGTAGTCTTCAGCCAGACGGGGGAGGTCCTCGGGGGGTTCCACCACGCTGATGGTCAGCGGTGTGGTTGACTGACCGTAATAGGGCGCTTGGCCGCCGTTGGTGGAGCCGTGATGAATGGCGCCGTGCAGGGTGTAGGTGCCCGTATCAAGCGGTGCTCTCAAGGTCCACGTGACTGTTTGTTCGGTGGTGCCCGACGGCACGTTGCGCTCCACGTAATTGCCGTCTTCCCCTTCGCTGTTGGACAGCACCACCCACCCGTGGTCGGAGGGCAGGTCGTTGGCTCCGGTCAAACTCGACAGCAAAAACACACCAAGGGTGCCCGAAGCGCTGGTCTCCACGCCTTCAATGGTGACAGAGACGCTGGTCAACAGGCCTTGATAGGCCACAGTATCTCCCTCGACGGTGACCGTTGCTGCCGAACTGCGGTTCTGATCGGCATCGCCGTGGCAGGCTCCGCCACACTGCATGTCTTGGTTTCCTCCTCCTACGCCGTTGGGGTTCGCCGAACCCAGCGAGGGCGAGAGCAAGAGGGCGAAGGTCATCAGAAGCACCGTCCAGCGTCCCATCAAGCATCACCTCCTCGACGCAGGTTCTGTTGAAGCATAACCGCTGAAGCCAACAAGGCTACCACTCCAACCAGCAGGCCCAGCGTGACAGAGGGACCGGGTTGCTCAACCAACGGGGGCGAGACTTGGGTGGCAATGCCACCAACACCGGCTTGGTAGGTTCGCTCTTCGTCCACCGGTTGAACGACATAGTCCAATGTCCCGCTGAGGGGTGGTGTGTCGATGTAGGTCGTTGCATTCACCGTCGCCACCGTGTCTCCGTTACGAACGATGTTGAATTGAGCGGGTTCCCCGTTCCACGACCAACGCAACATGACTCGTCCATCCCCTTCATCAACGGCTTCCAATCCGCTAACGGAAGGGCCAGCCACTGGCATCAACTCAAGTTCGCTGGTGTTGCTTGCTCCCCTCGCATCGGTCACGGTTAGCGAGACGATGAGGGCCCTTTCGGGCACCAACCGCAGGGTTTCGCCTGAGGCACGCCCGCCATCCCAAGTCCATAGGTATGTGAGCGCATCGCCGTCAGGGTCGTTTGACATGGATGCCGACACGACGGTCTCCTCAGCAAGCCAAATGTTGGAAGATACAAGGGTGATGATGGCGACGGGTGGCAGGTTCGACACGGTAGCGGTCTTCTCCTCGACCGTATCGGTCTCCCCATCGGAAACCGTGACCACCATCCTCCATTCTTGTCCAGGTTCGAGTTTGGCCACGGGAACACCTTGTGATTGGTGCAATGAACTGTCTTTGAAGCCGTTCTTGTACCAGTCAATCTCGACCGAGAGGGCGTCATCGTCGGCGTCGGTGACCGTGATGTCGGGAGAAAGCGGGGTCAAGGTCGTGGTCGATGCGGGCATCGTCACCGTGATTTGTGGTGCTGCATTGACCACCGTGACACCCGTCGTGGAGGCCGTGGCTGTGTCTTCCCCGTCGCTGATCTCCACCACAGCGCTCCAGACCTGGCCGCGCTGGAGGGCTGAGCCAACCACTCGGTCAGCGCTGGCATGTTCGGGCTGTTCAACGCCGTCGGCGAAGTAGGTCACAGAAGAAACCACGACGGCGTCACCGTCCGCATCCTGCCACGTGACGTTGAGCACAAGGTCGTCGTTGGCTGAAAGCGAGGGCGAATTCAGACTCGTCGCTGTCACGGTGGGTGCGCTGTTGGTGATGAGGACCACATTGCTGGATGCCCATGTTGACCATGCAAATCCGTCAAAGGCACGAACCATGGCTTGCAGGGCTTGCCCTTTGGAGGTCAGTGTACTTGGCAACGGGTTGAGGCCTTCGCCCTCCACCAATTCCACCCCGTCCGCCATCCAAACGGTTTCCACCATGGTGACTTCGTCGCCGTCAGCGTCGCTTACGGTGTAGGTGATGTCGATGTCCTGCGTGGTGAAGGCTACTGCGGGGAGCGAAACGCCGGCAACGACAGGGGGGGTGTTGGCTCCTCCGACCGTAGCGGAGGCCGTCGTGTACCAGATGGACGTGTTGAAGCCGTCATCAAAGCGAACCTGTGCATCCCATATGTCGCCTTCACGGGTGGCGATGGCGGGCACGGTCGTGGCGTTGTCAAGTTCGGGAATCGGTTGACCGTGAACGCGCCAGCGCACATGGGTGGTGAAGGTGTCACCGTCGTTGTCGCTGGCTGAAAGGGTGAAGGACAGGTCGTCGGCATCGTCGGGCTGCTCGTCGCTGATGTTGAACGCCGTCGGTTGGGGTGCAGCATTGAGCACCTCGGCGGAGGCGTTGGCTCCAGAACCTGTGTTCGTGCCGTCGTTTGGGACCACTTCGACCCGCCAGGTTTGGCCACGCTGGGTGGCAGATGCCGGTAACACGGCTTGGGCGTGGGCGGGCTGAAGCACATCGTTGAGGAACCAAGCAAAGGTCGTCCCTTGTTCGATATCGCCGTCCTCATCGCTGTAAGCATAGGTGGCCGTGAGGTCCTCTGCGCTGGTGGGAAACG
>JAYQVP010000001.1:0-8518 GCA_038148515.1 Candidatus Poseidonia sp. | reverse complement strand
TCCTCATCGCTGTAAGCATAGGTGGCCGTGAGGTCCTCTGCGCTGGTGGGAAACGCGGGGGAAATCACGAGGTCCGTGATGGAGGGTGGCGTATTCGAGGCTGTTGCTTCGGGGATGATGGTCGATGATTTCCCCCATTGGTCGCCAGAATTTCCGCCTTGGCCGTTGCCATGCAACACGGCGAGTTTGAATTCAACATCGCCCGTTCCGGCAACAGGAGCGGTCCAATCCAGCGTCCATGACGTGCTGCTTTTTCCGTCGTGCGTTGCTTGCTGCCCGCTGATTTGGGCGTTGGTGCTCGGGTTAGCAAGCGTCCCGCTGTCGGCCAAGAGATTGAATCCACCGACGGTGGGTGAGCCTGACATGCCGATGGACAAGGTGTATGTCGTCCCGGGTTCCCACGCACTCGGCAAACCCGTCAACGACGGTGTGATGCTGGGAGTGCTTCCGTGACAGGTGCATCCTTGTGCCGTCGCATTGAATTTCTTGCTCGAGTTCGCCTCTACCAAGGCCCCTTGGCTCATCGTCAACAGGAGCATCAAGGCGAACAGCCATGCTGAAATTCGCATGGCACCGACTTGCTCTGCGGTTATATCATTCTTCGTCCAATCACGTTCAACCATCGTTTGGTTTTGCATCATCAGAAGCAAAGCGGTTATCGAAATACACGATGGCCATGGACGTCATCAAGAAGAGAGGGATACCTGCGATGAGAGCCCACACACCGATACTCAATCCGTTGATACGAACCTCGTCAAAGATCTCGCCCACGGCAATGACGAACAACACCATCAGCAATCTGCCGAGAATCAGCATGGGGCGAATCGACATCCACATCGCATCCCCTTCCCCCATGTGGTCGGGCTGGTCCAGCTGTGCCAGACGTTCCGCCATTCGGCTGGGGGCCATGACGCTCAGGTCGCGCAGGACGCCATCAACCTTCGGCAGAACTGGAGGCATGGAGGGCCGTTTGCCAAGGCCCGCGTCTCCGCCGTCAAGCGGTTCGTATGCGGTCGTCGATTTGAGCACCCTCGCCAGCACGACCGCCGGTTCGACGAATCTCGCGCCAGGCTTTGTTGACCCCTTGCCCGTACGCCCAATGAGCCAAGAACACGAACAACGGAGCAAGGAAGACCGTTCCTAGCGAGCGGTGCGGCGAGGTGCCGATGGCGGCGCCTAACCAAGCCAATGCGATGTAAAAGGAAACCATGCCCAAGGGAAGATGGAACATCAACCGAGATGCGTCCCACTCACCGTCCAGCGTGAACCACAGGTCGAGGTCGGCGCCACCGGACAGGGCGCCATACGCCATCGCCGCCAAGGCCGCAACGACCAGCCACGGGAAGAAGCCGATGGCTGAATGCGACCACGTCGCAATTTCAGGCCAACGCTTGTTCGCCACCATTCGGGTGTAGCCGTAGTTGCGCATTTGCTTCATGTAGGGCTTGAAGGGCCGACGTCGGCGGTGGGGCATGACATTGGAGGGGTCGATAAACAACTTGTGACCCGCTCGCTGAATCTTGGCGTCGAGCACGACATCTTCTGCTCCAATGCACCCTTCCTCAAAGAAACCAACCTCGCGCAGGTTCGCCATGCGGTGGGCGCAATTCACTCCAGGATTGTGCGTGATAGGCACAAGTTCACCCTTGGGTTGAGCGCCATAACGGGTGCCAGCGGTCATGAATTTGGTGCAAAAGGCCACATCAGCGCACTTGGCGCCAAACGGGTCGTCGTCCGGCGCAAAGTTCGGTCCACCCACGGCGCCTACGTCTGGGTTGTCGAACCACCGAACCAGTTTTTCCACCCAATCAAGGGGTGGTACGGTGTCGTCGTCGGTGAACAACACGAGGTCGTGGTCCATTTGGTTGAGTGCGAAGTTGCACGCATCGGCTCGGTTGCGAGACGGGTCTTCGATCCACGTCGCTCCGTGCTTCTCGCACACGGCTTTCGTGTGGTCCTTGGATTTGGAGTCGGAAATCACGATTTCGAAATGCGGGTAGGTCTGCTGGCCCAGCCGACCCAGCACGATATCCAATTCCTCAGCGTTGTTGATGGTTGGGATGAGAACCGCCGTGGTGAAAGGCGTGCCGTCTGCCTTTTGCAGGACGGGAACCGTGCCAGAGGTCTCGCTCATGCTGAAGGCGAAGCGCCCGCCCCCTAAGAAATCAAGGGCGAGATGGAAATTCATGTTGAACGGTTTCATAGGTTTCACCATGCGCGGATAATGCAAACTTCATTGAACCCCGCGCACGAAGGCTTGGGTTCATGCTAGCGTTTGTGCTAAGTTCATAAGCCGTCGCGAAGGGCTTCTCAACAGAGAGGGATGAACTCATGTTGAACGTCACGGCCCGTCAGGACTTGATGAACAAGATTTTTGAAACGTTGATGGTCGTTGTTGAAGACGCCCGCATCGAATTCAAAGAGCACCAGTTGCATTGCACAGCCGTGGATGCATCGCACGTCGCCATGGTTGATATCACCGTGGACGCAGCGGCTTTTGACACCTGGGAAGTCGAGGACGATGCCTTGGCGTTGGAACTTCGCAAGGTGAAGGACCTCATCAGCTTGGGCGGTGCCGAAGACATGATCGAGATGGCGTACGCCACCAACTCGGGCGTGCTCACGCTCAATCTCGGCAAAATTGACCGCAACCTTCGCCCCCTCGACCCCAGCACCGTCAACTCCCCCAAACTGCCCAACATCGAGATTCCGTCCACCATCGAAATCAACGGTGCACTGTTCGCTCAGTCGCTCCGTGCAGCCAAGCAAGTCGGCGATTTGGTTAACTTCAGCATTGATGCCAACACCTTCACCGTTCACGTTCAGGGGCAAACCGATTCCGTCACGGTGAACTTTGCCAAGGACGAACTCGAATCCCTCAACTGCGAGAGTCCTGCCCGCAGCCAATACTCCTTGACCTACCTCGTGCCGTTGGCCAAGGTGTTCGGTCCGTTGGGCACCGTGAAGTTGGGCTTCGGTGAGAGTTTCCCCCTTCGTTTGGAGTTCACCTTTAACGACGGTGCAGCCCAAGTCGTCTATTTCCTCGCCCCACGCGTGGAATCTGATTACTGAGGCTCAGTACTCTCGCCAGCCGTGCTTGCAGGCTTTGCATGTCAGCATCCGGGTTTCAGGTTCATCGGATGAACGGGTTTGCTCGAGATAGGCGAACACTTCCACACCGTCGCATTTCGGACACATGTAGGTCCCGGTGGTGAGCACCCCTTGCATTTGATCGGCGTCGCTGATGACCTCGTAGCTTCTCGAGGCGGCCTTGGTGCTTGAGGTGGCTTTGGACAAGTCCACTTCTTTACCAGCAATCTTGGTTTTGTTGTTTGCAGGACCGTTGTAGCCGCACTTGTAATTCGTGCAGGAAATATCCCCAGCAGGGGTTGGAAAGGAGAGCGTACCGCATTGAGGGCAAAACATTAGGGAAATCCCGTCTGTTAGTACTTAAGGAGGTTTCTCATTCCCGTCCCCATGTGCATCGTTTTCATCGGCTTTGATCGATGAGGAAAGGGGAAGGGTGAAATTGAAGCCCTCGCTGCCTCGCATCATGTGGTTATGGTACGATTGGCGGGCTGCGGCCGTCGCCGATGAGAACGGCCACCTCATCGACGTCATGGAGTGGTCGGGGCACCTAACCGAACACGCCGTTGTGGAACGGTTACGAACCGTGGCCAGCGGCCGTCTCATTCCCGAGGCCCAGGCACTGTTGGAGCGCTTTCCCGATGCCACCGCCTATGTCCACGGTGACCCGTCTCTGCCCGCCGCCCTATGGCCGCTGCCTTCTGCGGACGAGCAAGCGATGGCCGACCAAGCCGCTCTTCGTTTGGCGGTTGAAGGCGTTCAGGCTGCCGCCAGCGACCCCGACCGGCGCTTGGAGCATCTCGTTCGAGGCAGCGACGAATGGCGAGCCAGCCACCTTACGATGGAATCTCGCCTGCTCGAATGGGCAGGGTTGTTCTTTCCCATGACCGTGGTCGGTGACCGAGCGGCCTACGTGCGCACCGTGGCGAGCAGCGATTCACCGGAGGCATTTGCCCAAGCCATGGAGGTCGACCTTCCCGCCCAACGTCCTTCTCAGTCGGAGTGGCGCTCCATTCAAGAATGGGCAGAGAGCACGGCGCAAACGCATGCCAAACTCGACCGTATGGAGCAAGCGCTTCGAGAAATCGCCACGGACCACCTTCCCTCCGTTTCCGCTCTTGTCGGTCCCTTGTTGGCGGCTCGTCTGTGCGTTGAAGCCCACGGTCGGGCTCGCTTGGCTCGTCTTCCTTCGGGCACCGTTCAAGTCTTGGGAGCAGAGAAGGCGTTCTTCCACCATCTCAAGACGGGCGCCTCTCCGCCCAAGCACGGCCACATTTTCATGCACCCGTGGATCAGTCGCTCGCCACGTTGGGTCCGAGGAAAAATTGCTCGTATGCTAGCGGGGAAGATCAGCATCGCGGCCAAAGTGGATGCCTTCGAGGGCGAGCCGTGGGGCGATGAGGACGTGGCGATGGTCGAGGCGAAGGTGGAGGCGCTGAGGGAAGCCAACAAGCAACCACCCGCCCGCCGTTGAGGTGAATCCATGGGTGGGGGCAAGAAGCGTCAACAACGAGGTCCGCGTTCTCTCTCGGCCTGCGTTCGGTTGGACCGTCGTACCCTGTGGACACAGAACGCCGTGCCCGGTTCGGCCGTGTACGGTGAGAGCCTGCGGCGATTTTCGGGTCAAGAACATCGGCGCTGGGACCCAACTCGTTCGAAACTGGGCGCTGGACTCTTACGCACCAAGGGTGACCCCGCTGCCTTGCTGCCCGAACCGGGAAGCACCGTGCTCTACCTCGGAGCGGGCCACGGCACGTCGGTCAGCCATCTGTACGACCACCTGTGCGGAGCGAACAATCGCTTCAACGGTCGCTTGGTGTGCGTGGACCTCGCCCCTCGTTGCCTTCGTGATTTGACCTTCATGGCAGCGCAGCGCCCCGGTCTCGTACCAGTGCTGGGGGACGCTCGCCAACACGCTGCGTGGGGTGTAATGTTGCCCACCAAGGTGCCATGGTTGTTTCAGGACGTAGCGCAGGCAGGTCAGGTGGACATTTTCATCGCCGCTTGCCGCCGTTTTTTGCAACCAGGTGGCACGGGTTTGCTCTCCCTCAAGGCCGCCAGTGAACGGTGGACGGGGGAAGGTGAGGCTGCGTTATTTGCCAGTGTTGGGGCTCAACTGAACGCCTCGGGATGCCATGTGGAGGACATCATCGACCTGACGGGCTTTGAGGACCACCATCGCTTGTTCGTGATTCGGTACGAGGGGGCGTGAGCGTGCCCGAACTACCCGAAGTGGAAACGGTTCGTCAAGGCCTCGAAAACGGCATTGGTGGCAAAACTATCGAGGATGTCTTGATTCGTCGGTCCGGATTGCGCTACCCGTTCCCCGAGGACCTTGCCACCGTGGCAGGGACCACCGTCAACCGATTGCGACGCCGTGCCAAATACCTCCTCATTGACCTCTCCGACGGGCGAGTTCTTCTTTCTCACCTCGGCATGTCTGGCCGCTACACGCTGTTTTCAAGCGACGAGGCGGACGCTCACGCTCAACCTTTGCTCGCCACGGTCAACGGGGGCGTGCCGGTGTCTTCCTTCGGCAACACCACCGGATACGATGGTCGTCACGACCATCTTGAATTCGTCTTCACCGATGGTTCCCGTGCGGTCTACACCGACCCGCGACGTTTTGGTATCGTGGACCTCTTCCAAGCCCACGAAGAAGCCACCCATCCCTTGCTCGTCCATCTTGGTCCCGAGCCCTTTGACCCGTGGGATGCCCACGCCCTCGCCACGGCGTTGAAAGGTCGTTCAACCAGCATCAAAGCGGCTCTGTTGGACCAGGCCACCGTCGTGGGGGTTGGCAATATCTACGCTTGCGAAGCCTTGCACCGTTCAGGCCTTTCCCCACGTCGGGAAGCCAAAGGCTTGGTGCGAGCCAACGGCGAACCGACGGCCCGCCTCGTGAACCTCGTGGGTCACATCAAAGAAGTGCTGCAGGAAGCCCTGGCTTCCGGTGGTTCGACCCTCAACGATTTCGCTGCAGTGGACGGTACGCTTGGCTACTTCGCCCATCAATTCGCAGTGTACGGCCGAGAAGGACAACCATGCATGGCTGAAGGGTGCGGCGGGGTTGTTCGTCGTCTCGTGCAGAACAACCGCTCAACGTTCTACTGCCCGACGTGTCAGCGATGAACTGCAACGGCAGGGTTAGGGCTCGGTTGGACCTCGCCACCCGATTCGGTGATTCGATTCGTCGATTTCGTTCAAACTTGAATCAGCACGCTCGCAGCGAAGGCCCAGAGCACAACTGCCGTCAATCGGTGAAGAATGACGGCGTGCTGCTTCAACCGGTCCAACCAGGTCGTACCCGTGAGCACAAGGGCTACCACCAAGTACCAAACCGTGTCGATGGTCATGCCCAACAAGCCAACAGCGGCCTTGCTTGTGAAATTCATCCCCGGCTCCAGCACTTGGGCCAACACGGCGACGAGAAACAACGCGATTTTAGGATTGAAGAAGGCGATGGCAAAACCTTCGGTGAAGCCTTGGGCCTTCGACCCATGGTCGTCACTGAACAGTCCCTCGGATTCCACCGTCCACATGGAATACCCGTACCATGCGAGCAAGGCGCAGCCCATGAGTTGCAGTCCTGTGAACACGGTGGGCGCCTCTTCGAGCAACACGATCAGGCCGTACGCCGCCAATCCAGCATAAAGGCCGAAGCCAAGGCCGTGACCCAAGGCACAAGCGACGCCCTGACGACGACCACCGATCATCGTGTTGCGCAACACCACCATCAAGCTCGGCCCGGGGGACATGGCGCCCAAGAGGAAGACCGTTCCCGCCGCCAACAGGATGTCCCAGGCCACAGGGTCCATGGCTCGCCGTGGTCACAACGGCATTCAACCTTCGGTCTCCGCCTCGTCAAAGAAGATACAAGGTGACGCCCGTGCCGGTTCGCCGCTCCTTTTCTTCTGCAGCGAATTGGAGGCTCCACTTCAGCATCGAAGCATTGGCCTTCCGTGTGGCCAGCACACGCTGGTAGGCGTTGTTCAGAGCGGTCGCTGAAGGTTGCTTCGTAGGGGATGCTTCCATGAACAGGCAAAACGACTTCTTCCCTCTTGAATGTTGTTTCCCGTGCATCATTCATGCATCAGTCCATTTTGGCATGAAAAAAACGGCTCGATATTGCAGGATTCCGGAATCACGCCCGCGACGGTGAGCGTTTTGCTCGCCATTGACGATGAAGCGAAATGGGTTCGAGTTCCCCCGTGCGGTGATAGACGCGGAAGGCGGTTGGTCCACGTGCATGCATGCTCCATTGATGGGGACGGGACCGGTGGACGATTCGATGGCCTTTGGCGGTGCGGCCATGATGAACAGGACTGTCGAGGCTCGGCGGGAACACCACGCCAACCTGCTCAAGGTCGCGTTTCGCTTTCCGTGCTCGTCCACGCCCGTGTTGGCGTTGCTGATTCAGTACCGTCAATCCAAAACTGATGGCCACATCAGCCTCCTTCATGTTGCTTTCACCCTTCCACACCCTGCCTTGGTTCTTGGCGGTGCGGCTTCTCCGGTCGATACGCTCAAACCAACGGTCGCAGCGAAGGGTAGGCTGCTTGATTTCTCGCAGGGTGTGGATGTTCACTGCCGTGATACCGGGTGCGACATGGTTGTACGCACCCACGTCGAGGCCCACCCAAGCAGGTCGCCCGTCGGGGAGTGTGGTTGGTGCGTACGCCACTTCACCGGCCTCACCCAATTTGGTGGTGGTCGTGTGGCCGAAGAACACCGTTCGTGCCGGGTCGACGCTACCTTCGTGGGTGAACCACGTTTTTCGAATGTACAACAATTCCTTCTCGCCCTGCATGTCCAGTGGCATGCGAGGGTCGTACCCTGCATGGACCAGCCGAATTCGGTCGAGGACGATTTGGGTGGGCAAGGCATCCAGCCAAATGAAGTCGTCAAGCATTGTTCGCTTGGCTTGCCAGAGGTCGCCTTCGGCTTGAACGATGTAGGAGGCGTACGTCGATTTTCCCCCTCGTTTCATCCATGGCGCCCATGCCTCAAAGGAACCGTCCGCCTGTACGCTTTGAACCGCCATGTGTTCGTGGTTGCCTTTGATGGCGATGAGTTGCGGGTGGGTGCGCAACAGAGCGACCATGCCAGCCGAATCCGGGCCGCGATCGATCATGTCGCCCAAACATATCACGCGGTCGTCCGGCTTGAGGCGCAGGCGGTGGAGCAAGGCACGGAAGGTGGCGAGGTGGCCGTGCACGTCGCCCACGGCGAAGACACGGTGTCCGTCTTCAATCCGGGCTTGCAAATCTGCTTCCAACGAGGGGTCCCTGATGGAGGGGCCAAGCGGGAGGTTCAACTTGCACGTCAAGTTGTTCACCGAAGGGAGAATCCCTTCGGCTATCCGTTGTTTGAATCCCTATATGTTCTTCCCCCTCTGCGAGGGGTTCAAACGGCCGTTTTGCGACCTTTC